>NZ_FMTT01000025.1 GCF_900100345.1 Paenibacillus tianmuensis | reverse complement strand
CTTTGGAAGAAAAAGAGGAATAGCAAACGCGAATAAGACCGCTGGTGACTGCTTTTCCTACACCAGACCGATAGCTGTCCCACTGTCCTAAGGCAGCGTGCATAAAGAATAATAGAAGCTGACTGGCTGTAAACTTGCTGGCTGTATCTTCGTATTTCAATTCTTGCAAAATTTGCTTCACATCTTCTTCGGTCAATAGCGTTTGAACTAACTTGGTGAACGTGGTAGACTTTTTCATGAGGTCGCCTCTTTCTAATCGTGTTGTATGGTGCAAACGATTTTACAGAAAGAGCGTCCTTTTTTCAATTTTCAATTTCCTTATTTTGGTTAATCAACAGGCGTGACTAAGAGCATAATTAACAAATATATACGATCTCAAAGAACCCACAACTAAGATTTTCGCTTCGATTTCTAATTTTGAACAGGCAATTGGTATAGGGGATGTTTATGATGAATTATTTTCACCTTTATTAAATGTTGAGGCAGCAGCCACATTGGAACAAGTATAAAATCTTTTTTCGTTTCAGTTTAATACCTTTGTAAATAAGGAGCACCGGGAGTATCTCACATTCTCTAAGAATGATTGTGAGATACTTAGTTAATCCCCGTTTTTTGCCGATAGACCCGTTAAGGTAAAGAACCATCGTTCCTGACGATGTACTACCATTCGCCTTTCTTCTACCATTTAGTGGCTAATCAACAGGCCTGAAAAAGTATATATTTATCCAGTAGTAAGAGCTTCAATAGCACCAACGTCAACAATACAATAAAAGAGTTTTACAGAACCAATATTTGGAATGAACATACTAAATTAGGCGAAATTTATAGTGGGCATAAAAAGTTAGTCGACTGGGGAAGGGATTTTATTGAGAAAGTCGTACTAACTGATACTAGTGAAAAAAATGAAACAAGAAGTGCAGAAGGTAAAAAGCAACAAACAGTTTACTTTGCTATACATAGGGACGCTCTCTGTTCGATGCCCAAGGCACTAACTGCGCAAGCTGAAGCTTTCGATTTTTCATCTATTTTCCTAGCGAAGGTGGCTCAACCTCAAAATCAGTGCTTGACTGCTAGCCCAATATCCGATGGCGGTTACATTCGATGAGAATGCCAGCTTTATAGCGACTGCGATTTCGTGTGAAGTAATGGCGGCGCTGAAAAGCTTTTATACGATTGTGTCGACCTTCTACCGTTGCGTTTGTCCAGCGGCAATGATGGTAGTTCACGATCTCCTCTTTCCAATTGCGCATCGTCTTGAGGGCGCTTCGAACCGCGGCGTGGTCGATTCGATCACCTTGCTCACACCAACGTTCAAATCCCAGTCTGGCAATGGCCAAGTCCGGCGAGCAGTCATACCAGGTCGTGAATGCTTCTTTCCACTCCCATACGCTTCGAAGCAGAGGGGAGTAGTTCAGCAGCGCTTCCCACCGTTTTTTACTTTCTTCGCCTAGCGACTCGGCTGGCGGGTTCAACAAGCGATGATTGGCTTTCAGATGCGCCTTAGCCCGTGATGACAGGGTGTTTTGGACCGTTTTACGAACTTCCTGTACACTTTCAATCACATAACCGTGAACGTGAAAACGGTCCGCGATGCGAATCGCATTCGGAAAACACTCACTGATCCAAGTATGATAAGCTCGGGCCAAGTTCAAGACCACGGCTTTCGGGTTAAGCAAAAGGAAATCGGGGTGCTCTTGGGCATACGACCGCAGTTCTTCCAGCTTTCGACCCGGCAACAGATCCAACATCGTCTCGCCTTTGAGGTTGTGAATACCGGTGTTATACGCATGACCCTTCTTGATTGCAAAATCATCGACGCCTAAAACCAGGTCAGCCGTTTCTTTGGCTTCTTCCCACACTTGCTCACAGATCCGTTCGTACTCAACCGGAACCGCCTCGTTATGAATGCGTTGCACGGTGCTGACTGGCGCTTGCTGCATGCGGGCGCTATGCGCTGCTGTAGAACCGAATGCTTGTTCAGCGGTATGGGACCGGAAAAGTCTGCTGTAGCGCTGCTTCGGTCCGACAAATTCGTACATCCATACAAACCCAGCTTTGCAGCGCGTACATAACAGGCGAGTGGACGGTACATGCAAATAAGTTTTCTTCTCAAACACGGACAGATGCCGGACGATCCGTATGTTATTGCTTCCCTTGCGAATGACAGCTTGATCCGATCCACAGCAGGGGCAGCATTGTTTGTCGCACAGCGGTTCAGCTTCTATGTGAAGTTCATCGGCGTTGATGGACAGAACTTGGTTTATTTTTAGCTCTGGCAAGTTGAGCATTTCATTGATATACTGGGTTTGCATCTGTTTATTCCTTTTGTTGTTTGGTCGGACTTACAACAATACAGGATTAGCAGATGTTTTTCCATTTTTTTTAGCCTCAGCTTAGTTCGTCAAGAACTGATTTCGGTTTTGAGCCGCGAAGGATAAGAAGAAACCAACCGGTACGATCATTTCGATTTCGAGATGTACGTCGACATGAATAAGGAGATCTTATGACATTTGAACAATTGCAGTTGATTCCCCCCATTCTCAAAGCGCTGGCCAAGGAAAATTATAAGCAGCCCACACCCATACAGGAGCAGGCAATCCCATCCGTGCTGGCTGGCCGTGACTTGTTCGGATGCGCCCAGACGGGGACCGGAAAGACAGCAGCGTTTTTGCTGCCGATCATCCAGCTGCTGAGTACGCAGCGGGACCTCACGAAGGGCAAGCGCGTCATTCGTTCGCTTATCCTGACGCCTACCCGGGAGCTGGCTATTCAGATTTCTGACAACATCAAATCTTACGGACGTTTCACGAATCTGCGCAGCGCAGTGATCGTGGGCGGCGTCCCGCAGAGAGCACAGGAGCAGGCACTGGAGGAAGGCATGGACATTCTGATCGCAACACCGGGCAGGTTGATTGACCTGATGAACCAAGGGTTCGTCGATCTGACTCGCGTGCAGATTCTGGTGCTTGATGAAGCCGACCGGATGCTCGACATGGGCTTCATACATGATATGAGGCGAATTATCGCTAAGTTGCCTGCTAAGCGGCAGACGTTGTTCTTTTCGGCAACGATGCCGCCCGAGATCACGTCTTTGGTAGACCTGCTGCTGACGAATCCTATGAAAATCGAGATTACACCGGTTTCCTCGACGGCGGAGCGGATCAAGCAGAGGCTCTACTTCGTGGACAAGCCAAATAAGCTCCCGTTGCTGATCGATCTGCTGCGGGATAAGTCGATTACGAGCGCGCTCGTATTCACTCGTACGAAACACGGAGCGGATCGACTGGTAAGCGGTTTGATGAAGGTGAAGATTACAGCGCAGGCGATTCACGGCAACAAGTCGCAGAACGCCCGCCAAACGGCGCTGAAGAACTTCAAGAGCGGTGCGACCCGCTTGTTGGTAGCGACGGACATCGCGGCCCGTGGTATCGACATTGATGAGCTGTCGCATGTCATCAACTACAATTTGCCGAATATCCCGGAGACGTATGTGCATCGGATCGGCCGCACCGGACGGGCGGGCTTAAGCGGAGTCGCGATCTCGTTTTGTGAGTACGAGGAGATTCCTTATCTAAAGGATATCGAGAAGCTGACTAAGCAGAGGATTCCGGTGATCGGGGATCATTTGTATCCGATGGCGATTACGGAGACTGCTCCGGCGACGTCCGGAGACAGCACCCGCGTCCATAGCGGCGGCGCTGATCGGAGCGACTCTGCCGGGAAGGAAGGAAGCACCGCCGTCTCCGGTAGCCGCCGCCGGAGACGGCGGAAGAAAGCTGGCAAGTAAGCACGGTGAAGCTAGGGATGACATGAAGACAGGTGGTTACTAAATCGACACAAAAACCTCTTCTTTGCGAATCCAGACGGGCAGCGGTTTCACTAAATATACGGAGTGTAATACTGATGTTCCCCAATTGATTGCCTTTTCGAAATGGTTGTGTTAATCTGGTACAGATTTATATAAGTTGAAACCAATTCACATATTGAAGAGGGTCTCATTATATAATGAAAATATTTCCAATGTGTGATTTTTTTTATAAAAAATGATCATGTTAAAATTATTTTGGAGGTAACAATATGCAAACAGGTACAGTTAAATGGTTCAACAGTGAAAAGGGCTTCGGTTTTATTGAAGTTGAAGGTGGGAATGACGTTTTTGTCCATTTTAGCGCGATTCAGGGTGATGGTTACAAATCGTTGGATGAAGGTCAACGAGTTCAGTTCAACGTGGTCCAAGGTAATCGCGGACCGCAAGCTGAGAACGTCACAAAAGTTTAGTAAGCTAAAGCGAGGCTGCTCCTAATACGTTAGGAGCAGCTTTTTCTTTTTTGCGAAACCTAGACTCGACAATATAGAAATTCGTTGTTTCTTATATAAAAGGGGTTTACTTATGAGTGAGCAAGGCTTTAAAGATTATAAGTTAAGCGAGGAAATTACCCGTTCTTTAGATAGCTTGGGGTATCAACAACCAACGGAAGTTCAAAGCAAGGTGATCCCCATTGCGCTTGAGCGTAAGGATATGACCGTCAAGTCCCATACGGGAAGCGGGAAGACCGCGGCTTATGGCATTCCGATCTGCGAGATGTTGGAATGGGAAGAGAATCGGCCGCAGGCCCTGATCTTAACGCCAACTCGCGAGCTTGCCGATCAAGTTAAGCAGGACATCATGAATATCGGCAGATATAAAAGAATAAAGGCAACCTCTATTTATGGCAAGCAGCCTTTTGCCAGGCAGAAGGTGCAACTGCAGCAGAGAAATCACGTCATCGTAGGCACGCCGGGGCGGTTAATCGATCATATAGAGAGGCAGACGATCGACTTGGAGCAAATAAAGTTTCTTGTGATCGATGAAGCCGATGAGATGCTGAATATGGGTTTTATCGAGCACGTGGAGAAGATTATCCGCGAGCTGCCTCAGAATCGAATGACCATGTTGTTCTCGGCGACCTTGCCCAAGGACGTGGAGAATTTATGCCATAAGTATATGAATTATCCATTGGACATTGAGGTGAAGAGCGAGGCTAGAACGACAAGCCAAATCGAGCATTCGATTTATTCGGTCAGGGACGAGAACAAGCTGAATCTGCTCAGGGACGTCACTATCGTCGAGAATCCGGATAGCTGCATTATCTTTTGCCGAACGAAGATTAGGGTTGAAGTCGTGTTTAACGAATTAAACAAGCACGGATACCCCTGCGGCAAAATCCATGGGGGAATGGAGCAGGACGATCGCACGAAGATGATGAATGCGTTCAAACAAGGGGAACTCCGCTATATGATCGCGACGGATGTCGCCGCGAGAGGGATCGATATCGAGAACATCAGCCATGTCATCAACTATGATTTTCCGCAAGAGAACGAAAGCTATGTCCATCGGACCGGTCGAACGGGAAGGGCCGGACATTCGGGGACAGCGATTTCCTTCGCCACGCCGACCGAAGAGAAATTCGTTGCCAACGTCGAGCGATATATCGGGTTCGAGATTCCCAAGAGAGACAACCCTTCCAAAGAAGCGATCGCACGTACCAGTCCTGCTTTTGAAGCGAAGATAAGGAACCGGCGAACCGTCAAGAAGGACCGGAGCTCCCGTTCGAATCAGGAAGTTCTGAAGCTCTATTTTAACGGGGGGAAGAAAAAGAAGATCAGAGCGGTAGACTTCGTCGGCACCATTGCTAAGATTGACGGGGTATCGGCGGATGACATCGGGATTATCACGATAGAGGATAACGCCTCCTACGTGGATATCCTCAATGGCAAAGGGTGCCTCGTTCTTGATAAGATGAAGGATACGACGATCAAAGGCAAGCTGCTGAAGGTACATGAGGCGAACCGAAAATAACAATGACGCAGAAGAGAGAGTGAATGTTCATGATACAAATAACGATTCCGACTCCGGATGTCACGATTTACAAACAGAAGGCCCCTGAATTAAGCCATATTTACGGGTTTACGGATTTCATTCTGATTCCAAGAGATAAAGCGGGGATTTTTATGTTCTACAATGATAAGGATGAACTCCTATTCGTTGGCAAGGCCCGGAAGCTAAGACCCCGAATCAAGAAGCATTTCGAGGATACGGTATCGATCATCAAAGAGAAGCGGGAGGAAGTGATCAGAATCGAGGTTTGTTTAGTCGAGGATCCCGTCCATAGAGAAATATACGAGACGTACATTATCAACGAATATAAGGCTAAGTACAATGTAGATAAGGTGTTATACAAATAATAGACTGAGCTCCTATTGCCCAAGGAGCCATGAAATTATATGATAACGCAAAAATGCCTTTAATCCACGTTCAGCGGGTTAAAGGCATTTTGATATATATGCCGAGCTAGAATTGTAAGTTGGTTGCGGGGGCAGGATTTGAACCTGCGGCCTTCGGGTTATGAGCCCGACGAGCTACCGGGCTGCTCCACCCCGCGATAGTATAACTAAGTATTGTGATCTTTAACGTTGACCAGATCCTCTCATAATACAGCAATTCGAGCCAATATGCAAGCTCTTTAAAATGAAGTTTCTCTCGAGGGCTGAAGGGTTTTGACGTTTGCCTGCTCCACAAGCCAGGCAATTGTTGTCTTAGATCCCTATAAAAATTCGCGGTTACAGCGATACGGGGAACCGTATCATAAATAAGGGCAAGTTTTTTTGCGGCTTTCCTTGCGGGGCATGGGTTTGAATACCGCCTCAAAGATACGTTTATGATCTACCGCGAGTGAATGAGCCGATCCAAATATTGAATGCGTTGTTGCATGAAAAATCCCCTATCATCGTATGTTCCCGACCTATGCATTGTTGATATCTATTCTGTGGTCAAAATATATACTGATATGGCTTAGAGAAGACATGCCGTTATATTTTTCGATAGAAACTGACAAAAAAGTATCCTAACATTATAATTGTTATATATATCCTATAGCGGCACTGACCAGGAGGACGGCATGCAATTTCAACCAGTGTATGATGATGGGGAGTTATTTCTACCGAAGATCGAATTAAATATGACATCGAACCAATCGATTGGCATTATAACGGACTTGAAGCGAAAGCAGCTTTTAATGAATCAATTAGTGAATCATTCCCAATATTATTTATTTCGAGCTCAACAAGGCGAGTATATGCGTTTAACGGTGGAAGAGCTAATCACTTTTCTAATCAAAGTAACGGAGAGGAATGAGCGTGTCGCTTCGTTAATGGATTATTTTGCTTTAAAAGAAGAACGGAAGGTAAAAATCAAGGATCTAAGCTCATCGAAAAGGATGTATGTGACATTGCTGCGTGTCTTTTTTGCGCATCAGCCTACACTTGTACTGGAGGAACCCTATTTTTACTTGGAAGAGCAAGATCGTCGTCATTTTAAACGGATTTTAGATGACCTTTCGAAAGAAAAGCAGATTTTAATTTTAACTTCGAATTTGGAGGATGCCATTATTTCCTGTGATGCCATTTATCGATTGAACGAGTCCGGATTTCATCAATTGGATATTCGGGACTCAGAAGAGGATAAGCAGGAAGTGCAGGAACAAGATCGGGCCAATATAACCTTGCAGAAGATTTATACGAAAAGAAATGACAAAGTGATTTTATTTAATCCGCCTGAAATCGATTTTATAGAAAGTATAGATGGTTCGATCCTTGTTCATGCGGATGGGGAAAATTATGACTGTGCTTTGACGCTAACCGAGCTCGAGCAGAGATTGTTAAATTTCGGGTTTTTTAGGTGTCATCGATCCTACATCGTTAATCTGCAAAAAGTAAGAGAGATTATTACATGGACGAAGAATAGCTACAGCTTGCGATTAAATATAGGTAAAGATGCCGTGGTTCCGTTATCTCGTTCAAAATTGCATGAATTAAAGGCACTACTTAACATTTAATTTCCGGGGTAATAATGTCGAACCAATCAAGCATTCAATGGTACCATTCAGGCGTTAACAGCTACATTTCGGCGGGTTTTGATGGCTGGAAGCATGCATTCTTTATATATTTAAGCCATCAACTCTAAGGAAGTGGCGTTAATGGATGTTATCCATGTAGAACATATTCGAAAGAGATTTGGAAATAAGGATGCGTTAGCAGATGTGTCTTTTTCCATTCCGAAAGGGGAAATTTTTGGTTTCCTAGGTCCGAGTGGTTCAGGAAAAACAACATTAATAAAGATTTTAACTGCGCAATTAAATCCGACAAGTGGACAGGCAAGTATATTTAACCAGCCAGCGGAGATGATGAATCAGTCTGCACAGAAGATGCGCTTTGGCATTTTGACGGATAACAGTGGTCTATATGAGAGATTAACTATTGAGGAAAATCTAGAGCTGTATCGCCAATTATATGATCTTCCCAGATCTTCGATCGATAAGGTGCTGCAGTTTGTAAACTTAAGCGGAGAGCGCAAAAAGAAAGTCAATCTCTTATCGAAAGGGATGCGTCAGCGTGTCATGTTGGCATGCGCGATTATCCATGAGCCAGAATTATTATTTTTAGATGAACCTACTTCGGCTTTAGATCCGGTAAACTCAGCACATATTTATAAAGGCTTACGCTACTTAAATGAGAAAGGGACAACGATTTTTTTAACTACGCATGATATGGCTGAGGCCGAATTGATATGTAACCGTGTAGCGATTCTGTATCAAGGACAAATCCAAACCATCGGCTCACCAAAGGAACTTAAAAAACAACATCGAGAAAACGTAGTTTGTGTTGACTTAATCAATGGGGAAGCATACGAGCTCCCGATAGATGAGGGAACGGCTGATCAAATAGCCGATTGGATGAAACGAGGGTTAATTGATCGAATAGAAACGAAAGAGCCAAGTCTAGGTGATATCTTTATTAAAATGACAGGAAGTGAGTTACTATGAGTATCTCATTAAAACGTGCTCGAGCGATATTTGTGAAGGATTACAAAGAGTTTTCACGCAATTATGCGATCTCTATTATTGTGCTTTTTCCAATTATCTTCGCATTTCTTCTTCGAGGTGTAGGCCCGTCTTTGCCCGGAGCTTTCGGTTTTGTTCTAAATACTTCGTTTGTGATACTAACGAGTTTAGCACAAGCATGCTTGATTGCGGAAGAAAAGGAGCGTAACACTTTACGATCATTAATGATGACTCCGGCCACGACCATGGATGTTTTAATCGGTAAAAGTACTTTAGTCTTTGTAATGTCTGCTGTTGTTCTGGCTATTGCTACGTATATATTTGGCTATGAGCCAGCTAGTATATGGGTGTTTGTGGCAGTAATCATTCTTTCGATCATTCTATACACAGCAGCCGGGACGATATGTGGTTTATTCTCCAAGACGTTGCTTGAAACATCATTATCTATAATTCCTGTGGCGATCGTATTCACTGGTGCACCATGGGGAGCGTTACTAGTGAAAGATTTTCCGATCTTCAAAGTGCTGGAGTACGTACCAAGCAGTCAACTTGTGTATTTGCTAAAAATACACAATATAGGCTTTACGACGGGAGATTTATTAAAACCCCTCCTCATTACTTTGATATGGACGGTTGTATTAACGATTGTGTCTGTTGTTTTGTATCAACGACGGTTAAAGGATGAGTAGGAAAAAACCAGATCTACACGTATTCGGCGGACGGCACGTTCCGGAATGCGGATGGGAATACGATTCCAAACCTCGCTATTGTTATAGAGTTTATTTCTACTTTAGCCACTATAGAATCGCGTATTTCTACCGAGGAGGGATCAAATTCCGATGAATTTAGCCGTCAAGTGGATGCAAAAATTCAAAGACCGAGATATCCAGAATAAGCTGAAAGGCTATCGGGACAAAGCGGAGCTCATCAGGAAGCGGAATTTGGAAGCATGGGACGAAAAGCAGCTGCAAGCGGAATCTCTCCGGCTGAAAAAGGAAGCAAAATCGGGTACGCCTTTGGACGAGCTGCTTGTCGATGCTTATGCGTTAGTCTGCGAGGCAGCGAAGAGAACGCTCGGATTACAGCCCTACGATGTCCAGATCATGGCTGCCATCGCTCTGCACGAGGGATTTTTGATCGAGCAGCATACCGGCGAAGGAAAAACGCTCTCTGCTGTTATGCCTGCCTATCTACATGCGCTAACCGGCGAAGGCGTTCATGTGCTGACTTTTAATGATTATTTGGCAAATCGAGATGCGGAGTGGATGGGCCCGATCTATCGTTTCCTCGGGTTAACGGTAAACGCGGTTCAAGCAGGCATGAGCTTGTCCGAGAAACAGGAAGCGTACGCCGCGGATATAACCTATGTTACGGCCAAAGAGGCAGGATTTGATTATTTGCGCGACACGATCGCACTAAACGAAGCCGATACCGTGCATCGTCCTTTCCACTACGTCATCGTCGACGAAGCGGATTCATTACTTCTCGACGAAGCGCGAGTGCCGCTAGTCATCGCCGGCGAGCCGGGCTCTTCCGGCAACGACGGCATTCGTTTCGCAGAGGTGGCTAGGCAGCTCGAGCAAGATGAGCATTACGACTTCGACGAGTTCAAGCGGAACGTTTATTTAAATGAAGCGGGCTCAGCGAAAGCGGAATCGCTGCTGGGATGCGGCAATTTGTACGAAAGCGATAATAGTCATTTGTTAACGTCATTAAATTGCGCGCTGCATGTGGAATCGTTATTGAAAAAAGACGTCGATTACATCGTCCGGGACGGTAAAATCGAGCTGATCGACGAATATACCGGCCGCGTGGCGGAGAACAGGCATTTGCCGGACGGGCTCCAAGCCGCGCTTGCGGCCAAAGAAGGGCTACAGTCGAAAGCCGGCGGGAAAATTCTCGGTACGATCACCCTTCAACACTTCCTTAGCCTGTATCCGAAGATTTGCGGAATGACGGCTACCGCGCACGCTTCCGCAATGGAATTCAAAGATATTTATGAGCTGCAGGTCGTGCAAATTCCGCCGAACCGGCTAAACATACGGATCGACCATCCGCATCGGATTTATACCCATAAAGAAGCCAAACTTAAGGCGCTTGTACAAGAAATCTCGTCCGTCCATGCGACGGGACGTCCGATTCTCATTGGTACGTCAAGCGTAGAGGAGTCTGACATGCTGGCGGAGGCGCTAGCGGTTGCTAACGTACCTTGCCATGTTCTGAATGCGAAAAACGACGCAAAAGAAGCCGAAATCATCGCCAAAGCGGGAGAAATCGGCGCAGTGACGGTGTCTACGAATATGGCGGGACGCGGCGTCGACATTCGGCTCGGCGGCGGCAACCCCACGCAAGCAGAAGTTGTCGCCAAGCTGGGCGGGTTGTACGTGATTGGTACGCATGCGCACGAAAGCGTGCGGATCGACGACCAACTGCGTGGGCGTTCTGGCCGCCAAGGCGACCCGGGAGCTTCCGTATTTTTCGTAAGCTTGGAGGACGAGTTGATGCTTCGGTTCGGCATCGATAAAGTGATTTCGCCCGCCTATCGCGATCTCAGGCAGGATGATGCTCTAGAGGAGTCGGTGCTCCACAGCAAAATTGCGCATATTCAGCGCGTTATTATGGGCCAGAACTTCCATATCCGCCAGGAACTGAACCGTTATTCGGATATGGTGGAGGAACAGCGGCGTATTCTATACGAGGAACGGCTCGGAATTTTGAAAGGCGAGACGCCGATGAGCCCTTCGGAGCAGCGTGTACGGCTTTATTATATCGACAAGTTCTGGGCTGACCATCTGGCATACGTTTCTTACATTCGCGAAAGCATCCATTTGACGAGCCTTACTAACCGCAATCCGATCGACGAATTTCATGTGCAAATCATCCAAGCATACGAGCAAATTCCGGCTAAAATAAATAGAGAGTCGTCAAATATGCTCGTAAAGCTCGGAGGTTCGAATGATCCGGCGATGTGGGAAAAGTTTGGGCTGAAGAGCCCTACTTCCACTTGGACTTATACGATCAACGATCAATACATGGAGTACTTGCAGAATCCCAGTTCATGGACCCCAGGGACGATAATCGCTTATTGGATGCGCAAGATGTTGAGGCCGGTATTCGGGTGGTCAAACTTTTGATCGGGACGAATACGAGCGAACGCTCGATTCATCCTGCGCTGAAAATGTTGAAGCGAAGCGTTGACTCCGTGTTGACTTTGGACAATAAAAAATACATCGCAAGGGCGTACAGGCCCCATGGCGATGTATTCAAAGTTGAAGTACTTTGAGTTAAAACATTGTCAGTAGCCTGAGTGCCATAAAGCCTATCGAAGTGGTTCCGTGCTTCCTCCCATCCCATTCGCCCAGCCTCCATATTGTATAGGTTCCGTAGTTCGGTAAACTCCACGTTGCAGAGCTTGCGGACTGGAAAACGCAAGTTGCTTTTGAGGCCAGCAATGCCGCCGCGCTTCACACTTAGGCGAATTTTTCGCCGATAGACCCGTTAAGCTAAACCGTATCATAAGTAACGGCGAATCACCCGAAATCGAGAAATGGCTGTGCAGGATTAGCCCTGCACAGCCATCTTTTCATAATTGGCATTACTCTTCTTCTCATCTATTCCGGCGATAGATGGTTCCTATACGCCAACCTCTTCCTCTTTAAGCGTTGCGATTGGCAGCAGAAAATGATGGTCGAATGGAAGCAGCGCACGGCCTACCCGTACTTTGTTCACCCAGTCTGGATTGACCAGAGCGCTCGTACCGATTGCTACAAGATCCGCATGATCATTCTCTAAGAGAGATTCCGCTTTGTCCGGTTGACCTAATTTGCCGTTGGCTATGACAGGAAGGCCGCTATATTGTTTGGCCAACTTGGCAAGTGTAGGCCCGCCCTCCGCAAAAGCCGGGGCAAACGCTTTATGAATGTAATCGGGAGCAGCCGTTGCTAAATGTTCGAAAATAATCCGGGCATCCATCTCTCCGCCAGCCCATTTGTGATGAAAATCGTTTACTTTACCCTGGGAGATGCGGACGCCGACCATGAAGTCAGGGCCCACAGCGGCGCGAATAGCTCTCAGGACTTCCACGATAATGCGGACACGTCGCTCCGTTGAGCCGCCATACTCATCGGTTCTAAGATTTGTGTAATCGGTGATGAATTGATCAAGCAGGTAGCCGTTCGCTGCATGGACTTCGACTCCGTCAAATCCGACTTTCTTAGCGCGAAATGC
The DNA here is from genome assembly GCF_900100345.1 of Paenibacillus tianmuensis. Classification (GTDB taxonomy): domain Bacteria; phylum Bacillota; class Bacilli; order Paenibacillales; family NBRC-103111; genus Paenibacillus_G; species Paenibacillus_G tianmuensis. The sequence continues at coordinate 68,978 of NZ_FMTT01000025.1, read as the reverse complement.
AGCTTGCGCGAAACTCTCGATCACGCTGCGGATTTCCTCAATGGACATGGCTCTCGGTACGGCAAACTCACCGCTCCCGCCGTGATCTTCCAGCATCGTGCCTAAGGGCTTCACGGCGGATGGAGCGATCGGTGTAAATCCGTCATGCTGGACTAGTGCGCCTGCATGCATTAGCTGCGCAACAATCTTGCCTCCTGCGCCTTGAACAGCTCGGATTACAGGAATCCAGGATTCAGCTTGCGCTTCATTTGCTAGGCCGGGCTGGTTCTTATAACTTTGGCTGCTTATCGCATCCGGATAGAGGCCTTCCGTAATAATGAGGCCAAACCCCCCTTTTGCAAAACGAGCATAATACCGGGCCATACGCTCATTCGCGAGCCCAGAGGGCTCTGCGCTCGTCCGCGTCATCGGAGAAAGCACGGACCTATTCGGCAAGCGCAGCGAACCCAATTGAAATGTTGAAAAAAGATGAGAATAGTTACCCATATTGAAATTCCTCCTCGTTGTTACGGTGTCAGTACTCTTGATCTCCACCGCACGATCTATTTCTAGGTTTGATTGTAAACGGACAATTTCATATAGTAAAATGATCATTATAGATAGTGGCATCAATATTATTGATGTTATTACCAACGAACGGAGGTTCCCGAGTGGAGTTAACCGATCTTAAAGTATTCATGGCTATCATACAAGAGGGCAGTATCACCCGCGCAGCGGAGAAGCTGCAGTATGTTCAATCGAACATCACGATGCGAGTTCGTAAAATGGAGCTGGAGCTCGGAGTCCAGCTTTTCCACAGAACTTCGAAAGGCGTCTTGCCGACCGAGAAAGGGCTTGTCTTCAGCCAATATGCCTCCGATATTCTGTTTAAGCTCGAGGAGGCGATAGTGTCCATCCAAGAACCTGAATATCCGAGCGGTCCGCTCACGATCGGCGTTGTGGAGACCATTGCGTCCACCGCCCCTTTTATACGAGCGTTATCCGATTTTCAAAAAAAGCACCCTGAAGTAGCGTTGTCTCTCGTCAACGGAACATCGCCGCAAAATTACGAGAAGGTGCTGAGCCGCGAGTTGGACGGAGCTTTCTTCACAGGTGAATTCGATCTATCTTCGCTAAAGGTCGCTTATGAGATTCTGGAAGAGGTGCTGCTCTTGACGAACGCTAATGGAATAGCCGCACCTCCCGACGTTGAGAATGCGGCTTGGGTCGTTTTTCCGAAGGGTTGCCCGTTGCGCGCCGCAAGCGTGGATTGGCTCCAAGGCCAAGGGGTATCGTCCGTAAATATGATTGAGGTGAGCACGCTGGATACGATGCTGAAATGCGTACGAGCAGGCATCGGTTATACGCTTATGACCGAATTAGTCATTCCTGAGAAAGACGAACAATTAAGAGTGCATTCGGTCCCCGAACGTTATCGTTTCGTGACAACGAGGCTGGTTACCCGAAAAGGACAGTACAGCAGCAAAGCATTTGCAGCCTTCGCTGATTGTGTCAGAGGGGCGATGCTACGTTACGCAGGAAACCGATAAAATTTGCAACACCGCGGTGGAAACTACTCTTGAAGTGATCGAAGGCAAGTTTTCCATCTCGCGATACTGAATCTGTGGATTGGGGCTTGGGTATAACCATACTTGAGACACGTGGAGTGCTGTGTGTTGCTGGTTTTTCATGGAAGGGTCGCGGAAAAATGGAGAAGTTGAGGTCATCAAGGTAGTGGGACTTTTTACGAATCCAGTAAAGTAATGAATGAAGACAGTGGATTACAGTGACTTGAAGGAGTTGAACTTTGATGATGAAAATCCAAGCGGACGCCATTACCTGTATAGATAACGAGGGTATAAAGTATATTTCCAATACGGGAAAGGAAGAACTACTACGATTCGAACAATGCAATGAAAACTACAAGAAGCAACAACTGGGTAGAGAAGGCATGAAACAAGATGATATGTACGCTATAGGCAAAAGCAAATGCGTTGGGGTTAGGGATATAACTGCAAAGCCGCCCTTTATTGGGCTATACAGCGAGCCGCGATGCAAGATCGAATTTGAATCCGAGGAAGAGTTCAGCATCTACAGGAATAAGATTGATGATTTTGGATGGACTACTCTGGATTTGAGTTAAACTATAATAAGGGTTGGATTCCGCCTAGTACGCCTTCAACGCTTAATCTGTGAGGTGCAAACGACGCATTTCCATACATCGAAGCCGCGGCTGGCCACTATTTTAGTATTGACGGCGTACTAGCTCCACCAAAGAAAAAGTTGAAAGCTGTCGAGAGTGAGGAAAAGCGTTTAGCCGATTTTGACTTTTTTGATAGGATAGACACATTATACATAAGGCAGATAAGACGCAGTGCGACAAATCGGAATTTAGGGAGATACTATGGAATATATAAAAGAGGTATTTGCACAATACGATAGACAATGTATTCGGGTTTATCAGGCTTATAATCCAGTAATTGCAAAAGAAGCAGTTGCCTTACAGACTTTTGGCGAAAACTTTAATCTCAATCGCATGACATGGATAAAACCTTCCTTTTTGTGGATGATGTATCGGTCGAATTGGGGAACAAAGAAAAATCAGGAATGTATTTTGGCTTTGGATGTATATATGGAAAAATTTAATGAATTGTTGAGGAAAGCGGTGCTAACTTCACCAGACTCAATGATTTACAAAGGTTCAACTGAATGGGAAAAAGCATTTGAGGAAACAACAGTTTATTGCCAATGGGATCCTGATAGAAATGTGAATGGCAATTCCATAAATCGTGCAGCAATTCAAGTCGGTCTAAAAGGAACCACTTTAAAAGAATTTCTGGCCGATGGAATTTACCGCATTGAGGATTTGACACCGCTTGTGAAGAAATGGAATGTACAGCGAAAGCAGGGAAAACTAAACTCCAAAAATTTACCAATAGAAAGAATCTACCCTATTAAAAACAACGAAATTAGAAAAAGGCTGGATATGTGACAACAAACTAAATTTCAGTTTGTCGGATCGTCATTACGTTCACCTTAGCGGAGAGTCGAGTTAGTGATAGACCTAAATGAACTTCATCTTTTGGCTTAGATATTGAAAAAAATGACCGGGATAGCTGCTGCTCATCCGGTCATTTTCTATCATAATTTTAAGCTTTCGTGTTCGGAGTTAGGTTGTTTCCCTCAGGTTTAGGGGGATTTTCGCGCAGTTGTGAACTAGAAGTGTATTAGTGAACGCCAACTGGTCTCGCCCCTGCATCGAATCCTTCCACAGAGTGTTGAAGTGCATAGTAGGATGGAATTTCTTTGTAACAAAGGTGTTGACATCTTATAACTACAACTGTAGTATATAATCATAGACTACAAATGTAGTTATAATCATATGGGAGGAGCTATACAAAATGAACGTAAATCAAAAGTAGCCATGCGACATTAAGCAGTCCTATATTACTGGGTTCATCGGTGAACTTTGTGGCAGAGGCGGAATCTTTAAAGGAAGCTTAAGAAGTAAGGGTTCTTTAACGATGACCACCCGGCGCATTTGCATGTAACAAACGAGAAAATTTTCTCTATTTAAAGATATTGACAATATAAAACTACAGATGTAGGATGGATTTGCAACTACATACGTAGTCTGATCAAATTATCTTTGGAGGTTACATGCATGGAGCAAATACCACCGATTACGGACGCAGAATTGGAAATTATGCGTGTATTATGGAATATTCCGGGTTGCCCTTCCGGCGAAGTCGTAAAGCAGATGGCAGAGAAAATGGGCTGGAGCCCGAATACGACCCGGACACTCCTCAGTCGGCTGGTGCAGAAGGAAGCGGCCGGGGCGAAGCTGGAAAAGGATTCGAAGCGCACCCAGCTATTTTACCCCATCATCAGCGAGCAGGAATATCTACGGTCTGAAACCACATCCTTTATGAAAAAGCTGTATGGTGGTGCATTAAAGCCAATGCTGGCCAATTTTTTAGAGGATAAAAAGCTAAATGTGCAGGAAATCGAGGATCTGAAGGCTTTATTTGACGAAAACCGCACAGGCGGACCGGAAAAGAGAGATAGCTGATGAGTCCAACATTACATGAAAGCTTATTATCGTTTTTTGGCTGGGTGATCCGCGGATCATTTATGGCCGGCATCCTAGTCCTACTTGTCCTGGCCCTGCAATTTCTATTAAAAAACAAGCTGGAAGCTAGATGGAAATATTTGATTTGGCTACCTGTGGCGATTCGTCTGCTGCTTCCTTGGGCGCCGGAATCTTCGCTTAGTCTGTACAATGTTTTGTCTCTGAAGGCTGTAGCGCCTGGAATTCATCAGATGACCCAAGATCCCCCAGTTTGGAAGGAAGCGGGGGGAGCAGGCGAGGCGGCGGTTCATGGTGAGCGCTATTTAAAACCAGAAACAAGCGGAATTTCGGAAATACCTGCTCTATCCCATGAATCGGGAACCGTGCAGGAACGCGGCCTCTGGTGGAATAAGATCAAGCAACAGGGATTTACCAATGGGCTGATGCTGGTATGGCTTGCTGGGGTATTGTTTCTTGCTTCGAAAACGGTATACGACCAGCTTCGATTAAAGCGGGCCCTGCGTGCAGGCCGATCCATCGAAACGCCATTTTTATCGGCAGTGTTTCAAGAGACGAAGCAGCTAATGGGTATAAATCGTAAAGTACGGTTTGTAGCATCGGAACGGATTCCCGGACCTGCCGTAGTAGGTTTTCGTGAACCTGCGGTCGTCATTTCGCCAAGACTGCTCGTCACGTTGCGGAAGGAGCAACTTCAATATATTCTGGCGCATGAGTTCGCACATATTCAGCGGCGAGATGTGGCAGTGAATTGGGTGATACACATCATCCTTATTCTCCACTGGTTTAATCCATTGATATGGCTTGCCGTATATAAAGCAAGACAGAACCAGGAGATGGCCTGCGATGCATACGTCTTGGACCGGATGCGCCCGAAGCAAAATAGTGCATACGGACAAACAATTATTCATGTGCTGGAGCATATTTCAAGCAGCCATCATAAGCCGGGGCTTGCCGGCATGTCCGCGACACATAAAGAAATGAAAAGGAGACTTATGATGATCAAACAATTCAACAAAAAATCTTATCGTCTGTCCGTTCTGGGGATGGGAATGATTCTCGCGCTTGGTAGCGTGACGTTGGTGAATGCTAAGGAGAAGAGCGTACCGCAAAAGGCTTCCGTGCAAGTAGAGCAGGATTCAAAAGCTACCGAGGCAGCGCAAGAGCAGCAGCAATCGGATAAGAAGAAGCTTCAGATCGACGAAACGGTAGCCGCAAAGCTACAAAAAGTGTTAAAGCAATTCGCGGGGAAAGAGATAAAGTTGCAGGATGTTGGCAAGATCACTTATGATTACTCGAACAATGAGCATGCATCTGTTGAATCGGTAGACGGAAAATATGGGATCTCCTTTGAGACTAAAAATGGTAAAGTATGGAGTGTTTTCGAAAGGATCCCACTCGATAAAATCAGCAAAAAGGATCAGGATAAGGCCCTTCAAGAGCTAAAAAAGCTATCTCCAAACAAAACCTTTGAATTTGAAAAAGAAGTGGACATGTTTCGAAACTATGATGACGAGAAGGCTAAATTTCACGACAGTACATTGTATCAGTTTAATGGGAAAAACTTTAGCGTCGGTCTAAGTAACTCCTTCACGGAAAACAAAACTGATTTCAAAGCAGTTAGCGCGAATATTGACGTGAACGAACTTGAACCGAAAGTGCTAAAAACGGCGGAAGAAGCGGTGAAAACGGTTTTAAATCAAGATATTAATTTTAAATGGGCTACACTTAGCCATGCCGGATGGTCTCTGAATAACAGGAATGTTATAGTCGAGATAGATGTAAAGTCAAACAAGGTAATTAATGTAATTAATATGGCGCGTATGAAGGAAAAGGTAACGACCGACAAAGAGATTACGGCAAATGAGGCAAAAGAAGTGATTGCTCCGATGGCCAAGAAGTTCTTCAATATCGATATTACGGGATATGAAGTGAAGTGGGATAACGAATCTAAAAATTACCGCTTCGTCGAAAACCTTACGACCGAGAAGGGTGCCAAGATAGAACTAACGATAGTGAGAGCTACATTGGATGCCAACAAAAACGTGGTGTCCCTGACGTCTGAGGATAAAGCGGCAACCGGGGGATGGAATTAGACGTTATAGATAACCAAAATGCAGGCAAAAACAATGAAAGGTCTTCCTTCTAATTTCCACCAGATTCACCATGAATATGAGTAAATAGTCTCTCGGCATGAACCATATTTTTTCGGCGTGGTGACCGTAAAAATTGCTGGAGAACCAAAGTTTGTTCATCCGAATGCGGAACGAAATGGTCAGCGCTCACGTACGTTGTCGGTGCCGAAATCACTGTCATTGTCGTGAGCGCTTTTGTGTCAGGCGCGTCAACAGTGGGCTACATCCTCCAGCAGAGTGTAACACCATGAAGTTTTTAAAGAGCTTTAAAAATTAATTAAGAGAAATTTCCAATTCACGAAAGAATCGGTAACTGTTCTTAGAATACGAGGAGGATTTATCATGAATTTTAAGAAAGTAGTTATGGCATCCATGATCGCATCCAGTATGTTAGTTACCCTGGCAGGCCCGGTTCCTGTAGGAGCCAAGACTGTGCAAGAGCAGCAGCAATCGGATAAGAAAAAGCTTCAGATCGACAAAACGGTAGCCGCAAAGCTACAAAAAGTGTTAAAGCAATTAGCGGGGAAAGAGATAAAGTTGCAGGATGTTGGCAAGATCACTTATGATTACTCGAACAATGAGTTTGCAAATGTTGAATCGGTAGACGGAAAATATGGGATCTTCTTTGAGACTAAAAATGGTAAAGTATGGAGTGTTACCGGAAAGGTCCCGATCGATAAAATCAGCAAAAAGGATCGGGATAAGGCCCTTCAAGAGCTAAAAAAGCTGTATCCAAACAAAACCTATGAATTTGAAAAAGAAGTGGACATGTTTCGAAACTATGATGACGAGAAGGCTAAATTTCACGACAATATAGTGTATCAATTTAATGGGAAAAACTTTAGCGTCAGTCTAAGTAACAACTTCTCGAAAAACAAAACTGATTTCCATGCATATAGCGCGAATATTAAATTTGACGCGAACGAACTTGAACCGAAAGTGCTGAAAACGGCGGAAGAAGCGGTGAAAACGGTTTTAAATCAAGATATTAATTTTAAAGGGGCTACACTTAGCCCTGACGGGTGGTTTCTGGGAGACAGGGATGTTAGTGTCGAGATAGATGCAAAGTCAAATATGGTAATCAATGCAATTGATAAGGCGCGTATAAAGGAAAAGGTAACGACCAACAAAGAAATTACGGAAAAAGATGCAAAAGAAGTGATTGCTCCGGTGGCCAAGAAGTTCTTCAATATCGACATTACGGGATATGAAGTGAAGTGGGATGACCAATCTAAAAATTACCGCTTCGTCAAGTACCACACGACCGAAAAGGGCGCCAAGGTAGAACAAACGGTAATGAGAGCTACATTGGATGCCAATAAAAACGTGCTGTCCCTGACGTCTGGGGATAAAGCGGAAACCGGGGGATGGAATTAGACGTTATAGATAACCAAAATGCAGGCAAAAGGAATGAAAGGTCTTCTAATTTTCCGCCAGATTCACCATGAATATGAGTAAATATTCTCTCGGCATGAACCATATTTTTTCGGCGTGGTGACCGTAAACATACAACATCAGGCTGAAAATGAGGGACGATGCCGGGTCCGTATGGCGCACGAAATTGCTGGAGAACCAAAGTTTGTTCATCGAATGCGGAACGAAAGGGTCAGCGCTCACGTACTTTGTCGGTGCCGAAATCACCGTCATTGTCGTGAGCGCTTTTGTGTCAGGCGCGTCAACACGCCAGATTCGCCATGAATAGAAATGAATCGCCTCTCGGAGGCAAGAAAACCCCAACCACCACACCCGGCAGAGTTGAGCGCTCGGTGAAATGGATGATGCGACACGCCGACAAGAAAACCGCGCTTTTTCGCAGTGCCTTGACACTGAATCGCCAGCCTGTCGTGCAGATTATCCTACACCATCACTTTCTAACAAGGAATAAAAATGATCACGGTCTTCGTCGTCGAATTTGCCAAGTGTCCGTACTACGACAAATTCATGTCCACCGAACATGTCTATTTCCTCGCCATACCTATTGTAGAGCGCGATCATATTGCCTTTCCGATCCAACTCCATGTACCCATAACATTGTGTCTCAGGTGCTTCACCGTAAAGGAGCATAAATCTGATTTTGTCCACTCTGTTCATACAGTTTCTCCTCCTTTCTTTAGTAATGACCTTGACTTCATTGCACTCTGTCCTTTGTATGTATATCCCTTATCTCCCCTTCGACCTGAAGAAAATTTTACGTGAAACCAAATGAATTGGAAAAAGCGATATCGTTCTTCATACTCGGAAATTCATTTTTATTTTGAAAGCATAAGGGGGGATCCCACGCTATGTCGCTCATTCTCACATTATCTCTTGACGAGATGAGATTTGGGGATTATGATAACGTGCCGGTAACCCTCCTGAAAATGACCCTTCCAAAAGGGTCTTGGTACTAGGTCACGAATATGATATATGTGCCAAAATTTTCTCGAACTGGTTTTGAGCTAATGGGCAGAATACTACGGCACATTTGAGGAGAAGCAACTTCTTTTGGCACAAATTGTTGCGAAGCTATTTTCCGCCCCGCCTATACTTGAATTCGAGAGGAGGGACTGAGATGGAGTGGCTGGAGCGGATGAATCGGGCGATAGACTATATTGAAGCAAACCTGACTGGGGAGATCGAGTTGAGGGAAGCGGCCCACATGGCCTGCTGTTCGTCGTATCAGTTTCAACGGATGTTCTCGTTCATTACAGACGTGACGCTGGCGGAGTACATTCGGCGGAGACGGCTGACGCTTGCCGCGCTGGAGCTACAGCACGGCGGGGCGGCGAAGGTGATCGATGTCGCGCTGAAGTACGGCTACGAATCGCCAGTCTCGTTCGCGCGGGCGTTCCATGCGCTGCACGGGATCACGCCGGCCATGGCCCGTCAGGAGGGGATTGCGCTCAAAGCCTACCCCCGTCTGTCCTTCCTTATCACAATCAAAGGGGCAGAGGCGATGAATTATCGGATCGAAACGAAGGAAAGTTTTGAAGTGTTCGGCATTGAAGGTGTATTCCGCGTCGACGGGGGCGGGGAGGCGCCGCAGACACCGGCGAAGCTGTGGGAGCAGAGCCTTGCGAACGGCGATGTGAAGCGACTTGAAGCGTGTGCAGGCGATTTACCATCGTTCGTCAGTCGGGATTTGCATCCCGTACATGCGGTCTGCAGCTACCGGAAGACCGGACCGGACACGTTCTCGTACATGCTGTGTGCCTTCAAAGACGAAGGCAGCAACACGGACGGATACACCTCGATGAGTATTCCCGCGCATACATGGGCGATTTTCCCGTCGGAGCCGCATCCGTGGGATCAGTTCGGCGAAACGATCGAAACGCTATACAAACGCTTTTACACCGAATGGCTCCCGACGGCCGGCTATGAGCAGGTGGACGGGATAGATTTCGAAATGTACGGCGCTAAAGACGGCCTCAACTATATCGAACTTTGGTTCGCGGTTCGTAAAGTGTGATTGGTGTACAAGAGGAAAGTCGAGGGGTGCATGCTCTGAGATGTGAGCCCTGCCGTCAAAGAGGCCACGCATGGCATGGGCCAATTTCTGTATTTTGCCGAAATGACTTGATATGTTGTTATTAAGATCCAAAGTGCCGAGATGTGGGGACACATAAAGCAGTACACAGGCATTTAGAAGAAAGGATGATAGAAATGCCAAATGATAACCAAGCTCCTCTTCCTGCTGGTTCTATTAGAGAAGCTGGTCGTTATCCCATCGACCTGACAGGTCCTCGAAGTCACACTCTTGTCAGAAAGCCCGGTGTGGGCAGCCTCTCCATTGGACCGTCGCAATTGGGCAAGAAAGCAGACCTTCACGTCGCGCCTGATTCGCACATCGATTGGACCGTATTTGAGGCCTTTACCACGCCGGCGGGCTCGCCGTGGCCGCGATTTCTGCACTACACAGGCAGTGACACAGGCTTCTTCGACTGGGCGCAGAAACGCCCCATTGAAGAGATGGCGTGGGCTCCGATCCTGTCTGCAGACACGGTGGCGGACGCCATCCAGTCCAATTTGCATGGCTTGTATATCGAGCTGGACCAGTCCGGGGGGAGTTTGCGCCTGATGCTTCCGAAGCGGCAGGTTTTTGAATATTTCCGCCTGAGTGTGGCCGGCGATCTATCACGCTTCTCGGCCACTGGCGATATGCCATATTCTCTGACACTAGCGCCGCGCACCAGCCGACGCAAGAATGATGTTCCTTTCTTGCTGCCCGACCTGGGTGAGTTGCACCAGGTGACGAGCCTGACGCTCCGGAACGCGCCGCTGGGACAGCCCATCTCGCTGGAGTGTCTGAACCGGTTCCCAAATCTTACATCACTGAGTTTGTGGGGTAACTTCTGCGACTTAGACTTGTTGGCTCATCAGGCCCAGTTAACGAATCTGGAGCTGCGCTTCATGCCTGATCTGAGTGATTTGCCGCCCTTGGACGCGTGGCCGTTGCTTGACAGTTTTATCGCCTATAACGTGGAAGAGATTACGGGCAAGCGTCTAAGGCAGCAAATGAAAACACGAGCTAACACCCGCCCGTGGACCGACCATGCTTCAGTAAGCCAGTTGCGAAAGCCTGAGTGGTGGACGACCGAGTTCGGCCGTCCATTCTCGTCCTGGCCTAAACGTCTGGCCAAGCTGGCTAACGAAGCTTACAACGTTGCACAGGCAACCTTGGCCCAGGCCCGCAGCTTTACCGATGCCGAGGCAGCCATTACCGCCTTCACCGTGCGCTTCAATACCCTCAAAGGCATCGAAACCACTGAACGAGAAGATCTTGGTGAAGCGGTATGGCAACTAAGCCAGTCTGACCACCTGATCGGCCAGCCTATAACAGAGGAGATGGCTCAACGCTGGTTCGATACAGCGCGCGATTACTGAAACGGGCACCAGAACAGGGGGTAGTATGGAGGCTTCTAGCCCATGCTGCTCCTCTGGGATGAACTCCAGCATTTCTAGTTGACCCTTGATGTGAGAATGATTATCAATTATAATAACCCCAATTCTGCAAATGGCAATCGTGAGGTGTAGGCATTGAATTGGGATGAGCAGATGCTGCTGTGGAATCAGGCGGCTGTCCGTATATTGGATATTCGTTATAAAGTGCTGTGGGAGGGGCAGGATCTGCTTTCCTATCAGCTTCCTGCGAACATCTTTCTGTTTGTGGTTAGCGGCAGTGCTTACTTGCGAATAGATGAACGTAAATGTTATCTCAAGCGGCATCATCTACTGCACGCAGGCAAGGGGATGAATGTGGATATAATGCCTGCCAAGCATGAATTTTCTTTTTATCTCGTTTACTACAAGGCAGTTCTGCCCACTTCCATGGCAAGCTTTGTCGCTAATAGATTGATCGTACAGGCACAACCATTCGGCCTATTCTACCATGTTATCCTTCCGGAACCCGGACTCGTGCACAGACAATTTCGCCGAATGTACGAGGAATGGCAGCAGTCCGGCGTGTTGGCCCAGGTTCTAATGAAATCGATGCTGTTTGAATTTATATATGAGTTGTTCAGTCAATTGCAAAATTCCAAAGATAGGGGCAGCCCCTCGGATCTTGTGGCGTACGCACTGCGTTACATCCATGAGCATTACACCGAAGCCGTAACCATGGATCAATTGGCTGATCTGCTCGGCTGCAGCAGTAGCTATATGTACAGACTGTTCAAGGCGGAGACTGGCAAAAGCCCGAACGATTATATTATCGGAATACGAATGGAGCAAGCCCGACAATACTTACTGACCACTCAGCTTAATCTACGGGAAATTGCCCGATCCGTCGGTTACTCGGATGTGTATTACTTTAGCCGGTTGTTCAAAAAACAGTTCGGGGTCTCGCCGCTTCAATCTCGCAAGCGTGAGTCCGAAAATAACGCTCTCCATCTTAATCCATTAAATACGTCACGATCCTCCATTGTTCCACCTATGCCACTCTCCTATAATCATAATGTAAATGAAAATGATTATCATGACGAGGGAGAGATGCAATTGATTTCGAACAACCGTCCAAAATCTTCAATGACCGCCTTGGTCATGCTATGCCTGTCACTGCTCATCAGCGCCTGCCAAGCGGGCAACAACAATGTAAGATCGGAAAGCAAGGGAAGCACTGAGTCATCTTCCACGACTAGAATATACAAGCATAAGTACGGCGAGACACAAATTCCAGCGAAGCCGAAACGCGTTGTTACCGCCTACCATCTCGGACATATGTTGGCATTAGGTGTACGTCCGCTTGGTGCTGCGACTTACATTTTGCAATACTCCAAAAGTACAATGGATACGACCGGCGTCGTGGATTTGGGCGCTCCCCTTAATCTCGAGTTGATTGCCAATCTGGAGCCGGATTTGATTATATTAATTGATGCTTATCTCGAGCCGAGCGGAGGGTATGAGGGCTTCAATAAAATCGCGCCGACCGTCGTCCTTGAGGCAAATCAGGACCCGGTGAAAGATATCCGGTTGATTGGGGATTTGCTGAACAAGCAAGAAGAGGCCAAACAATGGATTACTCAATTTGAGGATAAGATTGCTCAAACTAAAAAGCGCGTGAAGCAAATGTTCGGCCCTGACGAAACTTTCACGATTCTGAATGTACGGAGCGAGAAGGCTCGGATGATTTATCGGGATCGCAATATGGGAGGCAATATTTTGTACACGTATTGGGGATTAAAGCCGCAAGAGAAAGTTCTCGAAGATGTCATTAATGGTATTGACGACGAATCCTCCTATCTGAACATAACAGAAGAAGCCATTCCGGAATACGTCGGCGATCATCTCATAGTGGCCGCGGCTTCAAGCGCTCAAGACTCTGTTGACAAGCTTATGGCTAGCGGGCTATGGAAAAATCTCGATGCCGTCAAAAACAACCATGTATATAGGATTGACTTCGATCAATTTCTGTTTAACGATCCCATCTTCGCGATGAAACAAGTCGATGTTTTGGCGGATGTCCTGACTAAGAACCGTTAAAAGCCGGTTTGAGAAGCGAGAGATACAAACAGAAAACAAGATTTAAAGGTTTTCATGTTTAGACAAAATTAAGCGGTCTTGGTCCTGATTTCATGGATTTAGGCCGCTTTATGATATATTTAAGTTAAGACGGCTTAATCACTAACGACAAACCAATAAAAAGGAAGTGCGAATCATGAATCTAGAAATGATCATGCAAGAGCTTGAAGCTCTCGGCAAGGAACGCACCAAGAAGATATACCAAGCCAATGGCGCGCACGAACCACTTTTTGGCGTGTCTACAGGTGAAATGAAGCCCATCTTCAGGAAAATAAAACGCAATCAACCATTGGCCGAGCAGCTCTATGCTACAGGGAATTACGATGCTATGTACTTTGCCGGGGTGATCGCGGATACTAATTCAATGTCTGAGGCGGATTTTGAACGGTGGATGGATAGTGCTTATTTTTATATGCTGTCGGATTATGTGGTAGCCGTAACTTTGGCAGAAACGGATATTGCGCAAAAGGTTTCCGATAAATGGATTGCAAGTGATATAGAGCTAAAAATGTCGGCGGGCTGGAGCTGCTACTGCTGGCTGCTCGGGAATCGTCCGGATAGTGAATTTTCCGAAGAGAAAATTGCCGATATGTTGGAACTTGTTAAAAATACGATTCATGATGCTCCTGAACGTACGAAATACGCGATGAACAATTTCATGTACACTGTGGGAGTATCCTATCTGCCGCTCCATGATAAGGCGGTCGCGATCGCGAAGGAAGTAGGCCCGGTGGAAGTCAATCGCGATACTGCAAAAAGCAAGTTTTTGAACGCTTCCGTTAATATTCAAAAGGCGATAGATAAAGGGCAGCTCGGCTTCAAACGAAAATATGTAAGGTGTTAGTCAATAAATCATGAATGATGAAGACGCTCAAGAAGGCTGCTGAGACATTTTTGACAGCCTTGAATTGTAATGAGTAAAGAAGGTTGGCCGTTAAGCGCCTATGCAAATTTTTCGCCGATAGCCCCGTTAAGCCTTAATATTCACTCTTCACTTGATTTCTTCATTTCGGAACGTAAAATTGCGTATAGAAATGAATCGTGCCATTTTCCTTTGAAGAATCGATGTTCTCGTAAGTGGCCTTCTATACGCATGCCGATTTTCTCCAAAACCCGAATAGAGCCCACATTGTTTGGTCTACAAGTCGCATAGATACGATGAGGATTCAGCTCATTAAACCCAAAGTCGAGCATTGCTTCAGCAGCCTCTGTAGCAAAACCAAATCCCCAATAGTTGCGATTTATGCTATAACCAATTTCCCCCTGAGATCTGTCCCTTATTAAATTGCAAGCTCCGATTAATCCATTCGTTTCTTTAACGATAATTGCAAGAGTAAATTGATTTCTTGGATGAATGCCTTGTCCTTTAACAACTTCTTCGATGAATGCTTTTGTGTCCTCGAGTCTGTTTGGTCCCCAGTCGGAGTATTTACAAACCTCCACATCAGAAGCATATTTGTGAACTTCCTGTAAATCCCCAGGAATAAATTCGCGTAAAACTAATCGATTCGTCTCTATAATCAAGCCCTACACCTACCTTGCGATTTTAATACCAGTATACAGGTTGAGAAGTAGTTATTCTAATGGAATTACGAGTTGAATTACCAGCAAAAGGCCGTCGATTACTTGGACGCCTTCTGTGCAAGATACAAGCTTGAGCCAGAGCCCTTGGATTAAAGGACGACAGTTAAGCGCCGCGGCGGATTTTTTCGCCGATAGACACGTTAAGCTGAACCGTATCATAAGTGACGGCTAAATATTTGAGTGTTGGGGAAGGCAAAGATACAAGTCTTAGCGATTTTTTCACCTAAAATAAACAAAAATTCAAAAAAGTTAAAAATAAAACATACGATTTAAACACTAAAGTTTTTCATTTGTCACAGGAGCTAATAACTCTGGAAGATCGACCTGAGGATGGGTGTATTACATTTTGGTGGAGAGATTGAGATTCTGCGCAAGCAAAGGGAAGAGGGAACTGGACGACCTGCATGTGGAGAGGGTAACCTTTACGTTTGCCGACACCCTGGCGGCGATGCCCGTGCGGAGAGGCGACTTCGTGAGAGTCTTCTATAGAATCGAGCCAGAGGAAGCATTCAGAAGGATCTACGGGGAATTGGCGGCCGACGGGACGATCAACAGGGAAGTGTACGCAGCTCCGTTTAGCGGGTTACTCGCCATCGTAACCGACCGCAACGGCGTGTGCTGGGTGCTTCCTATTGCCGAGCCTAGGGCAAGCAAGCGTAATGCGAGGGTGCTCTGTCGGGAATACTCTCTGCTGCATGGGCGATGCATCTGCTGAGCTCCAAAAGGATGACCGGGCAGGAGTCGACCGATCTGTTCGCGGTATCCTTGCGGACGATTTGGTATGACCTTGAGACCATTAGCGTGCAGGCCCCTATCGTTCTCTTTTTTCGAAACTATCGGTTCAACAATAGGATGACGAACACAGTGGGACAGTGTTTGGGATCGCCTACTATCTTCTATAGTGTGGTATGATGAGGAAAGGGTAATTACTTCCGGATACAGGCTATAACGGAGGTATGGAGTTCGTGAATAAGACGTTAGCTGAAACTACGCGGAGAGGCAGGAAGAGCAATGGCGATATAGCAAGCCATTAAGTTCATTGATGATGAACTCTCACTAACATTGAGGGATTACCTCCCATGGTTTGATCTAAGTTCAGAGTTGCTTAGCTACAAACCAAGTGTGGGATGGAGTATTGAACAAATTCTGGAACACGTTACGTTAACTAATCATTATTTGTTGATATTGATTCGTAAAGGTAAGAAAAAGGCTAAAGACCTTTCAAGTAAGGTTGACCTTAATCAAGCAATAACTAATTATCAATATAGTTTAGGGGAACTTGAGAAGATCGCAGTTCACAAATCTTTTGAATGGATAAGGCCAGAACATATGGAACCGAAAGGGGAGAAGCCATTAAGTGAAGTTAAGGCATTATTGAAAGAGCAGATAAATGAATGCAAGGGTATACTTAACGAAATACCAAACGGTGAAGGAACTTTATACAAAACTACAATGACAGTAAATGACCTAGGAAAGATAGATGTTTATCAGTATATCTATTTTTTGTGTCAGCACGCCAAACGTCATATCTCTCAAATGCAAAATGTACAAGAAGAGTTTAGTAGATTCAAGGATGCCGAGTAGCTTCAGATAGCACCGTATCTACGTTGCGTCGCTGACGCTCCTTTAAGGTGATTGTTTCGTTGATACAAAAACGTTATATGAAATTGGGCAATACAAGAATTGCAACGCGATTTCGAAAAAATCGGCCGACCGTTACCCCGTTAAGCTGAAAACCATCGTCCTGACGATGTACTACCATTCGCCAACCCAAACCGGACTAAAATTTGAATATCCCATTTCCATTAGTAAATCCCATGCATTATTTAAAATATGGGGCTGTCCTTTTGTAAATAATTCATTTCTTTGTTTCATTAGATATGAAATAATCTCGGCTATATGTTTTGGCTTGCCTAGGTCTATTGTTGTTTCTAAATCATTTTTACGCGCTGTAATTTTGTAAAAAGCCCAGAATGTACGAGGATCTTCATCTGGTGGATTTGATTCGAAAATAAGTGTGATTTTAATATTTTTGTTTTCCTTTGGAGAAATATGTAATGTGAACCTGCTCCCGCCTGAATACCAATAAACAAAAGCCTGTCGGTCGATGGTAATGTTTCTTAGTTGACTCTTCATAAATTGTTCACCCCGATCTAATTGCTCTACATCATGATTATAAAATAATTTTGACTTCGAGTCGACCAACTTTAGGCTACGAAGCAGGCATTACGCAATATACCATCACATGGTCTGCGGTCTAATTTAGATAAAGCCTCAACTGCTTGTTCAATCAATTGAGGCTTAAAGGCAGAGTAACAGGATTATATCAGGAAATCTATGGCATGCTTCCGGTGCGTTTGTTGAAAGTCCCTTGAAGGAGTTGCCCATGCCTTTTTACATCTCGTTGCCGAAGCCCCCGCCACGAGCGCATACAGAGTATGTACGGAGAATACCGATGTCCGGCTGAAATTGCTGGATAAGCAAGCGAAGGAAGTCCGGCTATAATCAACAAGGGGGTCAATAGGTTGTTTTGGAAGAAAGAAACGCAACTTGATCGAATAAAAGACAAACTCGAAAAGGCCATGCGCAAAGATACGGATTTTTTGGTGTTTGGAGCATCCTCACACAAATACAGGGTTGATGAAAAGCTTACAGCAAAAGAGCTTGCGGACTGGCAAGCAAAAAATCAGGTCACACTCCCGGAGCCTTATACGCAGTTTTTAACGAAAGTCGGAAATGGAGGCGCCGGGCCGTATTACGGGATTTATTCGATTGAAAAGGCCACTTCCTATACCGATAGAAATGCACTCGCTGCAAAATGCGTTCTGCACCCCAGAATGACAGAAGAGGAATGGAACCATCTAGCCGAACCCTTGATCAATGATGAGGACATCTCCGACCCGGAATACGACGCCGCCCGTAATATGGTGATGGGCGGCATGCTGTGCATTGGCACACAAGGCTGCGAATACGATATGTATCTCGTACTTGAAGGAGAACACAGAGGGAAAATCGTTTACACTTCAGATTTTCATCCTGATCATCCCTTTTTCTTTGTCTATGAAGACAACTTTCTGGACTGGTATGAGCGCTGGTTGGACGAAATTATTCTGGATTATGATATCGCGTGGTTTGGCAGCAAAATGCCGGGCGATGAAAATGCGTTGATACAGGTTTATCAAAACGCCCCAAACGAAGAAATCAAATCAAAAGCGCTTGATGGAATGTTCAAGTTTAAGAAAATCCCGCAGCCAACCGTTGATTTTTTAAAAAACGTTGCTGATCAAGGACAAAAAGATCGCATCACAGCCATTCAGCTAATCTGCAAAACCTCTGTTGACACGGGAAGAGGCTATCTTCTGGAGCTGTTGCATTCGGATAGAAATGAGGATTTATTACACGCTTTACAGATTCTGAACTGGTATGGTAAATCTGTTGATTTATCGGAATTTATAAAAGTGATAGTGCAAAGTCTCGACAGGGTACACGACCCGGAAACGTTACGTCATGTGGGGTATGTTTTGGAACCTTCCGGCGTGATTTCACTCCAAAACTTTGCGCCTTTTTTATGCCACGCCGACTCGAATATCCAAACCGCTGCAATCTATGCCACGAGCAGTTGCAACGACAAATCGGACAGTTGGGAGATCATTGAGCAGATGTTAAAGGGTGGCGACAAGGAGGTTATGAAAAACTCTATTCTATTTTGGGACGTTATCCCTCATGAGAAGTTGTTGCCTTATTATAAGGCTGCATGGCCGGAATATAAAAACAATAATAATTTCAGGGAAAAATTTATAGATTGTTTGAAAGAATTAAATTTGCCAAATGATTATTTTGACAAAGAATAATTTCACTACTCATATCCAGACAATGCGGATGAATGACTATAAAATCGAACTTAGATTATCGTGAGCGTAATAATGGAGGGAGAAGCTTGCTTAAATGGAATAGCGATGTATGGGGAAAGCTGACAGGACCGTACGGTACTGCAGAGAACGTGCCTGTGTTATTGCAGCAGCTAATGGAGCAATATAGCCAGGAGATTTTTGACGAACTCTTTCAGGAGCATTTGTTCCATCAAAATACAATATATACGGCTACATACGCGGCGATGCCATTTTTGGCACAAATCGCATGCTCCACATCTGATGCGGAAGTGCGCAAAGAGCTGTTTATCAATTGCGGTATAATCGAGGCAAGCCGTGATGGACGCGATGAGGCGCCATTTCCAGAGGCTTGGGCGGAACTGGCCCAAGATGTAGGCAGCTCCGTTTGTACTGAATTGTATCGCGAATATATAGAGGCCATTGGCAAGCTCAAGGCGCTTACAAAGGAAGTATTCGCCTATGCAGCCCATCATTCCATCGATGAGACGGAGAAACGTTATATTCTTGTTGCGGACGCTGCGTATCGGGGGTCGTCTATCCTTGCCAACATGCTGATGACGTTTATTCACGGTGACGAGTATGTAGCCGTGTGTCCGGCCTGCGAGGAAGATATATTCATATGGCCTAATGAAGAGAATGCAGAAATCCTTCAAGCTTATGAACACGATCCCGTCTCTCATACTGGCCAGGAATCACATGGTATCGTTCCGGCAACGTCATTTGCAGATGAAGAAATACGAACATTAGCGGAGCGGGCAGAAGCGATCGAAGAGCAAACATTGGCCGGGCATCTGCATTATTTAGCGGGGGAAACATTATGTCCGTCCTGCCGCGAGAGAATTTCTGTATGGCCGTCTTTACTTAGCACATTTACAATATAGAGCAGCAGGAGCTGTCGCGCCGCGACAAGCTCCTGCTTACTTTTTGCCGATAGACCCGTTAAGCTCAGTAAGGCGAAGTTTAGAAATTAAGACTTGCCCTTCACCGTGATGTTTAGCGCTTCAGCTCTCTTGAAGTAAGGCAGCAATGAAATCAAGCCCAGAATCGCCAAAATAAAACCTACCCATAACGGAGAACGGAGCCCGTATCCTGCGTCGATGGTTAGTCCTCCGATGGAAGAGCCTATGACTATGCCAAGGCTAATAACGGATGCATGAACGGTTGTAACCAGCATGCCGGTCCCTGCAACGCGGGTGATGCGGGTCGACATCGCGGGATTCAGGGTCACTCCCGTTAGTCCAATCATAATGACGGCAATGACAGAGACGTACGGACTGTGGGCATAGATTCCGAACATCATCAGCGACGCAGTCAAGAGCATCAATCCTATGGTTAGGGTTGGCATCATATATCGATCGGCAAGTCGGCCGGTAACAAGGTTTCCTGCGACGGTCGCCATGCCGTAGATCCCTAATAGAAGCGGAACCGTCCCTGGGTCGAAGCCGGAGAGGTCGGTCAGGATAGGCATGAAATAACTGAATGCGGCAAACGTCGCGCCGATAATGAGAAGGCTGGTCGCATAGGCGGCCCATAGATTTCGGTTTTTGAAACTCGCCAGTTCACTACGCAAACTAACGGACTCCGACTTGGATGCGGCGGGGATCACTTTCATGCCCAATAATCCAGACAGCAAAACGAGTACGACAACCACCCAAAAGCTGGAGCGCCAGCCGAAGTATTGGTTGAAGAGTATCGCCACGGGCAATCCGAGCGCGGTAGCAACCATTAAACCGCCAAGAACGATGGAAGCGGCACGACCACGATCCTGAGGACTGACGAAGTCAAAGCAAATGCCAAGCGAAACGCCAATGCAAGCGGCGGAGGAAACGCCCGTAATGATCCGGGCAACCATCATCATCTCATATCCGATGGCTAACGCGCCAAGAGCCTGACCGAAGAGGAATACGGCCGAAATCAATAAGAAAGCCCTTTTTTTCGACACGTTGGACAAACCAATCACTAACAAAGGACCCCCCACAATCATCCCCGCAGCATAAGCGGATATAAGGTAGCCGATGGAAGCAATGGATACGTCGAATTCCTTCGATAACGAAGTCATGATTCCGGCCACCGTGAATTCGGCAGTGGTCATGGAAAAGATCATCATTCCCAGTACATAAATAGCAAACGGCATAGTAATGCCCCCCAGGTTCCGAATAAATTGTAATGAATAGTACAAAATTAGGCGTGACGAGATTGTATTGGGCTCCGTTCAGACGCCCTTACTTTTTTATTAATCAGTACAAAATAAGCCGTAAAAAAGGCGCAACGCTAGAACAAGACCTCCAACGTTGCTTTGGCCATTTGAACGGCCCTTTCACGATTCTGAGCAGCGGCATTGAGTACTCGGAGTCCATAATAATTACTTAGAAAGAGGTAGGCTAAATCGGAAGCCGGATGTGTCCGCGAGATCTCTCCTGACATCTGCCCCGTCTCGATCGCCTGTTGCAGAGCCTGCTCCAGCAAATCCACGTGTTGTTTGAATATGCGTTCGACCGCCGGATCTCTTTGTGCGCGCTCCATTGCAGCATTGATCAACAGGCAACCTCTTCGATTCTTGTTTGAAAAGTCCTCTTGTATATCCCAATCCAACAAAGCACGAAGTCGGTCTTTTATCGGTCCTTGCCGGTTAAGAATCTCAATCTGGGCTTTAATGCCGGTTTCATGGTAACGTAAGAGGGCTTGTTCATAAAGCTCGTGCTTACTGCCGTATGCATTGTATAAGCTTCCTCTTCCAAGGCCGGTTTGTTTGCACAGATCCTCCGTCGAGCAAGCCTCGTAACCATTTTCCCAGAACAATTCCATCGCCGCATCGATCACTGCGGTATCTTTAAACTCTCGTGGTCTTCCGCTTTTACTCACCTCGTTCCACTCCCTTCCTGCGCAATCTAATAAAAACATAATAATAATTTTGTACTAACCTGTCAAATATAAGCTTAGAGCGGATCGAAAGTGTGAAAGTTTAGCTTGACAAGATGAAGGGGTTTATGCAAAGTTACTGGTGTCGAAAAGGCAAAGGCTAAACGAGCGCGAGAAGCGAGAAAAGGTGAGACACGATGAAAGCAAATCGGATGGAAGCGTTCAGCGATGGCGTGTTGGCGATTATCATTACGATCATGGTGCTGGAATTCAAAGTGCCGGAAGGCCATGACTGGTATGCGCTAATCAAACTTGGCCCGAAAATTGTTAGCTACATCTTCAGTTTCGTATATATCGGCATCTACTGGAACAATCATCATCACCTGCTGCACATGGTTCGAACGGTGCACGGGCGGTTGATGTGGCTTAACCTGCTGCTTCTCTTCTGGCTATCCCTTATACCGTTCACGACGGCTTGGATGGGGGAAAGCCATTTTGCACCCACTCCAACGGCGCTGTACGGCATTATTTTACTGCTATCCGCGTTCTCGTACCGGCTGCTTCAGCTCGCAATTATTAAACAACATTCCGGCGATTCCTCCTTCGTCGTATCGATGGGCAAAGACTGGAAGGTGAAATTATCTCCTTTTCTCTACTTGATCGCGGTGTTCACCGCCTATGTGAGTCCTTGGATATCGTGCTTCTTTTTCGTACTCGTTGCCGTCATCTGGTTCGTGCCGGATAAGCGAATCGAGCATGCTCTGAAAGGCCAGTAAAAGAAAGGGTTGAAGCATGGATGGGTATGCACGAAATTGAAGGCGCTGTCGATGGCGTTGTTCTTGTATTGGATGAAAGTCCTCTCAGCGCGGCTTTGGATATGCGCTCCATTTACGATTCCCTAGCTCGTTTTGTGGGAAGATGGGACGCTTCGTTTCAACATTTTCACGTTCTTGCGTCTTTGGTGAAGCATAGGTATACCTATGCGTTTCCGGTAACGGAGCACCCTGAGTACGAGCGGCATAAGGCGTACTTTGACGGGCTGAGAGAACAGGAGTTCCAGCTGCGTCATCCCAACCGCGAGGCTTGGCAAGCCGGACATACGGAGAGCGGCATGCCGCAGGACGGTTACAGCGCCCAAGCGGTGATGGCAAATCCGCATTTTCAAGCGATACGGGGTCTGATCATTGAAACTCGCGCTTACGAATACAACAACGATTACGGTCTCACCCGATTGCCTGCCGAGGAGGAGTTCCAGACAGGGTTCGAGATGCTGGACGACGGGGTTGCGGAACAGGGATGGGGGCAGTTTCTCGATTGGTGGTATGAACCGCTCAAGAACAGTTATGCGGATAAACGAAATCAGGCGTAGCGATGCATCCAAAATCAGCACGGAGATCGGTACCCGAAACAGCAAACCAAAGCCAAGACCCTGGCAAGCAGCCGGGTTAAGGCCTTGGTTTTTTGTGTATTAGGGTTTTATGGACGATTTCTCACTTCTTAACTGCAATCACTGAAATTTTCCGGCTTTTAAATAGCAGACAACTATCATATAATAGTAGATATATGAATCTAGATTTAAGAGTGACAGGTTATAATTGATCCAGAAAAGGGTGTGACTAGGTCGCGCCCTAGCTTGCTGTGGAGCCTAAAGCAAGAGTGCCCACATCTTTTCTTCAAATAATAGCGCGTAAGGACGGTAAAAATGAGTAACAGACAAACCAAAACAGACGTTATCTTAATTGGTGCTGGAATCATGAGTGCAACTTTGGGAACGCTGCTGAAGGAATTAGTACCGGACTGGAACATTACAGTTTTTGAGAAGCTCGCAACCGCTGGAGAGGAAAGCTCTAACGAATGGAATAATGCGGGAACGGGGCATGCTGCACTGTGCGAGCTAAACTACACCGTCGAAAAACCGGACGGGTCCATAGATATTAGCAAAGCTATTAAGATTAATGAAGAGTATCAGGTTTCAAGACAGTTTTGGTCTTATCTTGTCAACAGCAATCTGATACGTAATCCGCAGGACTTTATCATGCCATTGCCTCATTTGAGTTTGGTAGAAGGGGAACAAAATGTAACGTTTCTAAAAAAACGTTTTGAAGCGCTGTCTGACAATCCTCTGTTTGAAGGGATGGAATTTTCCGATGACCCGGGAAAACTGATGGAATGGATTCCGTTGATTATGAAAGGCCGGACCTTAAATGGACCTATGGCGGCCACAAGAATCGAATCCGGAACGGATGTCAACTTTGGCGCTTTAACGCGTATATTGTTTGACCACTTAAAGAATAAGAACGTCGATATCAAATTCAAACATAGTGTGGATGATATGAAACGTACTAGTGACGGCTCGTGGGAATTGAAAGTGCGAAATGTCGATAACGGTACCGTCGAACACCATACGGCAAAATTCGTCTTTATCGGCGGGGGTGGAGGAAGCTTGCCTTTACTGCAAAAATCCGGTATTCCCGAAGGGAAAAATATTGGAGGATTCCCGGTAAGCGGACTATTTATGGTGTGCAACAATCCGGATGTTGTCGAACTGCATCATGCCAAAGTATACGGGAAAGCTAAAGTTGGCGCTCCTCCCATGTCTGTTCCGCATCTTGACACAAGATTTATCGACAACAAAAAATCGTTGCTCTTTGGACCGTTTGCCGGCTTCTCGCCCAGGTTTTTAAAAACCGGTTCCATGTTTGATTTGTTAGGTTCCGTAAAACCGAATAATGTCTTAACGATGTTGGCAGCAGGCGCAAAAAACGTTCCATTGACGAAATACCTGATCCAGCAAGTGATGTTATCGAAAGAACAGCGTATGGAAGAGCTGCGCGAGTTTATCCCGAACGCCAAAAACGAGGATTGGGATATCATGGTAGCGGGCCAACGTGTGCAAGTGATCAAAGATACGGCTGCTGGCAAAGGAACGCTTCAATTCGGTACGGAAGTGATTAGTGCCGACGATGGCTCGATCGCAGCATTGCTCGGCGCTTCTCCGGGAGCTTCGACCGCCGTTTCCGTTATGCTTGAGTTAGTGAAAAGATGCTTCCCGCAGCATTTAAAAGCGTGGGAGCCGAAATTAAAAGAAATGATTCCTTCTTATGGCGAGTCACTATTGAAAAACCCGGAGCTGATCCAAGAAATTCATACTTCGACCGCGCAGACGCTTGGTCTAAGCAAAGAACTGCAGCCTGCCATGTAGACGGTACACAAAAAAAATAAAAATGAGTTAAGCGGCCTTCGTCCTGAATTCCATGGGGCTAAGGCCTCTCGGCTTTGCCTGCAATCTTTCGTAACTGAATTGCCATGAATAACGGCAGGTTATTTCGGGAAAACTTGCAGGGGGCTTAAAAAAGTGCTACGCTTGGGTGGAATGGGCCACATTTCCAAAGGAATTTGGACTAGCTTCACCATCTTCATCATACCTTCATAATATCCTCATCATAGCTTCATGATCCAAACGCCAGTCTGCCTTATTATATATACATAAGCAAAATCTCAACCCCATATCTAAGGAGGAAAAATCAGTATGTCTCTCATCGGAACAGAAGTAAAACCATTTAAAGCATCGGCTTATCAAAACGGCAAGTTTATTGATGTAACGGAAGCTGACTTCAAAGGAAAATGGAGCGTTGTTTGCTTCTATCCGGCGGACTTCACGTTCGTATGCCCGACAGAGCTTGAGGATCTGCAAAACCAATATGAAACGTTGAAAGGCCTCGGCGTTGAAGTATATTCCGTCTCCACGGATACTCACTTTACGCATAAAGCATGGCACGACAGCTCCGAGACGATCGGCAAAATCACTTATATCATGATCGGCGATCCTTCGCATACGATCTCCCGCAATTTCGACGTATTGATCGAAGCTGACGGTCTGGCGGATCGTGGTACGTTCATTATCGATCCGGACGGCGTGATCCAAGCTCTTGAGATTAATGCAGGCGGTATCGGCCGCGATGCAAGCATTCTGGTGAACAAGATCAAAGCTGCTCAATATGTTCGGAACAATCCGGGCGAAGTATGCCCTGCGAAGTGGCAAGAAGGTTCCGCAACGCTGAAGCCGAGCCTCGATCTTGTCGGAAAGATCTAAGGAGTGAAAACTTATGGCACTGGACGCAGATATTAGAGCACAACTAAGTCAATACCTGCAGCTCATGGAAGGCGATGTGCAGATTCAAGTGAGTGCAGGGTCCGATGCCGTATCCCATGAAATGCTGGAGCTGGTGGATGAAATCGCCAGCTTATCCTCCAAAATCACGGTGGAGAGAACCGAATTGTCCCGAACGCCGAGTTTCAGTGTGAACCGTGCGGGGGAAGATACGGGGGTTGTTTTTGCCGGTATCCCTTTAGGACATGAGTTCACTTCCTTGGTGCTTGCGCTGCTGCAAGCGAGCGGAAGGCCGCCTAAGGTGGAACAGCATCTCATCGATCAGATCAAGAACATCCGCGGCGAATATCGCTTCGAGACCTACATTAGCTTGAGCTGTCACAATTGTCCCGACGTCGTGCAGGCGCTGAACGTCATGAGCGTCCTAAACCCTGGCATCTCGCATACGATGATCGACGGTGCGGCATACAAAGCTGAGGTCGAGAGCAAAGACGTCATGGCCGTGCCTTCCGTTTTCCTCAATGGCGAATTCTTCGGCGGCGGTCGAATGTCGATTGAAGAGATTCTCGCCAAGCTGGGGACGGCTCCCGACGCATCCGAATTTGCGAACAAGGAGCCGTACGATGTGCTTGTCGTCGGAGGAGGTCCCGCCGGCGCCAGCGCTGCGATCTATGCGGCACGCAAAGGCATTCGTACCGGGATTGTCGCCGAACGCTTCGGCGGTCAGGTCATGGATACTCTGGGCATCGAAAACTTCATCAGCGTCAAATACACCGAAGGCCCCAAGCTTGTGGCAAGCCTTGAGGAGCATGTCAAAGAATATGGCATTGACGTGATGAAGCTCCAGCGCGCCAAGCGCTTGGAAAAGAAAGATCTCGTCGAAGTCGAACTCGAAAACGGGGCTGTGTTACGAAGCAAGACCGTTATTGTTTCCACCGGTGCGCGTTGGCGTAATGTCGGCGTTCCCGGCGAAGCGGAATTCAAGAACAAGGGCGTAGCCTACTGCCCTCACTGTGACGGTCCCTTGTTTACAGGGAAACACGTAGCCGTGATCGGCGGCGGCAATTCCGGTATCGAGGCGGCCATTGATCTTGCAGGTATCGTGAAGCACGTGACGGTGCTGGAGTTCATGCCCGAGCTGAAAGCCGATGCCGTCCTGCAGAAGCGGCTCTACAGTCTCCCGAACGTGACGGTCGTCAAGAACGTTCAGACGAAAGAGATTACCGGCACAGACAAAG
Source organism: Paenibacillus tianmuensis (assembly GCF_900100345.1). Classification (GTDB taxonomy): domain Bacteria; phylum Bacillota; class Bacilli; order Paenibacillales; family NBRC-103111; genus Paenibacillus_G; species Paenibacillus_G tianmuensis. The sequence continues at coordinate 42,096 of NZ_FMTT01000025.1, read as the reverse complement.
TCAATGGGATATCCTACATCGATCGTGATTCGGGAGCGGAGCATCATGTCGAATTGCAGGGCGTGTTTGTTCAGATCGGACTTGTTCCTAATACGGATTGGTTAGCCGACACGGTTGAACGCACGCGCTTCGGCGAGATTGTCGTAGACCGTCATGGCGCTACGAACGTCCCCGGTGTGTTTGCTGCAGGCGATTGTACCAATAGTCCCTACAAGCAGATTATTATTTCCATGGGATCCGGTGCAAATGCAGCCTTAGGCGCATTCGATTATCTCATTCGAAATTAATACATTTTGCGTATACCCAGAAAGGCCCCTATTTAGGGGCTTTTTTGCGTATAGATTCGGATATGATGAGAGGAAAGGAACGAACAGTGAAAAGCATATTGTTCAAGTATATGACGAAATTTACCACTCTTACCGACGAGGAACAACAGGCAATCGCTGAAGATATTCATGTGAAGGAAGTTAAAAAGGGAACCGTGCTCCTCAGACAAGGGGATGTCTCCACAAAATGTTATTTTGTACTGAAGGGATGTGTAAGGCAGTACTCGATCGACGAAGCGGGAAAAGAAGTCACATCCAATTTCTACACAGAAGAGCAAGCAGTCTCGATTTTCAATCGTCATCAATAAAATAGGCCATCTGCGTACACTTTAACTTGTCTGGAAGACTGTGTATTGGTTGTTGGCGATCTTGATGCCGAAAAGGACATGCTTCACAAACACGCCCAATTGGAAACCATGATACGCAAGATGGTAGAAGAAAACCTGGGCGAGGTACAAGATGAATGGACTTCATTTATCGCGTCTACGCCTGAAGAACGCTACAAAGCGATATTACAAAAAAGACCTCATCTCGTCAGTCGTGTGCCTCAGCATCAATTGGCGAGTTATCTTGGTATGACTCCGGAGTCATTAAGTAGAATCAAGAAGCGGGTCCATACCAGCGATTTTTAGGAAAGCTCTCATGCATTTTTTGGGAGTTTTCCTCATCTAAGTAGCAGCCATATCCCAAAGCCCAGTTCTCCGGTAATCATGGGTATAGCAAATACAAGATTAAGTATCGCAATAGCCCCGTCATATGGGGAAAGGAACGTTTTGCTTAAGTGAATGACCATATAGCCAATTGCAGCAAGCAGCAATAAAATGCCGATCGCTTTAGGAATGCGGTCTGATTTGAAAGCCACATAGCCCACAATCAACAGATGTCCTCCAAAAACGACCAAACCGATAGACCAAATCGATTCGAACGCTTCAAGAAATAGCATCATAAGGGATTGAATTTGCTCCATGCTGAATGAAGCTAAATAGGTTGCAGGTCCCGAGAGATGCAGCGCAACGATCAAGTTCAGGATGGCCATTCCCAGGATCGTCGAATAGGTGAGACGGAGCCATGCACCGAGCAAGGAAAGCGTTGTATTCATTGGCTTCATGAAGATATAGAGAGCCCATGCGACGATAATGTCACTTATGAGGATGATGACCCACCCGAAAATTTCGGCTTTGAAAAGGCTGGTTGATGACATGATGTTGTTAAACGTGGTGCCGGCATCGCCCTTTACCACAAGGCTCCCATGGACAAAACCATAGGAAAAAAATGAGGCAAGCGCCATGATGATAAGTGAAATACCCGCGGTGAAAGCAGATTGCCGCTCATTGGATCGTTCTTTTACTGAGATAGCCATAAGATAGCCTCCTAGATGAGATGGTTTATTCTCATTTTAATTAGGAGGAGGTGGACTGGTCATTGACTTAAGTCAAGGCCCGTGAACGACAAAACAAGGAGAACGATCTTAAAGTCGTTCTCCTTTACGGATTTATGCGCTATAAGGGGCAATTTCCTCTGTCTGCTCTAGACAGACTTTTTCTTCCTGCCGGCTTCGCTTATAAACGTCGACCCCAGTAACAGGACAGCGCCCAGCATTTGAAATAAGGTCATCTTTTCGCCGATAACCAATGCGGAGATCACTAAGGAAGCAAGAGGATCTATATAGCTTAATACCGCGATACTTTGGCCTTCCAGCCCTCTCATCCCGGAGAAAAACAGGTAAAATCCCACCCCTGTATGCAGTACCCCCAATATCAAAATGAGGATCATGGAATTCCCCGATATCCGAAACAGGTCGAATCCCTCTGTCATCAGAACGTAAGGGATAAGCAATACCGCCGATAATAAAAGCTGGGAGAGCGTGCTCTCCAGCCCGTCCATGTTGCGGATAAATTTGTTGGTCAAGGTCAGGATGGCATAGAAAGCTGCCGCAATGAGGCCATAGATGATCCCGAGCAGATGATGCCCGGTTCCTTCATTTCCACCGCTCTGCACAATGAAGAGCAACCCGAGAAGGGCCGCGCCGACGCATATCATTTTTTTGAGCGAGAGCTTTTCTTTCAGTACAATAGGCGACATGACAATGACCAAGACGGGAGCAAAATAATAGCTTAACGCTGCATTCGCGATGGTGGTTTCCTTATAGGACTGAAAAAGAAAGATCCAATTTCCACCCAAGGCGACGCTGGAGAGCAACAGGACAGGGGCATTCTTTTTCACGTTTTGCCACGAAATGTTCCGCTTGGTAGAGATGCAGATGATGAACAAAAACAAGCTGCCGATCAGGCTCATGAATAAAGCGATTTCGCTTGCAGCCAGATCAATATACTTGGCAAAAACGCCGACAGCACCGAAGATGACCATCGACAAAATGAAATATACTTTTTCTCTCACTTTCTTTTCCCGCTTTCTACTCATATGATGGGGCGACCTAGGTGTCGTCTGCGCATGCATACAGTAGAATCTACGGAAAGGACCACAAACCTCATGGAAGCACCTTGACAGTAGATTCTACTGTTGAGGTACTACTGGCGGGGCAATAAAATGATACATCGTTCTCCCTCCTCCGCAATGTGTAGCCAATGCAAGTAATAAGCTTATTATATAGCTGAAATAGGTACTTTGAAAGTTGTAGGGCAATTTTTACAGTAGTAGAAAAGACTTTAAGAGTAGGTTTATGCTACGATATGGATATTGAAATACGAATATGGAGGGTACCATGGCTAAATTCATAAAAGTAAAAATGTTGAAGAATAATTCACATGGAAAAAAGGGCGAAATCATAGTGGTCGAAGAAAGATATGCCCAATTATATCTTTTCCACAGAAACAAAGCGGTTCTTATAGAAGAAAGCGACAAAAATAAATCAGAGGCGGGTTATCCGATTCCAAAACACTTGAACGACATTCTCATACCGATGGGTACGGACAATAACGAGAATCGTGTAGATGGGGTTGTTCGATGCCTATGCGGATGCGAAACCTTTTCGGTTTCGGTGTACGGCGATAAAGAAGGCCAAGACATTTATGTAGGCGAATATAACAATGACTCTGCGTTGATGATTAAAGCGGAATGTACGGAATGTCATAAAACTCATCTTATATTCGATCTGTCAAAGCACGGTTGGAACGGATTTGTCTGTCATGACGGAGTTACCGTGCCCGATGATGAACTTTTTCCTTGGCCCTGCAAAAAATGCAGCTCGGATGTTCACCATATCAAGCTGACTATCATTTCCGAGGGCAAAGAGGATTACGTTGACAATCTAGGCGATGATATCGGAGACGGTAAAGAATTCAGCGAGGATGACTGGGTTGAAGCCTTTGGATGGATTACGATAAGTCTCACTTGTTCTCATTGCGGATTTAACGATGAACGCTGGATTGATTATGAGACGATGTGAATATATGAGATCGGGGGTACTTCCCATGGGGAGCATCGAAATTCATTTGGAGGGAAACCGTGGATAAAAAAGCGAAAAAAATACTAGTGAGCACATTCTGGTCATCCAGCGGCTGGAAAAATTTTCCGAATATTCCGAATACCTTTGCTGGAGAGGATTTCCTTTATGCCAAAAGTAAAGGGCTGATGTTCGATCCTATCACGATTACGCATGATGAATTGGTTAACCGGCTGCACGAATTGCATCAGACGGTGACCAAAGAACGGGTAGCCGCTGCGTTCCTGCATAGTCTGTCTACGAGAAAAGTTCATCTGCGGAGCGCCCTTTCGAGCTGGGCCCGGACTTCCCAACTGCCTCTGCATACCTACGGACAGCGGAGTGTCGTACGGCCGAATTACAGCAGTTGCGGGGATTGCAATTTCCATGGTCTGATGTCAAACCAGGATTATGTAAATGAGGATTTAAACGTGCTGAATTTCGAGCGGGTCAAATGGGGAGGCGTTCGCTTGAACAAGCTTCTTTACTGCTGGCTGGATCTCGAATTGTTCCGCAAGGAAGAGGAAGAATTCGAGGTTACCGGTGAGGATGCTGCCATGCTTAGCCAGATGACCGAAGCGATTCAGAACTGTGCCGAACATGAAAGCGCCCGGCAATTGGAGAAGCGCTGGAAGGACGCGTTTCCTTCCAGCAAGAATGAGCGGGATAAGACGATGGAAATATGGGGATTTGCCGGATTGCTGGCGCAGCGCGATACACCCCGCAAGCTCCGGGGAGGGGGTAATGATTTTAACTCCGTAGCCGGTTGGCAGGGAAGTGACGGGTATTCTCGGGAAGCGCTGGAATTTTACTTCGGCGCGTTTCTGTAAGTTTGTTCTAATCGACTAACGAAAAGAGGCAGAGTATGGAGAAAAATCTATTGGAGCAGAGCAGCAAGAACGGAGCGGGAAAAGTCCCCTTTGAAGGGTTTGACTTGACGAACTTTTGGAAAGATAGCGATTACGCTTTAAAAAATTACGTCAGCGAGCCGCCTACGGACGAGCTTATTGCTTCAATCGAACAGGAACTGGGTTATAAATTGCCGGCCTCTTACATTGCGATGATGAAGTTACATAACGGAGGTTTGCCGATTAACACTCGCTTCCCTACAGAGGAAGCAACGTCTTGGGCGGAAGACCATATTGCGATTACGGGGATCATGGGGATCGGGTGCAAAAAGTATTATTCCCTCTGCGGAGGGGTAGGCAGCCAGTTTATGATTGAAGAATGGGGCTATCCCGACATTGGCGTGGTCATTTGCGATTGCCCTTCGGCCGGTCATGATGTCGTGATGCTGGATTATCGGAAATGCGGCAGGAATGGGGAGCCCGAGGTAATCCATGTTGATCAGGAATGCGATTACGAAATAACATTTTTGGCTGAAAACTTCGAGGCCTTTATCCGGGGATTGGTGCATGAGGATTTCTATGACACCTCCGAGGAGGATATGCAGGAGGACTTGCGGAAAGTAGCCCATGAGGAATTTTCCCCGCTGCTTTCGGAGTTGTGTGCCCGCGTCACCGAGGTCGATAACATGGAGGAGATCATCCGTGCGATTTGTACCCGAATTGTAGAGGAAAAGGGGTACTTCGCTTTCCATGCGGACGAACTTTCTACGTTGATGTATGACCTGCAATTTTGGCTGTACACCAAGTCTTACCCCGATACAAACCGTCAACAATATCTGAATGCTTATGAGAAAATCATTGCTTTTGGCGGGTCGTTTAGCACGGGTGGGTATGCTCTCGGCTTTATCTCGGACTGGATGGACGATCGAATACGGCAAGGCATGATTGTCGGAACCAACGATGCCCTTGCATTCACAGATACGGCAATAGAGCAATTGCTAGAAAAGATAAAGGTATATGGCGGTAGAGCGGACGAATAACGAAAATGCAGGGGACACAAGCTCCCCTGCATTTTTGCTGTCTTATTCTTTATAAAAGCCGATTTTAAACATTTGATACCAATCTTCCAGTTTGTTTTCTGGCATTACTTGCAAATATTTAAGAATTTCTTTAGCAAATTCAACTGCTGATGTTCCGTTAGCAGTAATCAATCCATCTTTTGAAACAACTTGCTTTTCAATAAAATGCTTCGAGCCTTTGTAGCTTGGTGCATACTCCTCTAAATAGGCTAGTGAATTGCCTGTATGCTCTTTATCATCCAAATATCCTTTATCTGCTAAAAAAGTACACGCATCACATATCGCCGCAATCGGAATACCTTCTTTAATGCATAAATCAACAACTTGCTTAACATCATCATTCTCACTTTTCTGCCATGAAGTTCCACCCACTAAGATAAGCATATGAAAATGTTTTGGAACTTCAGCAATTGAATAGTCTGGAACAACCGTGAAACCACCCATTGATTTTATTGGATTTTTATTAACTGCCAATGTTTTAATGATGAATCCGGTTTCTGGTTTATTCAGCTCTGAACAAACGAAAGCACTTTCCCAGTCTGCATAGTTTTCCGAAATGAACACAAGTATTTCTTTTTTCATGCTTTTAGCCTCCTTCGTTGTTTTCCAGATATAATTTTACAGGTTAATAGCTGACAGCTATATGTCAGCGTTATAGAAAGAGAACATTGTTCAAGTTTCACACACTTAAAAGAGTTTATGGCGCATGCTTATGCTTTAATAACATGGATATGTAGAAGGTATCTTTTTCTACAATCAGTTCGGTATGGGCCACAGCGTAATTAATTCCTTCCATGGTGATTCCGTTTACTAGTTTTGTCAGACGAAGAAATTCTCCAATGTCGGTAACGTAAATATCTGCCGCTGTGTCGTCGGGGTATATGCATAATACTCTAATGGTATTCAGTCCTTTCTTTTTGAACCCTAAACAAACCATAAACCAGCAAGTCGATTATTCCAAGAGACGATAGAGCTTGTTTTATTAAATATAAACCCTAAAGGGATATATTCCCTCTCGGGAATCATCCCCGAAGGCTTCAATTCTTTGTGATATTTTTGAGCCATTCCATATAATCCTCCCCTATATCTCTAGATACAATCCTCGATATCTCCATATAGACTCCAGATTAGTCCTGTACATTAGAAATATCAGAGGAGGTTAGTAATCATGAATTTTATCAAACGGGCTTTTTTAAGTATACAAGCAAGAAAGGGAAAATCTCTTATCTTATTTGCTGTATTTTTAGTTCTTACCAATTTAGTGTTGGCGGGATTCGCCATTCAAAATGTCACAGGAACAGCGAATGATCTCGCCAGAAAAAAGTTAGGGGTCGATGTAACATTAGGATTAGATGCGGATAAATTTCAAAATTACGTTCAGAAACAGAGAAGTGAAAAACCAAATGAAAGAATACACCGCCCAGAGATTTCTACTGAGGAAGCAGATAAGTTAGCTGAATCATCTTATGTAAAAGATTTTAATTATCTAAAAGATAGTCAAGGAATAGCGGATGACTATACTCCCATTAATGGTGATAACAATGAAAACGCGGTAGGGGGAGCCGTAGGCGGAGGCCAAGGTAATATGAAAATGCCAAATACATTCATTCATGGTGTAAGAAGTTCTGATTTATTGAAAGAATTTACAGAAGAAACGAATAAAATGATTGAGAGACGACCAATAACATCAGAAGACAAAGATAAGAAAGTAGCCCTGATTGAAAAACAATTAGCAGAACATAACAATCTGCAAGTTGGTGATAAGTTAAAGATCAAATCAACAGATGAAACATCGACAGTAGAGTTCGAAATTGTAGGAATTTACGAAACTTCCACGATAGATGGCAGATTGGAAATGGCGCCGCCACTGTTTCATCCATCGAACAAAGTATATGTCTCTTACGAATCGGTAAAAGAATTTTCGGAAAATGAGGAAATGAAGGGTGCACCTATTGATAAAGCCATTTATTACTTGAATGATCCTGATCATATCGAGGATTTTAAAGCAGAAGGAAACAAAACGGGCATTGATTTTGAGCTATTTAAACTAGATGCTCATGATGCATTATACAAAAAAATGGTTGGCCCCATCGAGAACGTAGCATCAACTTCAAAATGGATTATATATCTGGTCTCATTTACAGGATCCATTATTTTAGGACTTATCATTATGTTGACTATAAAAGAACGACGGAAGGAATTGGGGATCTTACTTGCGATTGGCGAGAAAAAAGGGAAATTAATCGGACAACTTTTAGTAGAAGTATTGTGTATAGCTGCTTTGGCATTTAGCTTTTCTATCTTTACAGGCGGGACCGTGTCTCAAAAAATGGGAGATAGTTTATTGCAGAAAGAGGTTATTTCTTTTGACGAGAAACAACAGCAGGGAGCAAATAATTCGGGATTCATGTTTGGAATGAATGATGAGCAAGGTCAAGATGTAGATCCTATAGATAATATTGATATTCGTGTGGCCTCTCAGGATGTGCTGAAGTTAGGTGGATTAGGTCTATTAATCGCAATCTTCTCAACCATTCTTCCTGCATTATCGATTCTCCGATTGAATCCAAAAGATATTTTATTAAAAGATGAGTAGGGGGATGGACATGGAAACTATTTTACAGTTCGAAAATCTGAATTACCATTATAAAAGTAATGGTAGAAAAATAACTATACTGGATAATGTAAGCTTTTCGTTTGAAGCCGGACATTTTTATACCATTTTAGGACCATCGGGGTCCGGAAAAACAACGACCCTTAGTTTAGCAAGTGGATTAGATATCCCTAGAAGCGGGTCTATATTATACAAAGGAACAGATATACAGAAGATAGGGCTGGATTCCTATCGAAACCAGCATGTCTCGATTATCTTTCAATCCTATAATCTCATTACGTATATGACCGCTCTTCAAAATGTAGTTACGGCAATGGAGATTACAGGAGTCGATGTGAAAGACAAAAAAGGAAGAGCGCTTGAGCTATTAGAAAAGGTAGGTTTAACAGAAGTAGAAGCCAAAAGAAAGGTATTACAGCTTAGCGGCGGTCAGCAACAGCGTGTAGCCATTGCTCGTGCATTATCTTGTAATGTGGATTTATTAATTGCCGATGAACCTACCGGGAATCTAGATCAAGCAACTTCCTTGGATATTATCGAGTTATTTAAAGAACTTGCTCATAAAGACAACAAATGTATCATTGTAGTCACACATTCACAAGAGGTGGCTAAACAATCAGATACAGCGGTGTATCTCGAAAAAAGAAATTTAGTAATCAAAAGGTTGTAAAGGAATGCGAAAAATGTGGCGGCCCGACAAAGCCTTAGTTAGATTCATACAACTAAATGATTAGAATAATGAAGTCTCGGTCTCATTCCTCCTATTTGAAATGAGATCGAGACTCTTTTATTGCTTACTTTATGGATAATGGAATGGTAACTAAAAATTGTACTCCTTGTTCTGTACTATTCATAGAATGCGTAATAGAAAGGGCTTCGAAAATTTGCTTTACAATATATAAACCTAAGCCACTCCCTCCCGTATTTCGATTTCTTGATTTTTCGATTCGATAAAATGGTTCAAAAATATGTTGTATATCCTCTTCTTTAATTTTCACACCTGTATTGATGACTTTCATCTGGATGTGGTGTTGTTTTGAATCCTGAGTTAGCTCTATATATACTTTCTCGCCATGCGGTGAATACATAATCGCATTATGGATAATATTTTTACAGGCTTTTTTTAAAAGAATACGATCAGTATACACAGTAAGGTGAGAATCAATCTGTTTAATGATTTGAATGTCTTTTTGAGAAGCAAAAAATCCGAGATTTTTTGTGATAGCATCCATAAATTCCGAGAGATTTACTTCTTCCAATTGTAATTTAAAGGTATGCTGTTCTAGTTTTGACATGTTTAAAATCTCACGAACCAGTTGTTCCATACTTTCAATGATGTGGTGGTTTTTCTTTAAGTATTGGTCACGATTTTGATACGGACCAATATTGTATATCATCCCTTCTACGTATCCTTTCATAAGCGTAAGAGGTGTTTTTAATTCATGTGCGACAATCGCAAAAAATTCCCTGCGTTTGGTTTCGATTTCTCTTTCTTTTTCAATATCGCTTTTTAATTGATAATTCGCTTTTTGTAAATCAAGCATCGTTTGTTGTAAATTAATGGACATCTCATTCAAGCTGTTGGATAACTGCCCCAATTCATCATGGGAACGAACCTCGATTTTTTCGGAAAAATCCAAGTCCGCCATCTTTTGTGCTCCTTGAATGATGTAAAGGAGTGGTTTTGTAATAAACCTCGAATATAAGTAAGCACTTCCTATACCAATAACAACGACAATGATGCTGATATAGGGGAGAAAAAGTGCCAAGACCTGTGAAGCTTCACTAATAGGTTGAAATGTTGCGGACACGACGAGCGTTAAGTTACCGTCTTGGAATTGAATGGGTACGGCAGCATTATATGAATTTGAATTCCCCGGCGGCCTTGTTACTCCGAATTTTACGTCATCAGGTGATAACTTGGAATCACTTCGCATAAAAGACAAAAAAGGAGAATAAACAATGGTTCCTTCTTTATTTTGAAGGTAGAGCACTGCGTTATTTTTTTGTGCGTATTCTTCAAGCAGCGGTATGGCATTTTGAAAAGTGAGATTCTTGGATTTATCAATTATTTCTTCTATTCCGGTTTGAAGCTGATTGGTTTTATGCTTCTCATAAAATGTAGGGAGAAAGAAGTATAAGCTTAAATAAATCAGGACTGCGAAGGCTATTAAAATGAGGGATGTAATAAGAAATAGTTTATAAGTAATCCGCTTCATATTCATCGTTTTTAATAGCTTATTCATCTATTTTATAACCAATTCCCTTCACTGTTTTAATGTAGGGTATACCCAATTTTTTTCGTATGTTTTTCATATGTGTATCAATAATGCGTGTTTCTCCGTAATAATCGTATCCCCAAACTTTTTCGACAATGCTTTCCCTTGTGAGTACTTTTTTCTCGTTTTGAAGCAGTAGTTGTACAATTTCGAATTCCTTTGTCGTTAATGGGACTTCAACCTCATTTACATAAACTTTATATGCATCGGAATCGACTTGTATTTGTTTGAATACTAAACGATTATCCGTACTTTGATCATTGCTTCTTCTCAGTACAGCCTCGACCCGTCTAATTAATACATGAAAAGAAAATGGTTTCGTTATATAATCATCGATTCCAAGATCAAAGCCCTTTAATTGATCCCGTTCTTCTTCTAATGCAGTTAGCAAAATGATGGGTACATTTGACTGATTTCGAATCATTTTAGCAACTTCAAATCCGTTAAGGTTTGGAAGCATGACATCCAAAAGAATTAAATCAAAAGATTGCTTATTAAATAGTTTCATTCCCTCTATTCCATCTGATGCAACCTCAATACTATACTGTTGTGTCATTAAAAATTGTTTGATTAATTCCTGAATGTCCAGATCATCTTCCACCACAAGAATATGATAGTTCTTCAATATATCACCTCTTTTGTAGTATAACCGCGTTATCTGTAGTTTATGTGGAGAAGCATTCGGAGCGTTCAGCGCGGAGCGAAACAGGTTATCCCCATCAAAACTCTACATGATCTCCATTCTAACTCCAGATAGTGATAGTACAATGAAGGCGTCAAGAAAAATACATTTACGAAGGAGATTGATAACTATGAAAAAGAAATTGGCTATTACTGCTGTAGGTGCTGTTTTTGCTCTCGCCTCTTATGGGTCTGTATTCGCTGCTGAAACACCAACACAAACTATTGGAAATGGACAACAGGTAATCCAAGGAAAAGTAAGTAAACCAAACTTCGATGAGGCTACTCGAGAAAAGGTAAAAGCGATTTTGAACCAATCCCAAGCAGGTACACTGACCAAAGAGCAAGTGAAAACACAACTTCAAGCTCTTGGTATCGATTGGGAGATTGATTTCAGTGCAGCTCGGAGCATCAAAGTAGAAAGAAACAAAGTGACGAAACCAGATAACCTCGATGAGGCTGCCCTGGAAAAGGTAAAAGCGATTTTGAATCAATCCCAAGCAGGTACACTAACCAAAGAGCAAGTGAAAACACAACTTCAAGCTCTTGGTATCGATTGGGAGATTGATTTCAGTGCAGCTCGAGACATCAAAGTAGAAAGAAACAAAGTGACGAAACCAGATAACCTCGATGAGGCTACTCGAGAAAAGGTAAAAGCGATTTTGAACCAATCCCAAGCAGGTACACTGACCAAAGAGCAAGTGAAAACACAACTTCAAGCTCTTGGTATCGATTGGGAGATTGATTTCAGTGCGGCTCGAGACATCAAAGCAGAAAGAAACAAAGTGACGAAACCAGATAATCTCGATGAAACACAACTTGATGCGTTTTTTGGTATCAAAGCACAATAGAGATGCTCAGGAGATATGCAAAACAAAGCTGAGAAGGAAGAATAGGAGTTAAGAATGGCGAAAGACGTGTACGGGCTTGATTGCTCTAAACAATCAAGCCCGTCACGTCTTTCGTCGGCCTTTTGAGTTTGTTGCGAAAGATTGATTTCTTCATCTGTGGAGCCATTTTTCAGTGCTTCAGGTATTGCAGCCGGGGCTGCTTCTTTGCTAATCATCCTCTTTTGTATGATACAATAATAAGTTAATAGTCCTTTTTATTAAAAATTCAACTTAGGATGATGATCCAATGAACATTTTGCTTGTGGAAGATGATAAAACTATCGCGTCCGGCCTTGAGTATTCTCTACAGCAAGACCAGTTTTCTACGGTTCTGTGCCATGACGTCGCATCTGCGAAAAAGGTTGTAGCCGAGCAGTTGGATCAGTTCGCTTTATGTCTGTTCGATTTGACGCTGCCGGATGGAAGCGGGTACGAATTGTGTAAAATGGTGAAGGAGCAAAGTGATATTCCCGTTATTTTCCTGACAGCCGTTGATGATGAAGTCAATGTCGTGATGGGGCTTGATATGGGAGCGGATGATTATATTACGAAGCCTTTTCGAATTCGCGAGCTGCTCTCACGGATAAAATCGGTTCTGCGAAGATATCAGAAGCAGCCGCAGGCCAAAGCCATCATCGAAGTAGATCCTATCCGGATCAATACACTTGAAGGCAAGGTGTATAAACATGGCGATGAAATTCCACTGACGGCTTTGGAGTACCGCTTATTGCTGATTTTCGCGAACCATATCGGGCAGATTCTCTCCAGAAACCAGCTCCTAGAACAAATTTGGGATGTGGCCGGGGATTTCGTCAACGACAATACGCTAACCGTTTACATTAAAAGGCTGAGGGAAAAACTAGAGGATGATCCGAAAGATCCAACGTTCATTAAAACCGTACGCGGTTTAGGATATAAGGTTGGTGAATAGCATGCTGCGTAATCGCGAGATCCGCCTCGTACTTTTGTTGATGTGCACGATAAGCCTGGTTATGCTTGCAGCCGCGGCTTTTTTTTCGCTGGCTGCCGTGGTCCTCGTTCTAATGACTTCCATGTTGCTCATTGGTTGCAGCTTCCTGTTTACGAGATTGAGATATCGCGAGATTGAGAAATTGTCCGGCTATTTGCGGCGTATTAGCGGCGGTGACTATTCCCTTGACATCCGGGATAATCGGGAAGGGGAATTCAGCATTCTGAAAAATACGATGTATAAAGTAACCGTCATGCTGTCGGAGCAGAGCGCCTTTTTGCATAAAGACAAAATCCATCTTACCGACGCGATTTCGGATATATCCCATCAGCTCAAAGCACCTCTAACCTCCATGATGGTCATGGCGGACTTAGTAGACGACGCCAAACTGCCTGAAGCGAAAAGAACGGAATTTACGCGCAATATTCGTATCCAGCTCGAGCGGTTGGATTGGCTTGTTTCTTCGTTATTAAAGCTATCGAAAATCGACGCAGGCACCGTACAGTTCAAGAAAGATCAAGTCAGGGTGACCAAGCTTATTGAAAAAGCGTTACAGCCCGTCCTCATTCCGATAGACATCAAAGAACAAACGGTTTCGGTAACGGGCGATGATAGCGTCTCCTTTCTGGGCGATCTGAATTGGACAACCGAAGCCGTAATCAATATTTTAAAAAACGGCGTGGAACATACGCAATCAGGCGGAACCATCGCGATTTCCTTTTCAGAGAACCCGCTATTTACAGAGATTAGGATTGAAGATAATGGCAAAGGCATCCCCAAGGAAGAGATCCCTCATATTTTTAAACGTTTTTATAAAGGAAAGGGTGCTGGCGAGGGCAGCAGCGGCATTGGTCTCTCGCTGGCTCACAGCATTATAACGAAGCAGAATGGAGATATAGAGGTTCAGAGTGAACTCCATAAGGGAACCCAATTTCGGATTCGCTTCTACAAGCAAGTCGTCTAACAAGGGCTAAGTGACTAGACTGTCACATTCAAGTCATTGTAAAGTCACTTGGGGCAGATATACTAAATCCATCGACAAACGGTTGGAGGGTTCAGCATGGAAGTTCTAAGGATCGAACATCTGTCTAAAGTGTATGGAAAAGGTGACACGGCGATAAAAGCGCTTGATGACGTATCCTTCTCGGTGGACACCGGGGCGTTCGTCGCCATCGTCGGTCCGTCCGGTTCGGGGAAATCAACGCTTTTACATATGCTAGGCGGCGTAGATAGACCGACAAGCGGAAAAGTGTTTGTGGACCGTACGGACGTGTACAGTCTGGATGAAACGCAGCTGGCGATTTTTAGACGGAGACAGATCGGTTTGATTTATCAGTTCTACAATCTTATTCCGATTTTAACGGTTGAAGAAAATATCCAGCTGCCGCTCTTGCTCGATCAGCATAAGGTGGATCGGAAACAGTTTGAGGATATTGTGAAGACGTTGAATTTACAAAACCGCTTGAATCATCTGCCCAATCAGCTTTCCGGCGGCCAACAGCAGCGGGTTTCGATCGGAAGAGCGTTGATGAATCAGCCCGCTATCATCCTGGCAGACGAACCAACCGGTAATTTAGACAGTAAAAACGGCAGCGAAATCATTGACTTATTGAAAATGTTCAACAAAAGCTTGCATCAGACGCTGATTATGATCACCCATGATGAACGAATTGCTTTGCAAGCCGACAGAGTTATCGCCATTGAAGATGGAAAGATTGCCAAAGACGAGGTCATCCGGCCATGAACATTATCCATAAGCTAACGCTCCGGCATTTAATGCAAAATAAGAAGCAAACGCTTGTGACCTTGATCGGGGTTATGCTTTCTGTGGCCATGGTGACGGCGGTTATAACGCTTGGTTCCTCTTACTTGGTGTTAATGCAAAAGCAAATGATTCAAGACTATGGAGAATGGCATGTCCTGTACAAAAACGTCAATAAAGATCAGCTCGAAACGATCAAACAGGATGAGGCAACCCAACAATTCATCACTTCCAAGGAACGCGGCTATGCCCTGTTGCCAGGAAGCCAAAATATCAATAAGCCGTATTTGTTCATTAAAGCATTTAATGCCCAAGGCTTTAAAAACTTCCCTATTGCATTGAGTGAAGGGCGTCTGCCTCAACAAGCGAATGAGATCGTCCTTTCGGAAGCTATCGCCACGAACGCCAAAGTCACCTACCGGATCGGCGATCGTTTAGCCCTTGATGTCGGGCAGCGTTCGAATCCTGCCGTTCCTGGCGATACGGATCTTAATCAAAATAAATCATTAAGATTCATCAACGGGACTAGCGCGGAAACCTTAATTCATACAACAACCGAAACGTATACCGTTGTAGGCTTTATTAAACGTCCTTCGTGGGAGCAGACGTGGGCGCCGGGGTATACGGCCCTTACCTATGTCGACGAGAACATGCTGGACACCAACAAAACCGTTGATGCGAGCGTGGTCCTCAAGAAAGTCGATGGCACTGTATTTGCTCATGCCAATAACTTGTTCACTAAAAACAACATCAGCTCGTTTGAAACGAATGAGTCTCTATTGCGTTATTATGGCGTAATGGGTGGTGGGTTAGGCGAAACCTATAGTGCGCTATTCGTCATTGTGGTACTTGTTATTGGTATTGGCTCCATTTCCTTAATCTACAATGCTTTTGCGATTTCCGTCTCGGAACGGTCGCGTTATCTAGGGATGCTGTCGAGTGTTGGAGCAACGAGAAGTCAGAAGAGAAATTCGGTATATTTTGAGGGAGCGGTGATTGGCGTCATTAGCATTCCCTTAGGTGTCATCTGCGGATTGATTGGAATCGGCATTACCTTTCGCTTCATTAACTCGATGCTCGAAGCTGCGATCGGCGTTACGGAAAAGCTAACGTTGGTCGTCACGCCTTCATCGCTCGCAATGACCTGTCTGATCTCGATCGTCACGATATTCATTTCAACGTATCTTCCGGCCCAAAAAGCATCTAAAATTTCTGCTATCGATGCGATTCGGCAAACCATGGATATTAAGCTGACGGGGAAAACGGTGAAAACCTCGAAGCTGGTCCAACTGTTATTCGGCATTGAAGCGGAGCTCGGATTGAAAAATTTAAAAAGAAACAAACGCAGGTATTACGCTACGGTCTTTTCACTTGTCATTAGTATCGTGCTGTTTCTATCCGTGTCCTTCTTCACTTCCAACCTGCAGAGATCGCTTGATCTCTCACAAAAAGGCTATAACTATGATATCGGGGTATACAAGCACGGTGAAGTGGCAACGATAGATCGGCGTTTGATGAAATCGATTGTGTCGTTGGAGGGCGTTACGGATTACAGCCTGATTAAACAGTGGTTTGACGTCTTCACTTGGGTTGCAGAGAAGTCCATTCCCGAAGGTGCGAAACCCCCCTGGGCTCCTGAACAGGGTCGATATAAATACAATATACAAGTAAATGCTTTAAGTGAAGACAAGCTGAAAGCCTATGCCAAAAAGATCGGCATCGAGTACGCCAAGCTAACGAATCCCGATCACCCAACCGCCATATTGATTGATGTCATGACGTATAAAGATAAAAAGGACAAAATTATCGAAATGAGAGGTATCCAGGGCAGAGCAGGGGAAATGCTTGATCTATTCTCCACGAATTCTAATGAGGAATCGGTCAGCAAAGTGGAGCTTGCCGCGGTAACGGATCAATTCCCGATGGGAATTATTCAAAGCAGCAATCAAGTTCATCTTGTTGTGTCCGAACCGGTCATTGACCAGTTAATGAAAAAAAGCAAGGATAAAGCGTATTCCGGACTTTACCTGAGTAGTAAAGATCCTTTGAAAACACAGCAAGACATCGAAGAAATGAAGAATGAGCTGTCTGTCAGGAACATATTTCAAGAAAGACAGCGCTCCGAACAAAGGATTCTGTTATTGTCCGTATTTGTTTATGGTTTTGTGGCATTAATTACAGCGGTTTCGATGGCGAATATTTTCAACACGATTTCGACAAGCATTGCCCTTCGCAAACGGGAATTTGCGATGCTGAGATCGGTGGGGATGACGCCGAAAAGCTTTAATAAAATGATGAACTATGAAAGTATATTTTATGGAATCAAGGCCCTGACTTATGGGCTTCCGGTCAGCGCAGTGATTATGGTGTTGATCTACCGGGCCTTCATGTACAGTTTTTCGTACGGTTTCATCGTGCCTTGGACCAGTATTCTGTATGTGATTGTGGCCGTATTTGTTATCGTGAGCTTGTCCATGTATTACGCGAGTATAAAAGTAAAAAAGGCAAACATTATTGATGCTTTGAAACAGGAGAATCTATAGGCCCTCCTTTTCGTTGCCATGAAACAAAAACGGCAAATCAAAAGGGCCTGTCCGAAGGTCTAAGCAGACCTTTCGGGCAGTGCCCTTTGCGCGTTTACTTAATCTGTATCGTTCGACCACTTCAGAACCTCGAACAACTTGAACACCAAGCTGAGCAGAATCGCCACGACCGTGGCAAGGGCCATGCCCTTTAGCTCGAGATGCCCCCACTTGAACGCCGCCCCGCTTAGACCGACGACCAGCACAACCGTAGTCAGGATCAGGTTCGCAGGCTTGGAATAGTCGACCTTCGTCTCGACCAGCATGCGGATGCCGGATGCGGCAATGACGCCGAACAGCAGCAGCGAAACGCCTCCCATTACCGCGGTGGGAATGGTTTGGATCAGCGCCGATAGCTTACCGACGAAGGAAAGGACGACAGCCATGATGGCCGCCAGACCGACGATCCAGACGGAATAGACGCGGCTGATCGCCATGACGCCGATATTTTCCCCATACGTCGTATTAGGGGTGGAGCCTACCGACGCGGAGATCACGGTGGAGACGCCGTTGCCAAGCAAAGAACGGCTGAGTCCCGGGTCCTTGGACAGATCTTTGCCGACAATATTGCCGGTTACAATCAGGTGACCGATATGCTCGGCGATGACCACCAGCGCGGCAGGGGCGATAATGGCGATGCTTGTCCAATCCCAAACCGGCGTATAGAAGGTAGGCAGCGTTAGCCAGTTGGCTGCGCCGACCGCCGCTTGTACATGCACCAGCCCGAGCACGCTGGACAGCACATAGCCGACGACGATGGCGATCAGGATCGGAATGATTTTGAATATTCCGCGGAACAGCACCGATCCAAGCACGCCGACCAGCATCGTTATCACGGAGACCGTAATGGTCGTGGCATCCGGGGACCAACCTGCGGGCGCTCCGTCCGGAGCGATGAAGCCGGCCATCTTGGCGGCCGTCGGAACGAGCTCAAGCCCGATCACCGCGACGATCGCCCCCATGGAAGCCGGAGGGAATACGACGTCGATCCAGGCGGTTCCCACATAACGGATTAGCAGGGCGACGATGGTGAAGATGACGCCGACCACCAGGAAGCCTCCGAGCGCGGCGTTATACCCTTTTTCCGCCAGAACGACGAAAACCGGCGAAAGAAAGGCGAAGCTGGAGCCGAGGTAAGCGGGAATTTTCCCCTTGGTAATGAACAGGTAAAGCAAGGTCCCGATGCCGTTCATTAACAGAATCGTGGCCGGGTCGACCTTGAACAGGATTGGAACAAGAACTGTGGACCCGAACATGGCAAACAGATGCTGCAGCCCGAGCGGCAAGCTCTTCCAGAAGGGCGGTTTCTCATGAACTTGGATGATTCGCGACATTGAAGTTCCCCTTTTGATCGTTTTAATTATTGTTATCTACCGTATTATAGTGCATGCAAAGAAGCATGAAAAGCTGAATTTGCATGATCACGGCACAGACATATTAATCAACTGGTCAGCATACCCCGATGAATTGAAATTGGTGTACGGAGCCTTTTATTCTCCGCCGGTTGAACTGAAACAGGATATTGAGGTAAAATATGGTATGGGGAATGCGGAGAGGAATCAAGTGTTAGAGAGGTTGTTTGAAGCGGTTCCCCTTCGGGAAGGGGTGGATCGGAAGCAGGCATTCGAGTTGATTATGGTCACAGATCCGATATGGAATTGCGGAGTAAAGGAAAGGGGTAAGTGATATGGAAAAAATCACTAGCGGCGATTTTGCTTCACCGGAAATGATGCGTGATTTCATTGCGTTCTATAAGCGACTCGCCGGACAGCAAGAGCCTCTGTACCGCCTTGATGACTTTTTCGGGATGGGAGGAGCATGGGTCGCTTTCCGTCATGACGATGTCGCTACAATTCTGAAGGACCCTCGTTTTGTCAAAGATATGCGGAAGTTCGCACCATCGCAGGTTCAACGAGAATCGGACCAGGAGATCGCGTCCGCAAGCAAATTCATGGAATGGACGAAACGGATGCCGAATATGCTGATGGCCGATCCGCCAGACCATACCCGCTTGCGCAGGCTGGCCTCCAAAGCCTTCACTCCTCGCAAGATCGAGGACATGCGTCCTCGAATTCAGCAGATTGCCGACGAGCTGTTGGATGCGGTGCAGGAGCGGGGAAGGATGGACCTGATTGCGGATTTTGCCTATCCGCTCCCCATTACAGTCATTTCCGAGATGCTGGGAATTCCCGCTGCCGATCGGGACCGATTCCGCGAGTGGATACGTAAGTTCTGGAATGCTTCCTTGGATGATCCGAATCAAGCGGATACCGTCGGTGAAGTTCTCGATGAGTTTACTGAGTATTTCAAAGCATTGTTAGCCGAAAAGCGCGCACATCCCGGGAATGACGTAACAAGCGGCTTGCTCCAAGCTCATGATAAAGGAGATCAATTAAGCGAGAACGAGCTTCTTTCAACCATTTGGCTGCTCATGCTCGCCGGGCATGAAACGACGGTAAATCTGATCGGCAACGGCACATTGGCTTTGCTGCAGCATCCCGAACAAATGCGCTTGCTCCGCAGCGACCCATCCCTGCTTCCCTCCGCCGTCGAGGAGCTGCTGCGCTATGCGGGACCCGTCATGATTGCCAGCCGCTTTGCAAGCGAGGATATCATCATGCACGGCAAGGAAATCCGCAAAGGGGAGATGGTTCTGGTCTCGCTGGCCGGCGCCAATCGGGACCCGCATCAGTTTTCCAATCCCGAGGCATTGGATATCACGCGGGAAGAGAATGAGCATCTCGCCTTCGGCAAGGGCATCCATCAGTGCATGGGAGCACCGCTGGCACGTCTGAAGGGGCAGATCGTTTTCGGCACGCTGCTGCAGCGGCTGCCTCATCTGCGCCTGGCAGTCGCACCGGAGCAATTGACATATCATCGTAACACAATGCGCTCTCTTACGAGCTTGCCGGTGCTGTTCTAGCCTTTGGGGGCGCAAAATTTAAGGAGACATGCGCATAACCTGAAAGTAAAAGGAAGCTCATTGGTCGCGGAGTCATACACGGCTTCTTCGGTTTACTTGGGCATGCCGCCGCACCTCTCTTTTTGCATAATAAAAAGCACCTGTTAAGGTGCTTTTTATTAACACTATTTAAACAATTGATCAAGAAACGATTCTTCTTCGTCAGAATCATCATCAGAGTCAGTAGACTTGGCAGCAGCAGGATCAAGGACCTCTACTCTAATAAAGGGTGTCGCTTCGCAAAGGTCAAGTTGTGCCTCAGCGATGGTCAGAGATTTGGGAGTCGAGCCAGGACCAACTGGCAATCTCACTGCTTCGAGTTCCATAAGAATCTCAATTTCTTCCGGTTCTAGTTCCCTCTGAACCGTCTCTCCGTTTTTGTCCAAAAGGACGAATTCAACCTTCATTTTCAATGTATTCTCCTCCTCGTTAAACCGATTCAAGAGATGGCGGATTAGGATCGCTACATCTCTTATTTACCTAACGGTAAGTCAATAATACCACAAAAACTAACATTTGCAAATAACGGATTTACAGCAGCCCCAGAAATCGCGATGACACTCAAACCCTAGATAGGAACTGCTTTGAACGATGAAAAATTAAGAAAATCTTTATCTTTACCTGACTTCTTGTTAAACGTTACTCCGTATCCTTACAGGATGAAAGCGTAAGGAGGAAGCGGAGATGAAGAAGTGGTTTTTTTTGCTTGTCATTCTTTTGCCACTGGGGTGTGAAGCCATTCAACAGGAACCGCAAGTGGTAATCGGGGAGTATAGCAAAGCGGGCGACCAAGCGCAAGAGGCGGTTTCCCAAACGAAGCATCAAACGAAGGCCCAAACGATAAAAGTAACCAAAAGCCAGATTTACCAAGGGAATCTGCTGTTGGTCAACAAGCAGTATCCGGTGCGTCAAGAGGGTGTCACGGCGGATGTAGCCAACCTGTTTCAGCATAAGGAATTGGTCAAGGGATACGGGCTGCTGGATAAGACGATCCGGCTGTCGCAAGGCGTGGCGCAAAAATTCCAAACGATGGTCGATGCTGCTGCCAAAGAAGGGGTGCGTCATTTTATGATCAGCAGCGGTTACCGGGACAATCAAGAACAAGGCCGGCTGTATAAAAGTATGGGCGCCGATTATGCGCTGCCTGCGGGCTACAGCGAGCATAACTTGGGCTTATCCCTTGATATCGGATCGACTCAAACGGAGATGAACCGCGCCCCGGAAGGGAAGTGGCTGCAAAAAAACGCCTGGGCTTACGGATTTATTTTGCGCTATCCCAAGGACAAGACGGAGATCACGGGCATTCAATACGAGCCGTGGCATTTTCGCTATGTTGGCTTGCCGCATAGCGCGATCATGCAGGAGAAAAACTTTACGTTGGAGCAATATTTGGATTTCCTGAAGGAACAAAAGACGATTTCGACGACGGTAGAGGGCAAAGCCTACGAAGTCTCGTATTATCCCGTTTCCGGCAATACGTCTATTCCGGTACCGGCCGGTCGCCGCTATGAACGATCTGGAAACAATATGGACGGCGTCATTGTGACCTTGCTTCCTTGATCCGGAAGTTCTGGTAGAATGGAATTGTTAACTCTATGCAGAGGGTGAATGCCATGAAGCGGATCACGATTTTGATCGCGGACGACGAGACGGCGATTGCCGATTTGATCGGACTGCATCTAACCAAGGAAGGCTACCATGTGATTAAAGCAGCGGATGGGCAGGAAGCGATTCAGGCCGTTCAGACGCAATCGATTGATCTGGCGATAGTAGATATTATGATGCCCAAAGTGGACGGTTACGAAGTGACCCGGCAAATCCGGGAAACGAATCATATGCCGATCATTTTCTTGAGCGCCAAGACATCCGATCTGGATAAAATCGCAGGCTTGGTGAGGGGTGCGGACGATTATATGACCAAACCGTTCAACCCGATGGAGCTGATCGCCCGCGTGAACGCCCAACTGCGGCGTTCCAGACTGCTCAGCCAATCGTCGGCGGAGAACAAGCCCGTGCTGGAAGCGGGAGGCTTGGCCATCTATCCCGATCAGCGCACGGTCACCTTATATGGCGAACCGGTCGAGCTGACGCCGAAAGAATTCGATATTCTGTATCTGCTGGCCAGCTATCCGAAGAAGGTGTTCAGCGCGGAAAATATTTTTCAGCAGGTGTGGGGCGAAGATTACTATGAAGGCGGCAATACGGTGATGGTGCATATCCGGAAGCTGAGGAAAAAATTACAAGAGGATGACCGGAAACACAAGCTGATTAAAACCGTGTGGGGGGTGGGATATACATTCAATGGCTAGCATGGTACGCAGCTTCCGGTCCAAAATGATCATGCTCCTCGGTTTAAGCATGCTGTTCGCGGGCAGTATTACGTATTTGCTCTATAAAATTCTTCAGTTTTATTACCGAACGTTCGTAAAGTTTGAAGATCCGTTGGCTTACGTCCGCCTGTTCATAAACACCGTCGGGGATATTAACTTCTTTTTGCTTTTCTTCATCCCGCTGGCGACGTTGTTTTTCTTTGTCCTCACCAAGCCTTACGCCACCTATTTCAATGAAATTTCCAACGGTATCCATCATCTGGCGAGCGGCGATTTTAAGCATCGCGTCCACATTTCCTCCCGCGACGAGTTCGAGGACATTGCGACAGACATCAATCTGGCGAGCGAAAAATTGCAGCAAGCCGTCGAAAGAGGGGACTTTGCGGAGAACAGCAAGGATCAGCTCGTCCTGAATTTGGCGCATGATTTGCGCACGCCGCTGACTTCGGTGATCGGCTATTTGGATTTTATTCTGAAGGACGAGCAGTTGACCAAGGAGCAGGTCAGACAGTATGCGGATATTGCTTTTCAAAAATCGCAGCGTCTGGAGAAGCTTGTCGACGAGCTGTTCGAGATTACGAGAATGAACTACGGCATGCTGGCCTTCGAGAAACAACCCATCGATCTCAGCGAACTGCTGGTCCAGTTGAACGAGGAGCTGTATCCAGCCTTTGAGAAGCATCAATTGACGGCCCGGCTGCAGGTGGCCCCCGGTTTGTCGGTATTGGGCGACGGAGACCTGCTGGCGCGCGTGTTCGAGAATCTGCTGAGCAATGCCATCCGTTACGGACAAGACGGCCGGTTCGTGGACATGAATGCTTATCCCGAAGCGGAAGCGGTCGTGGTTCAAGTGATCAATTACGGAGTCCCGATCCAGCCCGATGAGCTACCGCATATCTTCGATATGTTCTATACCGGCGACAAGGCGCGCACGTATCAAGAGGGAAGCACGGGTCTCGGCCTGTATATCACGAAGAACATTGTGATGCAGCATGACGGAACGGTGACCGCCCAAAGCAGCGCGAGCCGCACCATCTTTGAAGTGCGTCTGCCGCAAACAAATTAAGAAAAACTTTAAGATTACCCTACTTCTTTTTAAACAGTATTTCCTATCCTAGGAGTGAAGGATAGGACAGAGCTGGGGATGAAGAAGCAGGGTTTTTTTGTTACCACGCACAGAAAGTGGGGGTGATCCGATGAACAACAGGAAAGCAGCCATGCGGCTTGACCGTGACAGTCAGACGGCAATTGCGGATTCATGCTGAAGCCAGGAATGAAACGATGGACCCGGAGCGACTCGGCGGCGGCCCTGCTGTTTCTCGCGCCGAGCGTTGCAGGATTCGCGCTGTTCTATCTTATTCCGTTTGCTATGGGGGTGTACGACTCCTTCCTGGATCGCCCGGTCGGGGGCCGGTTCGTGGGGTTGGCGAATTATAGCGAGCTGCTTGCGGGCGGTTCGTTTCGGAAAGCGGCGTCCAATACGTTCTATTTTACCGCGGTCAGCGTGCCGCTCATCGTGGGGCTGTCTTTAGGGCTGGCGCTGCTGCTGAACCGGAAGATGTACATACGCAATATGCTGAGAACGGCTTACGTGCTGCCGCTTGTCGTCCCCGTAGCCTCGGTTGTTCTCATCTGGCAGATGCTGTTCGACTGGAACGGTTCGCTGAACGCGTGGCTCGGTGATTTCGGGCTCGAACGTGTGGATTGGATGAAGACGGAGGCGGCCCGGCATGTGGTCATGGTCATTTATTTATGGAAAAACGTCGGCTACAACATGATTTTATTTCTGGCCGGGCTTCAGCAGATTCCGAACGATTACTACGAAACCGCCGGGCTGGAAGGCGCCGGACGACTCCGACAGTTCATCGGCATTACGCTCGTTTATTTAACGCCGACGATGTTTTTCGTCGTCATCATGTCCATCACCGGCTCGTTTAAAATATTCCGGGAGACGTACTTGATCGCGGGCGATTATCCGCACGACAGCATCTATACGCTGCAGCACTATATGAACAATATGTTCATGACGCTGGAGCTGCAGAAATTGACCGCGGCGGCGACATTGATGGCGGGCTGCATTCTGCTTGTAGTTTTCGCGTTGTTTGCGCTGGAGCGCCGTTTCCGGCAGTTTATGGAATAGCGGGAGGAGAGTCTGCTGCGAAGTTCAAGAGCTTGGCAAAAAGGAGCGTTAACGGTCGTCATGGCCGTCATCGCGGCGGTGCTGCTAATGCCCATCGTGATTACTTTCACAAATTCGCTGATGACCGAACGGGAAATCGGCATCAATTACGGACTGATCGGGAAAATGAACGACGCTGCCGCAGGGAACGCGAACCGGTTTGTGAATTTAAAGCTGTTGCCGGATCTGGCGTCGCTGGAGCAGTATGCGAGCGTGCTGGTCCTCGATTCGAGCTTTCTGAGGATGTTCTGGAATTCGGTCTTCCAGGTGGTGCCCATCATTGCGGGACAGACCGTCGTCGGCGCGCTGGCGGCCTACGCCTTCGCCAAGCTGCGTTTTCGGGGCCGGGATGCGCTGTTTCTCGTCTATGTCCTGACGATGCTCATGCCGTTCCAAGTGACGCTGGTGCCCAACTATATGATGGCCGATAAGCTGGGGCTGCTGAACAGTCCGTCTGCGGTTATATGGCCCGGCGTTTTCGCGGCATTCGGCGTATTCATGCTCAGGCAGTTCGCGCTGCATATTCCGTTCTCCTATATCGAAGCGGCCAAGATGGACGGGGCCGGGCACGTGCGGATTTTCAGCGAGATCATTGTCCCGATGCTCAAGCCGGGTCTGGGGGCGCTCGTTGTTCTGCTGTTCGCGGATTATTGGAATATGGTGGAGCAGCCGCTTATTTTTCTGGACGATCCGTTCAAGCAGCCGCTGTCGGTTTATTTATCGAAAGTGCGCGAAGGCGAACGGGGGATTGCCTTTGCTGCGTCCATGCTCTATATGACGCCGATGGTGCTGCTGTTTTTGTATGCGGAAACTTACTTCATCGAAGGCATCGAGCTGTCCGGCATCAAGGGGTAGCTTGTACGGTTAGGAGGCGGGGGACGCGGAGATGGGACCGAACGAAGAGCCCGTAGAACGTAGTCGCAAAAGAAAGATTCGCGCGGTGTTCGGCAGCTTTATCGCGCTGCTCGTGCTGTTCACCTTATTCGGCAATACGCTGCAGTCGTTGACCTTGCCGAAGGTCAGAACGGAGAAGCCGACGCACGAGAGCTTTGTCTATACGCTGGAAGGAAGCGGGAACCTGAAGCCGATCGCGGAGGCCAAGCTAACGAATCCCGGCGGCTGGAAGGTCAAAGCGGTTCGCGTGAAGGAAGGGGACCGGGCGACGAAGGGGCAGGCGCTTGTCACCTATGACAGCACCTCCGCCGAACGGGAATTGCAGGATGAAAAGGCGCAACTGGAAAAGCAGCAAATCGAGCTGCAAAATACCCAGGACCACTTCATCGTATCGGCACAGGAAGGGGACGAGATAAAGAAGCGGAGCGCCAGCCGCGATCTGGAGAAGCAAAAACTCGATCTGGGCATCCAGGACCGCAAAATCAAGCAATTGGAGGACCGTCTGGCCAGCCAAAAAGAAATTTCCGCCCCGTTCGACGGGATGGTTACGAAATTGAATGCCGTCGTGGGCTTGGCTTCCGCGGGAGAGCCAGATGTTGTGATCACGAACGAAAGCCGGGGCTACCGGTTCGAATTTATCGCCGATGCGCCGCTGTTGACCAATCTGGGGATTTCACTGGAGGACAAGGTGCAGGTCGAAATTCAGGCCATAGGGGATCAGCAGCCGACCATGCTGGAAGGTGCCATTCTGGAGTTGGCGGATGCCGAGCCGCGCATGGCGAGTTCGTCCGATAAAGCGGCCAATCCGACCACTTCCATCGCCCGAAAAGTGGTGCGCGTGAAGGTGGCGGGCTCCGAACTGAAAGGAGGTGAGCAGGCATGGGTCAAACTCACGAAGCGCTCGCAGCAAGAGGGGCTGTTGATTTCGAACGAGGCCATACATGAGGATCGCGAAGGCAAGTTTTTCTATAAAGTGGAAGAGCGGAAAGGCGCTTTGGGTAATGTGTTTATTGTGCGCAAGGTCCAAATTCGTGCCGCGGAAACGAACGACAAAGTAACGAAGGTTCCGCGGGACAGCGTGTACGAGAACGATCTGATCATTCTGGAAAGCAGCGAGCCCTTGCAGGATGGCAACCGGGTGCGACTGCAGTAGCTGCACACCAATCTAATCATTCGATGGAAGAGAGGAATCTACGATGAACAAGCGACTGGGGCTTGGATTCACCTGCGTGATCCTTGCCGCGACAACCGCATGCGGAAACAGCAAGGAGACGACGGCAAGCAAGGAGCAGCCGAAATCGAAAGAGGGAAAGACGGTCGTAACCGTATCTCTAAAAGAGTCGAACCCGTATTACGAGGCGGCTGCGAAAAAATTCAAGGAAAAGTATCCCGATATCGACGTGCAAATCCAGAGCTTCAAGCAGCCGGGCGAAGAGCGTGTCGATAACGAGAAATATATAAAAACGACGAACACGGCGCTGCTATCGGGGAAAGGCGCGGATATGATCGAAGTGACCGGCTTGCCCGTCGATAAATATGTGAATCAACAGCTTCTCCTGAACATGAGCGATATGCTGGACCTAGACAAAACGGTGAATAAAAGCGACTTGCAGACAAACGTTTTGGACGCGATGAAATTGAACGGTGGCTTGTATACGATGCCTGCCAGTTTCTTCTTGCGGGCATTCGTAGGGGACGGGGACGCTCTGCAGAAGGCGAACGTGAAGGTCGACGATAAAAGCTGGAATTGGAAGCAATTTGAGGAGATCGCCCGAAAGCTGGTGCAGCAGACAGCGAGCGGCAAGGAGCGCCGCTTTGCCTTGGGGAATGAGCAGCCGGAAGTCATCCTGCAGGAATGGGTAGTGGACAGCTACGGACAATTTATCGACCGCGCGACCCGGAAAGCCAAATTCGACTCCCCGGCGTTCACGGACCTGCTGCGGCAAGTTAAAAAGCTGTATGACGACAAAATCATGACGGCCCAACCGATGGACAACGAAAGGCCGCTGTTCTACTCCGAGCGTATATTCTCGCCGGCCGATTTTATCAAGGGCCCCTATACTAAACTATCCAATCCGAAGCTGCTGCAAAAGCCGCACCCGGAAGGAAAAACCGGCGGAGTCCGGATCATTACCACTTCGGAGCTTGCGATACAAGCCAAATCCGAGGGCAAAGAGGAAGCATGGAAGTTTATGGCCTTCTTGCTATCCGAAGAAGTGCAGTCATCTCCCTACGAGGAAAGATTTTCCCTCCTGAAATCGGTGAACGAGAAGAAGCTGGACGAGCTTCAGAAGCAAACGAAAGGCGGAGCGTATAAGCTTGAGGCTGGAAAAACGGCGAAGGTGTCGGAGGAGGATTTTGCCCGATTCAAGCAGTTCCTTCATACGGCCGATCGCTATGCGGACGAGGACGTTAAAGTGCTGAACATCATCTATGACGAGGCCGAAGCGTTCTTCAGCGGCCAGAAGTCTGCGGAGGAAGTCGCGAAGCTGATCCAGAACCGGACGACAACCTACTTGAACGAATAAGGAGTAAGCATGGCGGGAAAAGCCGACGTATGCCGCAACCGTAACGATTGCAGTCGCAGCAGCGGCAAAAAGCCGCTCCGCGTAATATAATGGATCAAGATGCGGAAAAGGAAGGACGGTATCTTTTGAGAAAATATATTATAGCTTCGATCGTCTGCGTATTCGTAGTGATTACCGTTGCGGCTTACGGGGCAAGCTCCTCTCTGGACTTTCTGACGTCTGAGAAATTCGTCATCAACGGGGCAGACAAAAGGTTGTCCGTGATCAACTATAACGGACACGCCTATGTTCCGCTGCGCTTCGTGGCGGAACAGATGGCAGCGGACGTTTATTACCGAGAGGACAAGCGGACCACTTATATTCAGCAATACAGCGTCAAATTCGACGAACGGATCTTGACACCCGTTCCCTCCGTTGCCTATGAGAAGAAAACCGAGAGCGGAATCGTCTGGATGCAGGAGATTCCGCTGCTTGATGGCAACGCATGTTGGACGGATTGCTTCAAGCTGCCCCGCTCGGCATCCGAAATTATCAAGCAAGCCGAATACCCTCCGGTGGCCGTGAAGCCGGAATCGGATATTGTCATTACCTACCCGAAGGGCATGGTGCCCAAGATGCTGGAGGTTGTCATGGAATCCGAATCGGGCACCGGCAAAAAAGAGGGTAAGGCTGTGCCCTTGGACGGGAGTCGGCTGCACTTACCCAAAAAGCCCGGACTCTACAATATCTTGATATCCTCCACTTGGGAGCGAGGCCAAACGTTATATATTTTTGCAATCGATGTGAAATAGAGTTAATAAACTTCGTAGCACTGGCCGGTCTGTTTGCCTTCGATGCTCTTCTGGTACGCGGCGGCCGCTTTGCTGGCGGGAACGGGCACGAATCCGGCAAAATAATCGGCATAAGCGTTCCACGATTCTTCCAGCACATTCGGACTGACCGTATTTATCCGGATGCCCCGCGGCATTTCGATCGCAGACGACTTGACGAATGCCCGGATGGCGCCGTTGGCCATCGCGGAAGAGGCTCCTTGAGCGATAGGATCGTCCATTAAAATGCCTGACACCAGCGTAAAGCTGCCGCCGTCATTGACATAATTTAATCCGAGCAGAACGATGTTGACCTGGCCTTTGAGTTTGCTATCAATGGCAACCTGATTATCCTCCGGGGTCATGTCGGTCAAAGGAAGAAACTTGGCGCTTCCCGCCGTGACAACGACCGCATCGATTTTTCCTACCACTTCGTACATCGCCGCGATGCTCTCCGTTGATGTCATATCAACGGTCACATCGCCACCGCTCCGCGCCGCTTTTATAATCTCGTGACTATCCTTCAATCTGTCGACAACAGCTCTGCCAAGCGTTCCCGTAGCGCCAACAACTAATATTCTCATCGGTTAACCGCCTTTCCAGTCATGTTTGTACAAATTTTACCATGCGCTTGGCTCCGGTTCAATTGCTCCTCCGGATGCAGGAAGCAGCCGTCGCCGATGCCGGGAAACGGCTGCTTTCTATGGTTGCTACGGCGAAACGAATTTCGCCCCGATCTGTCCCAACACGATCGCCACATCTTCACGGGTAAATTGACCGTCTCCGTTCAAGTCATTGTGCCCGTACGGCGAGTTCAAATACGCCAGAACTTCACGGATGCCAATCCCGTCGCGGTCGGTATCGAGATCGGCCAGTCTGCGCTGCATTTGCTGGATAGCGTCTCCGTAGACTACCTTGAGGCTTACGGCCGCGTTCGTCTCCCCGCTAAAGCTGCTTACTGCGCCGGCCCGGATACGGAATTCCAGATCATCCCCCGGCTGAAGCAGGCCGCTCGTGGTGAAGCCTGCTTCAGCGGCTCCCGGCGTGTAGACGACATCGGTTACCGACAGCGCGGCGTTGCGGCTCATATTGGTGACGCTGAAGTAGGTCGCATCCGCGACGGACCGCAGCGGCTCGGAGAAGGTCAGCCGCACCTTCATTCCGTCCATGATCAGCTTCCTTAGCACCGGCGTTCCGGCTTGAGTCACGCGAATGGTGTACAGCCGGGGCGTCCCGTCCTGTGCGGTCACCAGCACTTCGATGACATTCGGTACGCCGGAGATCAAAGGCAGAGTCGGACTATCCATGCCGCTCTGAACGGAAACGTAACTGCCGCCGTTGACGCGGACCTGAATCTTAGCGACCGGGTTGCCCTCCGGCAGGACGGGCTTCACCGTGATCGATGGGACAGAGCGGCTCACCGTCACGGAATAGTCCGTCACCTGGCTGGAGAAGTCAAGGTGTCCGGGCGAAACGGATAAGCCGGACAAGCTCGCGTCGCTATTTTTTAGTCTCGTTACGCTGAGCGTATATATTTTTTCCACGGACGGGTCCTCAGCCAATACCTTGATCTCCAGCTTATTGCTGCCCACCGTCAGAGGCAGGGTAACCGGAGAGCCGCTTACTGCCTGTATGTAGCTTCCTCCGTTGGCGCGAACGTAGACGGCGGAGGCGTTCGCATCGGATAACACGGGCGTGACCGCCAAGCTGGACGTGGAGTACGGGACATCCGCCAGAACATATCCCATATGAAGCGGTTGGAAAAGCGGACTTAACGTGCTCCCGGATACAGTTAAGGCGCTCAGCTGCGCATTCGTGCCGGGCGCAGCCCGCACGACCGATATCGTATACGTTTTATTGGCCGTTTTATCGTACGATGTAGTCTGCACGGTGATCGTATTGCCTCCGACGTTCAAAGGAATGGGGCCGAATGCGGCTCTGTCGGCTACCGCCGTTCCGTTGATCAGGAAGGTGGCGGCGGGGTCGTTCAATACCCCGGTGAGCGATAGGCTGCTCGTCGCGTAAGGCACGCTTACCGTGTAATTCGTTGTCGTAGACTGGAAAGGCGGGATTAACGCCGCTCCGTTTACATGCAAATTGCTCAAATTCGCATCGTTCGTCGCCGGGAAATACACATGGATCTTATACGATTTGATCGTGGATGAATCGGCCGAGGTGACTTTGATATAAAACGTGTTCTCTCCCCGGTTCGTCGGGATATGGCCGGTCGACGTATTTAGGGGCAGTGTGATCCAAGCGCTTCCGTTCATCGAGTACGCCATCGTGGCCTTGGAATTCGCAGGGATGGCGGCCGTGTAGAAGCCTTGTTCGGAGCTGCGCATCTTTAGCCAATATTCCGTCACGGACGGGGAAAAATCGGGCGAGAGCGCCCCTGCACCCTGATGCATGCTCGTCAGATCGACATCTGCATCGCTAACCGCCGCCTGCGTCTGCCAAGGGAAAACAACAATAAACATCATGGCCGTAAAAACGAACATCAAAAGCTTTGCGATTCGCACAAAACGTCCTCCTTCATGATGATAACCGCCATTGTAAAAAAATGTATGGCATTCTCGTTGCCACGTTTCGAATGCTTGGGAAAGCAGTAGGTTTCCATGCTATGACGCGCTAGGATTCTTATGTTTAAGTCTAGCATCAAATGCAGGAGAATGAATAGTAAAAATCTGTTTAACATTGCTGTGAAAGTCTTATATTTTTCATGCGGTTATTGTAATACTATGAGCAGTAGAGCAATAATAGCTTTCGATAGCATTCGATCCTATAGGAGAGGACGCGGCCGAGATGAACAAGACGGATCGTTTGTTAGCCATCGTCATCGAATTGCAGCGCAAAGGGGTGTTGCGGGCGGAGGATTTGGCGGCCCGCTTCGAGACGAGCACGCGGACCATCTACCGGGACATTCAAGCGCTTAGCGAGGCGGGGGTTCCGGTTGTGGGCGCTCCGGGGCAGGGCTATTCCTTGATGGAGGGGTATTTCCTGCCTCCGGTGAGCTTTACGGTGGAAGAAGCGGTGGCGCTGCTGATCGGAACGGACTTCGTCGAACAGAAGTTCGATACCGGATACGGCGCGAAGGCGCAGAGTGCCCGGGGCAAGATCGAAGCTGTCTTGCCGGAGAGCATTAGCCATGAGGCGTCCCGGGTCCGCGCGATTATGCGGCTGCTGGCTGCGGGTGACGCGCCGATCAGCGGGCGGGAGAAACAATATTTGGAAGCTCTGCGGCAGGCGATATTGGAGCGAAGGAAGGTCAGATTCCATTACTCCAAAAACAGGCCGGAGGTGGACGGGAACCGTCATAGCGACCGCACGGCCGCCCCTTACGGTCTCATCCTTGTTCGCGGCACCTGGATCTTGCTGGCGCACTGCGAGCTGCGTCATGAGCTGCGTCATTTCCGGTTGTCCCGAATGAGCGGCCTGACCTCTCTGGAGGACCCGTTCTCGCTTCCTCCGGATTTTCAATTGCAGGATTATTTGCCTGTGGATGACCGGAACGTCCGGGTGCGTATTCTGGCAAGTCCGGCGATCGCGGATCGAGTGAAGGACGTGCAGCTTTTACCTGGAAGCCTTCGAGGATCGGGAGGAAGGCTTGGTCATCACGTTTCGCGCCCGGCAGCCCGAGGAGCTGCTGCATTGGGTGCTCGGCTGGGGAGCGAATGCCGTGGTGCTGGAGCCGGAGGCGCTAAAGATCCGGGTCCGGGAAGAAGCCGAGAAGATGTTGAAGCGCTACTGACATACTGTTGTCAGTAGCGTTTTTGTATAGTAAGAGCAGATGATGATAAGGAGCTGGGATAAGCTATGAATACAACGGAAATTTTGCGGGGTTTTGAGGAAATTACGGAGCATTATATTCTGGAGCTGGAAGGCTTCAGTATGGAACAGTTGAAGCGGCAGCCGGGGGAGAACGAATGGTCGCTCGGACAAATGGTTCAGCATTTGATTAACGCCGCATTGTACATGCAGCTTGCCAATGCGGAGCGCTGCCTGACGCCAGATGGAAATGAGGCCGTATCCGCAGGCGAAAAGACGGAGGTGGGGGCGGCTATATTCGAGCAAGGAAGCTTGCCGCCGGTGCGCATCCAGGTGCCACCTTCACCGCAATACACGCCTCAGCAGCCTGAAAGCAAAGAGCAGCTTGTCGAAGGATTGAAATCCGTCGTGCGCCGAATGAACGAAATCGCACCAAAGCTGGAAAACGCGCCGCTGCACCATACCGTCGCCCATCCCCGCTTTGGGGGACTGACCGCTGAAGAATGGTTCAGGCTCGTCGAAATGCATTACCGCCACCATCTTCTGCAGAAGGACCGTTTGAAACAAGCTCTCGCCTAACGCTTAAATGCGGCGAGAGTGAACAGGAGGGATCACCAGATGCCGGACCAATCGGTACCTGGGCAAGAGCGCTACTGGATCGGCGTCGTTTCTGCTTCCCATGTAAGCCGGGGCGTGCAGGGCGGGTTCGCTAGCTGTGCCATGGCAAGTCTGCGCCGCTCCGGAGGATGCGCCCCGGCGACTGGCTTATGGCTCTACGGGACAGGGCGCGGCCAACCCCCAAAGAGCCGCGGGCCCTCACACCGGGCTCCCACTACAGCGTCTGTCCGCTGTCCACCGTAATGATCTGGCCTGTCATGGCCTCCTGCTCCAAGGCGGCGCAGATCATGCGGGCAATATCCTCGGGCGTGGAAATGCGCTGCAGCAATAGCTGCGGGGCCAGCCGCTTCATTTGCTCTTCCTTGCCTTCCCACCATCGGGTCGCGACGGCTCCGGGAACGATGCAGGAGACGCGGATATACGGCGCCAGAGCGCGTGCCAACGATTTCGTCAGGCCGTGAACGGCTGCTTTGGACACGGCATACGGAAGCGAAGAGCCTAACCCGGTTATCCCGGCGATGCTGCCTACATTCACGATGGCCCCCTGCTTGTTGCTTTTCATGAAAGGAGCCACGGCTCTCGCGCAGAAAAACATCCCCTTCACGTTAACGTCGTAGAGCTCGTCCCATACCTCGTCCGTTGCCGCTTCCAGGTCCTCCATCGGAATATGGCGGGTCATCCCGGCATTATTCACGAGCACATCCACCGTCCCGAATTGCCCGACCGCCTGATCGACCATATGCCGCACTTCCCGGTCTTGGGAGATGTCGGCTCGTATAGCCACGGCTTGACCGCCCTTGTCCCTGATGCTCTGAGCTGTTGCTTCCGCGTCGGCAGCGGACCGGGAATAATTCACGATGACGCTCGCCCCCCGTTCCGCCAAAGCAAAACAAGCCGCTCTGCCGATCCCCGTACCTCCGCCCGTCACCAGCGCTACTTTACTACGCAAATTCATCGGAAATGCCCTCCTTATCTTTCGCCGCTTGCTATAAGCTAATTGTACGTCAGGAACTTCATTCTGTATAATTGAATGAAGTGAACAATAAATTCATAAAAAGTGAATTCAATAACCCGAGGGATGAAAATGGACCTAAAAATGCTAAAAACTTTTCAGGCGATCGTGCATAACGGCAGCTTCATCCGCGCCGCTGAAGAAATGAATTATGCCCAGTCTACCGTCACGATGCAGATGCAAAAGCTGGAATCCGACTTGGGCGTTCAACTGATCGAACGCGGGAAGAAAATCCGATTAACCGAGGCGGGCCGACTGCTCTATGAGCAAAGCCTGCCTATCTTCAGAGATATGGAGCGGGTACAGCAAAATATGTCCGAGCTGCAATGGGGGATGGCGGGAAGCCTTCGTTTGGGCGTGACGGAACCGACGGCAAGCTACCGGCTGCCGGCCGTTTTGAAGAAGTTTCTAACCCTCTATCCGAAGGTTCGCATTGCGGTGGAGTTCGCGGGTACGCCGGCGCTGAGCGAGCGGCTTCTTCAAGGCGACATCGACTTGGCCCTTTGCTCCGCGCCGGATCTGGGAGCCGAACTCTACTTCGAACCTTTGTTCAAGGAGCCGTTTCTCGTTTTGATGCCTGAAGACCACCCGTTGGCGAAGCAGGAGATCGTCGAGCCGGATCAGATCCGGGAGTATCCGCTGCTCCTCACTTCAACCACCTGTCCGTATCGGCGGAAGCTGGAGATGGTCATGCAGGATGCTGGAGGCATGCCATGGAACACGATGGAAATCGGCAGCATGACAGCCTTGAAATATTATGTAGCTAGCGGATTAGGCATTGCGCTTGTGCCGAAGATTACGATCGATTCGCTGCCGGAAGGAACGACGGCGCGGACCATAAGCGGCGATCTCATCGAGATGACCTTCGGCTTGCTCTGCAAACGTCGGAATATCCTTTGAAGCTGGCGGGGGCGAAGCTGTATCAATTTCTCAAGCAAGAGCTCCGGTAAACAAACATCAAGCTCCCGCCGCAAAAGGCAGGAGCTTTCCTGACTCATCCGGTAAACGTTAGTAAGGAAACTGCGAGGAATACCCGCTGAACTGCTGTTGCGCTTGCTGAAGCTTCTGCTGCTCCTCGGCCTCCAGCTTATACCATCCGTTCTGAAACATCAGGTTAAACAGATCGCGGGCGCTTTGATGCGTTTCCGTCAAAATCTGGAGCATATCGGCATGAAGCTGCTCGTGGCTGGCCTCGCGGACTGCCACGTTGAAGTTGTCGGTCAACAATTTGCATGTGGCCAGTCCGTCGTTGAGGAAGTCGCGGTCGTTCATCTCCGGTCCTTTGACCTGCGGCAGCTGTCCGGTTTGCGGGTTGGCAATTTCGTTAGGGTTCTGGGCTTGTTGGCCTGGCATCGGCTGTATCCTCCTTACTTGGAATTATTGGGACGCCTGTTGTGACTGCTGCGGGCGGGGCAGGTTGGCCATCGCGGCGGTGTTGTTCACTCGCAGATGCGTAAGCAGCTTTTCATAATGACGCTGATGCATCTGGCCGGCTTTGTCGAGCGCTTGCTTGATTTGCGGGTTGGTCGCCTGCTGTGCAAAAAAGTGGAATTTCTTAAAAGCCGAGAGCTCCCAAGACAGCGCATCCTTAAGGTAGAGCAAATCTTTCGTTGTAATCACGCGCGGCGGAACGGGAATCGGCGGCTGCGTTTGCTGAGCGGGAGGGGTCATCGTCGCTGGCATAAGATCACTCCTTTTCGGGTCAATTGGCGTACATGGTATAGAGTGAGCCATTCAGGGCCAAATATGCTTGGCGGAAAATGGAGAACCGATCAAGTCGATCCGGGCTTGCCCGGACGCGGCTCCGATTTTGGGACGACACTTGGGGGAGCGGGGCGTTCTTTTCGCGATGAACTTGCTTCAAGGAGGCATTTCCATTAACATTTGACTTTAAGGAGACATCGGCCGGTTGATTCCATGATGTGAGGTGCATGGGATAAGAAGGAGCGGGAGCTGACCAGCGGCCCGGGGAAGCTGACGAAAGCGCTCGGCATTACGATGTTTAGGAAGGCCGCTCTTCGAATCGCCGCTCTATATCGCCGAAGGAAAAGCGTTCACGCCGGTGGAGACCGGTACCCGGATCGGGATCGAGAACAGCGGCGAGGCCCGTGATTATCCATGGCGCTTTTGGATCGGCGGCAACCGGTTTGTCTCGAAGTAGAGGAGGTAGCGGATGACCCCTTTTACGAAGCGGGTCCTCGAGATCATTCAAGGGATTCCGGAAGGACAGGTGATGACTTACGGTCAAATCGCCGGGCTGGCCGGCAGTCCGAGAGGCGCCAGACAAGTCGTGCGCATTCTTCATTCATCAAGCGGCAAATATGGGCTGCCCTGGCACCGGGTGGTCAATGCCCGAGGAGAAATTGCGGTCCGGCAGGAGGAAGGCCGCATGCTCCAAATGCTGTATCTGCGGGACGAAGGCGTCGAGGTCGACGACAGCGGACAACTGGACTTGGACCGGTGGCGCTTTATTCCGCATGGCGAATGACGGCTTTGGCGGCACAGATCATCATGTCATTCACGGGAGAAGGTTCATGTTCAAAAAAATAAGCTTAGCCCTCCTCTACACCGTCGCGGCTTATCTCATTTATAAGTACGGCGAAGAGATCGTGGCGTGGTTTCAAGCCCCCAACCATATGGCTCTGGTCATCGTTGCGGCAACGGCTATGGCCTTGTTTCCGGTCATCCCCTATCCGGTTGTCGGCGGGTTCATTGGCGCGGCATTCGGGCCGGTGCTCGGTACGGCGATCACATGGACGGGTTCGACGGCGGCTTCGATCCTCATGTTTTTATTTGTCCGTTACGGGTATCAGGAATGGGGCGAGCGGATGCTGTACCGCTACGAACGTCTCAGCAAGCTCACCGTTCTGTTCGAGCGGAACGCCTTTCTGACCATCCTTTTCGCAAGGCTCGTTCCTTTTATTCCGTCCATTATCATCAATGCGTATTCCGCTTTGAGCCGTGTTTCCTTTGGGGCTTATGCTGTGGCGTCCGCATTGGGCAAAATCCCGGCGATGCTCTTGTTCGCATTCGTGGGCAATACTTTGATGTCGGAGCCGGGAACGGTAGCGCTCACCATTGCCATTTACGGGGGCTTTCTCGCGGTCACGCTATTGGTCTATCGGCAATGGAAGCGAAGCAAGAGCAACCGGGAGGCATAAAAAAGAGAGGCGCCGCTTGCGTTGCGGCCCTCTCTTTTGTTGGTCTATAAACGAAACTTACCGCTGAGCGGCAGGCCGGCGGGTAAGCTCAGCCAGCGCTTCCGACTGCATAATTCTTTCTTCGATCCGCTCGAAGCCGCGAACGGCTGCGCCGCCCTCGAAGCTGTACAGGAAGCGGGGCGCCGAAGGTTTGATTAGGGCTTCCACTTTCTGAGCGCGGGCAACAAGCTCCGTGCGCTTCTCCTGCATGGCCGCATAGGCCGCTTTCGTTTCCTCCAGCTGCTGCGAGAGCTCTTCCAAGCGCTGCTTGGTGGCTTCGTACCACTCCGAGCATTCCAGCGACTTGTCCAGATAATGCAGCTTCGCTTCGACCGCTTGGCGGGCTTCCGCTTCGCGACCAGCGGCCATCGCTTCAGCCGCATTTTTCTCGCATTGGGCGGCCAGTCGATTATAGGCTTCGATTTGCATTTTCAGCGACCGTTCCGCGCCGGACTGCTTGTTCAGCGTCCGCTGGACCGCGTCGATTTCCTCTTTCATGGTGCGGAGGTAATGATTCAGCATCATTACCGGGTCCTCCAACTTGCTCAGCGCCTCGTGTGCGGCGGCTCTCGATAGATCGGACAGTCGGGTTAAAACTCCCATAATTGTTCATGCTCCTTTTGTTGTATTTTATCGTTTGGCGTAGATTAGTAGTTAGGATAAGAGTTGACAGCGTAGTCGTCGTAAGGCGCTTTCGGGACAAGCAGGCTGAGGACAAAATAGATCAGCGTGACGGTGCCTAAGCTGCAGAAGGCGGCGATGACGACCAGCAGGCGAACGAGCGTCGCGTCCAGGCCGAAATATTGCGCGAGGCCTCCGCAAAGGCCGGTCAGTCTGCTGTTGCTGCGAGAGCGGTATAATTTTTTGTTCATAAAACATGCTCCTTTCAAAATATATATCTTTCGTTTTCATTCGTTGTTTGGTTTGCGCTTGCTTCATGTCTTTATTGTAGTCCACTCGCGTTTTCGCGAAAACCGACCTGTGGCGGTTTTTGAACTGGACTTAAGGAGGGGAAGATATTCTACCTAAGTCGAGATAATGTAAAATTTTTCCTTTAGATAATGACCGTAATTTGTTTATACTAGTGCTATCCTATAAAAGTTGGGGAGTAAGAATATGAGAAACGATCAAGATTCTGAAAACGTTCCTAAAGCCAAGGGGGAAAAGGGGGAGAGGTTTACGTCAAGCGGCTTCATTCTAGCCGCGATCGGGAGCTCGGTGGGGCTCGGCAACATGTGGAAGTTTCCTTACATTACGGGGAAGCATGGGGGAGCCGCATTTTTTCTGTTATTTATTGTTTGTTTGATCATCGTAGGGCTGCCGGTGCTGCTCGCTGAGATGACGATTGGGCGGGGTGGCCGGGCGAACGCTTCGCTTTCTTTCTACAAGCTGACCAACAAAAAGATATGGGGCTACTTCGGATTTTTGTCCGTCTTTACCGCTTTTTTGATCATGACCTACTACGCCGTCGTTGCCGGGTGGACGCTGCATTATACTGTGGAATCGTTTACAGGATTGTTGTACCAGCAAGGCACAGATTATAAAGCCAAGTTCGTCACGTTCGCGGCCGGGTACTGGCCCGTGTTCTGGCAAGCCGTCGTCATCATCCTCAGCGGCTGGGTTATTGCGAGGGGCGTCTCCGGGGGGATCGAGAAGTTCAATAAGATTTTGATCCCGGGCTTCCTGATCATTTTGCTGGTGCTGATGTTCCGCTCGCTTACGCTTCCGGGCTCCGGCGAAGGGGTACGGTTTTTCCTCGAACCGGATTTCTCCAAATTGGATGCGGAGTCCGCTCTCATTGCATTAGGGCATGCTTTCTTCTCGTTGTCGCTTGGGATGGGCTGCATGCTCACGTACGGATCGTATGTCGACAAGAGGCAGTCCCTCGGCACCGCGACGCTGGCGATCGGCTTCGGGGATCTGGTATACGCTTTTATTGCCGGGCTTGTTATTTTCCCGACCGTGTTCTCTTACGGACTGAAGCCCGGCGAAGGCGTGGGGCTGGCGTTTATGGCGCTTCCTGCTGCATTTGCCCAGATGCCGCTGGGTGCCGTTTTCGGAGGGTTGTTCTTCCTGCTGCTCGCAATCGCCGCCCTGACTTCGGCCGTCTCCATCCTGGAGGTTCCGGTCGCGTATGCGATGCACCGCTGGGGCTGGACCCGAAAGAAGGCGGCCATCCTCATTTCCGTCGCATGCTTTGTGCTTGGTATCCCGTCCGCTCTCTCGGTCGGTGGTGTGCTCGGGTCCTTCACTCCCGGCGGAAAGTCGATCTTCGATTGGGTTGATTTTGTGACGGCTTACGTGCTTATGCCGATCGGCGGCCTGGTCGTTACGCTATTTACCGGCTACGCGTGGAAATTGGCTGGGGAAGAAGCGGGTCTAAACGGCTTCTGGTACCGCGCTTGGATGTTCCTGCTGAAGGTCGTAGCGCCGATTATGATCATTCTGGTGTTCCTGTATTCCGTCGGCCTGCTGTCCTTTTAGGACGGGAAGGGTGTTATACAAACAAAGAAGAGGAGGGCGTCTGCTCTCCTCAGGCTGTCGAGAAATTTAGAGTAACAAATTAGAGGGAGTACTATGGACAAGGAAATGATGAAAGGCAGTATTGATATTTTACTGCTAGCAGAACTTAACAGAGGCGATTCTTATGGATACGAATCGTTATGTAGACGTTGGTGCGGGTGAATAAACGATAACTCCTGAGCTCTGTTTCTTAACAAAGTAGAAGGACACCCGCATAAAGGTGCCCTCTAAAGATTTCAACGTCTTGTAGTTTTCGGCGGGCTACTCTTTACCAAGGAAGCCTTTCTTGAAAATACCCAGCAAATGCTCAAGTGTTATCGGATCACTATAGGTAGAGGCTTTAGTGTCGATCTCAATGATACGGTTGTTCTTGACGGCCGGGATACTCCTCCATAGTTCCGAATCCATGAACGATTTATCACCCTCCAGGTCTCTGCTAATAACAATGTAATCGCCTGCATATTCCGGCAGAACTTCTTGAGATAGCATATGGTAGCCGGGCCCAAGCGCATCTTTCTTGACACTCTCTGGCATACGCAACCCCATCGCTTGATACAGGATTTCTGTGCCGCGCGCCCACTTATCCCCAAATACATAAAAGGTTTTCGTATCCGTCTCAAGCACCGATACGGTGATGTTATCGCCGAGCCTGGATTTGATTTCCTTGCCTGCCGCTTCCGCACGCTGCTTGAAATCGTCGATCCACGCTTGCGCTTCCTTTTCTTTGTTAAGCAGCTTTCCGATCTCTAGTTGTTGTGCCAAATAATCCCGCTTGCCCCACGTATAAGCAACGGTAGGCGCAATTTTACTTAGCTCAGCGTTATTTTTCATTTGTGTGCCCATAATGATCAGATCCGGGTTCAGCGCTGTGATTTTCTCCAAGTTCTCGTCCGATACGTCCTCAATACCCTCCAGCTTCTTCGTAAACAAAGGATTCTTTTGCGTCCATTGATCCACTCCGACCAGTGCTCCGCCGAGCGCGAGCACATTCGGCGCATTCGTCAAGGCTACAATCCGCTGCGGATTCGCCGGAACCTCCACAGGACCCAATTCAGACTGATACGTTACCTTTCCAGACTCCTTGGAGTCTGCCGCCGGTGCAGCGGCATTTTTAGTATATGCGCTCTCCTTATTATTGGCTTGGCTGCCGCATGCGCTGGATATGACCATCAACAGCAGGATGATGGGGATTAACAGCTTCTTATTCATGTTCAGTTCTCCTTGTGTTGGATTGCAGAAAACAAGCATTGATAATGGGTATCTATTGAATTGGTACAGTTCATTACAAATGCTGGTACCACCTTTATTATAGAAGCCGGATTTCTGCATCGTAGAAATCCGGCTTGAAATTTTCTGGTACAAATTTTTATCGTTAAGGCTGAGAAGACTCCCTCTTCGATAAGGGGGAGATGAATCAGCATCTCTTGTATACGCATGCGAACATATGTTCTATAATTGTCGTGAAATCACCAAAGGAGATAAGTCTCGCATGTTGCATCATAAAGCTTTTCGCTTTCGCATCTACCCTACGGAGGAGCAAACGACGCTGATCCATCAGATGTTTGGATGCGCTCGCTTTGTCTTTAACCACTTCCTTGTGAGATGGAACGACACCTTCCAAGAAACAGGCAGAGGCTTGTCTTACCAGACCTGTGCAAACGGGCTGCCAGCGTTGAAAAAGGAATGGCCTTGGCTCAAGGAAGTGGACAGCATTGCTTTGCAATCCGCCGTTCGCAGCCTGGCAGATGCGTTTGGTCGCTTCTTTCGAAAGCAAAACGATCCGCCTCGTTTCAAGAGCAAACG
>NZ_FMTT01000005.1:64183-207144 GCF_900100345.1 Paenibacillus tianmuensis | reverse complement strand
CAATACCCGGCTTATTCTTGCTGGTTGCATTCAGGAAGAAGTGGCCAGCATACGCTTCATCGTCCGGGCGCTCTTCGTCACCATCCCGCAGCGGTGTTTTGCAGTTGGCTGGAATCTTGCCGCCCCATTTGCTCTTGCCGAGTTCCTTCGCAGCGTCAACGGCTGCTTTGATTTTGCGCAGCGTCTCCTTGTCTGACTTCTGGATCAGAATCGCCGTGCTGTATTTCTCATCGCCGCCGTCGATGGATTGCGGCTCGAAGATATGAGTGTAAGAAAGGCGTACCTTTCCTGTGATTACTTTAGTTGCTGTATTATCGATTGCCATTGGTTTTTGTCTCCTTTGAGATGGATTATTTAGAATCTTTCCATTCTTTGAAATACGCGTTCCTTTTCGTGTGATTCTTGTTAGTCCATCGTTGGCGAGCCTATGTCCGTCTGGTGCAATTCGCCAAGTCTCAAATCGCCACTTGCGAGCATCGTCATCGATTTTCTCTCGAAGCCTTTTCCGTGCCAGCTCCTCTGACGGTTCGGTGATGCCGAAACACCACTTCTTCGAAACGCCGCTCCATATCCCCCACTGCTCAGGCATGGTATTAAAAATCCTCTCCCGCAAAATCCCCTTCAACGCTGTTCAGCTCCGGCCGCGTATCCGTCTCCGGAACGAGAACCGGTTTACCCTGCGGCTTTATGATCAAATCGCCGATCAGCGTCGCTAGCTCCTTCTTGCCGATCCGCTTTTCAAGCTCCCCAATACCGAGTAACTCCTGCGGTTTGAGGAATTTCTCATGTTCCACCGCTGCCCCAAGTAATATCCGCGCCGTTTCCTTATCAGTGATGGCCCGGTTACTCCGGCCCTCAACAAGCTTCCACTGCGGGATACGCTTGCCCGCCTTGGCCTGTTCGAAGGCGTATTCCTCCACATCCTTCGCCCAGGTTTTAAGCTGCTCCGCCACATGAAG
This sequence comes from Paenibacillus tianmuensis, assembly GCF_900100345.1. Lineage (GTDB taxonomy): Bacteria > Bacillota > Bacilli > Paenibacillales > NBRC-103111 > Paenibacillus_G > Paenibacillus_G tianmuensis. The sequence continues at coordinate 206,185 of NZ_FMTT01000005.1, read as the reverse complement.
GATAGAACCGATCTCCTCCAAACTCAGCAGCGCCGGATCGCGGAATTCGTGCTGCAGCGCAGCCATGTTCTCGTCGGCGCGCGCCCGGCAGGTCGCTTTCACCTTGCACCAGCGACAATGACTTCCAGCCTTAAACGCACCCTCGCCGGCATCGGCCAGAGCAGCAGCAGGCTTAACGACCGTTTCGGCCCATTCGATCAGCTCGCCAAGCGGCATAATGTCAGTGCTGACGCTATCGAGCCGAGGCTGGACGATCGTCATATGGACCTCATTGATTGAGTAAAGGTAGTTCCATCCCCACCACGCGCCGAGGCCGTATAGCCGGATCTGAGGATTGTTGACCGCGCTGACTGGTACACCCTTTCCATATTTGAGGTCGATGACCTCCAGCACCCCGTCCGCGATCAGGACGACGTCTCCTGTGCCGTATCCGTCCGGCACCCATTCCGTGAAATCCAGCCGTTCCTCCAACAACACAACAGCATCGGAGGAACGGGCCTTTGCGGCCATGAATCGCTCCTCGACCAGCTCCACGTATTCCTGCACGGCGTTTTCCATCTCGGGGCAGTAGAGCGGATTCTCTTTGATCTTCTCCAGCTCGGCATCAAGCCGCTTTCTCTCCTTGGCGTCGCAGATTAACAGGCGCCGCCGCAGCTTGTTCTCGGCCAGTTCGTGCGCCAGCGTTCCCTCGTTGGCATATTCGCTGCGCTTGTCTGGTACGCTCTCCTGCAGCCGGGCACTTGGCGGGCAGTTGATCCATTGATCCGCCTTGGATGCTCCCAGCAAAGCATGAGCGCGTTCAGCATGTGCTTGCTGCGTCATTCTGCCAACCCCGCCAATCCAGACATGAATGCGTGCCGCTTGTTCTCAGGCACATCAGAGATCGACTTGCTGCCGAATTCATCCAGAAGCGCCTTGATCGCCTTCTTGGCCTCCGGCGTCGTGCCAACTTCCTGCGCCTTCGCCCGCAGTTCGACGACGGTCGGGACCGGTCCGTCATCGTCTCCCTCACCGAGATCCGATTCGGTGGGTTCGTTCTTCGGCTCTCCCTCCTCCGCTGCTGCAGGTGCCGGTTTTGTAGCTGTCCGCCCGCGGGATGGCTTTGGTGCTTCCGGTGCTGGAGCCGGAGCAACTGCCTGACCATTGATACCTGCCGCAAGAGCAGATAATTCCTTAATTGCTTCGCCGGCATTTTCGCCGTTAATTTGAATGAGTACAGACATGGATGATTGCCTCCTAAAGTTTGATAACTTCCGTTTCCAATTTTTCGATTTCGGCGCACAAGCTGTGCAGCCATTCCGCGTCGCCCATCTCGTAGGCAACAAGTGATAACTCCTTAAGGGAATCGTGTTGATAAACCAGCGCGTAGTTTACACGTAGTAGTTGCATAACCCACTTCAATTCAGGCTCCCCAAGAACCAGGAAGCCTTCCTTGGTCGTGTTCATACGCACGATTTCAGCTAACTGCCGATGCACCTGTGCCACCATCAGCGCCATGATCGGTCCCTCCTTTGAACGGCTCCACTCTTTTCGATTGCAGGCAGCTATGATAAAATGGCTTTGAGTAGTTTGATCAGTCGGCCCGCCAGCCGGCTGTTTTTCTTTTGATAAAATTCACTCCGCCTCCCCGATTGTTAGCTTTTGCCGGAAGTAGCTTTCCGGCAGATCACCGTCGCACGCCCAATTGATGAGTGGAATATCGCTCATTGTCGTTGCTCACCTCCTTTCAATGGCGACGTACCGATTATCATCCTATCCCGCGTTCACCTCCTCCTCATATAAGCTGGGGCAATTTTCCCGTTCTTGTTGTTCCATCCACTTATCCAGACTTTCAATTCTAAAAAATATTTTTGGCTTTTTTGAGTTTGCAGCGCCTGCCCTGTAGTGAGGAATTTTCTTTTCACGACAAAGGGTATAGATGGTATCTTCAGAAATCCCAGTGTACTTAGAAGCCTCGGGGACAGTGAGTCTCCGTTGATAGATTTCTTTCGCAATAGTAGGCCTAAGATCATTTAGAACCATTTCAAAGAGTTGCTGCTTAATCGATTCCAAGAAGTGGTCCGACATAGTTTTGTCAGCGGGCATGTTACGCCTCCTTGTTTTTACTTAAGTGGCTCTTGAAGAAGCGGAGATTCCCTCAACCTGCCTCTTTTATTAATTTGATCAGCTCCTCCGGGATAGTCTCCCTTACTGCCGCCAGCCTAAACCGAATCGCATCCAAGCCTAAAATCTCAGCTAAAGCGATATTCACTTCGTCTTTCGCCGGAGGAAGCTTTCCGTTCTGCAACTTGCTTAATACGGCCTTATCGATACAGAGGTCCTTTTTTGCAAGACGAAAGGATACTTGCATTAGAGAAATTTTATTGCGCTCAATTCCACTTTTTAACATGCTTGCATAGTTCAATGCTCTCACCCCTTTTGTATAGTGTGACTTTTTAATCACACTGATGATTTTTTAGTCATCATTTGAAATAATCATACCAACGCTGCGCGACACTGTCAATGACGTAAAAGTCACACACCAAAAAATGTGTTGATTAAAAATTCAACGATATGGTAATATTGCTAATATAAAAGCTTCTCATTTGGAGGATTCGAGTAATGAATTATTCAGAATTGGTTGATTCATACATCAAGAAAAGCGGGTTAAGTTTAGCTGAAATAGCAAAAAGAATGCAGACGGAAAAAGGAATAAAAGTTGACCGTTCATACATTTCAAAATTGAGGAACGATCCCAAGTATCCGGCGACTGAGGAAATAAATAGAGCTTTAGCCGAAATTACAGGTGGCGACCCTGAAGCTCTAGTTAAATTGGGGTATTATGAAAAGGCTCCTGAGGAAATCAAGAAGTCATTGGAAAAGGCAGACATCTACGATAAGTTAATTGATTTTTTAGTATCGACGAAACCAATCTCTGTGGAATTTGTCCCCGCAGCAGATCAGCTAATGTCGGAAGATGAGCTTTTGACAGAACAACAAAAAGAACAGGAATTTATGAACTCGCCCGAATTCCTGTTTAGCCTTCCGATTGATGTGCGTAGTGAATTCATTTCTGATCTATTAAAAGTAATGGCGGAAAAATACCCCGAAGAATATAGAGACCTGGTTAGTCAAAAAAATAAAGGTAATGAACATTTTTATACGATCGAAGAAAACAACAGTTTGGAGTGCAGTCAAGTCGCAGAATCGTCCGGAACTTACACCACGGATGCAATGCATCGCATCCCGACATTTAAATCATTAAAAAGTGCCTCTTCTAACAATGACTACAATATCGATTTTACTTTTGTAGATCGAGATTTACTTCAGGGTCGAGAAGGCTTCGCCCTATACGTTAATGAAGACAGCATGTCCGGTGACCGCATCATGGGCGGCGATCTTGTGGTTGTCGCTAAACAAAATGAGGCTCGGCCAAATGACATAACTGCGGTCGCAGTTAAAAATCAGGAAATCATTTTAAGACGGGTTAAATTACACGGGGATATGATGGTGTTGGTCCCATCTAATACGGAGTATGAACCCTTGCTAGTTCCCGCGAAGGATGTTCGTATCATTGGGAAGGTTGTTGAAGTGAAATTCTGGCCCAAGTAGGAGGTTTGATTTATGGCAAGCTATCAGCAACGGGGAAAAAAATCATGGTTTTTGGTTGTAGAAGCAAGTGAAGGAGCAACAAAACGGGGCAGAAAAACGAAGACCATTCGAGTCGAAGATGATGCCCTTCTAAAATCACCGAAGAAACTTAAAGAGTACTTGGATACCGAATTGTTAAAATTTAAGATTGGAGTTGAATCAGGCGAGTATATCACACCCGAAAAAATGTTATTCGAGTCATTTCTTGATATTTGGGAAAAAAGATTCGTAAGTAAACATCTAGCGGAAACAACTGCCTACAACTATAGGTACCATACAAAAAAGCGTATCCGCCCTCACTTTAAAGGTAAGCAAATTGATAAAATAAAAACCCTTCATATCGTGGAGTTTTTAGATGACCTTTTAGACGTCACAGGGACAGCTACCGTTATGTATGTTTATAGAGTGCTGTGTAGTATTTTTTCAAAAGCAGTTGAATGGAATACTATTAAGAATGACCCGATGGATGGAGTTGATAAGCCAAAAGACAATCCCAAGGAAATGGAAGTTTACGACGAAAACGAGGTTGAGAAGCTTTTAATTGCGCTTGAACATGAAAATATTCGCTTTCGCATATTGGTTTCCCTTGCGCTTACAACGGGTATGCGACGAGCTGAGATACTTGGCTTGGAATGGAAACATATCGATCTTGAAAATGGGATCATAGACATTAAACAAACAATACCGATGTTTAAAAACGGGGAACCGGTCATAAAAGGCCCAAAGAGAAAAAGTTCAATTAGAAAAATAGTCATCCCTTCCTCGATGATAGCAGAGTTAAGAATTTATCAAGCCCACATGTTGAAAAAACGCTCTGATTCTGAAACACCTTGGGAGGGAGGAAAGTATTATTTTTTGTTTGCTCGCGACAACGGTATACCATTGTATCCCAAAACTATTGGAGACTTGTGGCGAGATTTTCACAAAAAAATTGACGGACTAAAATATATTCGCTTCCATGACCTCCGACACACTTCCGCCACTCTCCTCATCAATAGAGGAATTCATGCAAAAATCATATCGAGCCGATTGGGCCATTCTAAAATAACCACAACCATGAATGTATACGGACATGTAATCGAATCGGCTGACCGTGCCGCCGCGGATGCATTTAATGACATTTTCGGGCCTAAAAAGCCAAAGCAGCAAAAGAAAACTCGCTGACAAAATTGATGACAAGTTGATGACGAACAGCACCGTAACCCGTCCTAATTCTCCCTATTTTATAGTTTATACTATAATTGAATCCCTTATTCGACCCATGTTTCCGTATACTAACGTATTTTATCGGAAATAAAAACACACATCTCCCATGAAAGGGGCTCGTCGTGAGACGGGCCCCGATTTTATTGAAAAGCCTCTATCTATAAGGGCTTTTGCTTAAACTCCACAACGTTTTTATTTTTTTGGGAGCGAATTGGGAGCGAAATTGTAGTAAATTTCTTTCCCAAGTTCTAACCCTTCACCGAACCCGTTACGATATACGATTTCCACCCCAAATACGAAAAGACGCGTTGAATAAATGTTCAAGCTCGTAAAACAGTTCTGGACTTTCATTCTTTATTTCTGTGATATCGATGTATTTATTGTATAGTTCAATTACGTGTTTATGTTAGGACGACTTGTCCGTTGATAATTAATTTTTCCAAATCTTTATTCATTTCAATAATCGTTGTTTGCACATCGTAATTCTCGGACATTTTGGAATCGAAACTTACGATTCTTAATTCGTCATTTATTGAACTTAATAACATCTCAAAGTCTGCCTTCATTATCATTTTTATTTCGAAAAACCAAGTTTCAAAAAGATGTTGCTTCCTCAAGAAGTTGAATGCATGAAGCTCAAGAGGGGTAAAAGTCGCGTAATACTCCAAACCTATCTTCCGCCCCTTGATCGAGACTATAGTTCGATAAGGACCTTGTTTTGACCATTGAGCTTTTAACTCGGCAAATTTTGACTCCAGTTTCTTCTCAGCTGCTCTTAGATTCATTGGCTTTGCCCCTTCTTCATTTCCTAAAATAAGTATTTCAAATAACTTTATGGATAATATAGCACATCGAGAAGCAATCGAATACAAACAAAAAAGCCCCCTTTTTCGTTTGTATTTGTCGATCTTTGACACCAAATATAAACAAACTCCACGGTATTTAGCGGCGTGGAGTTTGTTTTATTTCCTTAATATGCGCGACTTTTGATAAGTTTCTAACTGAAATAGTTGTTTGTAACATTTTGTCGAAAAATGCAATCCGGTTTTCCGAGTCCTTCCCGATAATCTTCTTCATATTAACAAGATTACCGGAATCTAATCTTTCAAATCCTAGGCCATATCGCTCGAACCACTCTTCAAATGTATCAATTGATCCAAAGAGCCTTGATGTGACAATTCCGTTACATGTGAAAACGAGTATTTTCTTTTTATGTAACACAATACAGGATATCTCATCAGTACTAAGGATCAATGAATTTCCACGATCATCAACACAAGGTAATGTCAAATTCATACTTACCGCTTCTTCAAAAGTTCTGTAGGTGCTTTAGTTGATCCAATCAAGCCCTTAAATGTGACAATTAGAACTGATGCAAAGCAAAATAGAAAGCTCGAACAATACTTAGCAACTCTCCTGTTCATGGAATTCACCTCCTGGGATAAGCAGTATTCCTTGCAATAAACTAGCTAAAGCAAATATCGGAGACTCAAAGAGTATATTTGAGCAAACAATTACTACAGACACCGATTTTAATAAAGACTTAAATTGGGATGGGATGTTGTTTTGCTCTTGGCTTTTAGGTGCGTATATCAAAAAGAGTAGACCGCTCACACAAGTTAGAACATTTACCCAAAATAGTCTTATCGGAATATGAGGAATGATCACGAACGCCAATGTAGAAATTATGAAGCAGCCAACCAATGTTCGCATGTGATATCCACCTGAAACAGAACGAATAATAAAGAAAAAAGTGAATGCTTGTAAAGTTTCAAATAACTTTCCGGAAATTATACCCAAGATTATCGATGCAAATAAAACTAAAAGTATATTGATTAACATCGCCAAAGAATACTTCATCACTTCAATACTATGTGTCTCTTCTGTATTTGCGCTTTTGATAATAACCGCAAGTTTTAGAGCTAGATTTTCTATCATGTCATCCTGTCCTTTTTTCGATAGTAAAACAATAAAATTGCATAAGTTAATATCACAATTGGAATAATTAGTATCGATTGAAAATTGAGTATCCAGTATAACGTTACATATAAAACGACATTCCCCAATACCAATATAAGCCAATTAGTACTACTTATTTTTTCGTTCACTCTTAGATCATGCGGCGGTCGAGGCATAAAGGAAAAACCATTTCGGTAAATTAACCATCCAATTATAAAACACAATATGTCTGTTGTAATTTGAATTAAATGTGTTCCGAGGCCCCATAGGAGTTGAGTGTCCGCATAAACAACAACACCTAATAGATCAAGTATTAAGAAACTGGAAAGTTGGACCGCCATGAACCCCAAATATCCAATTAACGAAACAACCTGTGCCCTCTTCCAACTGAATTTGCAGATGTATCGAAGAGTAATAACATAAACCCATGCTTGAATAATAGGGTCTAAATCAGGACAATTTATTATCACTCTTACAAAATATGATTCCAAACTAATAATTGTTGCTATCACGATAACTTCTTTTATGTATTCCATAAATGGGAACCGAAAAATTCTAAACATTAAAAATAGTGCTGCGAGCGAATCAAGAATGCTAAAAGCAATATACAGAATGTCTTCCAAGATAGATCTCTCACCTCCCACATATTCATTCCTTCTTTCATCAGGTCTAATATACTGTATTGGTTTATATTAGTAAATTGTCTTGTTTATTTCAGAATGATTTTCCATAAATCCAATGGTATAATTACCAAAGCATAGTAACTATAGCAAATCCTCCATTCGATGGAGACGTATGAAGGAGAGAGTGCGTGTGGATTTTAAAGTAAAAGATCAAGAAAGAGTTACGGGCAAGATTAGTTTGCGAAACGACAATAAAACCGCCCTCACTATTCAAGGTCTTGGCGCATTCATAATTATTGCTGGAGTTTTATATGGAATTTTCAACAATAACATTTGGGTATTTGCTTTTCCAAGTATCGTTAGCGGTATTGTGCTTATCGGATTTTCTGAGATTATTCGGTTACTTCATGAAATAAACGAACGACAAAAAAATCAGTCCAATTAATATTAAATCATCATACAAAAGGCCCTTCCGCTTAGGAGGGCCTTAAAACCTATGTTATAAATTCTACAAAAGCCGGTTGTCGCAGCATACCTGCCTTTGTCCAGTTTCTCGTCTTTACTCGGGCTCGAATCTTCGGCTCCAGATAGACAAAAGCGCCGCTGGCCCCTGCAATAACAATTTTCATGCATAGATCCTCCCTCTTAGTTTAAACGCTTCTTAGAATAGACGATGTGATACAAGAGCTGTGACAAGAGCGTCAAGCGGATATTTTGCCTTTCTGTGTCTGCCGCTTCCGTCCACGGTAATTGACACCCAGCACGCCGCCAATAATGAACACTGCACCTATGATGTGATAGTAGGCCAGCTGCTCATTCAAGAAGACAACGCCCGCCAATATCGAAACAAGCGTTCCCACATTGACGAACACGCTCATCTGGGAAGCCTCGATTTTGGACAGCACATAATTGGATAACAGCGCGCTGACCAGCGACGACAAAATTCCGATATATAAAATAGCGACTACGAAGCTTCTATCTTTAATCGGCTCGAGCAGCTCAGGCAGTGTGCCTTGAGTGGCATGGTTGATGATGGACATTGCATTAAAGCAAATGAATCCTAAAGCCATCATGGCAAAAGTTATTTGGAGCGCCGTAAATTCCTTACTCAGCGACCGGGCCAGCACGCTGTAGACGGCAAGCATAAGCGATGACAGCAGAAGCAGCGCCATGCCTTTCGTATTGGCCACGTTAAGCGATGCTCCTTTCATCATCAAGATATAAACGACCCCGCCGACGGAGGCCAGGACGGACAATTTTTGCAGCCAAGTCGTTCTTTCTTTGAGAAAAAACGCTGCCAGAACCATAGTGAAGATCGGCGAGGAAGCCTGAATAATTCCACCCTCGGACGAACTCGCATACACTAGGCCGAAGGCTTGGAAGGCAAAAAACATCGCCGGATAAAACAGTCCGATAAGCAGAAGGCGCCACACCTTTTTCCCGTGGAGCCCCAATTGAACCCAGCCCGCCGCAACCGGAATCAGGATGAATAAAAATGAGATTGTAAAACGATATGCAAGCGTATCGATCGGATTCGATACGCCGAGCGCCACTTTCGTAAACAGAAAGGAAAAACCAATAATTAACGCGTATAATAGTGCACATAGATAAATAATTTTTCTTTGCGTCATATTTAATCATCGCCTTTGCTTGGATTCATTATCAATGCTAAGAGCCAGCCGGCTAACTGAGTTCAGCATAACCGAAACCGAATGCTTACAATATTAAAGACAACCTGTACTGGTACAAACATGTACAAAAAGGCGGACCGTCAGAACGTAATCACGCCGTTCACGGAATCACGAACCGGTGCGGTGTACACTTCGCCATCCGGAATGTTCAGGCCGCCGTCGCATTTTACGGCGCCAAGCTATCCCCTTCCATTCGGTTATAAACCCGAGTCCGGTCAGCAGCAAGCCCGTTCCAATAGCCAACAACACCGTATATACTTCTTTACCGCCGCTTTTTTTGACCCCTTTCTCTCTTACTGAAAGTTTGCGGAAAGCGGGGAGAGTCAGTAAGACAGCCAAGCCAATGAATGGAAGCACCAGCCAAAAAACAAATCTCCAGGACAAGTGCTCAGCTAAAAGCCCGGCGATATAAGGGCCGATTAACGCAGGTAAAATATACGCGCTTGAATATTTTCGTTCTCAGCTTATCAGGATAGCCTAAAGTAATGCTGTAATATACACACGTAATGATGGCTCCCGCGCCAAACCCCTGAAACGCTCTCCCCGAGATCAGCATAACCATGTTCACGGAGGTAGCCGCAATAACGATACCGATTACAAATAATAGAATCGATGTGACAAATGACGCAAACACGCCGTTTTTATTGATCCGCTGCTTGTTGCCATATCATTAATTGAGATAGCAAATATTTGATCTGTTATTACGTTTGAGTTTTCAATACTCTTTAGAAAATAGTCATGATCATAATAGTCCTAGCAAGTAAATATCCAACCAACATACTTCCTTTATTAAGAAACTGATTCTTCGCCGCTGCTATTTCAGCCTGTAAATTAACGATTGCCGCTAGTTAATTTTTTTGCTCCAAGTGAAGTAGAGGGAATGGTTGACCTGAGTTGTCTAGTTCTGATCGTCCAACCTGTACAAATCCAAGCCTTTTATAAAATGCGTACCATCATTTTGTTCATTAACATCAACTTGAAGATTCCTCCCTTTTATTTTTATAGAGCCTGTTCAAAAAACTCATAATATCGGATAAAACAAAAATGCACCTATGCGAAACATGGTAAAATGGAAGTCCCACACCACCATTAAACGCATTTTCATGGACTTGCAGCTTGAACTGCTGCCCTACCACTACTATAACACACTCGGATTTGATGCGGAACTGATTGATTATATCGATCATGTGGATGACTCTATTGTGTTTGAGAAAATCGCTCCGCTCTACAAGAATTGGGCCAACGTCAACGGATACAAGCACAAGCGCTGCGCTTGCCCGGATCAGAGTACATGTACCTGTGAGAAAACGTACTCCGATCCGGATGCCGCCTGCGGCGTGCAACGAACGAAGGCGAACCAGAATAAGTTTTTCATCGGTTACCGTAAGCATTCTATCGTTTGTCCCAGCCCGAAAGGACCGATCGTCCTGTTTTCGATCATCCTGCCGAGGCGATACAGCAGATGTCAAAGTGATGTTGCCTCTCATTGACATGATGAAGAAAATCGAAGGACTGAAGGTTGACTATCTGGTGGCGGATTTGGGTTATTTCTACGCTCGTAATACGATACGTTTCCGGCTGCTGTCGAGCCGGGGTTCCCGGTATCATGCACCACCAAAAAGCGAACGCCCGGCATCGGAATGCGCGGGCGTCTTTTACTTGGCCCCTTCAATTACCGGGGCGTGATTTGAAATTTCATTTTGAACATTGTCATATCTCACTCTCCTACGGGTGTAGAGTAGGCGGCGTTGTCATCGGGTCCGGCGAATATTCTGTTTAGGCGCGCTTCACTTTCATGATATCCAAATAAGGAACTTTCAGCCTATCACCGTCACGCTCTATATGTACCAGCCGGGTTCGCGGGTCCATGTTGATGATTCGTCCCCGCACCTGCTCGTCCATTCCCCATACGGTCAAAAAAACCTCGGCTCCCTCTTCCTGAGCCTCAATCAATCGGCTACCCAGCTCCTCCAATTCAAATTCGTCTCTTGTCGGGCGTAGCGCAGCGTATTTCTTGCTTAGCGTCGGTAAGCCTATCATAATTTCCATCTCCTTTCTCAATCTATCCTCAATTCCATCGCTGTCTTCTGCGGTGCCTTTTGCTCCAAGCCTTGTATGACCCGAAGCTCATCCCTGCGAACTTCTACGTAACCATCCTTGACGAGGCACAATACAATTTTTCGCAGCTGCTCCACCGTACGCCCGGATAACCACGAGATCCTTTTGACATCAGGCCTTACCCAAGCTGTTTTGTATTGATTCCACAGGATTCGAAGCACTTTCTTTTCAACATCTGTCATCAACGAATTCCACCCCGATCACGTCTTTCACCGGTCTGCCGGCCAGCTTTCTTTGTTCCTTCGGTGCGTCAGCTCATGATACTCTCGATGACACGGAAACCCGCTTCACAGCTAAAATATTTTCGATCCAAATTACACGCAGCGCTTGCCGTTGATGACAAAATGCTTTCACGACACCATTCTCAACTGCCAAGACCTCAATTCTCCGCTGCTTGGTCTTATTGTCGACATCCAAATAAATCACGTCAATGATCTGGCCAATGTATCTTTCCATTCACGTTCGCCTCCAAATAAGAACATTTGTTTGTATTATATACGAACAAGATACGAACAGGCAATAGTCCATTTGGTTTGTACTGGATAATTCAACATAATGATGCACATCGGAGAGAAGATAACAAGGTTACAAATACCAGATACCGAGTCATGAGGGCTGTTGTGGATTCTCGCTAAATTGAAAAAGGATAGCCCGTCAGAAGTTGGCTCTGACAAACTATCCCTTTCAAGAAATCTTGTCGGGTTACTTCAACAACCACAACGAAGCTGCGTTAGACGGCTCCCAGCCGACCAGCGAGGTGTGGGCCTGACGGCACTCGTACGTTTTGCCGTCGTACGTGACAAGCGTGCCTACCGTGTAAGCCGTGTTCGGCGCCCATGCGGAAACCGCCGGACCGGAAGCCGTCTTGGCATTGACAGCATTGCTGTCGGCCGATACGTTGCCGGCGGCGTCAATCGCACGAACCGTAAACGTATAGGACGTATCAGGTGTTAGCCCCGTAACGGTATATTCGAGCGTCGTCCCCGAAACCGTGGTCACCAAAGTGGTTCCACGATATACCTGGTAACCCGTCACACCGACATTATCCGTCGATGCGCTCCACATCAGATGAACGCTGGAGGAAGTCGGAGTACCCATCACATGCAAGCCGGTCGGAGCCGTAGGCGCCTCATTGTCTACAGGTACCACAGGAGTCGTAACCGTGACGGCGTTGCTTGCGCTGGAGACGTTACCTGCGGCATCCTCGGCGCGAACCGTAAACGTGTAGGACGTATTCGAGGTCAGCCCCGTGACGTTGTAATTTAAAGTCGAGCCGGAGACGGCGGCAATCAGCGTCGAGCCGTTATAAATTTTGTATCCGGACACTCCAACGTTATCGCTCGATGCGTTCCATGCCAACGATACGCTCGTGGCTGCAACGTTGGAAGCGCTTAACCCTGTCGGTGCGGTAGGAGGTTGAGTATCCGAAGAATCTCCTCCGAAGTTCACGTCGATGACATTATAGAAGGCATTGGCCGTGTCGGCAATTTCCCAAACCGCCAGAATGACTTGATATCCGGTCCGGCTAGGAACGTTGCACGTATCGGAATACGCCGTAGGAGGCTTCTTTCCGCCGTACTCCACAGAGCAGAACGGCGTGAGGTCGAACGATGCCCGGCTGAGCGGGGCGTTCTGATCCCAGTTTTGCTTCGTAATGTAATACTTCCAGCTGGATGTCGCATGAGCGGCGGTCAACGTCCATGTAAACGTTTTCGTTCCTGCAGTCATCGGTACCTTACTCCAACGTGTAGCCGATTGCTGGTCAAGCTCCGGATAAGCTCCGGCTGCGCTGGCGATTTTGCTGTCGGCAGGCCCGGCCTGCGGAAACCCTTTGAGCGCTTCCAGGCCGTTCGCGTTATAAACAATCGCTCCGCAGTTCTTATTTTGCCCCAGCTTGCACAAATAGGCGCGGCTGCCGGGCGAATCGACATAACCATGGGCAAAAGCCCGGTCCGAGAACAACAGCATGACTATGGCCATCACCAGCATCATGCCGCTGGCAACGAGCAGTTTGAATAGAGAATGGTGGGATAAACGAAGTTGTGTCATATATTGTTACCTCCTTATTTTTGGGGTCGGTAAGGACGCTACGATTATTCATTACCCTTTCAATCGTTCACAATCGTCAGTTCGATCAAACCTCCTTTTTACCTAATATGTAGCTGTGAACCCATGTGTGGAGCTCTTGTAAGTATTGCCTGTCCTCCTTTCTATTCCATGTTTTTATATAAACTCGTAAAGAGTCCATATATGCCAATGTTCCGCGAATGTCATCAATGAGCGATCTTGATGTCGGTAGAATTGAAAGAGTCAAGTAGAGGAACGGACACTTCGCGCATGTTTCCCGTGTCCGGCAGCTGTTAAAATCCATGGTGTGATACGGGGAACTTGATGTAAGCGATTTCGTTAAACTGACCGCATAGGTGACGGATCATAGCAAAGCTATTTTCCCACTTATAGTACTTGGAATTATATGAATAGTAAATATATTGCAATAATAATATATTACTCAAAAAAATACAATATAGTATAAAACAAAGCGCGCAATCAAGCCCTTCTTTCCGTAAAGGCGGCTCTTCTGCGCAGTTGCAATCAAGGACGGAGCTTGGTAGATTTAGTTTAAGCCAAAATACGCAGCCGGGAGCGAATGACGATGAGTTTTACTTTAGCTTTAGACAAAATCGAGAATAAAATTGAATTTTTCGAAGCCTACGATTTGAAAACGCTCGAAGCCAAAATCGACGCGCAAATCGAAAATAACAAAGTGCTGCTGCTGGACGTTTTCTCGATCAGCCATCAAGTGGTGTTCGACCCGAATGCCGGGAAAATGCTGTACAGCGCCGTCGTTCATTTTAAAGTCAAAAAATAACGAATTCCGGCAAGAATAAAGCTTCATACCCACAAAAAAGCCATCGGCCCACCCGGCCGATGGCTATGATTTAAATAAACAACGCAATGGCGCCCATGACCAGTCTGTACCAGCCGATCATCGACAGCCACAGCGGGACGCTCAACAGCGCCCCGAACATGACTCCTACCGAAAATCTTCCTTCCATACGCCGCACCTCCATCATTGTCCCCTTGCGCCCAAGAGCTTCTGTGATGATAAGGCAAGCATAGCAAAGTTATGTTTAGAATCTTTTAGGTCCTTGTTAGATTTTAATGAGCTTTTTGAACTAGGACGAACTAAAACTTACAACTTTTTACCCACTTTTACCCGTAACCAAACCCCCCGCTTGCAAAAAAAGACCCGTGCGCAGCGCACGAGTCTTGCTTCTTGCGTTACTCTATTTTTCGTACAGCTCCAAAGGCAGCCGGTCCGGATCGAAAAAGAACGTAAATCGTTTTCCCGTGGTCTCATCGACACGAATCGGCTCCACGGCGATCTCTTCGGCTTCCAAAGCCTTGACAGCCGCTTCGATGTCGTCAACCTCGAGGGCCAGATGCCTCAATCCGCTTGCTTCCGGATAGCTTGGCCGCTGCGGCGCATCCGGGAACGAGAACAGCTCAATCTGGCTGTCTCCGATCTGCAGATCGAGCTTATACGACTGGCGCTCCGCCCGGTACGTTTCCCGGATGACCGTCAGTCCGAGCACGTGGACGTAAAAATGCTTCGACTTCTCGTAGTCCGAGCAAATGATAGCGGCATGGTGAATGCTGTTCAGTTTTAACATGATGTTGAGCACAGCCTCCTTTGGAGCCAAATGTTATGTCGTCCGATCAATAGCTGATTAACGAAGCCAGCAGAAGACCCGACGCCAGACTCAAGCAAAACGAGAAAATACCGACGGACACATTGCCCTTCGGAATTTCGGCCAGCACTTTAAAAGGGGTCAGCAATTCGAACAAGTAGAACACGATAATCTGGAACGCGATACCGATGAGTCCCCAGATGATTAAATCGACGAGACCGACCGAATGATATACCGCGGACGCCAGAACGAGCACTTGGCCGATAATTTTGCCCCCAAGATCGTAAGCCGCTGCTTTGGCAGCCGCCGCTTTACTGGGATCGGACAAATCGCCACCCTCCCGGATGAGCGCAAACTCATTGTACGGCGTCGCCAGGTTGAAAAATAAAATGCCAAGTCCCATAAGCGGGACGGTTACACCCAAATACATCAAAAAGTTAACGATATTCCCAAACTGATCCAACGAACTCCCCCCAATAAACGTTGTAATGTAAGGCCGTTCTTATCTGCGGGCCTAGCCTATGACCGACGAAGGTAAATAGTAGGACAAATTGTTCGTGATGCTCCCGCCGACACGCGCAATGACAGCAGAGCTTCGGCCGTCGATCAGAAAGCAGCCCCAGAGCAGCCGGCCATCGTATGGACCGTTTAACGTTTCCACCCGGATGCGGGGCAGCTCGGCATATTGCTGGTAAACCATCGGCTGATCCCCGTATTCGTCTTCCCCGCTCGCCTCCGCAATATCCCCGCTTCCCGCATAGATCGTGACCCCGCTGCCTTCGCGTCCCAGAATCGGCTTCGCCACATAAGGCGTGCCTTCGGGGAAGCACGGCTCCATAAACGTCGGCAGCATGTAGGCTTCGATCGTCTCATGCTCCTCTTCCGTGTAAAACTCCCCCGCTTGATGCAAATTCCAGATCAGCGCCTGCAGCGCCTTCGTCTGAGCGGCGAACCCCGAGGGCGGATTGATCATCGCCAGCTTGCCGTCCGCGATTAATTCCAGTACATGCTCACCGGTCGGATAGCCGTCCGTATCCCGGTCTTCAGCCAGCTTCTCGATCGCATGCAGCCGGTACAACACATTAATCGGATACCTCGCCGCTTCTTCGTCACCGGCATTAGACTGCGCCCATATCTGGTCTCCCTCCACGCGGAGGTCGGACAGCGCTGCAAATTCCGCGCCGGCAATCCCGGATTGCTTCAGGAGATAGCGAGTCGTTCCGGCATCCTCCTCATGCCAATCCAGCGAGCTGAAGACGACATGCTCGGACGCATAGCCCGCTTCGCGGTATAGGTCAAGCATCCGTTCGAATGCCTGGCGGAAAGCCCCGCTGCAGCCTTCGTTCGGGTCCTCTTCGCCATAGGCGGCGCACACCCGGCCGTTCACATGAAAGGCTTCGACGATCCCCGTCGGCGTATCGCTGTTAAACTCAAGCATCTTGAGCCCCTGCGGCGTCATAGCAAAATCGAACCGCCCGACCAGCGTCGGGATATCTTCATCGAACCGGAGACGAATGGCGCCGAACGACGCGGGAGGCAGTCCCAATTCAGCCAAAAGTGCCGGTTCGCCCTGCTGGACGATCCAGACGGTCTTGGCATAGATGCGCCCTAACGCTTCAGCGGCTCTGCGCATTTCTTCCAGCTGCGCACGCTCCAACCGGTGCAAGCCGGCGAGCGCATATTCCTGGCCGTATAAGCAGTCCCATGTAAATACACCCTCTTGCCGCAGCGGCCCATAGATCGCTTCCCGGCGTTCCGCATAAGAAGCGTCCGGCCGTAGCGTCCTTGCCATGCTCATGCCAGCACGCCTCCTCTTTGATCGTTGCTTTTTATCGCGTCGGGCCTCCCGTGGCAGCTCTGGTGTTAGGAGCTTGAACTGCCGCTGCCGCCGATGCCGCCTTTGCTGATCCCGGAAGAGCTGTCCGAAGAAGCTTTAGAGGAGCTTCCGCTTCCGCCTGAGCCCCCACCGCCGTAATAATGTCCTCCGGACGAACCGCCGCTGCCATTATCGCAGTAACCGTCCCCGTTACGATCGGTGCATTTCGAATCGGAGCAGCCCGCCGTGCCGCCGAGCACCAGTGTCGACGCCACAAACAGCGCTACCAGTTTGCGTGTCCTGCTGCTTTTTTGCTGTTCCATTCTTCGTCACTCCTGCTTTTCCCAGTTTGAATTGCGGCTACACCGGCATGGCATAATATACATACGTCTCCCGGTCTTCGTCGATTTCGGCGCAAGTGCGCTGCCATTCCCGGCCCTCCGCATACAAATAATTCGCCTGAATATTCAGCATCGCCTCCAGCGTATCGGGAAATGTGAACGTATCCACCAGCCGGTAATCCGCCGTCCATTCGCGGTATTCCCTGAGCTCCATGCGAACGCCGCGGGGACCTTCCGGCTTCCCCCATAACATCGTCCGCTCGTCAAGCGCTTCCTGCACATAAACGACATAACACTCCGGCTCCACAGCGCACGAGGTTTTCTCATACACCTTGCCGTCCTTAACAAAATAGTCGCAAGCAAAACGCAAAGCGACCTCGTCCCGGCCGATCCGGTCATAATAATACAGTAGCGGAAACGTCTCGCTGCCCTCGGCATACAAACGGTATTCCAATCGTGTCATCATACTTCGGCACTCCTTTTCTCCCTCTCGGAAACGGGTCATTCTCACGGAGATACTCTAAACATATACACACAACGGCGAAAAGGTTTCACAGTCCGCCATGGCGGTTTGCTCCTTGGTCCGGAAGCTGCATCCAAAATCGATTATAGGTTTCTGACGCGGTACGTCAAGCAAAAGTTGCCCCGGATTCGCGAAGCGACAAAAAAATACCGCTCCGATGGCTCGCTCACGCACTAAAATTATGTTTTCAATATTCCTTGACAGGAATATTCCTTATGGGGTATATTTTAAGCAAGACTACGGTACCGACAAACAAAATACCCGGTCACGTACCGAAAACAATATTTAGGAGGAATTTGGATGTCAAACCCAATGACGATCAAGGTAGAAGGTCACGAGCTTATTCTGGAGCGAGTGTTCAATGCGCCGCGCGAGCTTGTATTTAAAGCGTTCTCACAGGCCGAGCATCTCAAGCACTGGTGGGGACCGCGCGGCTGGACACTTACGGTTTGCAACGTTGATTTTCGTCCAGGAGGCATCTGGCATTACTGTATGAAGTGTATCGATCAGAACCAAGGCGATTTTTACGGATTCGAATCTTGGGGCAAAGCCGTCTATCAGGAAATCGTTGAAGCGGAGAAAATTGTCTACGTGGATTACTTCTCGGATGCCGAAGGCAACGAAGCGGAAGGGATGCCTGCGCCTCTCATTACGATGACTTTCACAGAGCTCGAAGGCAAGACGAAGCTTGTCAGCCGAGCCCAATATCCTTCTGCCGAAGCGCTCAAAGCCGTTATCGATATGGGAATGGAGCAAGGAGTTACCGAAACCTGGGATCGTCTCGCCGAACATCTGCAATCCGTTCAATAATAAGCCCGTTTCAGCAAAGGAGGGGTGCGGCCTGTGTGACCGCTGCCCCTCCCTTTTCTCATATCCGCAGATTTCGGGCCAAGTTGGCCCAAAGCATACAAGCAGTACGTCGGCCTGAACAGCGGCAAACGTACTGCTTATTTTTATCCAACTGCTGCGTCTTTTTCAACTCCAGTTTGCTCAAGATGTAGGTAGGTTCGTCCATAATCCATTTGGCATGGTTTCTTCCATCCGTTACGTTTTTTTGTCGATTTTTTGTCGAATCATGAAGGAAAATCGCACTTTATATTGAAATTCTTTCTAAGAGAAGGTTCCCACATCATGGAAACCCCTTAACTAAATCGGAATGGGAGTAATGACGAGTATGGAAAATAGGACAAACAACCCAGCAACGTCTGAGGAGACGGGAACAGCGGCAAAAAAATCAAATAAGAAGCTGATCATCATCCTGAGCTCGCTTCTCGTTGTATTGGCAGCGGCCGGTGGAATCGCCTACAAGCTCACGAATAACTTGAAATACGATTCGTTGGTCAGGCAATACAATCAGGATTTTGATTCGATTCAGGAGGCGGGTTCCGCATTCAAAAAGCAAATAGAAACGCCTCCTGTCGACAAAAAAACGCTTAAGGAAATCGTCAGTTTTTATGAAAATTCCAAATCAACAATCAATTTTGAAGCTCAAGTGAAAGAATTGAACAGCAATCCCAAGTACGCTTCGCTTACGGCGGAAAAGAAGGATTACCCCAGTCTTAACTTGGAAAATGCACTCGCGGAGTACAAAGATCGATTGAAGGATATCGAAAAGCTTCAGAGTATCATCCAGCGAAGCGACAACATCGATTCGGAAATCAGACAGTTAAAGAAGCCCAAAGACGATGCGTATACCATTTATAGCACAGTCGACGCTCTCGTCGAAAAAAACAACAAGCTGAAGGACGAAGTGCTGAGCGTAGTTTTATCGGCGAAATTAAAAGGTATTCAATCCAAGTTCGTCGATGCTTTGACCTACCGCGGCAAATATTTGACGGAAATGCAAGCTGCGCATGAGGCTGCAGGTAGTTATAAATATAACGAAAAAAGCTACGGACGCAATATTTCCGACATCAAGAAAAACAAGCAGCTGGCGCAAGGTCATACCTATCCCTACGAATATATCGATGCTGCCTACAAGGCGGCCAATAGCGCCGAGTCCGATAGAAAATATTTGGAGAAAAACGGGACCGAACAAAGAAATCGTGCAACCGAAGCCGCCAGCATGCTGGCCAAGTATGTGGAATTGACAGGGGCTGAATCAGCCGATCTGACGAAAAGCGAAATTAATCCCCAACCGCTTCCGCAGAGTCCGGCGAAGCCATCCGGCGATGAGGAAATGGCCAAGGCGATGGTCGAGATTTTCCTGGCGAAAAGCATGTGGGCCCTGTCCACAGACGACATCAAGGTCGTGACGCCGTATTTGAGTTCAAAAAAACACCAAGAACAGGCGAATTACATGCAATACCTGAAAAACAAAGGAATCAAGGAATCCATGACCCTTAACGAAGCCAAGTCGGCAGAAAAATTGGACGATTCCACCTTCATCGTTACGACATCGGAAAAGTACAAAATCTCTTATGGCGATGGTAGTAGCAAAACAAAGAGCTTCACTTCCAAATATAAAGTCCTGAAAACCGATTATCACGATTATAACTTCGTAATTGACGAATTGCTCGAAGCGAAGGAAACGGAGAGCATCGACAGCTAAGATGGCTTGCATCGTAAAAACAATCATCCAAACCTCCGGATTTTGATTCCGGAGGCTTTTTTGATCATTCCCGGCAATTTCAATTATTTACCTTTGCATAAGGAACGTGCGTTCTGTATATAATAACGATATACGAACATATATTCGCAGGTGATGAAATGCAACGAACGGTTCTCATGGCAGATGGGCAAAGTTTTTACGCGAGTATCGAAAAAGCAGCGCACCCGGAATATCGGAATAAACCCGTTGCGGTTGGGGATCCGGCACGCCGTAGTGGAATTATTTTAGCTGCCTGTCCGATTGCAAAATCACGCGGTGTAACAACAGCGGAAAGAGTCGGTGAAGCACTGGCCAAATGCCCGGATTTGGTCGTCATACGGCCGCGAATGCAAACGTATATCTCGGTATCCCTGCTCATTACAGAAATTTTCGAATCCATTACAGATCAAGTTGAACCGTTCTCCATCGATGAACAGTTTCTCGATGTGACAGGATCTTTGGCCTTGTTCGGTTCTGCTGAAGAGATTGCCCGTTTGATACAAACACGAGTAAAGCTTTCAACCGGAGTATGGTCCCGTGTCGGTATCGGTCCCAACAAAATTCTTGCCAAAATGGCTACGGATAATTTCGCAAAAAAGAAACCTGCAGGCATATTTAAACTTTCACATGACAATATCGAAAAAGAACTTTGGCCCCTGCCTGTCCATCAAATGTTTATGGTAGCCGGGCGAATGACTTCCCATTTTGCTCGCATGGGCCTACACACCATTGGCGATATAGCGCGTCTCGATCTCGGTGAATTCAAAAAACGGATGCGTTTCCGTATGGGCCGGCAAAGTGACATTCAAGCGGAATATTACTGGCAAACGGCGAACGGCATCGACCCGAGTCCCGTTGTCACCGGAATGCGAAGCCAAATTAAAGTGATCAACCACGGCAGGGCATTAAAATGGCAAACCTATCGAACGATCGAAGACATTGAACCCCTTATGATCGAACTGATCGTGGAGGTTTGCCGCCGTGCCAGGCGCTACGGATATATGGGCAGAGTCGTTGCCGTGGGAGCCGTAGAAACCGACGGGTATCGGTCTTCAGGTTTCGGGAGGCAAAAAACATTGCCTCGTCCTACCCATTTGGAACATGAAATCGGCCCGGGTATACGCTCACTCTTTTTGGAGCACTGGAAGGGCTTGCCTCTTACTCATTTGCATATTACGCTCACGGACCTTTCGAAAGATGATGTTTATCAACTTGACTTATTTGAAGATCGAGAACGATTGATTCGCCGTGAAAAAGCAGTCGATGCGCTAAAAGAGAGGTTTGGACCAACAGCCATTATCCGTGCATCGTCCTTGTTAAAAACGGCTCAGGCATTCGAAAGGGCAGCTCAAATAGGGGGGCACTGGGCATGAGCAAACTAGACGGGAATGGCCGCTGGCAGTCGAAAATGACGCTAACGGAACATACGGAGCAATATGAGGCGCGCAATGAACTCAAAACTTCTCGACCGACACCTGAGGAATACACCATGGCTCGGGATTACATTCTGCTGCCTCATATGCTAACCATGATTGAGCGGAGTATTGAGGAAATAAGAACCTCAACAAATATCTTAAAGCGGCTATATTTGATCGCGGCGCAAACCGTTATGAATCAAATCCATAAAGACATGCACTCGTTACGTCGGGAATTAAGCAAACGAAACATTAAAGTGATTAACGACGAGCAGATTGACCTGGTTATTTATTACAAAATCATGTGCCGAGGTTATGAAGAACGATTCGGTATCGTTCGTGATGTAGTTCGATCAGAGATCAGTGTACGTTTGACCAATTATTTAAAAGACGTTGCAAAATTCTTGGAGCAATACGGCAAATGAATTACACTTGTGTACGCCGTTCTAGTCTTGTTTCACTATGAGCATATCCTTGGATCGTGCTATAATCGGAAAAAGAAAAGCGTCCCGCCTCGACAGAGACGGAACGCTAAAAATGGAAGTAAAGGTGAAGACGTATGCTGCTGCACAAGGGCGAAACGTTGTTTCGCCAAGGAGAAACCGGACCGCTGTACCGCATCAGGAGCGGCCTGCTTAAAATTGTCCGCATTCACGAGGACGGACATCCCGTCTTGGTCAATATTATCGTTCCGGGCGAGACGATCCCTCATCATTCCTTAATCAGTCCGAAAGAATATTACGGGACCGCGATTGCGCTCATGACCTGCGAGATCGAAACGCTTCCCGCTCAAGAATGGTATGCCAAGCTTCAACGGGAACCGCAAACGTGTCTTGAGATCGCCATACTGCTGGAAAGCAAGCTGCGGATGATGCAGCAGCGCATCGATCAACTGACGCAGCTTGCGCCTGCGGATAAGCTGGCGAAGCTGCAAGCCTGGTTCGAAGCGTATATTGCCCCGGCCCGATTGACCGATCTGCTGACACAGGAAGAAATCGGCCAGTTTATCGGGCTTCGCCGCGAGACGGTCAATCGTCTGCTTCGTGCTCAAGCAGGCAATCGCGCTGCCTTGCAGGTCCGGGAAGATAACAAACGCCGGCGCTAAAGTCCTTTAATCTCACTGCTTCTTTTATCCGAACCGCATTTTAGCGGTGTGCCTGAGCCGTTGGTTCCCCGGCTTCCTCCAGCGAACCCGCCGGTCCGAAAAACTCGTAACGCGCGTCCTCCTTACGTACGCCCCATGCTTGCAGCACCCGGTTGACCGTCTTCATGAACGGCACCGGTCCGCAGAAATAGAACGCGGCATCCGGCGAAGGAACGACGGATTGCAGCCACTCCAGATCAATGTAGCCCTCCTTGTGGAACGTCCGCTCCGCCTGATCGGCAGCGGTCGGCGATTGGTAGCAAAAGCGGTACGAGAAGCCCGAATACCTGCGGGCCAGCTCTTCCACCTCGGCGCGCATCGCGTGCGTCTCGCCGTTCAGGGCCGCGTGAATGAACGTGACCTGCCGGTCCGGCGCCGTTTCGCCGAGCGTTTTCAGCATACTGAGCAGCGGAGTCAGACCTACACCGCCGCTTAGCAACACGACCGGGCGCGGATCGGAGGTATCGAGCGTGAAGTCCCCGGCAGGAGCCGTCAGCCATAGCGTGTAGCCTTCGCTCACGTGCTCATGAAGGAAGACGGACACTTTGCCGGCCGGGCAGTCCGGCGCGCCGTCCTCGCGTTTGACCGAAATACGGTAATACGGCTTGCCCGGCGCATCGGACAAGCTGTATTGCCGAATATGCGTATAGGTCTCGCCGGGCATTTCCGGCTTCACGCTGACATACTGCCCAGGCTCGAACGAGGCAATCGCGCCGCCGTCAACCGGAACCAAATAAAACGACGTAATGACGCTGCTTTCCTTTTGCTTACGGTCTACCCGGAACGCCCGGAATCCTTCCCAGCCGCCCGCCTGCCGCTCCGCCTGGGCATACATTTCCGCCTCTACGCCGATGAAGGCGTCGGCAATGATGCCATAGGCGGTTTCCCACGCCTGCAGCACCTCGTCCGTAGCTGCCTCGCCGAGCACCTCCCGCATGGCTGTCAGCAGCGTCCGGCCTACGATCGGATAATGCTCGGGCTTTACTCCAAGGCTCCGGTGCTTATGCCCGATCTGCTTCACTACAGGCAGAATGGCAGCCAAATTATCGATATGCACGGCAGCGGCATACACGGCATTAGCCAGCGCCGTCTGCTGACGCCCCTGCTTTTGGTTCGCATGGTTGAAGACGTTTAGCAGCTCCGGATGCTCGGCGAACAAAATTTCATAAAATCGTTTCGTGACCGCAGTCCCCTTCGACTCCAGAAGCGGAGCCGTCGATTGAATCACGCGGATCGTCTGTTCGTTTAACATCGTTATCCCTCATTTCATAATAGCGGATTTCGTTACCTTCATGAGAAAGTATACAAGGACGCCCGGAACGTCTTTGTGATTTAGATCACATCAAAACAAAACGATTTGTGGCAAGACAGACGGCCGGTCGGGATGTTTATTTCTCCGACCGGCTGTCCGCTTGCCGAGTTATTTGATTCCGGGATTGTATGTTTCAGTTTCAGAGGTTAAAAGCCCGTCTTCGACGTATCCTTCCCTTGATCGGCCAGCATTTCGCCGTTACCCGTACCGGCGTTGCCGTACACCGTATTATTTTCGCAGCGGCTGCCGGCGATCTGGATAGCGGCCGCCGAACAGCGGGACAGCATATTGCCCGTGACGAGATTGTGCCGGCTGAAGGAGCCGTCGGCATTGCCGGATGTTTCAAGAACAATGCCGGTTTGGACCCGCCGCACATCATTGCCCGTCACCGTAGTAACATCGCTGTTCAGCAGGACGATACCGCGCCCGGTCTGATCGATTTTGTTGCCGGAAACGATGTTGCCGAACGGCCGCTCGCCGTCTGCCGCGCCGTCGCCCGTCAGCGAGATGCCGGATTCTTTTGCCCGGGAAATGATGTTATGGACGATCACGTTGTCCGTGCAGTAATCGCGCAGCACGATGCCCTGCTTGCCGGCATAAGCGCCGTTTCCCAGCCCTTCCGCCGACAATATATTGCCTTCGATCCGGTGGTACGAGCTCGGCTTCAGCTTGGAAGATATCACGATAAAGGCATCGTCGCATTGCTGCGCCACGTTATCGGAGACGATCGAATACGAGCTGCCTGCAGAAATATAGATGCAGGGTCTTTTCAACAAATGAAACCGGTTATCCGTAAGTCGGAAATTCGCCGCCGACTCGGCAAAGATCCCATGGCCTTCGTAAAAGTTTTCGTAAGCGATTAGCTGGGAGAACACGCTTTGGCTAACCGAGACGTGCCGGCTGTCGCTGAACCATACGCCGTTGGCGATCCCGGTGAACAAACAATTCCGAACGGAGACGTGCTCGCATTTTTCAAAATAAACGCCGCGTTCCGTCATCTTGTAATTTGCCGGCGATACGGCGCCCATGCCTTCGAAGCCAAGCCCTTCGACCGCATTCTTCTTTGTGCTGAGCCCCATCACCATAGATAGATTCGGCTCCGCCGCCTTCAGTATGGATGCGCCCGGCCCATCTCCAACCAAACGCACATTCGGCCTTAGCATAATGGCGGATCTCAGAATGTAGCGCCCGGGTGGAAAATACACGGTCCCTCCCAAAGGCGCCGCCGCCTCGACGGCCGATTGAATCGCCGGTGCGTCGTTTTGATCAAAACGACCCGAGCCTTGCGCTCCGTAGGTTTTCACGTTAATCCAAGCGACCGATTCCGGGCGAAACCCCGGATTTTGCATCGGATTGGGCATCGGCTCCGCCGCGGCCGTACCGCTCCAGCCTGTGCCGGCGGCAAAGATTATTCCGGCCGTCGCCGTGCCCATCGTGGCCAGCAGCTCGCGGCGGGACATTGCTTTGTCTTTGGATGAAGATGAAGATTCCGAAGTAGACATATCGATATCGTTCCCCTTTCCACAATCTAGCAATCTATCAGCATTATAGCCTGCTCCGCTGCATTTGACAATTGGGCCGGAGCCCAGTGTTCCGACGAAAAAAAGAACATGCCCGCTTAGCGGAACATGCTCCATAGTTTAATCAGATGAAACGCATTGTTCGGATCGATTTTTTGCGAGATAACGAACTGGACGAGCTGCTCAGTCTGCTGCTCGGTGACTCTTTCGCCAAGTGTCTTCGTCAGCATGCCGACGAACCGTCGAACCTTCACGCGGTCCTGCAAATCGTACTTCGTCACGCCCTGCAAAATCATTTTGACCCGTTCTTTCGTCTCCGGATTTTTCATCTTCAGCTTGATCCGCTCGATTTGCGCAGGATCAAAGCCGTACTGCGTATAGCTCATGCCGCACACCTCCGCGTTCTTGCAAATAGGACTTACAACTACCATACAGTAAGTCTATGTCGGAGGGCTTGGTCTTGTGTACCTATTTCTTTTGCCGTCTTTCCCCTTCATGCCGCAGGCGGAGCGTCAAGCAGGCTATCGTCTAATCCAGCATCTCGCTGTCGAAGATGTGCTCGCGCTGCAAATAGTGACGCAGCGGCACGTAGTCGGCCTCGGTCCAGAAATCCGGCTGCTTGACGAGCTCGGCCGCATCGTCTCTTGCCTGTTCCATCACTTCGAAGTCAGTCACCATGTCGGCGAGCCGGAAATCCGGCACCCCGCTCTGCTTCGTGCCGAAAAAATCTCCGGGCCCCCGCAATTCGAGGTCGCGGCGCGCAATCTCGAAGCCGTCGTTCGTGTCCGTCATCGCTTTCAGCCGTTCCTTGCCGACTTCGTTCTTCGGATCGGCAATCAGCACACAGTACGATTGGTGCTCGCCCCGTCCGACCCGGCCCCGCAGCTGGTGAAGCTGCGATAGTCCGAACCGGTCGGCGTCATAGACGACCATCAGCGTGGCGTTGGGCACATCCACGCCGACCTCAATAACCGTCGTCGAGACCAGGACATGAAGCCGGCCTTGGCTGAACTCGCGCATCACATCGTCCTTCTCCGCCGGGGCCATCCGTCCATGCAGCAGCCCGACCTTATATTCCGGAAAAGCAAATTGAAGCTGCGCGTGCACGTCAATCGCGTTCTGCACGTCGAGCTTTTCGGATTCCTCGATCAACGGACAAATGACATATGTCTGCCGCCCTGCGGCCACCTCGCGGCGAATAAAGCCAAGGACGCGCTCCAGCATATTGTGCGTCACCGCATACGTCTGAATCGGCTTGCGTCCCTTAGGGAGCTCCCGCAGCGTCGAGACGTCCATATCGCCAAAAGCGGTAATCGCGAGCGTCCGCGGAATCGGCGTCGCCGTCATCGTGAGCACGTCCGGATTCATCCCTTTACGGCGCAAAATGCTGCGCTGCTGTACGCCGAAGCGATGCTGCTCGTCTGTAACGACGAGTCCGAGCCGACGGAAGAACACATCCTCTTGAATGAGCGCATGCGTGCCGACAATGATGTCGATCATCCCCATCTGCAGCGAGCCGAGCACATCCCGGCGCTGCCGCTCCGTCAAGCTGCCGGTCAGCAGCGCCGTCTGGATGCCGTACGGCTCGAACAAACGGTCGAGCGAGCGCTTGTGCTGTTCCGCAAGAATTTCCGTCGGCACCATCAGCGCGCCTTGATAGCCGGCTTTGACGACGGCAAAAAGCGCCACCGCCGCAACGACGGTTTTTCCTGCGCCCACATCGCCCTGCAGCAGGCGGTTCATGCAGAAAGGCTGCTGCAGATCATGAAGAATTTCGGCCAGCACGTTTTTCTGGGAAGCCGTTAACGTGAACGGCAGCGCGCGTACAAACGCGCGGACAGCCGGCAAATCTACGGGGTGCGCGACCCCGTCCGCCCGGTCGTGATTCAGCGAGCGGTACGCCTGCATCTTGAGCTGAAACAAGAACAGCTCCTCGTACACCATCCGGCGTCTCGCCCGCTGCCCCTGCTCCATACTGCCCGGCAGATGCAGCAGGGCGACCGCCTGCTTGCGGGGCAGCAGATTGTATTTGCGCAGCAGCTTGCCCGGGAGCACCTCGGAAATGAGATCGCCGAATTGCAGCAGCGCTTGCTTCGTCGTTTGCCGAAACCACTTTTGCGTAATTGATCCCGTCACCGAATAAACCGGCTGCAGCGTACCGGTCTGCGACGTACCGCGGCCCGGGAATTCTACCTCCGTCACGGTCAAGTGCAGCCGCTTCTGGTCCCATTTTCCGGTCAAGACGATATCCGTACCGGCTGTCAGCTTGTCCTTCAAAAAATGGCGGTTGAACCAGACGGCCGTAATGAAGAGCGGGTCAACCACGATTTTGCAGGTCATGCGCGATTTGGTACGCCCGTACATTTGCACCTGGGGAACCCCCGCGACCGTGCCCTGCACCGTAATACGGTCTCCGTCCTTCACCTGCGTCAAATCGCGAAGCGTGTAATCCTCGTAGCGGAAAGGATAATAATCGAGGAGCTCTCCAACGCTCGAGATGCCGAGCGCAAGCAGCTCCTCGGGCTTCTTGCCTTTGACGCCGGACACCTTCGTGACCGGAAGCGAATAAAGATCCAAGGTCATATCAGACCGGTACGGCAAAGGCCGCTACGGTTCCGGGTCCGACATGCGCTCCAACGACAGGCCCGATATGCGTGTAGTGCACGCTTTTTACTTCAAAATGCTGCTGCAGCAGAGTGCAAAACTGCTCCGCCGTCTCGCGTTCGGTCGTATAAGCCACGACCAAATCGATCGGTTTGCCTGCAAAATCCTGCTGCAGCAGCTCGATGATCCGGTTCATCGCTTTCTTCTGTCCGCGAACCTTATCGACGGAGAACACGACTCCGTCATCGTTGACCGAAAGGATTGGCTTAATATTAAGCAAGGAGCCGAAGAGCGCCGCAGCCTTGCCGATCCGTCCGCCCTTGTGCAAATACTTGAGCGTATCCGGCAAAAAATAAAGCCCGATGTTTTGGCGCAGCGCCGCAATCCGTTCCAAAATTTCCGACTTGCTCTTCCCCTGCTTTGCCGCCTCTGCGGCAGCTACGACGAGCATGCCGAGGCCAAAGGAAGCCGAACGGCTGTCCACCACCTCGATATCCGCCTTCTCGTCGATCATCGATTTCGCCACGAGGGCGGACTGGTACGTGCCGCTCATCTGCGATGATAAATGAATCGAGATGATCGAGTCGGCGCCTTCCGCCGCAAGCCTCTGATACACTTGGATGAAATCGGCCGGCGACGGCTGCGATGTGGTTGGAAAAATACCGGATGAGGCCAGCTTGTCATAAAATTGCTCCGGACCCATATCGACCCCGTCGCGAAATGCCTCCGAGCCGAACAATACTTTAAGCGGCACCATCTCAATGCCGAGCCGCTCCCGCAGGTCGGCCGGAATATCCGCCGTGCTGTCCGTTACAATACGAACCTGGCTCAATAGCCTCCCTCAATTCTTTGCAAAGTTTTGATCTATAGACATAGGGTCGAAAACGAACCGCTTATTCCGCGGAAATGATGTAGTAATAGAGCGGTTGTCCGCCGTTCTGCACTTCCACTTCCACCTCTTGATACGTTTGTTCGACATACCCGACAAGCTCCTCGGTCTGCTCCTGCACCGCATCCGCTCCGGTATACAAGGTCACGATCTCCGCACCCGCATCCAGCATGGAGTCAATCAGCTTTTTGCAGGAATCGACGAGGTCCGGAGCCGAGGAAACGATGCGGCCGTTATGAATGCCGATATAGTCGCCCTCTTTAATATCGATCCCGTCCATTTGCGTGTCGCGTACGGCATGGGTGATTTGACCGGCCTGTACTTGCTGCAGCGCCTTCTGCATTTCGCCGATGTTTTCTTCGGGAGCCGCTTCCTCCTGGAATGCGATGACAGCGGCAATGCCTTGCGGAATCGACTTGCTGGGAACAACGACAACCTGCTTATCCTCCACAAGCTCCACGGCCTGCTGCGCAGCCAGGATGATGTTCGAATTGTTCGGAAGCACGAACACGATTCTCGCTTCGACCTCGCTTACGGCGCGGACGATATCTTCGGTGCTCGGGTTCATGGTTTGTCCGCCGTGCAGAATCCGATCGACGCCCAGACTGCCGAAAATACCGGAGATGCCTTCCCCAGCGGATACGGCAACAAAGCCGTACGGCTTGAGCTCGCGGGACGGACCGTTCGCCGCATGGACGGTCGGCCTGCCGAGTTCGAGCTCTCTGGCCGCGTCCAGCAAATGCGTCGCCTTGGCCAATGCCGCGACCGCGCCGGACGGTCCGGCCTCCTCCATCAGAAGATGCGTATGCTGATCGCGCATATTTTCAATTTTGATCCGGCTGAGATCCCCGTAATTCTGGGCCAGATTCATAACGCTGCCCGGGAATTCGGCATGGATATGCACTTTGACCAGATCGTCGTCGGCCACGACAAGCAGAGAATCGCCGAAGGCAGACAGCTCCTCGCGGAACAGAGCCTCGTCAAATTTGCAGCCGTTCGGCTTGCCCGGATTCAGCGTCACCATAAACTCCGTACAATACCCGAACTCGATATCCTCCGTCGCCAGCTTCGCTTGCACACGCTCGTGACCTGTAAAATCAAACATCGTCGCAACCGACTCTAGCGTCTCCTCCAGCGGCAGCACCGCGCCAAAAGCGACGTACGGCATATCGGCCGGCTCCTCCGCAGGAGCTTCCACTTCCATGTCCAGAACGGATACAAAGCCCTCGTAGATATACACAAGCCCCTGTCCGCCCGAATCGACGACGCCCACCTGCTTCAGCACGGGAAGCATGTCCGGCGTTTTGGCCAGCGCCTCTTTCGCTTTATCCAGCAGTTCCGCCATCACGACAGCGACATCCAGCTGCCGCTTGGCGGTCTGTACGCCCTGCCTCGCCGCTTCCTTGGCTACGGTCAGAATCGTACCTTCCACAGGTTTAACAACGGCTTTGTAGGCCATATCCACGCCGTTCTGAAACGCCGCAGCCACCTGCTGGGCATTGGCCGAAGGCAGGTCGGATACGGCTTTGGCAAAACCGCGGAACAACTGCGACAGAATCACGCCCGAGTTGCCGCGAGCGCCCATCAGCAAGCCTTTGGCAAGCGCTTCTGCTGTTTTACCCAAGTGGTCCGACGGACGGCGGCGAAGCTCTTCCACCCCGGAAGTCAAGGTCAAATTCATATTCGTGCCCGTATCGCCGTCCGGTACCGGAAAGACGTTGAGCGCATTGACCCGCTCTGCGTTCGTCGTCAGCCTATGCGCTCCCGCTTCTACCATTCGGATGAAATCTTGTCCATTCATTTCTTTTAAGCGCTTACCCAAAAAGACCGTTCCCCTTTCGCTATAACCCTGTCGGCGATCCATAACATGTTTCGGCCACAACCGCTGTCGTCACAGGTCTCATTCAGTAATCCTCACGCCTTGGACAAAAATGTTCACGTTCGCCACTTGCAGGCCCGCGACTTCCCCAAGCATGTATTTTACTTTGCTCTGCACGTTATGCGCAACGACCGAAATTTTCGTGCCGTAGCTGACGATGATATATAAATCAATGGTCAGGACATCCTGCTCGTTGCGGTGAACCTCGACTCCCCGCCGTAAATTGTCGACACGCAGCAGTTCGGCAATATTGTCCTTGAGTTGATTGCGCGAAGCCATCCCAACAAGTCCGTAGCAGTCTAACGCCGCCGAACCCGCAAGTGCGGCGATTACTTCGTCCGTAACATAGATTTTTCCATATTCTGAAGCCAGTTCGATTGTCATCTCCATACAGCTCCTTCGATCCCAAAATTAGCATGGACTACGAATCATTGTACTATATTCGCCGCAAGAAATAAAATAAAACACGGGCTGCAAGGGGCTGCAGGGGAAGAAAACGAAGAAGCTGCGTTGACGGCGTTTAGGCCGCTGTGATATGATGTTTAAGTGTGTTTTTGAAGCGTGTATGCTTTAAGGAGGTGTAATCAATGTCCCGCAAATGTTTTATCACAGGTAAAGGCCCGGGTACCGGCAACCACGTATCCCATGCGAACAACAAAGCGAAACGCACTTGGGGTGTCAACGTTCAAAAGGTTCGCATTCTGGTCGACGGCAAACCGAAACGCGTTTGGGTGAGCACGAAAGCTCTGAAATCCGGAAAAGTAACTCGCGTGTAATCTGCGTCTGCAGACAAAAAGCACCTGGCTCAGGTGCTTTTTTTAGTTGACAAGAATGAATCCTTGACAAACGCGCTTGTCTTGCAAGACAAGGACGACTGAGCCGTTGATCCTGGGTGTGGCGCCTGCCCTAGCCCGGCAGCCGGCGCCAAAGTATGGACAAGCGTACCTTCAGTTTTTGCTGAATGTATTAAGTACAGCTTTCACAAACCCACCCAAAAACTTCGGAAGCTTGATAGTGTAAAATTTCATTTTGCACCCTCCCTCCAGACTTTACGACGCAAAGCCGACCTCGAGCCATGCGCGCAGTAAACCACCTCGTTATAAGTATATTCCGCTGCTCCCCAAAACGTGCCATGCAAATTCCGGGCACCGAAAAAACAAAAAAGGCTACAAAAGCCGGAAACCGTACTTTTGTAACCATGTGTATGCGACCCCAGCGCCGGTTATGCACGTCCGGGTTCTTTTTCTTTCTTCTCAAACCGCAGCCTGCTGCTGCTGAATAGCCAAATACAACGCGTAGAACACCGAATAAATAAAGTAAAATAAGATCGTGATCAAGACGAATGCAATGCGCGGGCCGCGCGTCTCGTATCGCTTAAAAAACAGGATACCGACGTATATAGCCCCCAGCGAAAAGGCAAACTTCACCACGCCGTCGATAATGGAAAACACAAACAGCAGGGCGGCGCATAGCAAACTGAAGGCAAAAATTTGCAGCGCCCGCATTTTACCGGCCGCTCCCGGCTTCCCGGATCGCGCGGATCGCCTCGGCGCGGTCCGGCCGGTTGAACACCGCATTCCCGGCAACGAGCACATTGGCGCCCGCTTCGGCAACGAGCTTGGCCGTCTCGGTATTGATGCCGCCGTCGACCTCGATGTCCACGTGCTGAAGTCCCCGCTCGTCCAGCATGCGGCGCAGTCCGGCGATTTTGGGCAACGTCGCGGAAATAAACTTCTGCCCGCCGAAGCCGGGGTTAACCGTCATCAGCAGCACATAGTCGAGCAGTCCTTCCTCAAGCACATGCTCCAAAGCATGGAGCGAAGTGGCCGGATTCAGCACGACGCCTGCTTTGACGCCCTGCTCCTTGATATAATGAAGTGTCCGGTGCAGATGGACGCATGCCTCGGCGTGAACCGAAATGAGGTCTGCGCCTGCCTGAACGAACGAGGCAATGTAGCGGTCCGGCTGCTCGATCATCAGATGCACGTCGAGCGGTAATTTCGTTATCGGCCGGATGGCCTCCACCACCAGCGGTCCGATCGTAATATTCGGCACGAAATGTCCGTCCATTACGTCGACGTGAATCCAGTCGGCCCCGCCGCGCTCGACGTCGGCAATTTCTTCACCCAGCTTGGAAAAGTTGGCGGATAAGATCGAAGGAGCGATATGCAGCATCCTAGTACCTCCTCTTTTTGTCTTTGATCTCGTTCAAAAATTGAATGTAATGGTTGTACCTTGATACGGCGATATGGCCCGCTTCTTTGGCCTCCTGAACCTTGCAGCCCGGTTCGTGCAGATGCAGGCAGCCGCGGAAGCGGCACGCTGCGGCATAAGGCGCAAATTCCCGGAAAGCCCCGCTGAGCCCCTCTGCATCCACCTGCAAAAAGTCAAGCTGGCTAAAGCCCGGCGTATCGGCGATAAGTCCGCCGTTCTGCAGCCGGATCAGCTCGACATGGCGCGTCGTATGCTTGCCCCGTCCGAGCTTCATGCTGATTTCGTTCGTTTCCAGCGACAGCCCCGGCACCATGGCGTTGAGTAGCGACGACTTCCCGACGCCAGACTGCCCTGCGAACACCCCAATGCGGCCCGCCAGCCGATCATATACTTCGCTCACGCCAATGCCTTCCTTGGCGCTTGTCACAAGCACCGGGTAACCGACCGATTCGTAGAGCCGGATCGCTGACGCCAATCGATCGGAAACGCTGTCAGGCGAACCTCCTTCGGACATGAGATCATGCTTGGTCAAGCAGATCAGCGTATCGAGTCCGGCACTTTCCGTATGAACTAGAAACTTGTCCAGCAGCGGTAAATTAAGCGCCGGCTCGGTCACCGAGAACACCAGTACGGCCAAATCGATATTTGCCACCGGCGGCCGGATCAGCTCGGAGGAGCGGGGAAGAATTTCGTCAACCGTTCCTTCCCCGTTCTCCGTCAGCCCGAACACCACGCGGTCGCCGACGAGCGGCGAAATGCCGCGCTTCTTGAAAATGCCTCTCGCCCGGCATTGCACCGATTCGGTCGTTTGCGTGTCATCGGCAAGCACGTAGTAAAATCCGCTTAGCGCCTTAACGATTAACCCGGTTGGCATTATGGATTCTTGCCTCCTGTACCTGTCGTATTCCCGGCCGGAGCCGTCGCTGCGTCTCCGTTCTGTCCGGTCGGCGGTGGCGTCGTTCCGCCGCTTCCCTGTTTCGCCGGCTTGCCGCTCGCGCCGCCCGTGCCGGAAGCCGGAGTCGCTGGCTGTTCGGTCTTCCCGCCGCCGTTCGTCCCAGTATCCGCATTAGGTGGCGTACCGGCCCCGTTCGACTGATTGTTGCCGCTTTTTTGATCCTGATAATTCTTATAGGTGATTGTTATCGAATCGTTCTGAATGTTATCCCCGCGAATCTGGATCGTCGCATCTTTGTCCGGCGAAACGACCAGCTTCACCTCAAGCGTTTCCGTCTTGGTCACGTTCGTAAGCTTCTGGTATTCCGAGTTTTCGACCGCCGCATCGCTCAGGATGACTTTGGCCGTACCTGCCTGCCCTTCCTTGGATGGCTTAATCTGCACGGGCACGGTCATCTGTCCCGCTTCCGGCGGAAGACCGGAGCTGACGGTCAGCGTAATTTCCGTACCCGGCATCACATCGTCGTCTGGCTCGAACGGAAATTGCTTCGTTACACGGCCCTTGCTTTGCTTGTAGCTCGGCTGGCGGACAGTCCCGTCCTTGGAAAGCTTCAGATTGTTGACGCTAAGGAGCGTTTTCGCTTCGTTTTCCGTCTTGCCGATCAGGTTCGGCATCTTGAACGTTTCCCGGCCTTTGCTAACGGTCAGCTCGACCTTGACATCGCCCGGAATCGTGTACTCCTCATTGGGCGTAGGCTTCTGAGACGTCACCGTTTCTGGCTCGGCTTCCAGAAACTTTTGAACGATGGAGATATTTTTCGAATCGAAGCCGGAGGAGATCAGCTTCGTTTTGGCATCCGCCAGCTTTAGGTTTGTAACATCCGGAATTTTTTTGCTTGTAGGCCCTGCGCTGACAGTCAGCTTGATCGTCGTGCCCACGATAACCTGATTATTCGCCTGGCTTTGCTGGATGACAATATCTTTCGGCTTTACATCATCATTCTGATAATCCGCTTCCACTTGAAGCTTGCTGTCTTCTAATATTTTCTTAGCTTCAGCAAGCGGCTTATCCACCACATTCGGGATATCGACCCGCTGCACCGACAATTTCTCCTGCACGTACTGGACCGCATACCACATCCCACCAACAAGCGCCATAAGCACCACGAACCAGACCAACGGCTTGACCCAGCCCTTTTTCTGCTTCTCGAGCGGCGCCGTCTCCTTCGCACGGGGCGCATCGTCGTCATCCTCCACAACGGCGTATTGTCCCGGCCGCAGCGCAGGCATGACCCGCGTCTTTTCCTCATCCAGCTCATCGTCGTCCAAAAAGTTGACTTTCGGCTCGTTGCGGCGGTGCGGCAGCAGGCACGACTCAAGGTCGCTCAGCACGTCTTTGGCCGAACGATACCGCTCGGACGTGCTTTTGCGCATCGCTCGCAGAATGATGTTTTCCACGCTTTGCGGGATGAGCGGATTCACCTTGCGGGGCTCCTCGACATCCTCCTGCAAATGCTTCAATGCTACGCTGATCGGACTTTCGCCGAGAAACGGCAGCCGGCCTGTCAGCATCTGGTACATGACAATCCCGAGAGAATACAAGTCCGATTGCTCGCCGGTCGGCGTCCCTTTGGCATGCTCGGGTGAAAAATAATGAACCGAGCCGACGACGGAGCCGGTCTGCGTAATCGTGGAAGAAGTGACGGCGCGGGCGATCCCGAAGTCGGTCACTTTGACGCGGCCGTTTTTGCCGATCAAAATATTGTGAGGCTTAATATCCCGATGAATGATCTGATTATGATGCGCATGATCGAGGGCGTCGCAAATCTGGCTCGCAATATGAACGGCTTCCTCCACCTGCAGCGGAGCTTTTTCCTTAATCTGCTCGTTCAAGTTCGTTCCCTCGATATACTCCATCACGATGTAATGGATGTCTTCCTCTTGGCCGACGTCGTATATGCTGACCACGTTCGGATGCGACAAGGAGGCGGCGGCTTGCGCTTCGCGGCGAAAACGCTGAATGAATTCTTCATCGTGCACGTACTGCTGGCGCAGCACCTTCACGGCGACATGCCGATGCAATAAAATATCGAGTCCTTTGTATACGATGGCCATTCCGCCGCCGCCGACGCGTCCCAAAATCTCGTAGCGTCCTCCTAGCTGCTTACCGATCATTCCTTCCTCACCCCGCTTCCCCGTCGTCATGTACCGCCGAACCCGGCCCGTTCTCGATCAGCAGCACCGTTACGTTGTCGTCGCCCCCGGCATCCAGCGCAGCCTGGACCAAGCGGTCTACCTTGTGCTCCAAGCCGTCCGTCTCCTTCACGGTTTGGAGCATTTGGCCCGGTTCAACCAGGCTGCTTAGTCCGTCGCTGCACAGCAGCAGCAAGTCTCCGGTGCCCCAACCGATTTCCTGCACGTCCACCTCGATCGTCGGCTCGGTTCCGAGCGCCCGCGTCAAGACGTTGCGCCGCGGATGGTGGCTCGCTTCCTCGCGGGTGATCTGGCCGCTTTTGACTAGCTCGTTGACAAGCGAATGATCCTCCGTTAGCTGCTCGATCTGCCCGTCGTGAATCCGGTATACGCGGCTGTCGCCGATATGCGCGATAACGGCCCGATCGTCGTTCGCCAGCACGGCAACGACGGTCGTCCCCATCCCGTGGTAATTTTCGCGTCCGGACGCAAATTCGAAAATGTTATCGTTGGCGGCTTCGACCGCTTCCTTCAACTTATGCTGCCTCTCCTCGGACGACCGGTTCGGGTCCAAGGACTTCACCTGCAGCGGGATAAGCTCCACCGCCATCTGACTTGCGATATCTCCGGCCTGATGGCCTCCCATGCCGTCTGCGACAATGGCGAGGGTCCAGCCGTTCAAGCCCTCTTGAACGGCTGCGCGGTCCTCGTTGACCGCACGCACCCGGCCGATATCGGATTGATAAGCCAATCTCAGCATCGCTTGCTTCACCTCGCACCCGACTCCATATGCTTCGCCCGCAGCTGCCCGCAGGCGGCCGCGATATCACTGCCCTGCTCCCGGCGTATGGTGGCGTTGATTTTGTTTCGTTCCAGAATGCGTTGGAACGTGAAGATATCATTCCGGGGCGTACGCACAAAGTCGCGCTCGGAAACGAAATTGACCGGAATCAAGTTCACGTGCGCCATCGGAAATGCTTTTAATACTTTTGCCAGCTCCTCCGCGTGCTCGGCCTGATCGTTCACGCCGCCCATCAGTGCGTATTCGAACGTAATACGCCGTCCGGTTTTTGCGACGTAATATTGACAGGCTTCGATCAGCTCGGCAAACGGGTACCGGCGGTTGACCGGCATCAGCTTGGAACGCAGCGTATCGTTCGGCGCATGAATCGAAATCGCCAGATTGATCTGCGTATCTTCGTCGGCAAACCGGTAAATGTTCGGAACGATGCCGCTCGTCGACACCGTAATGTGCCGCTGGCCGATATTCAGCCCCTTCGGATGAATCATCACCTTGAGAAACTTCATCACCGCGTCGTAATTCTCGAACGGCTCGCCGATTCCCATGATGACGATGCTGCTGACCCGCTCCTGCGTTTCGTCCAAAAGCTGCTGCGCCTTGACCACCTGGGCAATGATCTCGCCGGACGTCAAATTCCGCTTCAATCCGCCAAGCGTCGAGGCACAGAACGTACAGCCGACCCGGCAGCCGACCTGCGTCGTTACACAGATGCTGTTGCCGTAGCTGTGCTTCATGATCACCGTTTCGATGGCATTCTCATCGCTAAGCTCGAACAAAAACTTGACGGTCCCGTCCTTCGAACGGTAATGCGCCACTTCCGTGAGCGTGACGAAGTCAAACTGCTCCTTAAGCCGGTCCCGGAGCGTTTTCGGCAGATTCGTCATCTCGTCGATGCTTGAAACTCTTTTCACATACAGCCAATCGAAAATTTGGCCGGCTCGAAAGCCCGCCTCACCGTTGTCCTTGACCCATTGCTGCCAATCCTCCAGAGTAAAGTCGTAGACATACGGCTTTTCGTTTTTCGGCTGCCATCTGCTTTCTATTTCATTCATGTATGCATCACAACCTGTTTAGTCTATAGTGAAGCCCTTACGGGGGACATTCCGCCGAAAAGCCACGTTTTATTTTACCACATTTTGCGGTTCTATGCTCGCTTGCGCAGCCGGGCGATAAAAAATCCGTCCGAGCCGTAATCGTACGGCATGATCCGCACCGCAGCGAGCTCCTCGTCCAACCGGTCCTTGAGCGTCCCCGACACTTCGGGCAGATCCGGCGCAAACGAAAGATGACGCTCCAAAAATTCGCGGATCATGTCTTCGTTCTCGGCTTTCTCCACCGTGCACGTGCTGTATACCAGCACGCCGCCCGGCTTCAACAGCGGTTGTACCGCTTCCAGCAGCTCCCGCTGAATATCGCAGATCTCCGTCAGGTCCGCTTCGCTCTTGCTCCACTTCATATCCGGCTTCCGCCGGATGACGCCAAGCCCCGAGCAGGGGGCGTCGAGCAGGATGCGGTCGAAGCTTTCCGGGGCAAAATGCTCCGCCAACCGGCGCACATCGGCCGTCAGCGTCCGAATCGAACGCAGCGCGAGGCGCTCCGCCTGCTCCTCGATGAGCTTCCGCTTATGCTCGTGCACGTCGCAAGCGACGATTTCGCCGCGGTCGCCCATCTTCTCCGCAAGGTGCGTCGTCTTGCCGCCGGGCGCGGCGCAGCAGTCCAGCACCCGCTCGCCCGGCTGCGGGTCCACCCATTCCGCGACGAGCATGGAGCTCTCGTCCTGAACCGAATACAGGCCCGCCGCATAGTCCGGCGCGAGGGCCATGTTGCCGCCGCCGCGCACGATCACGCCGGCGGGCGCAACGGCGGAGGGCTCCGCTTCGAGCCCTCCTTGCCGCAGCCGCTCGGCCAGCTCGCCCGGGCCGAGCTTCAGCGCATTCGCGCGAAGGCTCACGCGCGGCGGCGTGTTGTTGGCCTCGCAGAGCCGTTCGGCCGTCTGCTCGCCGAACTCGCGAACCCAGCGCCGCACCAGCCACTCCGGGTGCGACTGCGCAAGCGCGATGCGCCGCTCGGCCGGTAGCCCGGCGGGCAGGACGAGCTCGCTTTTGCTGCGGAGCACGCTGCGCAGCACGCCGTTAACCATGCCGGAGATGCCTTGATGGCCCCGCCGCTTCGCGATATTGACTGCTTCGTTGACGACCGCATGGTCCGGAATCCGGTCCAAATAGTGCAGCTGGTAAAAGCTCAGCCGCAGCAGGTTGCGAACCCACGGCTGCAGCTTCGCCAGCCCTTTGCTGACGAACCGCTCCAGAAAAAAGTCGATCGTGCCGAGCCGCTGCACCGTTCCGTATACGATTTCGGTCGTGAGCCCCGCGTCCGGCTTGTCCAGCTTGTACTTTTGCAGCGTCTGGTTGAGCAGCAAATTGCTGTACGAAAGGTCCTGCTCGATCCGCACCAGTACGTCAAGGGCCGCTTCCCTGGCCGAGCCTTGAGTCGGGCCTTTGCTTGCCCGGGGAACATTCCCCTGACGGCTCCCACGAGCTCCACCCGAAGCCGCGCCGCTGGTACGTTTGCCTCCTGCCGCTCCCGCCTGCTTGGTCCGTCCGGAGGACGGTTGATTCGTTTCGCTCATAATTCCTCCGCTTTTCTTCTATAGCTCACAGCATCTCATAGCTCAAGCGCCCGACTATGTCCCAAGCACAGTGCCCGGCGCCAGCTGTCCGCTTCGCGCGAACGCGGCGGCGTCCATGGCCTTCTTGCCAGCCGGCTGCAGCTCCGTGATCCGCAGCACGCCTTGTCCGGCAGCCACGGCGATTCCCCGTTCTCCCGCTTCCAGCACGGTGCCCGGCTGTACGCCGTCAGGTGCCCGATCCGACTCGGCGGGCTTGGCGCACGTCCATATTTTCAATACTTCGCCGTTCCACAGCGTATAAGCTCCCGGCCGGGGATGCAGCCCCCGCACCAGATTCCACAGCTGCATCGCCGGCTTTATCCAATCGATCCGCTCCAGCTCGCGGGTGATGTTCGGCGAATATACCGCCTCCGCATCGTTCTGCGGCACCGGCTGCACGCAGCCCGCCAGCAAATCCGGCAGCGTCTCCTCCAGCAGCTTCGCTCCGGCCAAGCCCAGCTCATCGAACATCGTGCCGGTCGTATCGCTGTCCTCGATCGGCACCTCGATCTTGCTGATCATGTCACCGGTATCCAAACCTTCCGCCATGTACATGATCGTGACGCCGGTAACGGCGTCGCCGTTCATCACGGCGTAATGGATCGGCGCCCCACCGCGGTATTTGGGAAGCAGCGACGCGTGAATATTAATACAGCCCAGCTTCGGCAGTTCGAGTACCGATTTCGGCAAAATCTGTCCGAAGGCCGCCGTCACAATCAGATCCGGCTGCAGAGCGCGGATCGCCTCGACGGACTCCGGGCGGCGCAGCCGTTCCGGCTGAAGCACGGACAGGCCGTGCTTCTCCGCCTCGACCTTGACGGGGGTCGGCGTCAGTACGCGTTTGCGCCCGACCGGACGATCCGGCTGTGTGACGACAGCGACGACTTCCAGCTTCTTATCGTCCAGCAGCGTCTGCAGAGACGGCACGGCGAAATCCGGCGTGCCCATAAAAATCACTCTCATGCGTCATCACGATCCTGTTGCTCGCTGCGATACATTTTTTCCGCCAAGTCCGTATACAGCACCCCGTTTAAATGATCCACCTCATGCTGAATGCAGCGGGCCAGCAGTTCGGTCCCTTCGATGACGATCTCCTCGCCGTTGCGGTTCAGACCTTTCACCTTCGCACGGGCAGCCCGCTTTACATCGCCCGTAAATCCGGGAATGCTTAAGCAGCCCTCCGGTCCGAACTGCTCCCCTTCCCGCTCGATGATCTCTGGATTGATCAGCTCGATCAAGCCGTGCTCGTCGCCGACGTCCATGACGATGACCCGCTTAAGAATGCCGATCTGCGGCGCGGCCAATCCTACGCCCTCCGCATCATACATCGTATCCGCCATGTCATTCAGCAGCTTATGAATGTTCGGCGTAATTTTAGGAACGGGCTTGCATTTTTCGCGCAGCACCGGGTCCGGGTCCTTCACGATGATTTTGATTGCCATGTAAAAGCACCTTCCTTTTCATTTCAAGAGAATGAATCGGCTCTTCTGCAGCCGCCTGACACATTATGTATATTCCGGCCGCATGGACCGGTTGACAGCTTCGTTACATTAACACTTGGGGATCGACGTCGATCGCCACCGTCAGCTTGTGCTGCTTGACGGTATCGTCAAGCACGGCGGCCGCTTTCTGGACCAAGGCGGAAATGTCCGTCTCCCCCCGATATTTTATCATGCATTGAAACCGATATCTATCTTTAATCCTTGAAATCGGCGAAGCGACGGGCCCCAACACCTCCAGCTCGGTTCCGTCCGCTTGCATCGTCTGCGCCAGCTCCTTCAGACGGGAAGCCAGCATTTCGCCCGCGCGCAGCAGCAGCTGCACCTGCTCGTGCGACAGCGTCATCAAGACGAGCCGGTGAAACGGCGGGTAATTATGCAGCTTGCGTATCAGCATCTCCTTGCGCATAAAGCCCATATAATCATGCTTGCTCGCGCTCATAATGCTGTAATGCTCCGGCGTGTACGTTTGCACGAACACCTCGCCGGGCAGTTCGTGCCGTCCGGCGCGTCCCGCCACCTGCGTCAGCAGTTGGAATGACCGTTCGGCCGCGCGAAAATCGGGCAGGTTCAGAACGGAATCGGCAGCGAGCGCGCCGACGAGCGTCACATAGGGGAAATCAAGCCCCTTGGCGACCATCTGCGTGCCGAGCAGCACATCAGCCTGACGATTCCGGAACATCCCGAGCCATTTTTCGTGCGAGCCCTTCTCCGTCGTCGTGTCCACATCCATGCGAATGACGCGAATGCCGGGAAACAGCTTGCCGAGCTCCTCCTCGACCCGCTGCGTTCCCGTGCCGAAATGGCGGATATGCTCGCTGCCGCAGTCCGGGCAGACGGCCAATTCACGCTCCGCGTAGCCGCAGTAATGACAGCGGATCGCCTTGGAGCTTTGATGGTAGGTCAGCGAGATATCGCAATGCGGACAATCCGCAACATAGCCGCAGGTGCGGCACATGACGAACGTGGCGTACCCGCGCCGGTTCAGCAGCAGGACGACCTGTTCCTTCTTGTGTAACCGATCTTCGATCGCTTTATACAAGGCGCGGCTGAACATCGACCGGTTGCCGCTTTTCAGTTCCTCACGCATATCGATGATGTTCACCGGCGGCAGCGGCCTTCCCTCGACGCGCGAAGGCATGGAAAGCAATTCGAATGCCGGCCGATCCGGGGTTGCCGATGCGGCGGCTTCAACGGAGGTCCGGTACATGCTTTCCAGCGATGGGGTAGCGGAGCCCAGCACGACCGAGGCCCCGTGTTCGCCCGCCCGGGCGATCGCCACGTCGCGGGTATGATATTTCGGACTTTCTTCTTGCTTATAGGTCGATTCGTGTTCTTCGTCGATAATCATGAGTCCGATATTCGTAAAAGGCGCGAAAATCGCCGAGCGCGCGCCGATCACGACGCTGATTTCCCGGCGCACGATTTTGCGCCATTCGTCATAGCGTTCGCCGTTAGAGAGACGGCTGTGCAGCACGGCGACCCGGTTGCCGAACCTTCCTTTGAACCGCTCGACCATCTGAGGCGTAAGCGAAATTTCCGGGACGAGCACGATCGCTTCGCGGCCTTGATCCAAGCAGGATTGGATCGACTGGAGATACACCTCCGTCTTGCCGCTGCCGGTCACTCCGTGCAGCAAAAAGACGCGCGGCGTCCGTCCTTGCACCGCCTCTCTGATCCGTTCGAACACCGCTTGCTGCTCGGGCGTCAGCGGAAGCGGCGTGGTCGGCTTGAAGGTGCGCGACGCATAAGGATCGCGCTGCACTTCGGTCTCCTCCAGCCGAAGCCAGCCTCGTTCGGCGAGCCCCTTGACCGCCGCGGCGGTGATTTGCAGCTTCGTCAGCAGCTCCGTCAGCTTGATCGGCTCGGGATACTCCTGCAGAAAAGCGAGCACC
Organism: Paenibacillus tianmuensis; assembly: GCF_900100345.1. Taxonomy (GTDB): domain Bacteria; phylum Bacillota; class Bacilli; order Paenibacillales; family NBRC-103111; genus Paenibacillus_G; species Paenibacillus_G tianmuensis. The sequence goes on along the minus strand of NZ_FMTT01000005.1, from coordinate 163,068 downwards.
TGCTTTTGCTTGGCCGCACGGGCCGGCAGCTCGGCTTGCCACGCTTCCAGTTGGTCGGGATCGTTCGGCGGAAACACATAAAGCGCTTTTTTCGTGGACATCCGGTCTTTGACCATTTGAATTTCCGTCAGCCGGCCGTCTTCCATCAGCTGCTTGATCAGTGCGCCTTGTTCCGGGAAGGTTTGCAGCAGCGATTCCAGCTCGACCGATTCGTGCTTGCGGACATAAGCGAGGATTTCTTCCTGCTCGGGGAGGAGCAGAGGCAGCAGCTCCGGCTGCTTTTCTTTGGTCTCTTGGTCGTCGGCCGCCTTCACATGCCGTTCGTATTTGGCCTTCAGCGCGCCGGGGATCATCGCTTGCAGCGCAATCATTTCGTGGCAAAGGTACGTGCGGCTGATCCAGCGGCCCAGCTTCACCAGCTCGGGGGTTAGCGGAGGAGTGACGTCCAACGTTTGGTGGATCGGCTTCAGCTTCTCCGGGTCGAGGTCCGTTCCGTCGTGAAGCTCCACGACAAACCCTTGTACGGTGCGCGGACCGAAGGGAACGCCTACGCGGCTCCCCACGGTGATGTAGTCCCGCATCGTTTCCGGCACAATATAATCAAATGCCCGGTTCGTAGGTCGGGCCGGGACATCCACAATGACTTTGGCGTACATTCGTCGGTCATCTCCCCTTTCCGAGACGATCCGCAACTAGCGTGAGCAATCTGGCCGCCACTTGTCCTTTCGACATCAGAGGCAGCGCTTCAACCAGCCCCGCGGAATCATAAATCCGTACGACGTTCGTATCCGTGCCGAAGCCTGCCCCTTCCATCGTCACGTCGTTGGCTACCAGCAGATCGCAGTGCTTCTTCTTCAGCTTTTCCTGTGCAAACGTCTCCAAATGCTGCGTTTCGGCCGCAAAACCGATGAGAAGCTGCGACGGCTTCTTCCGTTCGCCGACCGCTTGCGCGATATCCGGATTTTTTACCAGCCGCATCATCATTTCGTCTTCGTTTTTCTTGATTTTGTGCTCCGCCTGCTCGACGGGCCGGTAATCGGCCACAGCCGCCGCCTTGATAATTACATCCTGCTTGGGCAGCCGGGAAAGGACCGCTTCCATCATCTCCAGTGCGGATTCGACTTTAACCACAGTCACGCCGGCGGGCGCAGCAATTGAAACTTTGCCCGTGACGAGCGTCACGTTCGCCCCCATCCGCTGCGCTTCCTCAGCGATCGCATACCCCATTTTGCCCGAAGAATCGTTGGTCAAGTACCGGACGGGATCGATCCGTTCCATTGTCGCGCCAGCCGTAATCAGAACATGCTTGCCTTCAAGCAGCCGCTTCTCTTGGAAAAAACGTTCGATCGCAGCCACGATCTCTTCCGGCTCCGCCAAGCGGCCTTTGCCCACGTAGCCGCAAGCCAGCTGACCCGTACCCGGCTCAATGAACCGGACGCCGCGTTCCGCAAGCTTCTGCATATTCACCTGCACCGCAGGATGCGCGTACATATGTACATTCATGGCGGGAGCTACGAGAATCGGCGCCGTGGTGGCCAATAGCGTCGTGCTGAGCATATCGTCGGCAAGGCCCAGCGCGATTTTGCCGATAACGTTGGCGGTGGCCGGGGCGATCACGACGACGTCCGCCCTGTCGGCCAGATTGATATGCGATACGACGGAAGCGTCCTTTTCGTCGAACGTATCGAAGATGACGTCGTGTCTCGACAACGTTTGGAACGTTAGCGGCGCCACAAATTGGGTCGCCGATTCCGTCATGATCACCCGCACGTCGGCTCCCGCCTGCGCCAGCTTGCTGCACACCGCCGCCGCTTTGTAAGCGGCAATGCCGCCGCTGACCCCGAGCAAGACTGTTTTTCCGTTCAACATGGGGCTTCGCTCCTTTCCCTTACGGGCAATAAATCGTATCCTTGCGAAAAAAATAACAACCGCGAGGGTTGTTGTTTACTTTGAGGATTCTTTGTTTTGCAATTTCTCGTAGGAAATATGGTCTTCGTAGATTTCTTCCAGCGCCAGCCCTACGTATTTGTGAGATTTCTTCTGTTTCATTTCGGTTTTGGAACCGTCGCGCAGCATGCGCGCCCGTTTAGAGGCCGCTACTACGAGCGAATACTTGCTGTCTACCTTGTCCAAAAGTCTGTCGATTGAAGGATACAACATGTTATTTTTTCACCTCAGCCATCCAATGTTGAATTTTGGAAACCATCCGGTCCTTGCGGTAGTGCTCCGCCGTCAAAATGCTGCGGATGCGGGAACACGCAAGGTCTACTTGATCGTTGACGATCGCATAATCGTAATGCTCCATCATCGCAATCTCATCGACCGCCACCGACATTCGATTGCGAATCGTTTCCTCGGATTCCGTGCCGCGTCCGACGATACGGCTTTCAAGCTCCGGCAGCGACGGAGGCAGCAAAAAAATGAATACCCCTTCCGGGAACTTCTGCTTCACCTTTAGCGCACCCTGCACTTCGATTTCCAAAATAATGTCTTTGCCTGTGTTCAGCGTATCTTCTACAAACTTGCGCGGCGTCCCGTAATAATTGCCTACGTATTCCGCCCATTCCAGCATCTGGTCTTGCTCGATCATTTGCCGGAATTGTTCCCTGGTCTTAAAAAAATAATTGACCCCATCCGTTTCGCCCTGCCGCGGAGCCCGCGTTGTCGCGGAGACCGAATACACGATATCCGACGTGCAGCTCCGCAGCGCTTTACAGACGGTACCCTTGCCGACGCCGGAAGGGCCGGAAAGCACGATCAAGATTCCTTTATCCGCAGGGGTATATCCTACATTACTCGTCATGATCATCGTCCTTATTGGAAAGTCGATGCGCCACCGTTTCCGGCTGTACCGCGGACAAAATGACATGATCGCTGTCCGTGATAATGACGGCGCGGGTGCGGCGACCGTAAGTCGCATCGATCAGCATATGGCGGTCGCGCGCTTCTTGGATGATCCGTTTGATCGGTGCCGATTCCGGGCTGACAATGGAAATAATTCGATTCGCAGATACGATATTCCCGAAACCGATGTTGATTAGTTTGATCGCCATGTTATAGGTTCCCCCTGGAACTTTCTTTTAAAATGAGAGGTTGTTCGTCAGAGGCTGCGAATCAGCAGCATCTGCCTCCGCCACCCGCAACAAACAAAAATCATTTCAAAAGAAAGAGTTAATTACTAAAATCACTCGATATTTTGAATCTGCTCCCGCATTTTTTCAAGCTCCGCTTTCATGTCGACCACCACGGCGGCCAGTTGGGCGTGATTCGCTTTAGAACCGATCGTATTCGCTTCCCGGTTCATCTCCTGAACGAGAAAATCGAGCTTGCGGCCCACCGGCTCGGAAGATTTCAGCAGTTCCCGGAACTGCTTGCAGTGGCTTTGCAGACGGGTCAGCTCTTCGGCGATGCTGGCGCGGTCGGCGAAGACGGCGATCTCCATCGCAAGCCGCTGCTCGTCCGGAGGCGCTTGCTGCAAAAGCTCTTCGATCCGGGCGCGCAGCTTGCCGGCATAATCTTGCACCACTTGAGGCGCGATTCCCGACGCAGCACTGCAATATTGCTCCATCGTCCCGATACGCTGCATCAGATCGCTCTGAAGAAAGGCGCCTTCCTTCTCGCGCATGTCCGAAAGCTCCCTGGCCGCTTCCGCTGCGCAGGCAACAAGCTCCGCTTCCATCCGCTCCTCGGCCATCTCCTGATTCTGCCCGATCTCAACCAAGCCGGGAATGGCAAGCAAGTCGCGCAGGCGCAGCTCGTCCTTAAGGGATAACCGCTCCCGCAGCTGTTCGGCCGCCTGGACGTAGCCCATCGCCAAGCTCCAATCGATCTCGATGGCTTGCGGTACGTCGCGGTCGCGTTCCATCGTAACGAACGCATCGACACGCCCGCGCCTTACATGCTGCTGAACGGCGGCTTTAACCGCGTTCTCGTAACGGGCAAATTCCCGGGGCATCCGTACCACGATCTCGCAGTAACGGTGATTGACCGATTTAAGGTCAATCTGGATCCGGAAGCCGTCCGTCATACGTGCGGCTTGTCCGAAGCCGGTCATACTGATGACCATGGCCTTCACATCCATTATCCTATTCTAATTCATTTTGATAGTGGGTACAAGTGGGAATCAAGCCGCTGCGCTTTCTCCCAAACGTACTCCGTCAGCTGTACGGTCATCTCGTAGGCAAGGAACGGCGTCATCAGGTAAATTCCTTTAAAATAACACATTGCCGCATCGAGAAGTTCCTTGGCGATCTGCACGCCCATGGCCCGTCCTTCCTCGCCCTTGAGCCCGTTCATCCGCTGCCGGACTTCGTCCGATAACTGAATGCCCGGAACCTCGTTATGCAGGTATTCGGCGTTGCCCCCGCTGGCGAGCGGCATAATGCCGATGAAGATCGGAACATCCAGATGCTTTGTCGCCTCGTACACCTTCTCGATCAGCTCCGCATTATAGACAGGCTGAGTCATGATATAATCGGCGCCGGACTCGATTTTGCGCTCAAGCCGCTGCACCGCTTTATCCAAGTGCTTGACGTTGGGATTGAAGGCGGCGCCGACGACGAAATTCGCTTTCTTCTTAAGCGACTTGCCGGAAAAAGCGATTCCCTCGTTTAACTGCTTGATCATCCGGATGATCTCGAACGACGTCAGATCGTAAACGGAGCTCGAACCCGGCAAATCGCCGAACTTGGCCGGATCGCCCGTCACGGCCAACACATGGTCGATGCCGAGCGCGTGCAGCCCCATCATATGCGATTGGGTGCCGATCATGTTGCGGTCCCGGCAGGCGATGTGAATGAGCGGCTTCATGCCGATTCTCTCTTTCACCAGACTGCCGAGCGCCAAATTGCTCATCCGTGTGACGGCCAGCGAATTGTCCGCCATCGTCAGCGCGTCGACCCCGGCATTTTTGAGCGCCTGCGCACCCTGCATGAACTTCTCGATGTCCAGATCGCGTGGCGGGTCAAGCTCCACGATGACGGTATAGCGTTCCTTCGCTAGCTTCACGAGATTCGGCTCCGGAGCGGGAGGCGACGATACGGGCTGCAGGAGCGGCACATTGCGGCCGGTCTCGCTTCTGCCGCCGACTTCCTGCAGCAAGCGCAAAGCATTCGGATCGGGCGTATAGTTCTGAAGCGACTGCGCCATGGCGGCGATATGCTCGGGCGTCGTGCCGCAGCAGCCGCCGACGATCCGCGCCCCCAGGTCGACGAATTTCCGGGCAGTTTGTCCAAAATATTGCGGAGTCGCCGCGTAAGTGTATCGTCCGTCCACGTAGTCGGCGATCCCTGCGTTCGGGAATACCGAAATCGGCGGCGCACCCTCCATGCTGGCGACTCGCTGGAGCGAACGCATCAGCCCGTTCGGACCGCTCCGGCAGTTAAAGCCGACCACGTCCGCCCCGGCCGCCGTCAGCATGCGGAGCGCTTCCGTCAGCAGGATGCCGTCATGCGTCGAGCCCGTGCCTTCGGTGGCAAACTGGCAAATGACCGGGAGCTCGCTGACCTTGCGGATCAGCTTCAGCGCGATCAACATTTCCTCCAGATCGTAGAACGACTCGAGCAGCAGCCCATCCACCGGCGTATCGACAAGCACCTCAATTTGGTCGCAGAAATCATCCTTGATCTTGGCCGTGCGGACATTTTTGCGCTTGCCCGCCCGGATCGAGCCGATGGCGCCGACGATATAGGCATCGTCCCCAACCGCTTTTCTGGCCAGCTCGACGCCGGCGCGGTTGATCGCCTCCATCTCCTGCTCCAGCCCGTATTTGGACAGCTTTTCGCGGTTCGCCGAAAACGTATTGGTTTCGATTAAGCGCGCGCCCGCTTCGTAATAGCGCCGATGCACGTCCATAATGACATCGGGCTTCAGCAAATTTAATTCTTCATAAGAAATGCCGACAGGAAAACCCATCTGGTACAGGTACGTCCCTATGGCCCCGTCCCCTACCAGCACTTGACGTCTGAGCGCTTCTCGCAAATCCGGTTTCACTAACGGCATCTCCCTTCTCTCCATGATGGACCTTACAGCGTTCCTTTAAACACGATTTCCGCCGGTCCCGTCATGTAAACACGATTATCTGATTCATTCCATTCGATCCGAAGATCGCCGCCTTTTAAGGAAATGACCGCTTCCCGGTCCATTTGTCCGGTGAGTACCCCGGCCACCAGCGTGGCGCAGGCGCCCGTTCCGCAGGCGAGCGTCGGACCTGCGCCGCGTTCCCATACCCGCATATCGGCATAATCGCGCCTCTGGACCGTCGCGAACTCTACATTCATTTTACGTGGAAACAGCGCGTGCGTTTCGAGTTTCGGGCCCCAAGCATACAAATCCACTCCGACCGCATCCTCGACAAAAATGACGCAGTGAGGGTTGCCCATCGACACGGCGGTGAAGCGGAATTCGCGTCCATCGACGGTGACCGGATACCCGATGACCTGCGGCTCGTCGATCGTCGTAGGAATTTCGAGCCCGTTCAATACCGGCGCGCCCATATCGACGCGTACCGCAGCGACGCGCCCTTCCTCGACCGTCAGCTGCACCGCCAGCGCACCGGCTCCGATCGTTTCGATCGTCAGCTCGGTTTTGTCCCGGGGAACAAGCTCGTGATCGTAAATATATTTGGCCGCACAGCGGATGGCGTTGCCGCATTGCTCCGCCTCCGAGCCGTCGGAATTGATGATTCGCATCATATAGTCGGCTTTTGCCGAAGGAAGCAGGTAGACAAGACCGTCCGCGCCGATGCCGAAATGGCGGTCGCACAACCGGATCGCTTGCTCCGATGCGTCCGCAGGCAGCTCCTTGTGGCCGTGCAAGACGATAAAATCGTTGCCTAACCCTTGCATTTTCGTGAAATTCATCGTTATTGCTCCCATTTCAGCGTTTTACACCCTACTATATCGCAAATTCGCAGCTATGCATAGCGACTCCGCAAAATTTTATCCGAATTTGGGCGAAAATGCAAATAGCCGAACCCTCTGCTTTCGCAGGGGTCCGGCTCCCATACCCTTTACCGGACGACCGGCTTCATCGCCTTCGTCCCGCCTCCTCCGTACGACGCGGGCTTGCGCTTCCGCGGTTTGCTCATCAGGCTTCCGATACCCATCAGGAATGTCGGAATACCCGCAAATACGAGCACAAGCACCCAATCCGCAACACCGAGCGGCACTGTCTTGAAAATCGGCTGAAGCTTCTCGACATAAAGCACCGGCAGCATCAGCAGCAGCGAAGACACGACCGCCATCACAAGCCACTTGTTCTGAAGCGGGTTCCGGTGGAAAATCGAGCGCGAGCTGCGGCAGTCGAACACGTGGATGAGCTGTGCCATCACCAACGTGACGAAAGCGACCGTCTGCGCCTTCACAAGCGCGCCTGGGCCGTCCCCGCCCTGCTTGAGCGTAATGTAGAATGCCGCCAAGGTGCATAGTCCGATCAGAATGCCGCGGCTAATAATTTTCCACCCGAGGCGGCGAGAAAAAATATTTTCTTTGGCCAGGCGGGGCTTCTGCTGCATCAAATCTTTCTCCGCCTGATCCACGCCAAGCGCCATGGCCGGCAAGCCGTCCGTCACGAGATTGACCCATAAAATCTGAATCGGCACGAGCGGCAGTGGCAGCCCGGCCAGCATGGCGAGAAACATCGTCAAAATTTCGCCGACATTCGAAGCGAGCAAGTAGCGGATAAATTTGCGGATATTTTCGTAAATCCCCCGACCTTCCTCGATAGCCGAGACAATCGTGGCAAAATTATCGTCGCTGAGCACGAGCGCGGACGCTTCCTTCGATACGTCCGTCCCGCTGATCCCCATCGCGATGCCGATATCCGCCGCCTTGATCGCCGGCGCGTCGTTCACGCCGTCGCCGGTCATCGCCACGACGTGGCCTTGGCGCTGGAGCGATTTGACGATGCGCAGCTTATGCTCCGGAGACACTCGAGCGTAGACGTACACCTCGCCGACCCGCTTATCGAGGTCGTCGTCGGTCATCGCGCTAAGCAGCTGGCCGTTCAGAGCAAGGCCATCCTGCGGCAGAATCCCGATCTGCCTGGCGATGGCCTCCGCCGTCGTCTGGTGATCGCCGGTGATCATGACCGTTCTGATGCCCGCCTTGCGGCATTTGAGAATCGCTTCCCGCGCTTCTTTGCGCGGCGGGTCGATCATCCCGGTCAGACCGACGAAAACAAGCTGGTTTTCCACCGCCGTCTCTTCCTCGCTCCGTTCCGTCGGTTTCAAATCGCGGTAAGCCAGACCGAGCACGCGGAGCGCGTTTTTAGCCATCCCTTCGTTCGCGGCCATCACCTTCTGCTTGAGCGTCGGAGTAAACGGGATGATTTTATCGTCCCACAGCACGTAGGCGCACTGCTGCACCAGAACGTCGGGCGCCCCCTTCGTGCAGACCATCCGGCCGCCCTGATGCTCGACGATGACCGACATCCGCTTGCGCTCCGAATCGAACGGGAACTCCACGACGCGCCGGTACAAGCCTCCGAGCGATTGCTGCGTGACGCCGGCTTTGGCCCCGAGCACGACAAGCGCTCCCTCCGTCGGATCGCCCTTGATGCTCCACACGCCCTCCGTCTCGTTGTCCGGCTGCTTTTTCTTGGATTCCGCCCGCTCCTCCCGCAGCTCCGCATTGTTGCAGAGCACGGAAACCTGCAGCAGCCGGCGCAGCATCTGGTTTTTCCGCACATCGACGTGCTGCCCCTGCTTCAAAATTTCACCGCGCGGGTCGTAGCCGTTCCCCGACACCTCAAGCAGCTCGCCGCCCGCCCACAAGTGCGTCACGGCCATTTTATTTTGCGTCAGCGTGCCGGTTTTGTCCGAGCAGATGACGGAAGCACAGCCGAGCGTCTCGACGGAAGGCAGCTTGCGGACGATCGCCTTGCGCTGAATCATCCGCTGTACCCCAAGCGCCAGTGCAATGGTTACAATCGCAGGCAGCCCTTCCGGAATCGCGGCGACCGCCAGGCTCACCCCCGCGAGGAACATGCCGTACGGCTCTTGTCCATGCAGAATGCCCGCAACCACGACCATCACTGTCAGCACCAGCGCGACGACGATCAATATTTTGCCGAGCTGCTCGAGCCGGTGCTGCAAAGGCGTCTCAGTAGCATCGGTATTTTGGATCAGGTCGGCGATCTTGCCCATCTCCGTCGCCATGCCGGTACGGACCACGATCCCTTTGGCCGTTCCTCGCGTCAGCATCGTCCCCATAAAGCCTACATTGCGCTGGTCCCCCAGAGGAATATCTTCTCCCTCCAGCGACTCCGTATGTTTGGCGACCGGTACGGATTCCCCGGTCAGCGCGGACTCTTCCGCATAAAGGCCGTTCGTCTCAATGAACCGGACGTCCGCCGGCATCCGATCGCCGCTTTCCAGCACGACGATATCCCCGGGAACCAGCCATCGTGCCGGTATGAGTTCCACCTGGCCCTCCCGCAGCACCTTGGCGTTCGGCGCCGACAGCTCCTTCAGCGCCCGCAGCGATCGTTCCGCCCGGAATTCCTGCACGAAGCCGAGAATGCCGTTCATGATAATAATCGCAATGATCGCGACCGCGTCCAAATATTCGCCCAGCAAACCCGAGACAAGCGTCGCTCCGGCGAGCACGAGCACCATGAAGTCTTTGAATTGGTTCAAAAACAGCGTTACTGGAGACACGCCTTGCCCTTCCGCCAGCTCGTTTTTGCCGTATGCGGCCAGACGCTTTTCCGATTCCTCCATAGTCAGCCCTTTTGAAGGCTCTGTCCCGGACGACTGCAGGGTTTCTTCCGTCGACATTTGATACCACTTCTTCTGACTCATCTGCTTTTTCCCTCCCAAAAGGTTGTCTATGTTAAATGTATTCAGACAAGCTGGAAATTAGCACCTGGAAAGGAACGCCGGGGCCGCCTCCTATCGGAGCGGCAGACGCATGCAGACCCGACGACTTAAAATTTGCTTTAAAATATGGCATGATAGAGGGTAGCACTCAAAAATCGCTTTTGCGCATGAAGAATGGAGTTGTCCCACATGTCTTTCGACGGTCTCGTCGTTCACAGTCTGGCCCGCGAGCTGCAATGCTGCGTCGGGGCCCGAATCAATAAAGTGCAGATGCCATCGGAAAACGATATCGTCCTGCAAATCCGCGCGGCCGGCCGCAACCTGAAGCTGCTGCTGTCCGCCAATCCCACCTACCCCCGGGTACACCTCACTGAGCAGAGCTTCCTGAATCCGCTGGAAGCGCCCATGTTCTGCATGCTGCTGCGCAAGCACTGCGAGGGAGGCATCATCGAAGCGATCGAGCAGCCTGGTCTCGAACGGATATTGCAGCTGAACATCCGGCAGCGCGACGAGCTCGGGGACCTCAGTCTCAAAACGATCGTCGTGGAGATTATGGGCCGCCACAGCAATATTATTTTGAAGGATCCGGTGACCGGGATCATTACCGACGGCATTCATCACGTCACGCCGGCGATCAGCAGCTACCGCATCGTCATGCCGGGCAGCGTCTACACGCCGCCGCCGGAGCAGCACAAGCTGCTTCCGTTCGGAATGAGCGAGGAGCGTTTCACCGCTCTCCTTGCCGAAGCGGCCGAGGCGGCCGATGAGCCCGCTTCCACGCGCTTCTGGGAGCAGGCGCTCGTCGGGCATTTTAGCGGGTTCAGCCCGCTCGTCGCCCGCGAACTTGTATACCGCGCCGCCAATGGAGGCCTGCCTCTGCCGTCCGAAATGTCCGCGAAGCTGTGGGCTCCGTTCCGGGAGCTCACCGAAAAGCTGGAAGCCGGAGCGACGGAGACGGTTATTGTCGAAGAAGCGTCGACGGGCAAAACGTTCTTCTCCATTACGGAGCTGAGCCACGTGCAGGGCGAGACGCAGCGCTTCGCTTCGATCAGCGTCTGCCTCGAAGCGTATTACGGAGACAAGGCGGAGCGGGATACCGTGAAGCAGCGTGTAGCCGATCTGTTCCGGCTGCTCAGCAACGAACGCAGCAAAAACATCAAAAAAATGGAAAAACTGGAAGATACGATGGAGGGCGCCCGCGGAGCGGACCGCTTCCGCATCCTTGGCGAGCTGCTTACCGCTTCGCTGCACCAAATCCGTAAAGGCGACAAGCAAATCGAGGTTGTGAACTATTACGATGAAGAGCAGCGTCCCGTCACGATCGAGCTTGATCCGCTGTTAACGCCGTCCGAGAACGCCCAACGGTATTTCAAAAAGTATACCAAAAGCAAAAACAGTCTGATCGCCGTTCAGCAGCAGATGACCGAGGCTCGCGAGGAAATCCGTTATTTGGACAATTTGCTGCAGCAGCTTGCCAGCGCAGGACTGGCCGATATCCAGGAAATCCGTGAGGAGCTGACGGAGCAAGGCTACGTGCGGGACCGCGGCAAAAAAGGACGCAAAAAAAAGCCGAACCAAAAGCCGGCTCTGGCCTGCTACACTTCAAGCGAAGGCATCCCGATCTATGTCGGCAAAAATAACACGCAGAACGAGTACTTAACGAACCGGCTCGCCCATTCCGGCGATACATGGCTGCATACGAAAGATATTCCGGGCTCTCACGTCGTCATTCGCAGCGCCGAGTACGGCGATGCGACGCTGCACGAAGCGGCTCAACTTGCCGCCTGGTTCAGTCAAGCCAAGGAATCGAGCCAAGTACCGGTCGACTATACGCTCATCCGGCACGTGCGCAAGCCTGGCGGCGCCAAGCCGGGATTCGTGATCTATGATCATCAAAAAACGCTGTTCGTCACGCCCGACCAGGGGAATATCAAACAGATGCCGGTAGCCATAAAGTAAGCCCGTGCAGCGAGCAAGAGCACCTGAATCCGCAGTCTTGCGGACAGGTGCTTTTTCATTTAGGCAGTGCCGGAAATTCAATAACGATAGTTTTCCCAAAATAAAAACCGCCCTTCGGCGGATACGGTTCCGCTAGAAGGACGGTCTGTCGTTTAAAAGGTAAAGATGAGGTTCCTACAAGCCTAAGCGCTTGCGCAAATAACTTTCGAACGGTCCGCGCAGCTCCTCCCGTTCCAGTGCCATCTCGATCGTCGCTTCAAGGTAACCCAGCTTGTCGCCAACATCAAAGCGCCGGCCCGGTACTGGAAACATCACCATTTGCCGCTGCCGGTTCAGCGCCTGCAGGGCGTCGGTCAATTGAATCTCGCCGCCACGGCCAGGCTCGCTGTGCTCGAGTATATTGAAAATATCCGGAGTCAGAATATACCGCCCGATAATCGCCCAGTTGGACGGGGCTTGCCCGCGTTCCGGCTTCTCGATCAAGCCGTCGATATAACGATGCGAATGCTGCCCCGCCAAGGGCGAGATGATCCCGTATTTGTCCACGTCGTCCCAAGGCACTTCCTGGCAAGCGATCACCGACGTGTTCGTCGCCTCATGCAGGTCGATCATTTGCTTCAGACAAGGCGGCTCCGATTGAATGATATCGTCTCCAAGCAGCACGGCAAACGGCTCATTGCCAATAAACTTGCGGGCGCAGAGCACCGCGTGACCGAGCCCGAGCGGCTGCTTCTGACGAATGTAATGAACGTCAGCCAGATTCGATACGGACCGTACGATGCCGAGCAGCTCCTGATTTCCTTTTTCTTCGAGAATGGCCTCAAGCTCCACCGATTTGTCGAAATGGTCCTCGATGGCCCGCTTGTTGCGCCCGGTAATGACCATGATGTCTTCAATACCGGACGAAATGGCTTCCTCTACGATATATTGAATCGCCGGCTTGTCGACGATCGGCAGCATCTCCTTCGGCTGCGCTTTGGTGGCCGGCAAAAATCGGGTACCGAGGCCCGCAGCCGGAATAATCGCTTTGCGTACGGTCATGACCGCATCCCCCTTCGTTCGAATAGCCGATCTACGATGTCCGCAGCGACGCGGCGCGCCCCGATCGGCGCATGGAACACGACGCCGCCCCGTTCGCCATGGTAATCCGACCCCGCCGTTACCAACAAACCGTGTTCGGCAGCCAGCGCTTCATAATGCGCTTCCTGCTCCGGCGTATGGTCGGAATGGAATGCTTCCACACCAACGAGTCCCACTTCTGCAAGCAGCGGGATCAGCTCGTCCTGCCCGTACAGCCCCGGATGCGCCAGCACCGGGGCTCCCCCGGCCTCCAGAATCCACTCCACCGCCTGCTGCGGCGTGATGCGGGGCGGATTCACATAGGCTGCCGCCCCTTTGGCCAAATAACGGTCAAACGCTTCGGCCATCGAGTTTACATACCCTTTGCGCACCAAAGCATCCCCGATATGCGGACGGCCTACGGTGTCGCCCGCTTTTTTCGAGGTCCGCAGCGATTCGAGCACGTCGTCCATCGAGACGGACAGCCCCAGCTCTTGAAGCTTGTTCACGATCATTTCGTTGCGCCGATTGCGCACTTCTCTCAGCTCCGCAAGCCTCGACAGAAACCGAGGGTCCGTATCGTCGATCCAGTAACCGAGCACATGAATGTCCTGTCCGGCATGGACAGTGCTGATCTCCACGCCCGGCACGACGGCGATACCGTACTTCAAGCCCGCTTCCATCGCCTCCCGGAGTCCGCCGACCGTATCATGGTCGGTGATTGCTACCGCTGCGAGCCCCGCCTCGGCAGCCAGCCTGACATTGTCGGCGGGCGGCCTCGTACCGTCCGAGGCCAACGTATGCGTATGTAAATCTGCAAATGCCATAGAACCACAGACCTCCCTTTTTTTCTCATAAAAGTCTTTTATAACCACTGGCTTAAATCGCGCTCCCGCAAAAAGGTCATGAAGGTCACGGCCGAGATGGGGAGCAGCGTAGAGCTTAAATATATGGCATGAAAGCTGCGGGCGAAGGAAACCCCTTCGACGTTCTTTACCTGCAATACGCCGAGCGCGGCTTCATGCTTAACGGAGGATTGAGATACGATCGAGATGCCGAGTCCGGCCTCTACGGCCGATTTCACCGCCCCTGTACTGCCAAGCTCCATCACAATTTTCAAGGCGGACACATCGCAGCCGGCCCGGGCCAGCTCCTCCTCCATCACCTTGCGCGTTCCCGACCCCTGCTCCCGCAAAACAAACGGATACTTTGCAAGCTCCTCCAGCCCGATCTGCTCACGCTCGGCAAGCGGGTGAAGCCTCGGCACGATCAGCTTCAATTCGTCATTCAACACAGCTTCCGTATGCACGTCCGGATGATTCACCTCGGCCTCCACTAAGCCGAAGGTCAACTGATGACTGAGCACTTCCTCCAAAATTTGCTTCGTATTGATGACCTTCATGCTGACGGAGATGCTCGGGTATTCTTGCCCGAACGGTCCGAGCAGCCGGGGCAAAACATATTCCCCCACCGTTAAGCTCGCGCCCAGATGCAGCCGGCCTTCCAGCATATGCGTGAATTTGGACATCCGAATGTCGGTTTCCCTCATCAGCTCAATGCTGCGAGACGCGAACGGCAGCAACGTCCGGCCAGCTTCGGTCAGCTCGACCCGTTTGGTCGACCGCACGAACAACTTCGTCCCGAAATAGTCCTCAAGCGACTGTACCTGCATCGTCACCGCCGGCTGTGTCATGTGCAGCGCCTGCGCGGCATAGGAGAAGCTCCCCTTCTCCGCAACGGTATGAAAAATATGAAGCTGGTGAAAGTTAAGCGCCATAACGATTCCTCCACAAGCGTTGTAGCCCCATTATATAAGAAAACCTTAATCGAAGCTATTCAAGGATGCGCGACCGAAAATCAGCGGTAGGTTTTCTTGTGGGCGGGAAAGCGCCAAAAAGCATGCCGGATTCCCGGCATGCTCGAATCTTTGCATCTTATCTTCGTTTACGGCTGTTCTTGATCAGCGTCATGCGCCGCGAATGGCGAAGCCAGGAATAATAGGAGCGCAAATCCCGCAGCTCCATCGTCTCCGACATCCTTCCGAGGAACGTGACGACGATCATTTTATACGCCTCCGCTTCCACCGCCGATTCCGAAGCGTCCAGCTTGACAAATTCTGCGACCATGACCAAATCCTCATCGATCAGGTAAACATCCTGCTCGTTTTTGTAGTAGGGTTGGATCGAGTTCGACTTCAGCTTGCTCCACAAAAAAGCCGTAATGTCGTGAAAGCCTGTCTTCTCCGTTTCCACTCGATCGACCCATCGACTGCGAGCGTGATGGGTGACGACGATATCCGCAATCGGCTTGCCTCTAAGCAGCCCGTTGCGCGATACTTTTTTTTGTTCCCGGCCGTCGACTTTCCCTCCGTTCAACTTCCCAACCCCTTTCCTACAAAAATAGTTCCGTTACCCTATGTACACATCAAGCCACCTATTATTTTGCCTTATTCCAACTCGAGAATCAAATTAAAAAAACTTTAGAAACCCGGAGCCAGAACTTGCTGCTTGCCTAGGGTGCGCATGCCAAAAAAAGAAAAGAGCTTCTGCGCACAGAAGCTCCTTTCCTATCGTAAGCTATGATCGTATATTCGCTCCGAGATTATAGGGAATAGAACCTTGTCTTATCCGGAACGTTGCTGTTATACTCAGTTTTGATCTCGTTTCGATACGAGCGTTCCACTTTTTTTACAAACGGCAGCTTTTGAAGCTGCTTCACCGTTTCGTCCAGACGGCTGGAATAAACGTACATCGCGGCATAGTGCAGTCTTTTGGAAATAAAATGGATATTACCATATTTCTCCAAATGCTTGCCGGCCGCTTTCAAATCGCTTACCCAGACAATAATGCCGCTTCGCTCGGTAAACATGGACAATGACCTTCTTTCTGTTTGCTATAGAATCAGGAAAGGACGGATGAACGATGGTTGCACCGGAAAATGAATTGTTAGTCGAAATCTCCCGCGGATCAATGACCGAAAGCGTACACCGTGGCCATATCGCCGTGGTGGATAACGAGCGGAAACTGTTGGCGTATGCCGGGAATCCGGAATTTTACACGTTTGCCCGCTCGACGGCCAAACTGCTGCAAGCCATCCCGCTGCTGGAAGCCGGCGGAAGCGAGCGATTCGGGCTGACGTCATCGGAGACTGCGCTGCTTTGCGCCTCGCACGGAGGGGAACCGGAGCATGCGGCAACCGCTCTGGAGATTTTACGAAAGCTGGGACTGAATGAAAGCGCTCTAGGCTGCGGCCCGCAGGAGCCGATGTATAAGCCCGCGGCCGATGCGATAAAGCGGGAGCGGCGCGAACCCGGACAGCTTCATAACAACTGCTCCGGCAAGCATGCTGGTATGCTGGCGCTTGCCAAGCTCATGAATGTTCCTATACAACAGTATATCGCACCCGAGCATCCTGTCCAGCAAAAAATGCTCCGAACGGTCGCCGATATGTGCGGGGTCCCGCCGGAAAGCATCACGCTTGGAACCGACGGCTGCGGAGTCCCCGTATTCGCCGTCCCGCTGGCCTCGCTCGCATTCGCTTACGCGCGGCTCGGGCGGCCGGACGGCCTTTCTCCGGAGCGGGCGGAGGCTTGCCGTACGATGATCGGAGCGATTCGGCAAGCGCCTTTCTATGTAGCCGGCAGCGAAAGATTCGATACCCGCCTCGTCGAGCTGACACAAGGCCGCATCATTGGCAAGATGGGGGCCGAGGGCCTATATGCGGCCACCGTGCCGGAGCAGGGCATCGGCATTGCGGTCAAAATCGAAGACGGCGCCGAACGCGCAATCTATCCCGCCGCAGCCGAAACGCTGCTCCAACTCGGTTTGCTTAACGCCGAAGAGGCCGCGCAGCTTGCCAGCTTCCACCATCCGGCGGTGAACAATCGCCGCGGCGATCAGGTTGGCATCGTCCGACCGGTCTTCCGTCTTCATCGCGTCTAAAGCAAGGGCCCGGGATATCCCCGGGCCCTTTTTATCGCTTGTTAACCGCACTTGCCACTGCAGCTTCCTCCGGAGGAGCAGCCTACACCGGCTGCAAGCGGATCGTTCGAAGGCACCTTGATCGTATCCGATACGGAACGTGCGATGATCTCCGATACGTCGTACAGCAAGTTATCCAACCGTTTCTCCGCTTCCTTGAAGCGCAGGACGGATTCTACGGCATCAAGCCGTTCCTGAACCGCCTTGACCCGGTCAAGTGCCTCATGATAGTTCGGATGAAAATGTCCGAAGCGTTCGCACTCCTCGAACAATTCCTTGGCTTTCGCAAACTCCTTCACCAACTGCCGAACTTCCTCGTCTGCATCCTTGCGCTGTTTCCAATATAAATAATCCGCTGTTTCTGCGGAGAACTTGATGCGGTCAGCCAGCTCATATGACCCAAGCAGTATGGCAGACATGTCGAGCGTATGCGTCTCCGTTACCGCCATGCGGCAGCACCGTCCTTTCATTCGGGTATGATGCGTCAGACCATGTCAGACATGTTTATCATACCATACTCGAGGACAGTCGTGCTGAATTAATATTTATCGTTTATCCCGGGAAGAATCAGCCGCATTTCCTGCCACTCCTCCGCCAGCCAGCGTACCTCCGACGTTTCGTCCTGCGCGCCGCCTGACAAACCGAGTCCGGTCATGCACCAGGTTCCCCGCGTTTCCTGCACTTTGCGGGGAACGATGCGAAAGTCGGCGCCATTTTTGCGGATTTGCAACACCGACCGCATCTCGATCGCCTTTTCAACGATTTCTTTGCGGGTCGATACATGATAGTTCCGATAATCTCGAAGCCACGTCGGCGGAATATCCTGCAAAGAAGGATAAACGTCGGAGGTTTCCGGCAGCCGTGTCTGCAGTCTGAGGAAACCGACGGAATTTCTCGAGTAAATAAGCCCTTTGTCCAGCGGCTCGACGGTATGCAGCTTCTTTACGGATACGGTCTGTTCGGCAGACAGCTTCGGGAAGCGGCTTGCTCTCATTTCCCCATCCGTTTCCGTTTGAGCCGCCGGGAAAGCAGGCAGCCCGGGCATAAAGCCCGCTTTTTCCAAAGCAACAGCAAGCGGCTTTGCGTCTGCGGCCGCAATAAGAAAATCCCTCCCATTCAGCATTTCCTTCACGTACGGGGAAGCGGCTGGCAGCTTGGCTACCGTTCGGGCGGTTTCATCATCGGCGCAGCGAAGCAGCAGCGCTTGGGTAAAGACGGTTTTGCCGTACGGCTTCGCCCACTGCCCGATGCTTAACCGGACATGGTCCGGTACGCCGTAGAGCGCGTGACGCTCCAGAAAATCGCATATTTCCGCAGCCGTGCGGCCATTCTCCAGAGCCCGTTTGACGCTTTCCTTCGACAATTTATAGACACTTACCTGATCCCGCGCCACCAGATCGGCCAAGCAGCAAAGCTCCCAACGCACTTTGCCCGCGACATCCGGGGGCACCAGAAGTTCAAAATCAGGCTGAACCATTAAGCCGCCGTCTTCTGCTTCGTCCTCCCCAGCCAGCTCATCTCGCAAACCGAGTGGAAACGTCCATCGGTAGGTTACCGGCCCGCCGATCGGATCGGAGCCTTGCTCCAGAAATCCCAGCGCAGCGAGCGGCTCCAGCCACAGCCTGAGCAAATACCGGGTGCGCTCGGCTCTTTCCCCGCACTCCAACGTCCCCGGCAGTAGACCGAACGTCTCCAACCGTTCCAGCAGTTGCTCCGCCGTTATCCATGTCCCGTCGGTTACGCGCTCCAGAAGGCACACGGCGTGCTGCTGCCACGCCGCGGCAGGAAGCGCCAGCGTTTTCCAAAGAGAGTACAAACGGCGCATCTGCGCAGCCAGCGGCTTGTCCAGAAAAGCGTCTACTGCTTCGACGCCCAGCTTAAGCTCCTCGTCTTCCGAAACGACAAGCTGCAGCCGCAAAAGCATATCCAGCACCAACGCAATTTTCGGGGAATACGTATCGGCATACGCATATTTCAGCGAAAGCGGCTCAAGAGCTTCTTCCCGGAGCCGCACCCGTTCGGACAATTTCTGAAGCTGCTTTTTGTGCAAAGTTCCGTTTTTGGTCAGCTTTAGCCCCTGTTCTGCGGCAAGCACCATCGTATAAAACAAATCGCGGGCCAGATTCGGCTCGGCGGGCAGGGCCGGTGCCGGGCTCAATCCTGCGCTTCCCGGCGACTCGCCGAGCCCGGAGGACATTTCGGGAAATAGAACCGACTGCCAGCAGGCAAATCCGTCCTCCGGCATTAAATACAAAGGCTCGCCCCATGTTTTGAGAAATGAAAATACGATGCCCTTGCGAAGCAATCCGGCCAGACCCATTTTTACCTCAGCCCCGGACAAGGGGCCGACTGCCGCCCGCTCCAATTCCGCATCGTCGAACGGCTCGCTGCTAATTCGCCGCACAACCGCCTCAAGCACCGTACGCTCGGAACGGCTCAGCCGGTTGCAAACGGTCTCCATCACGACGGGATCGGTCCATATTTGACAAAGAGAGGCTCCTTGTCCAAGCCATGGCGCGTAGATCGTTTCCGCTTCCAGCTGGCTCTTCAGCTCGCGGGGCATCCGCATCAGCAACTGCGCGTAATTCATATCGAGACCGCCTCCTTCGATCCGTCCGCCCATTCGATCCGGTAGCGGTAACCCTGCTCGATCAAGAACAGCTGCCGGTTCAGCGCAAACTCCTGCTCTTTCGTATCCTCGCTGACGAGCGTATAGAAGACCGCCCGGTTCGTGCCCGCCTTGGGCCGCAATATCCGTCCGAGCCGCTGCGCTTCTTCCTGTCTCGACCCGAAGCTCCCTGATATTTGGATCGCCACTGTCGCATCGGGCAGATCGACCGCGAAGTTGGCCACTTTGGATACAATCAGCGCCGGAACCGCCCCGCTGCGAAAGCCGGAATACAGCGCTTCCCGCTCCTCATAAGGCATTTCACCGCTTATCATCGGAAGCTTCGTAGCTTCCGCAAGCTGGCGAAGCTGCTCCAAGTATTGGCCGATAATTAAAATTTGCTCGCCGTCATGTTTGCTCAGCAGATCGCGGACGACCTTCAGCTTGTCCGGGTTGACACTGGCTTCCCGCATTTTATGTCTTGGCGCCGCGGCGAAGTAAGCTTCCTTCTCTTTCTCCGCCATCGGAACCCGGATCTCGACGCACTCGACCGAGGCAATCCAGCCTTGCGTCTCCAACTCCTTCCACGGCATCTCGTAGCGCTTGGGTCCGACCAGCGAAAACACATCCTCCTCCCGGCCGTCCTCCCGAATCAGCGTCGCCGTCAAGCCGAGCCGGCGCGTCGCCTGAATGTCCGCCGTAACACGAAACACCGGAGCCGGAAGCAGATGCACCTCGTCGTAGACGATCAAGCCCCAGTCGCGTTTGTTGAACAGGTCCATATGGATGAACGGATCATCTTTTGATTTGCGGTACGTCAAGATTTGATACGTGGCCACCGTAATCGGGCGCACTTCTTTTTGCATTCCCGTGTACTCGCCGACCAAGTCTTCCGTAACGTCCGTTTTCTCCAAAATTTCCCGTTTCCACTGCCGTACCGAGGTGCTATTCGACGTCAAAATAAGCGTCGCGCAGTTTAGCTTTCCCATCACGGCGATGCCGATCACCGTTTTCCCTGCGCCGCAGGGCAAGACTAGCACACCGCTGCCTCCATGCAGGCTCCCTTCCCGATAAAAGGAATCGACCGCCGACCTCTGATATTCCCGCAGCTCGAACGCCTGCTCACCAGCCTCCTCCGTCCGGAGGCGGATAGGAAGCGATTCGCCCCGGCTGTAGCCTGCCAGGTCTTCAACCGGAAAGCCAAGCTTAACGAGCTCCTGCTTGAGAAGCCCCCGATACCGGGCGGAAAAACGTAGCGTCTGCGAATCGACCTGACACAGCCCGTACGACCGCAAGGAACGGAAAGAAACCATCTCCTTGATCGCTTCCACGTCTTTCGAGATGAGAAGCAGATCGTCGCCCAGCCTTTCCATGCGAACAAGACCGTACCGCTCGACGAAGCGCCGGATATCTTGTTTTACGCCGGTCGGAACGCCGAATTTCGCATGACGGTCCAAGAAGCCGATAATCTCCTCGGACGTCAGCCCGGCCGCCGCGGCATTCCAGAGAGAAAGCGACGACATGCGGTACGTATGGATGTTTTCCGGGGACTTGACGAGATCCGCAAACTTGGCGAGTCCGGCCCGCGCTTCTTCGAAAGACGGGTGCCGTACTTCCAGCAGCACGCAAAAGTCGGTTTGCGCGATCAATGGGCGGTCTTTATGAAATGTCATATACCGATCCCTCCACATATAGCTGTCAGTTTTAGTATGAGGGTTGGAAGGGGGATTTAAACATTCGCCGAACAGTCTCATCGAATACTACGGGAAGGGAGCCCGTCAATTCACGAAGTCGAAGCTGACTGAAAAAACGGTCCAGGCGCATTTGCCCGGACCGTTCGTTTTTTCCGGCCGATACCTACTTTATTAGATTAATGAGTACCGCTGACATCCATATGGTCCAGCTTGCGGGTTTCTTTGTTATACGTGGAGTTTTGAATCCGTTCCTGCAGCTTTTCGTAATACAGGTCTTCATCGATCGGAAGATCGACCCAATTGTCGGTCCAGGAGGACAGGTACATCGCGTTCGAAAGAGTCAGTCCTTTGATCCCTTCTTCTCCAGGGGCCAGCAGCGGTGTGCCTTGCAAAATATGATCGATGAAATTTTGCGTAATCCCTTTGTGCTGCGATCCTTCCGAGGAGCTTACCGGAATCTCGCATTTCCAGCATTCCGGCGCACCGAAGCCGCCCTTGAAATCGCGATTGAACTCAGACTCCGGCACCCGCAGCCGCCAGAACGTCAGTTTGCCGTCTTCGATGACGATTTTGCCGCGGTCGCCGCTCACTTCGAACCGGTTCGTACCCGGGGCTTCGCCGGTCGTGGTCACGAACAAGCCGGTTGCTCCATTCTCGTATTCCACATAAGCGGTCACGTCGTCCTCCACTTCGATATTGCGGTATTTCCCGAAATGGCAAAACGCGCGAACCCGTTTGGGCATCATATCGATCGTCCACTGCCACAAATCGAGCTGGTGCGGATCTTGGTTAAGCAGAACGCCTCCGCCTTCCCCTGCCCAGGTCGCCCGCCAGCCACCGGAATCGTAATAGCTCTGCGAGCGGTACCAGTTCGTAATGATCCAATTGGTGCGGCGAATTTCGCCAAGCTCTCCGGAGGAGACGAGATCGCGCAGCTTTTGGTACAACGGGTTCGTGCGCTGATTGTACATGATGCCGAATGCTTTTCCGGACCGGGCGGCAGCTTCGTTCATCTCGCGAACCTGTTTCGTATAGACGCCTGCCGGCTTCTCGACCAGCACATGATAGCCATGCTCGAATGCCGCAATCGCCAAGCCGGGGTGATCATAGTGCGGCGTACAGATGAGAACGGCATCGAAAGCTTGCGAAGCGAAAAACGAATCCGGATTATCAAACAGCTGGAACCGGTCTCCGTACTGCTGGCGAACCCATTCCAACCGCTCCGGGTTCGTATCCACAATGGCGGTCAGCTCGCCTCCGGCCACTTCATTTTTGGCAAAATAATTTGTATGGCCCTTTCCCATATTGCCGATTCCGATAAGTCCGAATCGCACCTTGCTCATCGTTTCCCCGCCTCTCATGACATGTTCTTACCTATAGTTAGCCTTCTTTTCGACTCTTTCATTATATAATGCACACGTGAACAAAACAATAAAAAAAATCGTTCCTCCGGCCTTATGGACGAAAGAACGATTGTTGATTAATGCACCGTTTGCTTATCTTGCTCGGAAATTTGACTGAGCGCTTCGCCCGCTTCATCCTCGAACTTGTCGCGGACGGCCAGGTCTCCGATGGATACGATCCCGACCAGATCGCCGCTTTCCACCACTGGCAGCCGGCGGATTTGCTCTTTAGCCATAACTTTGGCCGCTTCGTCCACCGTTGTCTCAGGCGGGACGGAAACAACTCTTTCGCTCATTACCTGCTTAATCGCCGCGGACCCTTCCCGCTTCTCCGCATAGCCGCGGATGACAAGATCCCGGTCCGTCAATACCCCGATGAGCTTCTTCCCCTCGACGACGGGAATAAAGCCCGTATCCTCCTGCTTCATCTTAACGGCCGCCTCGTATACGTTATCCTTCAACGTGACCGTCGAACAATCGGTCGTCATAATTTCCCGAAGCGTTCTGGTACTCATGGCAAACACCCTCCTGAGAAAAGGAATTGGCAGCCTGTTGCCGAAACTCTCCGCCAGGCCGCTGCACACTTAGAATCCCCTTTCCCCCGGCTTCCCATTCGTCCCGCCCGTTGTTACTTCCCGGGAGACGGAGTCAAGCTTTCGTCCCATTTTCCTTCATATAATCTTGGACCATGGCGATAAATAACCGGGCGGCGTGTTCCATCGACGTTTCGTCAATATCGAATCTAGGATGGTGTTGCGGATGCACGATGCCCTTCGCTTTATTGGCCGAGCCTACAAACATAAAACAACCTGGAATTTTTTCCAAATAATAGGCATAGTCTTCGCCAGCCATAATGAGCGGCGCCGTCCGTCCGGCTTCCGTGCCGATAGCCCATGCAGCCGCGCGGTAAAACCGTTCCGCTTCCTTCGCATCGTTGACAACGGGAGGATAACCAAGCTTGTAGTCGAGCGTGTAGGCTGCCCCGTTCATCAGACATGTCTGTTTTACGATCGTCTCCAGCCGCTCTTTCACTTGCATGCGCAGGGCGGGGTCATAAGTCCGTACCGTCCCTTCAAGCACGGCGGATTCGGCAATCACGTTGAAGCTCGTTCCGCTGTGTATCGATCCCACGCTGACGACACAGGGCTGTACAGGGTCGACACTGCGGCTCACAATCGACTGCAAATTGACAACCAGCTGCGAGGCGATGTATACGCTGTCCACCGTCTCATGAGGCAGTCCGCCGTGACCGCCCTTTCCTTTGATCTCGATCACAAACTCATCCGCCGCCGCCATGATCGGACCGGGCTTGCAATAAGCCGCTCCGACCTCAAACGATGTCCACAAATGAATGCCATAAATGACATCGACCCCGTCGAGCGCGCCTTCCTCGATCATCCCTAACGCCCCGCCAGGGGATATCTCTTCGGCCGGCTGAAAAATAAATATGATGCTGCCGCTCAGCGTTTCCCGGTGGCTGCTAAGGGTCTTGGCGACGCCGAGCAAAGTGGACGTATGGGCATCATGACCGCAGGCGTGCATCACTCCCGGTACCGAAGAGGCGTACTCGCAGCTTTTTTCATCCTGAATCGGCAGCGCATCCATATCGGCTCTCAGCGCCACCGTCGGCCCGTCCGATGCTCCGCGCAGCTTTGCCACGATCCCGTGCCCGCCTACGCCCGTCCGAACCTCCAGCCCCCACTGCTTCAGCAAGTCCGCAACGAAAGCCGCGGTCGCCGATTCTTCGAACGAAAGCTCGGGATGGCGATGCAAATAGCGGCGCCAAGCGATCATATCGGGCACTAACGCTTGCAGCGTTTCTTCTATCGATTTCATAGGGTACCCCTCCGTCTCTTCTTGCCGCTGTCCGGCACATTCAAATTAGCGATCGCTGAAATGTAATATCATTTTATCAAATCCTTTAAACGGTTTCATCCATGCGTCACAAGAATTTCACAACTTTATTCGGGCGGGAATTTTCCCTCCGTGCATTAGGCTTGCACAAGAAAGGGAAACATACTATCATGAATAAAGGGTTAACCGTAGAGTCGAGGTACATATATCTAGGAGGGTTTTGTTGTGATCATTGAAAATAGCGGAATTAAAGGCATAAAAAGCGACCTTGCGCATTTGGACGAAGTGATGGAGCAGCTCGGCTTCGTGCGTTGGCAATGGGAATATTACCGCGCTACGTACGATCTGCAACTGCCGGATCGTGAATCTACGAGCGATTATTTCTTGCGCATCAATACCCGCGTAGAATCCGGAAAGCTGGAATCGCCTTATGCCATTCTTTATGTCGAGGATGTCTATATCGGCCAAGCGACGTTCCCGCACGGCCTCAACTATCAGGCTGCCATTCCGGATTACATTATGAAAACGGTTAGCGGCAAGCTTGCTGAACTAAAAGTCAAGCTGACTCAATAGACGGAGGCCTTATGACTGCCCCGCGACGAGGAACGCCTGATTTTCTGCTGCTCTTCTTGACGTTTTCGCTCGTGTGCTTCGGGTTGGCGTTTGTTTTTAGCGCAAGCATGACGTATAGAGCTAACGATCCCGGGCACTTGGCGGTAAAGCAGGCGATATTTGCCGGTGTCGGGACGATCGTCATGTTTTTTTGCATGAATGTGGATTTCCGGAAATTTCAGAAGTGGGTCATACCGGCTCTTTTCGTTGTTTCGGGGCTTCTTCTGCTCGTTCCGCTTGTCGGTAAAGATAAGAACGGCGCTACGAGTTGGCTTAAGTTCTCCGGCTTCTCCCTGCAACCGACCGAATTCGCCAAGCTTTTGATTATCGTTTATTTGGCTTCGATTATCAGCAAAAAAGGCGACCGGTTCCAGGACTTCAAACGGGGACTTATGCCGCCGCTCGTCGTGATCGGTTTCATCTCCGCGCTGATTATGATGCAGCCCGATTTCGGTTCCACGATGGTGCTGCTCCTTTGCGCCATGTTAATTATCATTGTCGGAGGGGCGCAGCTCAAGCATGTATTTTATTTGGGCGCCGGCGGAGCCGTGTTCATGACCATGGTGGGCATGATTTTTTACATCGCCACAGAGGGGAACAGCCATCACTTCACGCGGTTCACAGCTTTTTGGGACCCAACCAAAGATCCGAATGGAACCGGCTTTCAACTTCTGCAATCGCTGTATGCGTTCGGACACGGCGGCCTGACGGGAGCCGGCTTCGGACAAAGCGTGCAGAAGCTGCACTATTTGCCGGAGGCGCACAACGACTTTATTTTTGCAATTATAGGAGAAGAGCTCGGTTTCATTGGCACCCTCCTCTTTTTGCTAGTCTATCTCGCTTTTCTATGGCGCGGGTTGATCGTAGCGCTCCGCTGCCAGGACCCCTTCGGCATGCTGCTTGGCGTAGGGATTGTCGGAATGATCGGCGTTCAGGCGTTCGTCAACATGGGCGGAGTCACCAATACGATTCCGATGACCGGCGTCACGCTGCCGCTGATCAGCTATGGCGGCACCTCGATGCTGACAACACTGGCCGGCCTCGGTATTCTGCTCAGCATATCCAGAGAGTACAATAAGCCGGAAAAAGAACGGGAAACGAAAAAGAGAGCCTGATTCAAGGCTCTCTTTTTTGCTTTTACTTGACCCGGTTATTCGGGTCTTCCACGATGGCTTTCTCTTCCTCGCGAAATGCGACGCCCTCAACCTTAATATTGACTTCAACGACCGTCAGACCGGTCATGTTCTCCACCGCATCGCGTACATTTTCTTGAAGATCTCGACAAACCTCATGGATTTTACTTCCGTAATTCACAATGACTCGAAGATCAATAGCCGTTTCCACTTGCCCCACTTCCACCGAAACGCCCTTCTGTACGTTTTTGCCGCTCAGACGCTTCGCCAATCCTTCGGAAATGCCCCCCGACATATCGGCAATCCCTGGAGTCTCCAGCGCAGCCAATCCTGCAATAGTCGCTACGACGTCATCTGAAATGCGGATAAGACCTGTTTGAATTTCTTCGCTCATGAGGATCACTCCTTCAAGGATTATAGCTCTATTGTAATAACTTCCAAGCTGGAATGCAAATGTACCGCGCAGCCATTTGACAGCATTCGACATCGACTGAATTCACAGGAGCTGCCAGACGTAACAAGCCGTCGTCATCCCGCCGGAAATGATCTCTAAATGGCCTTGACCGACCCGCCATCGACATAGAAGACCGATCCGGTCATGTAGCTGTTGCGCGGCGAAAGCAGGAATGCGGCCGTGGCAGCCAGCTCCTCCGGTTCGCCGTAGCGGCTGAGCGGAATGTCCTTGATCATGCTTTCCCGTATCTCTTCAACCGTTACCCGGTCGCGGGCCGCTTTGGCCGAATCCAGCTCGACCAGACGATCCGTGCTAATCCGGCCGGGACATACGGTGTTCAGCAAAATTCCGTCGGGACCCCACTCGACCGATAGCGTCTTCATTAGACCGACAATCCCCGTTCGCAGCGTATTGGATAGCACCAGACCGGGAATCGGCACTTTCACCGACGATGAGGCGATCGTGACGATTCGTCCACCCTGCTCCTTCATCAGCGGATGGAAGCCTTTGGCAAGCCTGACAACGCTCATGAGATTCACTTGAATGGCATGGAGCCATGCTTCCTCGTCCAGCGATAGGAAGCTGCCGCTCGGCGGCCCTCCCGCATTGCACACGAGAGCGTCAACCCGGCCGAAACGGTCGGCCGCCTGCTGGACGAGCCAGCCGATTTGCTCGGGGCTGCTTAGATCAACAGCCATACCTGCAGCCGATACTCCGTATTTTTGCCCTAACTGAGCGGCTACGTTGCATACGGCCTGCTCATCCCGGCTACAGAGCAACAAATCGGCTCCTTCCGCCGCCAGCTGCTCGGCGATCGCCCGGCCCAATCCCTTGCTGGAAGCGGTGACAACAGCTTTTTTACCTTTTAAATATAGATCCATAAAAATCTCCTCCCTAAAGTATTTGCTTCGTCCGAAAATTGTTTATATTTAGAATAGATTTTATTCGAGTTAGGTATACTTTACCACATGAGGTGATCCTTTTGAAACGCTACGGCTTTACGATCGGTCTGCTTGCAAGCTTCGCCCTAAGCACAGTGGCTCGCTATGTCGGAGCTCCCACATTTAGCCCAACGGTTCAATTCTTCATCTCGGCGGTAGCGATCGTCTTTGTCGCCGGTTTCTTGGGAAAAGCTACGGAAAGCGTGGCGCATTATGCCGGCGAAAGACTGGGCGGTTTTTTGAACGCGACGTTCGGCAATGCCGCGGAACTCATCATCGCCATCTTTCTCGTGAAAGACGGGATGTTCGATATCGTCAAAGCCAGCATCACCGGCTCCATTATCGGGAATATGCTGCTGGTGCTCGGACTTAGTGTGCTGCTCGGCGGATTGAAATTCAAGGAACAGACCTTCAACGTAAAATTGGCCGGTCACAACGGATCGCTCATGCTATTGGCCGTTATCGCGCTGTTCATTCCTGCGGCTTTCGCCCGGAGCTTCACCACTCAGGAAACGTCCAATCTGAGCATCATCGTATCCGTGATCCTGATCATTGCTTACCTGCTCTGGCTCGTTTTCTCCATGATCACGCACAAAAATGAGCTTTCAGACGAAGTCATCGAGCACGGGGAAGCCGCATGGTCCAAAGGCTTATCTATCGTATTTTTGATCGTCGCCACCACCATGGTCGCCTTTCAGAGCGAATGGCTCGTGCATACGCTGGAGCCGTTCAGCCGTCAATACGGACTGTCCGAGCTGTTCGTAGGCGCCTTCCTGATTGCCATCGTCGGCAATGCCGCGGAACACAGCGCGGCCGTTATCATGGCCCGGAAAAACAGAATGGGCGCCGCCGTCGAAATTGCGGTCGGCAGCAGCCTGCAAATTGCGCTGTTCGTCGCGCCTGTGTTGGTGCTGCTCTCGCTCCTTTTCGGGAAAACGATGGATCTCGTCTTTACGACCTACGAGATCATAGCCATCGGCGTAGCCGCGTTTATCGCCAAATCAATCTCCAAAGACGGAGCCACAACGTGGTTCGAGGGCGTGCTGCTGCTGGTTGTCTATATCATTCTCGGCATTGCGTTCTTCTTGGTATAGAAGCCATAAGATACAAAAAAACAAAGAGTAACCTTCCCAACGAAGGTTACTCTTTGTTTTGACTCATTGCCTCGTAGAGCTGGGCCATATTCCGTTCCAGCTTCATCAAGATTTGTTTGCCCGCCGTCTCGGTAACCAGCTCCGCCCGGATCGCAAAGTCAATCTCCCGCGACAACCCGTAAACTTGCGTATCTAATACCTCTTCATACAGAGGACATTTGCGCGTGGTCAAGTTTTCCATCTGCACTTCGATTAGCTTCTCGATCTTGTCCGCATCTTCTTGCAGCAGATGCAGGGCCTTCTGCGACAAGCATAGCAGCACATCCGACGACATGGTGCTCCCCCCCTGTAATCCAACCATTTGCGTTCACCGGCGGTTCACCCGACGAACATGCGGCCCCGGTTCTTATCCGAAGCAGGCGCTTAAACGCCGATAGTTTTATATTAGTCGAAAACGGCGCAATACACAAGTCGATAGACCAAGATAGACGCCGCCCTTGAGAATTATTCTCAAAAAAATGAAATAAAGGCATCTTCGCCCGCGCGAAAATGCCTTTATCTGGAAACCATATGAATTAGTCTTGAATGCTGTTGATCTTAAGACCGTGCTTTTCGAACACTTCGGCCATCGCTTTTTTCGCTTCGTCGACATCCGGACCGTGAACATGAAGATCATAGTTGCTGGATGTGAGCAGCGTCGTAAACAAGCCGAGGATGCTCTTGACATCGATGTACTTGTTATCATACTGCAGAACAATGGAAGATCTGAATTTATTGGCGGTTTGAGAAATTTCAACGATTGCGGCGTTATTAGCGTTTGACATACAAAATCCCTCCATGCGTCTAGTGACGGACAAAATAAATCGCTTTCTTCAAATATGATACCGTGGAAGGGAATAACATGCAACACTATTTTCGTGTCGATTACTTTAAATT
This sequence comes from Paenibacillus tianmuensis, assembly GCF_900100345.1. Lineage (GTDB taxonomy): Bacteria > Bacillota > Bacilli > Paenibacillales > NBRC-103111 > Paenibacillus_G > Paenibacillus_G tianmuensis. Next base: position 133,521 of record NZ_FMTT01000005.1, on the reverse strand, counting down.
TTCCGGGTTAAGCCCTTCCAGCTCCGGAATGACGAAACGTCCGTCCTTGCGAATCAGCCGGTCGTCAAAATAAATCTCGCCCCCGCCAAATTCCGGCCGCTGAATAAGCACCAGGTCCCAATGAACGGCGGATCGGTTGCCGTTGTCCGCCTGCTCGTACGCTTGGCCAGGCGTGAAGTGAAGGCTGCCGTCGATTTTCTCGTCAAACAACGTATCCTTCATCGGGTATAAAATATGCGGGTTGAACCCGAGGCTGAATTCCCCGATATAGCGGGCGCCTTCGTCCATGTCGAGAATTTTGTTTAGCCGGGCGGTATCGTTCGCGGTTGCCTCGACGATTTTGCCGTTCTCGAACCGGAAGACGACGTTCTCGAACGTAATTCCGGAATTTTCGGAAACCGTATTATAGGCGATGACGCCGTTCACGGAATCGCGTACCGGGGCGGTATACAGCTCGCCGTCCGGGATGTTGCGGCGGCCACAGCATTTGACGGAGCCAATGCCTTTGATCGAGAAGGAAATGTCCGTTTCTCCCGGTCCGACGATGCGCACACGGTCGGTCCGGTTCATCAGCTCCTGAAGCGGAGTCATCGCATCGGACATTTTAGCGTAATCCAGGTTGCAGACGTCGAAGTAGAAATCTTCGAATTTTTCCGTGCTCATGCCGGCAAGCTGTGCCATAGAAGCATTCGGGTAACGCAGCACGACCCAGCGCGTATGCTTGATCCGCTGCTCCATGTGCACCTTTTGGCTGTAAATTCGTTTGTAAAGCATCATCTTATCCTCAGGCACGTCAGACAGCTCGCTTACGTTTTCGCCGGCGCGAACCGCAACGTAGCAATCCATATCCTTCATTCGAGACAGGTGCATATCGGCCCAATGCTCCAGGAACTCGGTCGTCGCAGAACGCAGCACTGCCGCCGTAATCGCATAGTCCGTCAGCTCCACGTAAGGATGGCCGCCGCGGGCATGCACCTCCTGTACGAGACATTTGACGATTTCCCGCTCGGAGCCGATCATCTCGATCAACACCCTTTCACCGGGCTGCACATTCAAAGAATAACCTACAAGATTACGAGCCAGTTGCTCTAAACGGGGGTCACGCATCGAATCTTCTCCTTTTTCCATAGCAATGTTAAAATTTGCTGCCGCTTTTGGTCCATTTGTTTTTGTAATAATTTCCGATGATCAGCAGGACGAAAAACAAGGCTAATGCGGCAAAAAGTCTTCCTTTATACCGGCCGAGATGGAGCAGGTCGTGCCCGATTACCGATTCAAGAAAGATCATCGGCGCTTTGCCGATCAGCGTGCCGATCACAAAATCCCTTGGTTTGACCTTCATGGCCGCAGCGCCCAGGTTGATGCCGAAGGAAGGAATCACCGGAATAATCCGGCTGGCTGCGATATACCAAAGTCCGTGCCGCTCCAGTCTCCCGCTCCATTGCTCGATGAAATCGTACTTCGCGAGCTTGCCCTGCACCCATGCCCTTCCGTAATTTCTTGCCACATAATACGCAATAAACGCTCCAAGGCAAGCAAACACATAGTTGACCAGAAACCCTCGCCACAACCCGAAAATCAAGACGTTAGCCCCGGCTACCAAGACAAAAGGCACAACGGGAAACAGCGTCTGCAGCAAAACGAGCAGCGCCCCCGCAACATGACCTATCCATCCGAGAGATTGGAGCGCTTCCGACAACTGGTGGACATTCCAATTGGCCAATGGTCAAGCCTCCCTTCGCATATCATATTGTACCAGAAATTGCTTCCGATCACGAACCTGTTGGAGCGATAGTTTGCAACAAAAGCAGCTTTTCGTATGCCGGTTCTCGCATTCCTACGCTTGACACGAACATATTCATCTTATAAAATAAGAAGTCGAGAATAAGCATCGGAATTACTGCTCTGGCAGCCCGTGCTTATGGTGGAAGCTTGCGTCACCCTCTGTAAGATTTTGCTGCCGACAGGACCGCGGCTGGTTCTTCTTGTCGGGTGCGGATCGTTAAGAAACGCTTCAGGCAAAATCGGGCACACGCTTCACCCGTTTATTAACTTAACCAAATTATTGATAAAAGGAGCTTCCCAACTTATGGCACGCTACACTGGTCCTAAATTTAAATTAAGCCGCCGCCTCGGCATTTCCTTGAGCGGTACTGGTAAAGAATTGAAACGTCCTTTCCCTCCGGGGCAGCATGGTCCGGGACAACGCAAGAAACTGTCCGGCTACGGCGTTCAATTGCAAGAAAAACAAAAACTTCGCCACATGTACGGCTTGAACGAGAAGCAATTCCGCAACCTGTTCAACAAAGCTACCAAGCTCCAAGGAATCGCGGGCGAAAACTTCATGTTCCTGCTTGAAAGCCGTTTGGACAACCTCGTATACCGTCTGGGCTTCGCCAACTCCCGCGCCGGCGCGCGTCAATTGGTTTCCCACGGTCACGTAACGGTGAACGGCAAGAAAGTCGACATCGCTTCCTACACGGTAAGCACGGGCGACGTTATCGGCCTTCGCGAGAAAAGCCGCAACCAGTCTTCCGTTAAAGAAGCTTTGGCAAACCGCAACTACCTGCCGGCTTACCTCGAATTCAGCGAAGGTGCATTGGAAGGCAAGTATGTTCGTTGGCCTGAGCGCTCCGAGCTCGCTCAAGAAATCGACGAAAAACAAATCGTCGAGTTCTACAGCCGCTAATTTTTAATCGTACAAGGGCTGCTTTGCAAACAGGGAAACCTGCTGCGAAGCAGCTTTTTTGCGTCGTAACTCTACTCTCCCCTGCCGGAATCCCGAAAAAAGGATGCTTCCGCCGAAGTCGATACGACATGCGGAGCATCCTTTTCTTATTTGCTTATCCTAGCTTAATGCGGGCAAATTTGCGTTTGCCGACCTGCACGATGTCGCCGCCCTGCGGTGCGAGCTCGGCGTTCGGATCGTCGATTTTCTCCTCGTTGATCTTCACCGCGCCCTGCTGTACGCTCCGGCGCGCCTCGCTGCCCGAGCTTTGCAGACCAAGCGTCACAAGCAGCTTCACAATACGGATTTTACCGTCTTCCAGCGCCTCCTGCGGCAAATCCACTTCCTGAATATCCTCCGGCAGCGCGCGCTGCTGGAAGACGGTCACGAAATGCTGCTGCGCTTCCTCCGCAGCCTGCTGCCCATGATACATCCGGACAAAAGTGTAAGCGAGCCGCATCTTGGCATCACGCGGATGAACGGTGCCGTTGCCAAGCCCGTCGCGAAGCTGCTGCAGCTCTTCGTTCGAAATGTCGGTCGCCAGCTCGTAATATTTAAGCATCAGCTCGTCCGGCACAGACATCGCTTTGCCGTAAATTTCATTCGGCTCTTCGTCGATTCCGATATAGTTGCCGAGGCTCTTGCTCATCTTCTGCACGCCGTCCAGCCCTTCAAGCAGCGGGTTCATGATCGCCACCTGCGCATCGACGCCATATTCCTTTTGCAGAGTACGACCCATCAGCAGATTGAACTTCTGATCCGTTCCGCCCAGCTCAATATCGCTCTTAAGCGCCACCGAATCATAGCCCTGCATCAGCGGATAGAAAAACTCGTGGATATGAATCGGCTGTCCGCCGGCATATCGCTTAGAGAAATCGTCCCGCTCCAGCATGCGCGCCACCGTCAGCTTGGCCGACAGCTCGACGACATCGACGAAGGTGAGCGGTCCGAGCCATTCCGAGTTGTAGAACAACTGAGTTTTTTGCGGGTCCAATATTTTATAAACTTGCTTCTGATACGTCTCCGCATTGCGTTTGACGTCATCTTCCGTCAACTGCTTGCGCGTCTCGGATTTGCCTGTCGGGTCCCCGATCCGCCCGGTGAAATCGCCGATGATAAGCTGCACCTGATGGCCGAACTCTTGAAACTGGCGCAGCTTGTGCAGCACGACCGTATGGCCGACATGAATATCGGGAGCCGAAGGATCGAGCCCCAGTTTTACTTTTAAAGGAGTTCCCGTTGCGACGGAGTCGATGACCTTCTGCTTCAATTCTTCCTCAGGCACGATCTCGACGACTCCGCGGCGAATCGTCTCCAGCTGACGGTTCACCTCCTCCTGCTGCTGCGGTGTCAATTGCTCCCATTTTGCCATGGTTCGTTCCTCCTGCTTGATCTCTAAATTTGCAATAAAATAAAAAAAGCCTCTCATCCCAAGGGACGAGAAGGCTTTGCTCGCGGTACCACCCTAATTAAAGCCCGGCAAACGAAACGGTATCATAAGGAGAACATACACTCCCTTTACTGAATTTCGTTACCAAGCTTTCACTTCATCGGATAACGGGCTGCTGCCCGATCGGAAGCTACTGACGGGCGGCTGTAACATGCCATTCCGCGGTTCCCTTCCGCTGCTCCGGACGGTAATTCGGTTTAAGGTCAGCTGCCGGTTCGCACCATCCACCGGCTCTCTGCAAGCTTAGTTCCTTATCCTACTAAGTCCATCACTGCATTTCAGCGGTATACAATTATCCCTAGTTATATCACATGGCCAAAACGATTGTCAAACCCCTCGATTCGAAGCGTCAAATCAGACCGACGTCAGCAAATCGTCATGGAAGAACGATATTGCGGCGGTGTGTAGCGGAGCGCTTTTATGCTATAATGTTAAAGAATGTTTTCCAATCAGGAGGAACTCGCTTTCATGGAAAAGGAGACAACACAGAAAAGGCCAAGATATCAAGTCATCTTGCTTAGAACTGGCAAATATACTCTACATACGATCAAGTGGCTTTTTATCGCCGGTTTGTTTGCGGGGTTGCTGGGGGCCGGCGCCGCTTTCGGTTATGTCAGCGCACTGATTAAAGATGATCCGATTCGGAGCAAGGAAACGATGATGGCGCAAATGCAGGACGACGCCTTAACCGGATTCGTATATTTCCGCGACGATGCGGTCGTCGGCCAGCTTCGTACCGAGGAAGACCGGCGGATGGCGGGCTTGAAGGATATTCCCCAGCCGGTGCTGGACGCCGTATTGGCGATCGAGGACAACGATTTTTATCAGCATCATGGCGTGGACATCAAAGGAACCGTCCGCGCGGTGCTCCAAAAACTGCTGAAAGATGACGTTCAGACCGGAGGCAGCACGATTACGCAGCAGGTTGCCAGACGCGTCTTTCTGACGCTGGATAAAGCCGACAGCCGCAAAGCCAAAGAAATTTTGCTTGCCATGCGCATGGAGCGCCTGATGCCAAAGGATGATATTCTGCTGGCCTACTTAAACAAAATTCCTTATGGCAACGGCTCGTCCGGCTATAACGTGTACGGCATTAAAGCAGCTGCCAAAGGGATCTTCAACATCGACGATCTCAGCAAGTTGAATATCGCGCAAGCCGCCTACCTGGCTGGTGTGCCTCAGCAGCCGAGCAATTTCTCGGCCTTCACCGGCAAAGGCGAGATCGACGGCGCGGCTTTCAAGCGCGCGGTTCAGCGCCAGCAGCTCGTGCTGAAGCGGATGCTGGAGGAAGGCAAAATCAACGAGCAGCAGTACCAGGAGGCGCTGCAGTTCGACTTGAAGGGCTCGCTAGCCGAGCGAGTCAAAAAAGCATACTCCACCTACCCTTTCCTGATGATCGAGGTGGAGAAGGAAGCGGCTAAGGCGCTGCTATCGGTCCAACAGCCGAAGCTGGACCCGCAGGACAATCCGGAGTTGTACAGCGAGGCGCTGAAAAGCGTACAAGCCCAATTGTCCCGGGGCGGCTATCACGTGTATACGACGATCGACAAAGACATCTATGAGTCGATGCGCAACATCGCACAGAATGATAATAACTTTACTCCTGAGGATAAAGTCAAAGGAATTGAGCAAATCGGCGCCGTCATAATGGACAGCAAAACCGGAGCCATTCTCGGCATGATGGAAGGCCGCGACTTTTTCAAGGAGCAGTTGAATCACGCGACACAGGCGCTCCGCCAGCCCGGATCGGCCATGAAGCCGATTGCCGCTTTTTTGCCCGCCATGGAGATAGGCGCCATTCAGCCAGCCTCGGTCATCGACGATGTTCCGATCATTCTCAAGGATGGCGGAAGAGGCTTTCACATTCCGGAAAACTGGGACAACAGTTACCATGGACTCATCACGGTCAGACGGGCGTTAAACCAGTCGTACAACATTCCGGCGATCAAGCTTTTCATTGAAGACGTCGGCATTAAAGAAGCCTGGGAATTTGCCAAAAAGATGGGGATCGTCTCCATTACCAAGGACGACTATCACGCCCAGACGGGCGTTATCGGCGGTTTGAAAAACGGAGTAACGGTCAAAGAGTTGACGAATGCCTACGCGACGATCGGCAACAAAGGCGTGTTCAACGAAACGTTCCTCATCCGCAAGATTACGGACTCCCAAGGAAAAGTCGTCTTCGAGCATCAGCTTAACCCGTCAACCGCCTTTTCCGAGCAAACGGCTTATTTGATGACCGATATGATGCGTACCGTCATTACGTCTGGTACGGCAACCGACCTGATGAAAAATTTCAAGCACTACGGCAAAATGCCGATCGTCGGCAAAACCGGTTCGACCCAGGACGACGCCGACGCTTGGTTTGTGGGCTACACGCCGGATATTACGCTGGGCGTCTGGGCCGGATATGACCAGCCGATTCATAAGCTGACCAAGAAAAGCGGTGGGACAAACCGGGCCAAAAATATTTTTGCGCTCGTTCTGGATGATGCCATTAATAAAAAACCTGAGCTGTTCCCGACAAAAGAGTTCGAGCGGCCAGACAATATCGTCACGGCGACCGTGTCCAGCCTTTCCGGAAAGCTGCCCAGCGGAGCGGCTTCGAGGGCGGGCAAGCTCGTCACGGATGTATTCAATAAAAAATTCATTCCGACGGAAGTAGATAACGTGATGGTAAGCTTGCCGATTATTGCGTATAACGGAATCAATTATATCGCACAAGACGGAACGCCAAGCGAATTTGTTCAGCAGAAGAGCGTGATCAAGCGGGAAAAACCGCTCGGACCTTTGTTTAGAGAGCTGGCAAGCGCCATGAACAGAGTCAAAGCGGACCGCCGCCGCAGTTTAGATTTTTATCGTCCGAAAGATTACCAGGACGATGCGCCTGCCGAGACCGATCCGCGGAAGGACGACGGAAATCCGCCGGCAGCGCCTACGACGGTCGTAGCGACCCAGACAGGCAGCACCAGCGTCATCACGTTCCAAGCGAGCTCAAGTGCCGATGCTGTCGGTTACCGTTTGTACCGTTCCGTCAATAACGGACCGTACCAGCGGATAAGCAAAGTCGTGATGGCCGGGGACGAGGCTAAATTTACGGATTCCGTCAACGGAGGAAACCTGTACGGTTATTACGTGACCGCTGTCGATGTAGCCGGTAACGAATCCGTACCAAGCAAAGCGGCTTACACGGACGGGACGTCCGTCGATCTATCGTCACTCCCCCCGGATGGAGGTCAGAAGACCGCTCCGGAGAGCAAACCGAGCGATGGAAAAAATAACGAAGGTGCAGGCGGTTCGGAGACCAGCAACGGCTCTGAACCGAAAAAGGAGCAAGGCGCCGGCAGCGGCTCCACCGACCATGGTGATCAGAAGGCCGTCAAGACGCCTCCGGCTGCGCCTACAGGATTGACGGCCAAGTCCACCGGCGGAGGCGTCGAGCTGAACTGGAAGGATAATGCCAGCAAAGAAAAAGTTAAGGAATACACGGTATACTACAGCGAAAAAGAAAACGGCAAGTTCGAGAAAATTGGTACGGTCGCGAATGCAACGCAATTCAAATACTATGCCGTCTCCTACGACGGCTATTACAAAATTTCCGCCACAAATGAAATCGGCGAATCCAAGCCTTCGGCGGCAGTGAAGTTCAAGAAATAACAGCACTGAAAAAAGGGATGCGGACCGCTTACGCGGTTCGTATCCTTTTTTGGATAATAAAAGAGAGGAACTCCGCCACTTGAAGCAGCGGAAATCCTCCCTTTCCATTGTTGAACGATATAAAGCCAATACCGGACGAGCTTCCTAGTCCTCGATGGTCGACAAGTCGCCTGTCGGCAAATTAAGCTCCCATGCTTTCAGCACGCGGCGCATAATTTTGCCGCTGCGGGTTTTCGGCAGCTTGTCTTTGAATTCGATTTCACGCGGCGCGGCGTGGGCGGACAAGCCTTCTTTGACGAACTTGGAAATATCCGTTTTAAGCTCTTCGGACGGCGCATAGCCTTCACGCAGAGCAATGAACGCTTTGATGATCTCGCCGCGCATCGGGTCCGGTTTGCCGATAACCCCCGCTTCGGCAACCGCCGGATGTTCGACCAGCTTGCTCTCCACCTCGAACGGGCCTACACGCTCCCCGGCCGTATTGATGACGTCATCGACGCGGCCTTGGAACCAGAAGTAGCCTTCCTCGTCCATATAGGCGGAATCACCCGAAATGTACCAGCCCGTAATCCGGAAATACTCTTCATATTTCGCCGGATTGTTCCAAATTTTGCGCATCATTGACGGCCAAGGCGTCTTGATCGCCAGATTGCCCATGCGGTATGGCGGCAGCACGTTGCCTGCATCGTCGATAATCGCTGCTTCGACGCCTGGAATCGGCTTGCCCATCGAGCCCGGACGGATCGCCATGCTCGGGTAGTTACAGATAAGATGTCCGCCTGTTTCCGTCATCCACCATGTGTCATGAATACGCTGATTGTACACCTTCAGTCCCCAGCGGACGACTTCCGGGTTCAGCGGTTCGCCTACGCTGAGCACGTGACGAAGGGAGCTCAAATCAAACTGCTTCACCGTATCGTCGCCGGCGCCCATCAGCATGCGGAAAGCCGTCGGGGCGCTATACCATACCGTGACCTTATATTTCTCGATCGTGCCGTACCAGTTCTGCGGAGAGAAACGGCCTCCGCGGATGACGTTGGTTGCACCGTTAAGCCATGGCGCAAAAATACCGTAAGACGTGCCGGTGACCCAACCCGGGTCCGCCGTACACCAATAAATGTCCTGCTCCTGAAGATCCAGCACGACACGCCCGGTATAATAATGCTGCAGCATGGCGTTATGGACGTGGAATACGCCTTTCGGCTTGCCGGTAGAGCCGGATGTATAGTGAATAATCAATCCGTCTTCACGGTCCACCCACTCGATCTCGAACTCTTCGGAAGCGGCAGCCATTTCTTTATAAAAATCGACTTGGCCTTCGGATAAAGACAGATCTTCTCCAACCAAGATTACATGCTTCAAATGCGGGAGGTCTTGAGCGGGCACACGCGAAAGCTGCGAAGGCGTCGTAATGATCGCCACCGCCTCGCTGTCCTCCAGCCGATCCTTGACGGCCGTCTCCATAAATGCTTCGAACAACGGTCCGACCACGGCTCCGACTTTGATCGTGCCGAACAAGGCAAAGTAAAGCTCCGGCGAGCGCGGCATGAAGATGAAGACCCGGTCGCCCTTCCCTACGCCAAGCTTGCGCAGAATGTTGCCGAATCGATTGGACTGGGCTTTCATGTCCTTAAATGTGTACTTTTCGTCTCGGCGGTCATCGCTGTAGTACAGAGCGATTTTATCTCCGAGCTGCGAATCGGCATGACGGTCAATCGCTTCATAAGCGACGTTCACCTTGCCGGTTTGGGACCATGTGAATGCCTTCTCGATATCCGCCCATTGAAATTGGGCTCGTTCTTCCTCGTAGTTTTTCATGTTGGGCGATGTTGCTACGGGTGCAATGATTTCGACATTCGTATGATCCATGACCATTTCCTCCCCAAAGCTCTCTTTTTTACTTTGATGAAACGCTTTCATACGCACTAAAACATATTATACCACAACACTTTTTATCCGACTATTTTTTTGTTATTCTTAAAGTGAAGTTCTGGAAGGGAGTGAATCGCCGCAGATGGAGCATGTTAAATTGTATCATTCCCGGGTTATTCCGTATCAGGACGGCGAAATCATCCTGGAAGGCCCCGTGCCGCCCGAGCAGCTCCGCAACTATACGATGCATCCGGATCTGGATGCGTTCCGAAGGCCCAAGGAGCAGTTCGAGGCGCTTGTCGAAATTGCCGGGCTGCCGGAGGGACGAATCGTTCTGGCGAGGATTTCGATGCAAATTGTCGGCTACGTCACATTCCATTATCCCGACGAGATGGAACGCTGGTCGGAAGGAAATATGGAGGATTTGATCGAGCTTGGCGCGATCGAGGTAGCGGACGACTATCGGGGGCTTGGCCTTGGCAAGAAGCTGATCCGTTTGGCCTTTGAGGATGAGCAGCTTGAGAATGTCATCACGTTTACGACCGAATATTACTGGCATTGGGACCTGGAAAAAAGCGGGCTTAACGTTTGGCAGTACCGGGATATGATGGAGAAGTTGATGAAAAGCGTCGATATGGTCTGGTATGCTACCGACGATCCGGAAATCTGCTCTCATCCGGCCAACTGCCTGATGGTGCGCATCGGCAAAAACGTGCCGCTGTCTTCCGTGGAGCAATTCGACCGGGTCCGATTCCGGCAGCGGTTTATGTACTGATGGGAGCGCGAATAGCATGAGTGCAAAAGCATTGTTTGTTTACGACGAGAATGAAGTCGCCTACAAGTTCAACGACAGTCACCCGTTTAATCAGCAAAGACTGGTGCTAACGGTCGATCTGTTGCGCAAGGCGAAAGCGCTGCCCGGCGACAGACTGATCCGGCCGATGCCGGCCGACGAAACGCAGCTTTGCTCGGTGCATTCGCAGGAATATGTCAATGCCGTCAAGGCATTAAGCGCTGACCAGCCGGCGGAAGAGTGGCTGCATTTGGCAGGAAAGTACGGGCTGGATACGGAAGATACGCCCTTTTTCCCGGGAATGCACCAGGCCACGTCCTTTGTGGTCGGAGGCTCGATTCGGGCGGTCGATGCCGTGCTCGGCGGAGAAGCCGGGCACGCGCTGCATTTGGGAGGCGGGCTGCACCATGCCATGCCGAGTAAAGGAGCGGGCTTTTGCGTCTACAACGATGCATCCGTAGCCATCGCGCATGCCAAGAGCAAGTATGGCGTGCGCGTCCTGTACATCGATACCGACGTACATCACGGCGATGGCGTTCAATGGAGCTTCTACACCGATCCGGACACCTGTACGTTCTCGATTCATGAAACGGGCAAATATTTGTTTCCCGGTACGGGAGCGGTGAACGAGCGCGGCGACGGGACGGGCTTCGGAACGACGATCAACGTGCCGATGGAGCCCTTTACCGAGGATGAATCGTGGCTGGAATGCTTCGAGGAGGTGCTTGTCAAGACGGCGGCGCAGTTTAAACCGGATCTTATCATTTCCCAGCACGGCTGTGATGCCCATGCCTACGATCCGCTGGCTCATATTCACTGCAGCATGGAAATTTATCGGGTGATGCCGCGCATCATCCACCAACTGGCACATGAGCACTGCCATGGCCGGTGGGTGGCGCTCGGCGGCGGAGGCTACGATATTTGGCGTGTCGTCCCGAGGGCCTGGAGCCTCCTGTGGCTGGAGATGAGCGAGCATCCCTTGCTCCAACAGCTGGAGCAGAACCCGGAGATGGCCCTGCCGGTCGACTGGGTAGCAAATTGGCAGCCGCATTTCGATGAAGCGCTTCCAACTACGTGGCTGGACGCGGCGCACACCTGGGTTCCGATTCCGAGGCGACAGGAAATAACCGAGAAAAACCGGCACACCAAAGAAATTGCCTCGCTTTATTTAGCCTAATCCTTTGGCTTGAGGCGCAATTTTTGCGGCATAACTGCCGTACAAGTACCTAGGTTCGTTCTATGAAGATACAAAATAGCCCGCGGCCATATTGGCGCGGGCTGTTTCGTGTTTTGGAGATTAGAACTGCACTTTCGACTCGATAAACGCTTTAAGCTCGCTGATCGGCATCCGCGTTTGCTCCATCGTATCGCGGTCGCGAACAGTCACTTGACCATCCTGCTCCGACTCGAAGTCGTACGTAATGCAGAACGGCGTACCGATCTCGTCATGACGGCGGTAACGCTTGCCGATCGAACCGGCTTCGTCATAGTCAACCAAGAAGTGCTTCGCCAAATCGGCAAATACTTGGTTCGCTCCCTCGGAAAGCTTCTTCGACAGCGGGAAAATCGCCGCTTTGTAAGGCGCCAGCGCCGGATGCAGATGCAATACCGTCCGGCTGTCGTCGCCTTCCAGCTTCTGCTCTTCGAACGCGTCAATCAGGAACGCCAGCGTTACCCGATCCGCACCGAGCGATGGCTCGATACAGTATGGAATATACCGCTCGTTCGTTTCTTGCTCAATATAGTTGAAATCTTCGCCGGAATGCGTCATATGCTGCTTCAAATCGTAATCCGTGCGGTCGGCGATGCCCCACAGCTCGCCCCAGCCGAACGGGAATTTGTATTCGATGTCCGTCGTCGCATTGGAATAGTGGGACAGCTCGTCGTCCGAATGATCGCGCAGTCGGATGTTTCCTTCCGTGATGCCGAGGCCCAAGAGCCAATCGCGGCAGAACGAACGCCAGTACTCGAACCATTGCAGGTCTTCGCCCGGCTTGCAGAAAAATTCGAGTTCCATCTGTTCGAACTCACGCGTACGGAAGGTGAAGTTCCCCGGCGTAATCTCGTTCCGGAAGCTCTTGCCGACTTGACCGATACCGAACGGCAGCTTTTTGCGCATGGTGCGCTGTACGTTTTTGAAATTGACGAAAATGCCCTGCGCCGTCTCCGGACGCATGTAAACGACATTCGTACTCGATTCGGTCACGCCCTGGAACGTTTTGAACATCAGGTTAAACTGGCGGATTTCGGTGTAATCCAACGCTCCGCAGTCCGGGCAAACGATCTTATGCTCGGCAATCAGCTTCTCCATCTCGGCAAACGACAGACCGTCGACGATCATTTCGATGCCTTTTTCCGCCAAGGCGTTCTCAATCAATTTGTCGGCGCGGTGACGCACTTTGCACTGCTTGCAGTCGATCATCGGGTCGTTGAAGTTGCCCACATGGCCGGATGCGACCCAAGCTTGAGGGTTCATCAGAATAGCCGCGTCAATACCGACATTGTACGGAGATTCCTGAATGAACTTTTTCCACCAGGCGCGCTTAATGTTATTCTTCAGCTCAACGCCGAGCGGACCGTAGTCCCATGTATTGGCAAGACCGCCGTAAATTTCGGAGCCCGGGAAAATAAAGCCTCTGTGCTTGGCCAAAGCGACCAATTGTTCCATCGATACGGATGACATCGTTATATTCTCTCCTTCTATTTCTCTGGTTTGGACCCCTTCCATTGTCCGTCAGACCTATGTCAGACGCTTGACAATCTGATCCACGATACGGTATGAGTTCTCGGAAGCCTGCACGGTGAATTCCGCAAAATTGACGTGCGCCGATCCGTCCGCCTTGTCGGACATGGAACGAATGATGACGAACGGGATGCCGTTCATGGAGCAAGCCTGTGCGACCGCCGCGCCCTCCATCTCGACGCATGCGCCTTGAAGCTCCTGATGCAGCATTTGGACCGTCTCCCGGCTGGCGATAAACTGGTCGCCCGAAAGCACCCGTCCTTTCTTAACCGCCCCGAACAGCTCCCGACTCGCTCCGGCCGCTGCGCTGCGCAGTCCCGTATCGGCAGCAAAAACCGACGTCGCCTCGTAAGGAATCGTCCCCCGCGGAAATCCAAGGGCCGTTACATCCATATCGTGCTGAAGGCACTCCGTCGACACCACGATATCGCCGACGTTCAGCGACGGGTCGACTGCCCCTGCCACTCCGGTGAAGATCACGGCTTCTACGCCGTATGTATCGATCAAAATCTGCGTCGTTACGGCAGCATTCACCTTGCCTACGCCCGATTTGCACAGAACGATGCTTTTACCGTGGAAAACGCCTTCGTAGAATGTAATCCCCGCCTTCGCGGATTCCCGCACCTGCTCCATATGCTCGTGGAACAGCTCGATTTCTTCCTTCATCGCGCCGATGACGCCTAGTTTACCGTACGTCAATCCAGAATCCCCCTTTTTACAAAAGAAAGTGGCTCATATTAGCGATGAGCCACCGAATTTCTATAAAGCACTTCATGCGGCAAAATAACCTGCGACAGCTCCGAAGCATCCTTCGTTTCTTTATTCATCAGCTTGGTCAGCAGCCGCATCGCCACGGCACCGATGTCGTACATCGGTTGAGCAACCGTTGTCAGCAGCGGACGAACCATCGAAGCCATCCGAATGTTGTCCACGCTGATGACAGACATGTCTTCCGGAACCTTCAAGCCGCTATCCTGCAGCGTGTGAATCGCTCCGATCGCCATCTCGTCCGTTGCCGCAAAGATCGCCGTAGGACGGTTGTCCAGCTCCAGAAAGTACTTCGTCACTTCAAGGCCCGATTCATAGCGGTAATTCCCGATGCGGACCAGCTCTTCGCGCAGCGGAATGTTCGCGGCTTCGAGCGCTTTCTTGTATCCTTGGTAACGGGCGAAACCGTTGGCCGGGTCCTGCAAAGTGCCGGAAATCATGGCGATATCGCGGTGTCCGTTTTCCAGCAGCACGTTCACGGCGTCGAACGCTGCCTTCTCATGGTCGATATCGACCGAAGGAATCGTCCGCTGTTCATCCGCCGTCGCACACAGCACCACCGGTACAGAAGACGTATTGAACGCCTGAATGTGTTCCTCGGTAATCGCCCCGCCCATGAAGAGCAGTCCGTCCACTTGCTTCTCCAGCAAGGTGTTAATCACGCGGATTTCTTTTTCCTTCTTCTTGTCCGCATTGGATAAAATAATATTGTAGTGGTACATATTCGCGATATCTTCGATGCCGCGTGCGACCTCGGAAAAGATCGAGTTGGAAATATCGGGAATGACCACGCCGACCGTTGTCGTTTTCTTGCTGGCTAAGCCTCTTGCCACGGCATTGGGACGATAGCCTAAACGCTCGATCGCCTCAAACACCTTCTTGCGCGTTTGCGGCTTCACGTTAGGGTTATTGTTGACAACCCTGGAAACGGTCGCCATGGAAACGCCTGCTTCTCTGGCTACATCATAAATTGTCACAGTCACGGCCATTCTCTCCATTGTTTTAAAAAGTATAATGCGATCATGTCATTTAGCCTTATCATACGACAAAATGCTTGTTTTCGCAACGAATTGGTCATAGTCCTATGAATATAGTATCAAAAAGACACAAAAAAAGCCAACTGCGGAGCAGCGGCTTTCAAAAATCGTGTACCGTTACCGAATGCTTGGCGATTTGCGACAGTCTTTTACGGACGTCGTCAATCCATACTTCATCGTCGAGCGACTGGGCCAACAGCAGCAGATCAAGCAGTTCGTTGATTCTTTCTTGGATGATTGTCTCTACAGGGTCGGCTGCCCTTTTTTTCTCCGTTACTTTGACCATCAAATGAGCGATTTCGCATACATCGTCAAACTGAAGCGATTGCTTCTCCGGTTTGCTGCCAATCTTGCTGATGAATCCGGTCAATTCCGGTTTCACTTCCGCAAACACCTCGCTGCGGTTGCAGGTGTCGCACGAGAAAATCGGGACGTTCCCGATCTCGACTTTGTTCTGATAAATGACGGTACGAAGACGAATGCTCATAGCCTTTCCGCACTTGCACGGCTTATGCAACAACTACCACTCCTTTTGGCAGCAACGCCAAACCTTTCTAAAACGATCAGAATCCATGATATCTGAAGGTTCCCGACAAACGCGCAGCCGTCATCTGGGACGGCGCATTCGTTTATCCTGCTTATGTACAAATATTCTACCTTGGCGAACAAACTCCTGCCACTGCGGGGTTAGTAATATTTAGCACACAGGCGCTCATAAGCGCGTCGGACAAAAGGCAGCGACAGTGTAAGCATCGCCAAGGCAGCTCCAATCGCATCGTTGCGCAAGTCCATAACATCCGGCGTGCGCCCGGGTACGAACGATTGGTGAAACTCGTCTGTCACCCCGTAAAGCACGCACAGCAGCACGACCGTAAGCTTCGGCAGGAAGGTCAGCCGCTTGGGACGGAGTGCCCATAAATAAGTCCAAGCCAATATAAAGTACGAAACGAAATGGCCCCAATCGAACCCTTCCATCGCAGGGATAATCCGGCGGATTTCAGACAGCCATCCCCCAAGATCGTCGCCGGTTCGCGAGGACGAATAAAAAATGACCGCCATCCACAGGACGGAAGGCAGCCACCTGACGATCATGTTCATCCCATATGCTCCTTGTTTGCACAAACTTTAGTTAGCCGCATATTGCGCCAAACGGTCTACGAACGCTTTGGTAAACGCCGGAAGATCCGGAGGTCTGCGTCCGGACACTATGTGCCGGTCGACGACCACTTCCTGATCGACCCAAATCGCGCCCGCATTTTCAAGATCGTCCTTAATGCCGGGTGTGGAAGTCATGGTGTAGCCCTGACATATTTTCGCCGATACGAGTACCCAGCCGGCATGACAAATGTGTGCAATCGGTTTTTCCGCTTCGTGAAATTCACGGGTCAGACGCAGCACCGAAGCATAGCGGCGCAGTTTGTCCGGCGCCCAGCCGCCCGGCACGTAAAGACCGATATAGTCTTCGGACTTCACTTCGTCCAAGGCATATTCGGTCGTCAGAGGAACGCCGTATTTTCCGTGATAGACGGTACCCGCCTTAGGGCCGGCCAAATGTACGTCAAGCCCGGATTCCCGCAGCCGCAGCACCGGGTACCACATCTCCAAATCTTCAAACTCTTCGTCGACAAACGCAAGCACTCGATGTCCCGAAAGATTCATCCTATTCTCTCCCAACTATGGTTCATATCATAAAATAAACAGCGCTTAAGAGAAACCGCAAGCGGGTCGCGTGCGGCCCGACTGATCGGTGATATCCGTTTCCAAATATTTGGCAAGGATGGTCATCACTTCGGCGCTGCTGGCACAGCCGGCCAACTCCTCCCAAATCTTCTCGCCGTCACTGTGTCTGCTTTGGAGCAGGCTGTTTTTTACCTTCAATATCGATTGCACCGACATGCTCAGGTCGGTAATGCCGAGCGCAATCCAAATCGGCAAAGCGCGGACATCCCCTGCCAGCTCGCCGCACACGCTGATATGCGTCCCGTGCTTGTGGGCATGATCCGCCGTAATCTTCAGCATGCGGAGCACCGACGGATGAAACGGGTCGTACAAATGCGCCACCGTCTCGTTCATCCGGTCGACAGCCAGCACGTATTGGACCAGATCGTTCGTTCCGATGCTGAAAAAGTCGACCTTTTGCGCCAGCAGATCGGAGATCATGACCGCCGCCGGAAGCTCGATCATAATGCCGACCTCAATGTCGGAGCGGAACGGGGTACCTTCCGCGGCAAGCTCCTGTTTCGCGTCCTCCAGCACCTCATTGGCTCGGCGCAGCTCGTCTAGCGAGGAAATCATCGGGTACATGATTTTCACGCTGCCGTAATGACTGGCCCGCAGTATAGCGCGAAGCTGCGTTTTGAACAAGTCGGTCCGGTCCAGCATGATCCGGATCGCGCGATAGCCGAGCGACGGATTCTCTTCCTCCGGCAAGGCCAGGTAATCGAGATGCTTATCCCCTCCGACGTCCAGCGTCCGAATGACAACCGGCTTGCCGTCCATCCGCTCGGCCACCTCGCGGTATACGGCAAACTGCTCCTCTTCTTCGGGGAAACTGCTGCGGTCCATGTACAAAAATTCCGTCCGGAACAAGCCGACGCCGGAAGCGCCGTTCTTCATGACCAGCTCCAGCTCCTTCACCGAGCTGATGTTGGCCGCCAAATGCATCTGCCTTCCGTCCTCCGTCCGGGTAGGCAAATAGGCCAGCTTTTGCAGCTGCTCCTGAACAGCTTTCCACGTTTCCTTGCGCGCCTTGTACTTCTCGATCACATCGTCGGCCGGATTTACATAGACGACGCCCTCGTCGCCGTCGATAATCAGATAGTCGCCGTTTTGAATCGGCGTTTGCAGCTTGCCCTCAAGCCCAAGAACGTACGGAACGCTCATCGCGCGGGCCATGATCGCCACATGCGACGTTTTGCCGCCCAGCATCGTGACCAGCCCTAACGCCAGATTCACGTCCAGATGCACCATTTGGGACGGAATCAGCTCTTTGGCTACGAGAATATAAGGCTGATCCTTGGGCGGCAGCGTCTCTTCGAGCGCTCCCAGCAGATGCTTGAGCAGCCGGTTGCCGACGTCTTTAATATCGAGCGCGCGCTCCTTCATATAGCCATCGTCAAGCAGATCGAACATGCCTACGAACTTGTCGATCGCTTCTTTGACGGCGACCTCGGCCGCTTTGTACTGCCGCTGCATGATCCCCTGCACTTCGTTCATGAATATCGGGTCTTCCAAGATGGCCAGATGCGCATCGAAAATTTGCGTCTGCTCCTCGCCCAGCACGCTGACGAATTCCTGTTTGATCAGTTCGATCTCATCCCTGGAATGGCGGATTCCGTCATATAACCTTTCGAATTCGTACGCCAAGTCCGTGACGTCGATCAGCTTCTCGGGAAAGTCCCATTCCCAGGTTGGAATAACGAAAGCTTTTCCCATCGCAATCCCCGACGAAGCTCCGATCCCCTCAACCATAAGCGTTCCCTCCCCCTGTAACTCCTGTTGTAGCGGTATTTTTCAGCATGACGGACATGACCGACGCCTGTCCTTTCTTCACGGCTTTATACGGCGCGAAGCTCCATGATCTCACCATATCGACGTTCGTGATGAGCATAGGCGTCGCGAGCGACTTGCAGTTTTTCTTCACCTTCTGCAGATTGAACTTGACGAGCAGCTGGCCGGGTTCGACCAGGTCTCCTTCTTTCACGTAGGCGGTAAAATATTTGCCCTGCAGGCCGGCCGTATCGATTCCGATATGGAGGAGCACTTGAAGTCCCTGCTCCGTTTCGATCCCGAGGGCGTGAAGCGTCGGATACACGTGAATGATTTTACCCGTTACCGGCGACACCAGCTCCCCTTTATCGGGGAAAAAGGCGACGCCGTTGCCCACCAGCTTGCCGGCAAAAATTTTGTCCGGCACTTCCTCCAGCGGAATCATCCGTCCCTGCATAGGCGAGCTGAACAGCACCTGCTGAATATCTTTGCGCATCGACTTGATCATCTCTTCGCGGATCAATTCCGAATACGTTCCGAACACAACCTGAACGTTGCCGCCGCCCAAACGGATGACGCCGGCCGCGCCGAGCAGCCGCAGCGCCGACACATCCATCTGCCGGTCGTTGACTAGCGTGAGCCGCAGGCGGGTAATACACGCTTCGATGTTGTTGATGTTTTCCTTGCCGCCAAGCGCCTGCAAAATCAATGGCGAACGATACGGAATGTCCCCGGCCCATTCTTCGAGCTGCGAACCCTCCTCGCGGCCGGGCGTCGGGATGCGGAAGCGGCGGATCGCCCAGCGGAACATCACATAGTAGACGAAGCCGTAAGCAAGCCCGATCGGAATCAGCAGCAGGCCGCGGGTCGACAAATGCAGATTGATCAAATAATCGATCGCTCCCGCCGAGTAGGAGAAGCCGTGGTGAATGTCGAGCATGTAAGCGATCCACATCGCCAATCCCGAAAGAATGGCATGAACGAAAAACAAATATGGCGCCACGAACAAAAACGCAAACTCAATCGGCTCGGTCACCCCGGTCAAGAAGCAGGCAAAAGCCGCCGTCAGGAACGTCGTGCGAATTTTCGGCTTTAAATCCTCGCGCGCTTCCTGAATAATCGCCAAGGCAATGGCGGGCAGCGCGAACATCATGATCGGATACAAGCCGGCCATATACAGTCCCGCCGTCGGGTCTCCGGCGAAGTAACGTGGCAAGTCGCCGAATACCGGTTGTCCTTGCGCATCGTTGTACGCGCCGAGCTGAAACCAAAAAAAGTTGTTAAACACGTGATGCAGTCCGGATGGGACCAGGAGTCGGTGAATGATGCCGTATAAAAATGCGCCGAAGCCGCCGAGCCCCAATATAAAATTCGTGAGCTTCTCCATCCCGGTTTCGAGCGCAGGGCCGAATTGGATCATCAGTAAAATCAATAAAAAGATGGCAAGCCCCATCAGCAGCGGCACCAGGCGGGGACCGCCGAAAAATTGAATCGATTCGGGAAGCTGAATATGCTTTACCCTATGATAAATGACGGCGGCCAGCAAACCGATCAGGATGCCACCGGGAACGCCGAGCTGAAACGAATCGCCGAGGTAACGCTGCGTCGCTTCGCTGAACATGTAATGCCCGATAAGCGCCGACATGCCTGCGATTCCTGCGCTTTCCGTCAACCCGAGAGCGACGCCAACCGCAAAAATAAGCGGCAAATACGTAAAGATCGTTGTGCCGCATAGCAATAAAATTTCCCCGACGCGGGGCATATGAATCTGATCCCAAGGCAAGGTACCCAGGCGCAGCAAGATAGCGGCAACGGGAAGGGTGATGGTCGGCAGCATGAGCGACCGGCCAAGCTGCTGCAAGTTTCCCATCCAATTCAAATCGGTCCGTTCCCCCTTTCATACTAACGATGGTACGCTCATAACCGTTTTTTGTCAAACCGTAAGTTCAGGGAAAACGCAAAGAAGACGGGCCGCTCGGGCCCGCCTGTTCGAGGCTGCTTGCCGATTAAAATTAGAATCTGCTAAAGCCCATGCCGCTTGCGCCGATGCCGAATTGGCTTTGAGCCGGTTGGCTGGAGTCGGAACGAAGATAAGCGTCATGGCCTTGTTGATTGCCGCGGTAGTGGGCCGTATGGTACGATTGCGGGCTTTGGAATTGGGAATACGATTGCCCGGAAATACCATAAGGCTGGCTAAATTGGGCTTGGCCTGCAAAGCTTGCCGCGCCGTATTGAGCTGCACCGATGCCATATTGGCTTTGCGCCGGCTGCGTGGAATCGGAACGCAGGTAAGCGTCATGGCCTTGCTGGTCCCCGCGGTAGTTCGCCGTATGGTACGATTGCGGGCTTTGATACTGCGAGTACTGTTGTGCGGCGCCGAAGGAAGATACACCGTATTGGGCTGCGCCGATGCCGAATTGGCTTTGAGCCGGCTGCGTGGAATCGGAACGAAGATAAGCGTCATGGCCTTGTTGGCTGCCGCGGTAGTTAGCCATATGGTACGATTGCGGGTTTTGGAATTGGGAATACTGCTGTCCCGCTCCGTATTGCTGGCCGATTCCGGATGGATTCAAGGACTGGTTGTATTGGGATTGTACATAACCGACCGGCTGGTATTTCGTGTATTGGGAGCTTGCAAGACCGGCCGTACCCGATGGGTTGTGAAAGCTGCTTTGGTAGCCTTGTTGGTACATGCGACAAAATCCTCCTCGAAGTTTATTATAGGAAGTCTTCCGGTGCTGGGTCGTTGTTCCGTTCCATTCCAGAAGCCTTTCTTATTGTCTTCAAGGAGGATTTATTTTATTACTTGCCGCTTATTTTTTTTAGGATTATTCGGGACAAACTTCCTGCTTTAACTGCCGGGCGGCCAAGCAAGGATCGCTTTGCCGAACGATGGCCGATACGACGGCTACTCCGTCTGCGCCGGCCTGAATGACGGGCGTCGCATTGGAAACGTCAATGCCTCCGATCCCGACCATGCTGATATGCGGCCAGCGCTGCTTGATCTCCGAAATCAACCCGGTGCCTATCGGCGCTCCGGCATCCCCTTTCGTAAGGGTGGAATAGACGGCGCCCACACCCAAATAATCTGCGCCTTGAGCCATAGCCCACTCCGCCTCAGCCATCGTGCTGCAGGAGATGCCGATAATCTTATCCTCGCCAAGCAGCTTGCGGGCTTCCGAGCCGGGCAGATCGTCTTGGCCGACATGCACGCCGTCGGCGTCCAGCGCAAGCGCCACATCGACCCGGTCGTTCACCAGAAACGGGACGCCATATTCCCGACAAAGCTCCCGCAGCGCTCTGCCCTTCTCGATGACGCGGGACAAAGTCGCTTGTTTTTCGCGAAGTTGGATCATCGTAACGCCGCCGTCCAGTGCGGCCCGGGCAATATCAAGCGCCGACCGCCCTTCGTGGCCCGAAAGATCCATAACCAAATAAACCGATAAATAATGACGTACGTCTGGCTGGAACAAATTATTTCCCTCCGGGCAGCAAAATCGAATCTTCTACTTTGATGCAGCGGTCCATGATCACTTCAAGACCGCCGGCGAGGGCAATATCCGCCGCTTCATCGTTAAAGATGCCCTGCTGTAGCCAGAACACCTTGGCCCCGATCCGCACCGCTTCCTCGGCTACGGGAACGACCGTTTCGCTGCGGCGGAAGACGTTCACGATATCGACCGGTTCGGGAATATCGACGAGCGAAGCGTAGCAAGTTTCCCCCAAAATCGCTCCGCTTACGGTTGGATTGACCGGAATAATGCGGTAGCCTTTCTTTTGCATGGCCTCCGCAACCATGTAAGATATGCGATCGGGATTGTCGGACAGACCGACGACCGCTACGTTGCCGGCTCCTGCCAATAGTTCTTTGATTCGTTCGCGGGGCGGATTTTCAAAAGCCACGATGCTTCGCTCCTCGCTTCATGAATTATTTCGCCTTCGTATAGCTTAGCGCTTGGCGTCCCATGGCATCCCATGTTGCGATAAACGCTTCTTTGTCGATTTTTTTGTTGCTTTGACCGGCAAGCGGGTCGTTGACATATACGTACTGTTCGTCAAAGCCAACCAGCAGCACCGCATGCTCCATAAAGGTCGTCTCGATCGGACCGATCGGCGTATCCCACACGACCCATTTGTCCGGAACCTTATAATCGATCGTCGTCCAAACGACGGACGGAATCCCCTGAATCAATTGGTCTTCAAGCTTCGAGAACGGCTCCTTGGTCAGATCTTTCGCCGTCGGAACATAGTCCTTAAGCAGCTCGAACAATGCGGTATGATAGATCCCGAATCCTTTGGCAGCACCCGTCACTTCCCCGACGAATCCGGTGTTCGGGTTGCCCCAATAAGCGATTGAGCCGTTTTTATTATAACGGATCGGCGTCGGATCTTTTTTCATCTCGGGGACCAAATCCATCTTGGATTTGTTTACGCCGTAAAATTGCAGCAGCATCGCAAGACTCGTCACCTCGCATCCGGAAGGAAGCTCGGGCCGCTGCCGAATATGCGGCGCTTCCAGCAATACGCTCTTCGGCCGCTCGACAGGCTTCGCCGCAGGCGGTGCAGCGGTTGCGGCTGCCTTAGCTGCGGCAGCTTCTTGCTCCGCGTAGGCGACGGCCGGGTCCCGGTACCATGTCTGTCCCGTTAGTTTAGCGTAAAGCAGTACGCCAAATACACCGCTGGCAAAAAGTAGCCCTGTGATGAGAAATAAAGCAAGCGTGACCTGAATTCCTTTCCATAATACGGTCACGTCCTTCACCGCCTTGTTACGATCAGCATGCCGATCATGATGATGGGTTAAGCAACGCCGACGTGCGGCGCCTTACTCTTGAACCAGATCGATCTGCGCCCCGAGCGACAGCAAATGCTCGAAGTAATGCGGGTAAGACTTGGCCACATGGTGCGCGTCGTTAATAATCAAGCCTTGCTCGGAGCGGAGGCCAACGATGGTAAGCGCCATGATGACGCGGTGGTCGTAGTGCGCGTTAATTTCGACGCCGCCCGTTACGCCCTGCGGACGCCCGTGGACGATAATCTCGCTTTGTCGTTCTTCCACATCCGCCCCGGCTTTGCGCAGCTCGTTGACAAAATCCGTAATCCTGTCGCATTCCTTGTACCGCAGGTTTTCTACATTGTAGAAGCGGGACGTGCCTTCCGCGAACACCGCCGCAGCAACCATCGCCAGCACAGCGTCGGTGAAATGATCCCCGTCAAATTCGCCCGCGGTCAGCTTCTGATTGCCGCGAATCCGAACGGCATCGTTCTCGTGGGTAAGATCGACGCCCATCGCGCGGAGCACATCGACGACGGCCCGCTCGCCCTGCTTGCTTTGCTCCGCCAGATGAAGCACCGTGACGTCCGAATGCGTCACGGCCGCAGCAGCCAGGATGGCGGCAGAGCCCGGATAATCGCCCTGAACCGTATAGTTTTGGGGCTTGTATTCCTGTTTGCCGGGAATTTTATAATGCATCAAATCGTCGGACGCTTCGATTTTCACGCCTGCTTGGGCAATGACTTCCAACGTCTGGCCGACGATAATTTTCGATTTCAGATCGTGCAGTACCGTAATTTCGCTATCCTCGTCCAGCAGAGGAGCAACGAACAGCAAAGAGCTTAAAAATTGCGAGCTAACGTTCCCGGAAACGGTAATTTTGCCGCCCCGCGGATGACCGCCCCGAATCGTAAGCGGCAGCTTTCCTTCACGGTGCTCGACCTCGACTCCCATCTGCTTCAGGGCGTCGATCAGATCGTCATGGGGCCGTTTGCCGAGGGAGTCCGGGTAAGCGTTAATAAACGTCACCTCCGGGCAAAAAGCGGCGACCGACATCAAGAAGCGGAGCACCGCTCCCGCATTGCCGACATTCAGCTCACTCACATGCTTCGGATGACGGCCAAAGCCGCGGATCGTCATCTTTTCGTCGTCCTCTTCCAGGTCGGCGCCCAAGTCCCGGATGCAGCGACGCATCGCGTCACTATCCTCACTGTGAGCCGGATAGTAAATCGTGCTCGTCCCGTCCGCAAGCGCGGCGATGAGCAAATAGCGGGTCGTGTAGTTTTTGGAAGACAGCGCGTTAATCGTCCCGCCCAGACGCGGGGTCGGTTTGACAATGGCTTTCATCGTAAAGTATCTCTCCTTGTCCGTCAGAGCTTTATATATGTAAGTGAAAGGATATAGCCTGCGTAAGCAAGCAGCAAACCGAGTGTATACGACAGCCCCATATACAGCCAGGCCGTCCGGCTTTCGCCTTGGCGAAGCAGTGCTTCGCTTTCCAGCTTTAGCGTCGAAAAGGTCGTGAATGCTCCCATAAATCCGCTGCCAAGGAGCGCCATCCATCGGCCGTCCGCCCCTCCTCCCCACAGGACGCCCAACAAGAACGAACCGGCCAGATTGACCGTCAGCGTTCCGTATGGCAGAGAAGTTCTAAGCCGTTCCGCGATCCGGCTGCCGATCCAATACCTTGCCACGGCGCCGGCAAAGCCTCCTGCGCTTACGAGCAGCAACGTTCCTAACGTATTCGACATCATTCCTCAGAACCCCTTTTTACCGCCGTCAAATTTAAGCTGAACCGGCGTCCGAGACGAATGCAGCCGATTCCGCCCCACAGGCTAACGATAAAATAGAGCGCCGCGATCGTCCAAAGCTGCTGCTGGAGCATGGATACGAGCTCCCAGCTTAATGTCGAGAAGGTCGTAAACGCTCCGATGAATCCGGTTGTCAGCGCGGCGCGAAGGTCCGGATATCGCTTCAAACCGGGCAAATAGGCTAAAAAGCCAAGCACCAGGCAGCCGGCAAGGTTACATAACAGCGTTCCCCACGGCAGCGAGGCGACCTGCTGCGGATTCATCACGACAGACAATCCGTACCGTGCCAGCGCTCCGGCGATTCCCGCCAGACCTATATAAAGTACGGTCATCCGATTTCGTCCCCATTCGAAATTAGCGTTATCAACGACAGCCGTTCCGCTTTGTTTGACACGCTGCCGTTTTCTTTTTATGATGAAGGCAAGTCGGCCGCAAGCCGAACGAGAAGGAGGCTATATTGATGCATACGATTACCCCGCAAGAAGTCAAGCAACGGCTTGAAAACGGCGAAAAGCTTACCATCATCGACGTGCGCGAACCCGAAGAAGTCGCGCTCGGCATGATTCCGGGCGCCAAGCATATTCCTTTGATGGAAATCCCTCAGCGCCTTGGCGAAATCCCGCAGCACAGCGAAACGATTCTCGTCTGCCGCAGCGGCAATCGCAGCGGACGGGCGTTTGAATACTTGGAAGCCCAAGGCTTCACCGGGCTTGTCAACATGACCGGCGGTATGCTGGAGTGGGAGCAGCTTTAAGCCCGCTCCAAACGGCTGTAAATCTCATCGACGATCTGCCCGACGGTCTTGCCGTCCGTATCCACATGGAGATCCGCAAAATCGTACGCGTGCTTGCGGCTCTCCATGATGTGGCGTACGCGGTCTTCAACTCCGCCTTGCAGCAAAGGACGGCTCTGATCGGACCGGACCCGCTCGATGATCGTTTCGGCGGACGCTTTCAGCGCAACAACCAGGCCGCTGCGTTTCATGAAAATCCGGTTTTGCTCTGCAAGAACGGCCCCGCCTCCGGTCGCTACCACTTGATGCCGACCTTGCAGCGTCCGTTCGATCGTCTCGCTTTCGGCTTTGCGGAAGAAGAGCTCTCCGAGCTCCGCAAACATTCGGGTAATGTTCATTCCCTGCGCCCGCTCAATGGAAGCGTCCGTATCCTCGTACACCCAGTTCAGCCTCGAAGCGAGTGCTTGTCCGACGGAGGATTTTCCGGTTCCCATCATACCGACCAACACGATGTTACGGTATTCCACTCTCCTGCACCTCTGACTTTCGTATCATTCAACTGACCCTATCATATCATAGCCGACACCATGTGAATAGAAAGGTTGGCAAAATCATAAGATGATTGTGAATAAATTCCAGCCAGATCAGTCATGATGTTTAATGCATATTTCCCGAAGGGAGAACACGGTCATATGACGCAAAGCGCTCTATCCCAAACCCGTGCGGCCGGTCCGGACTGGACCGAGCTCAAGCTGGAACAAATCATGGATCCCACAAGGCCCTTATGCCGAGAGGAAATCGTCTGGATGCTGGAGTATATTAAAAAAAAGGTGGCCGAGGAAGACCCGAACTTGACGGATCTTTCCCAGCCACGGCTGCTTAAAAACTTTAGATATTTCGCCGAAATCGCTTTGATGCTCATTCAGCGTCGGAGCGGCCACGATATGGAAGCCGACCGGCTCAAGAGCTGGCTGTACGAGGCGTCCTTCGGTCTGCATCCGGTCAAGCCGGACCGCATCAAAAGGCACCTGTAGCCGCTTAGTTTTCCATCCAGTGGAAGTGGAAGGCGCCTTCTTTGTCGACCCGCTTGAAGGTATGCGCGCCGAAATAATCGCGCTGCGCTTGCAGCAGGTTGGCAGGCAAACGCTCCGTCCGGTAGCTGTCGTAGTAAGCCAGCGCGGAGGCGAAGGCCGGAACCGGCACGCCGCGGGTGATTGCCGTTGCGACGACGTTTCTCCAAGCGTCTTGGTACTGCTCTACGATACCTTTGAAGTATTCGTCAAGCAGCAGGTTTTTCAGCTCCGGGTTGCGGTCGTACGCATCCTTGATATTTTGCAGGAAACGGGCGCGGATAATGCAGCCGCCGCGGAAAATCATCGCAATGCTGCCGTAGTCCAAGCTCCAGTTGTATTCCTCGCTTGCTGCTCTCATTTGGGCGAAGCCCTGCGCGTAAGAGCAAATTTTGCTCGCATACAGCGCCTTCCGCACCGCTTCGATAAACGCTGCGCGGTCGCCGTCGAACGCCGCTTGCTTCGGTCCATTCAGCACTTTGCTGGCAGCAACGCGCTCTTCTTTCATGGCCGAGATGAAGCGGGAGAAAACGGATTCGGTAATGATGGACAACGGAACGCCGAGATCGAGCGCGCTTTGGCTTGTCCATTTCCCCGTACCCTTCTGGCCGGCGGAATCGAGGATGACATCGACCATCGGCTTGCCCGTTTCCGGATCGTATTTGGTGAAAATGTCGGTTGTGATTTCGATCAGGTAGCTGTCCAGCTCGCCCTTGTTCCAATCGGCGAAAATCTCATGAAGCTCCTGCGTGCTAACGCCAAGCACGTCTTTGAGCAGGTGGTACGCCTCGCAGATGAGCTGCATGTCGCCGTACTCGATGCCGTTATGCACCATCTTGACGTAATGGCCGGCGCCGTCCGGTCCGATGTAGGTGCAGCAAGGGTCGCCGTTCACTTTGGCCGAAATGGCCGTCAGGATCGGAGCGACCAGCTCGTAGGCGTCCTTTTGCCCGCCCGGCATAATCGCGGGGCCCTTCAGCGCGCCTTCCTCGCCGCCGGATACGCCCGTACCGATAAAGCGGAGGCCGTGCGCTTCTAGCTCTTTGTTGCGGCGCTGAGTGTCCGGGAAAAATGCGTTGCCGCCGTCGATAATAATATCGCCTTTATCCAGATGCGGATTCAGCTGATTGATCGTATCGTCTGTCGCATGGCCCGCTTGCACCATGATTAAAATTTTGCGAGGCGTTTCGAGCGAAGCTACGAATTCCTCGATGCTATATGTACCGACCAGCTTCTTGCCTTGCGCTTCGGCCAACAGCGCATCCGTTTTCTCCCGCGAACGGTTGAAGACGGATACGGTGAAGCCTCTGCTTTCGATGTTCAGAGCCAGGTTTTTCCCCATGACCGCAAGGCCGATAACGCCGACTTGTTGTTTGGACATTGTGGTTTCTCTTCCTTCCTTTTGTCTATTTAGATTTTGACGGTTTAAGGGTTTGGAACTTCTCCCAAGAGAAGGAGGTCAGAATATCCATCGGAGAGCTTGCGTGTCGCCTTTGAAAAAATGGATTCTTACCTAACAGGTAAGTTCAAGGAATCCATTTTCAAGAGCGACCGGAGATGGATATTGCTGCACCGGAGTCGGTTTGGGAGCTGGCCCTGCCCGCTTAAATCGTCATCGCTCCGAAGCCCCCGTCCACCCGCAGCACCGTGCCGGTGACGAAACTCGAAGCTTTCTCCGAAGCCAGATACACGGCTGCGCCCTGAAGCTCTTCCGCTTCGCCGAAACGGTTCATCGGCGTATGACGCATAATCGATTCGACACGCTCGGGAGACAAAATTTTGCGGTTTTGCTCGGCCGGGAAGAAGCCCGGAATGATGGCATTGACACGCACGCGCGCTGGAGCGAATTCGCTCGCCAGAAATTGGGTGACATTGTTCACCGCCGCTTTGGAAGCGGAGTACGTGAACACTTTGGACAGCGGCGGGTCCGAAGATACGGAGGAAATGTTAATGATGCTGCCTCCTTCGCCCTTGTCCACCATATGCTTCCCAAAAATTTGACACGCCAACACGACGCTCTTGAGATTCACTTCCATAATCGAATCCCATTCGTCCATCGTGATGTCAAAAAACGGCGTCGCGCTGTTTTTGCCCGGACAGTTCATCAAAATATCGCAGCGTCCCGTCCACGCAAGCACCTCGGACAGCACCCGCTTCAAGTCCTCGGCTTTCGTCGCATCTGCCGAAAAGCACTTGGCCCGTCCGCCGGACGCCTCGATCCGCTTTGCGACTTCTTCGGATTTGTCCATATTGCGCCCGACCACCGCGACATCGGCCCCATGTCCGCCAAGCGCAACTCCCATCGTTCCGCCTAAGGTGCTGCTGCCTCCGATAATCACTGCCGTTTTTCCCGATAAATCGAATAAGTTCATAGCCCGACGCCCCCTAAGATTTCGTGTGAATCTGTTGAAAGGCGGCGATGGCATCAAACTCATCCTTCAACTGATGGTACACACGATTATAAATTTTTGTCAACTGTTGATATACTTCATGGTTCGGCTCGCTTGCGCGAAGCGACTGCTCCACCTGCATCCAATCGTGAACGCTGGAGAAATCCTTGATCTCGCCGAGCGCCAGCATACCGAGCTGCGCCGCCCCGAGGCCGGAGCTTTCGATCGTACTTGGCACGGCGACGTTCGCATTCAGCACGTCGGCCATCATCTGGAGCCAGAACGAAGAACGGGCAAAGCCGCCGGAGGCGCGTACCTCCCGGGTCGGGCCGCTGAGCTCCTCCAGCGCGGAAACGACCGAATGAATCCGGTACATGACGCCCTCCAGCACCGCCCGGATCATATGTTTCTTCTGATGATAGAGCGATAGTCCGAAAAATACGCCGCGCGCATTCGCGTTCCAGTACGGCGCCCGCTCGCCGGCAAGCAGCGGCAGAAAAATGAGCCCGTCCGAACCGGGAGCCACCTCACGCGCCAGAGACATCAAATAGTCGTACGGGTCCATGTCTCTGCGGCGTCCTTCTTCCGCTTCCGCCGTGGCAAGCTGATCGCGAACCCAACGGAACATGATGCCGCCGTTGTTGATCGCGCCTCCGACGACCCAGAAATCTTCCTTGAGCGCATAACAGAACAGCCGGCCCTTCGGATCGGTCATTGGCTCGCGCACGACGCCGCGCACTGCGCCGCTGGTCCCGATCGTCACCGTGTAAACGCCCGGCTCGAAAGCGCCGACGCCGAGATTGGCCAGCACGCCGTCGGACGCGCCCACGACAAAAGGCGTATCCGCCGAGAGCCCCATCGAGGCCGCATCCCCGGCGGTCAGCCCTTGCAGCACATGCGTGGTCGATACAGGCTCCGACAACTGCTCGGGCCGGACGCCGCAGGCTTCGAGCGCCTGCTTATCCCACGCCAGCTCCCGCAGGTTGAACAGACCGGTGCAGCTTGCCAGCGAATAGTCGATCACCAGCTTGCCGAACAGCTTGCCGAATACGTATTCTTTGATGCCGATAAACTTATACGCCTGCTCGAACAGGTCCGGCCGATTGTCCCGGAACCACATCAGCTTCAGCAGAGGCGACATCGGATGAATCGGAGTGCCCGTGTTCCGGTAAATGTCATGGCCGTTCCGCTCTTCCTTCAGCACTTTGACGTAGCCTACGCTGCGGTTGTCCGCCCACGTGATGCAGCGCGTCAGCGGAGTCAAATCGCGGTCCACCGCAATCAGGCTGTGCATCGCCGAGCTGAACGAGACGCACAGCACTTGTCCGGGCAGAATGGCCGCTTTACCGACGACTTCGCGAATGGCGGTAAGCACCGCTTGATAAATTTCTTCCGGGTCCTGCTCGGCCATATCCGGTTTGGGTGTGTAAAGCGGATACTCCACCGCATGGGAGGCAAGCACGCGGCCGCTTCGGTCGATCACCAGCGTCTTGGTGCTCGTCGTGCCGATATCCGCGGCGATGATGTATGGCTTGGGTACAGACAAACCGCTCATTTATACCAAGTTCCCTTCGCTGTTGAATGGCAGATTATACGGTTCGGACAAAATCTCGATGTCCGGATGACGCTTGGCTTCCTCAAGCAAGTTGACCGAAATCTCGATTTCGCCCAAATGCAGCGTATCCCGTATACGCACAAGCCGGCATTGGGTATAATCCAAAATATTGCAGGTTTTGACCGCGGCTTTGATGGCGTACAGGTCGTTTTCGAGTGTCGTTGCGATTTTGGTCGGCGCGCATACCGTGGAAGTCAGCCCGTTGGCGTAGGTCGCGGCCAGATCCATCTTGTCGACCAGCCGCTGCGTCGTGAAATCGGCCGTGCCGACGCCGTTGGCGTTGCCTTTCGTTTCCGGCGTCGTGTCGAGCACGACCATCTTGGACACGTCGGGGCCGCCATGCGCGTACGGCGTCGGATAACGGCCGGTAATGTTCGGGTCCATGCCGTCGCCGCTGATGTTTTTGCCGATGTAATCGATGACCAGCACGTCGATTTGATCGAACAAAATTTTCGGCAGCCGGGACTTGGCGATCTCAAGCAGCACCCTCTCGCGTTCCTCCATCTGAGCTGCGGGCAGCACTTCGACGATGCACGTTTCGTCGTATGCATTTTCCACCAATGCCACGCCGAACAGGATCGGCAGCTTTTCGAGCATAATCCGCGCCATGGCCGGCACGTTTTCAGCCATATATTTGAAGCCGAGCTGGTGGCACGCTTCCGCCCCTTTTTGCTTGCCGAGCCCGATGGAAATCATTTTCATGATGCCGCTTTCGATTTTGCCGCGGAAGGCGGTGTGCGGCTTCACCCGGTTGATGACGACGATGGCGTCGGCCTCGTATGCGTATTTGTCTACGTATACCGGAAGTCCGTTCGGCAGCTGGCCGATCTGCACGACCTCCATCGTCGAACGGATCAGTACCCCCATCGCTTCCTCCGTTACGCCAAGATGATGAAGCACTTCCTTCTGTCCTTCGGCGGTCGCGCCACCGTGGCTGCCCATGCAGGGGACAATGAACGGATGGGCGCCCGCCCGTTTGATCGCATCGATCGTCGTCCGCGTGAAGGCGGCGATGTTCGCCACGCCGCGGCTGCCTACCGCCACGGCCACCTGCTGGCCCGGCTTGATCCGGTCGATGGCGCCGGGCTTCGCCAGCTCGCGCTCCAAATCCTCGGTCGGGCGCTCCAGCCGGGTTCCGTCGAATTTTTGACGGATACGAACCATTTGCGGAATCGGGATGTCTTGCAGAAGCGTTCTGAGTACGCTCATGTTAGTTGCCTCCCCAAACGAATTAGATGGATTTGACGGAATCGCGAATGACCAGCTCCGTATGGAAAAGTACGAGCGATTGTTCCGAATGCTTCGTCTCGATGAACTTCAGAAGCTTCTCCGCCCCGGCCCGGCTCAGCTCTTCGATCGGTCTGCGAACCGTGGTCAACGCAGGCGACATGAAAGCCGAGAACAGGTTGTCGTCGAAGCCTGCCACCGAGATGTCTTCCGGCACCGACAAGCCCCGCTCCGTCACGGCTTTCACCGCGCCGAGCGCCATATCGTCGTTGCAGCAAAAGACGGCCGTCGGCCGGTCAGGCAGCTCCAGCAGCTTGCTCATGGCCGCGTGGCCGCTTTCCAGATCGTAATTGCCGCTTACGTAGTACGCTTCCGGCACGGAGATCCCATGCTTGCGGAGCGCCTCGCGATACCCGTCGCGACGGGCTTGCGTCGATTTGAACCCCTGTTTCCCCTCGATGATGGCAATATGGCGGTGTCCCTGCTGCACCAAGTATTCCGTTAGCCGGTAAGCGCCGCTCTGGTCGTCCGGGACGAAGTTCATCACTTGGACACTTTCGACGGGCCGGTTCAGCACTACAAGCGGAATCTCCTTGTCCGAAGCATATTCGATGAACGACTGATCGCTATCGCTTTGGCTCATGACGATGATGCCATCGAAATTTTTGCGGTTCATCTTATGAAAGCTCTTGTAATCGTCAATCCCCCGGACAATCAAGTTATAGCCGTCTTTAATGACGTCGTTCACGCCTTTGATGGCTTCGTATAAAAATCCGGCGGAGGTGCCGGTATGCAGGGTTGTAAAAAACAGCCCTAAATTGTATGATCGATCCAGCACCAAGCTTCGCGCGCTGTAATTCGGAGTGTAGTTCACGCTTCCCGCAATCGCTTTGATGCGCTCTTTCGTTTCCGGGTTGATCAGCGGGCTATCGTTTAATGCCCGGGAAACGGTCGTATGCGACACGCCGGCCAGTTTGGCGATGTCTTTGATCGTAACACTGCTCATGGGACCACCTCCCATTCATGATAACATAGAAATGCACACGTTAACAATGCCGTTTTCTTGCGCATATTCAGCACAAAACCGGACTTTTTGTGAACACGTCAAAACGGCCTATGCTCCCCATCCCGCACAGGCCGTCAGCGGCTGTTCGCTGCGCTGCGGTATGTTCCGCCAACGCCTTTCCGCAGCCGTAGTATTTTACATTTCGAGCAGTAGCATCTCATGCCGGAGTTCCATCAACCTCTCTTTACATCGTTCGACCGCTTCCCGGTCTTCCTCCTGAATCGCCTCATGCAGCGTAGCCAATTCGTAGTCCAGCTCCATCCGCAGCACCGGAATCCGTTCGTCCGGACGTCTGGACCGGAACGCCTGCATCATTTCCTCCATCGTGACCACTGGTTCCTTTTGGAATAACACCTTATGTTCCACCCCCGAAATTTCAACCATACGGATGATTTCGCCGAACATGATGTTTTCAATCAGAATCTGCCGGTCTTTAAAGCGCTTTACTACCGCGTGTCCGCGGGTATCGCCGATCATCTTCTCCATCAGCTCCGCCAGCTTCTCGTCTTTGAAGGAATAATTGCCCACAATTTTATATCGCTCGCCGATGCGCTGAAACCGCAGCTTTACCAGCTTGCGGCCGGTCCGGATCGAGACGATAAACTGTTGGTCGCTCTCGTTCCAATAGAGCGAATAGCCTTCTTGAATGAGCGTTTTGATGAAGTTACGGATTAGCCGACGGTCAAACCGTAACTCAAGGTTGCAATATTCCACCTCATGACTCTTGCTCACGGCAATCCCCTCCTTGATGATAGCTTGCTTAATGAACAGCGACGACTTCTGGTTCGGTCCATGCTGCTGCCGGCGTGTGTATTGGCGTGAACGCTAGTCAAACATGATTATTTCTTTGATAGAATTTTCTGACTATTCTGTTTCTTAGTTCTATCTTATTATGAATCATATGATTTAGCAACTTGGATTATTGATTTTTTTAACGTTTTTTAAACCTATTTTTTTGTGGCCACGCTGCCTCCGAAACGAAACAACGCCTTCGCTCCAAGGCGAAGACGTTATAACGTAAATTTCGATTGCCCCTCGCCGCTAGCCGGCTTCCGTTTCGCCCGGCTTCATCACGACGGAGCCGATACCGAGCAGCACCACAGCGAAGAGTCCCAGCACGCCCAGATGCATGGCGACATCCCCCAGCCCTTGACCCGAGCCGAGCCGGCGAATGGCCTCGATCGCCCAGGTTTGTGGCACGAAATTGGCCAGCTTCTGCATGAACTCGGGCATGATCCATACCGGCCAGAAGCAGCCGCCCAGCATGCAGGTCGGCGTAGTTACCATCGCGTTGACGGCGCCGATATTTTCACTGTTGCGGACCAATCCGGCCACCGCGCTGCCGATACCCATCACTGCGAGCAGAAAGCACTCCATCACTAGCAGATGGGGTATGGAAGGCAGCCCAAACGAAAAGTTCATCGCATACCGGGTAAACCCCAGTACAAGCACAATTTGCAGCGTGCCAACCGCGAAGCTGCCGAGGAAGTTGCCGAGCATGATTTCGTAGGCGCGGACGGGAGCCGTAAAGATTCGGGTCATCGTTTTTTGTTTCCGGTCTTCGACCATAAAAGAAACGGAATTGTTTACCAACCCCATGAGAAAAATGAGCAGGATACCCGTGGCCAATCCAAGCGCCGGGCTGGCATACGAGCCGAAATCGGTACGGATGGCACGCACCTGATGCTTCTCCGCCTGCTCCAGCATTTGACCTAATCGATCGCCGGGTTGACCGGAAACTTTCAGCATTTGGGTCGCGTTCTTCACCCGCTGAATCGTGTGGTCCAAGCTCATCCGCAGCGTGAAGGACGCTTCGCTCATCGCCAGCTCCAACTGCTCCGCACGAACAGTCCGGCCTTCCATTAAACTCTGGGAGAAACCTTCCGGAATAATAAAGGCAGCAACCGCTTTGCGTTCGGTGACCGCCTTCTTCAGCGACTCGGGAGAGGCCGCCGCCGATAACCGGTACCTGCCTGTAAGCTCAAGCTCCCGCACCACATGCCCTCCGACGGGACCTTCGTCCAAGTTTAGATAGCTAACAGCCACCTGCTTGTCTTGATGCTCCGCGGTTCCGATAATGAGCGAAACAAGCAGAGTCGGAGCAACAATAAACAACAGAAAACCTCTCCAGTTTCCGATCGTCCTTTTGATTAAATTCACGGCAATGAACAAACTATTCATGGTACCCCACCTTCCGGTACGCCATGAAAGCAACGGCTGCCAACGCGGCTGCGATCGCAGCCAAAACCTTTACGTAATGCAGGACAAGCTGCACATCTCCATCCAGCATCAATTCCAGCAGACCTCGGTTTGCCCAATGGTTCACGGTGAATTTCGCGATCTGTACCAGCTCTCCGTCCACATCCAGGTCGAATCCTCCGCTTAGAATGGTCATGAGAAAAATGACGATTTGCAAAGCCATCGACACCGACTTTACATTGCGGTAGAACAATGAGGCCAGCATCGCCAGCGCCATCGAAACCAGCGTGACGGCCAGACATATCGCCAGAATAATCACCGGGCGGTCTCCCCAGTAGACGCCGTAGACGTAGTGCGTCACCCCGACAATGACAAGCGCCTGCATTAGGGTCAGCAGGCCGTTCCCCAGCATTTTGCCGAACACGATCTGGTTCATCGTCACAGGCATGGACCGGAGTCTGAGCATCGTATGGTCTTCGCGCTCGCTCACCAGACTGATGGGTGCCATCATCCCGGCATACATCATGAACATGACCAGCATCGATACGGCATAATACTGAAGCGCCGTGTACTCCTTGCCCTTGTTTCCCAGCTTGCCCGTCGCGACGAACGATTCCGAAGCGCCGGCATAGCCGGATGCATCCGCCAGCATAGCCTTTGCGGCCTGCGGCCCCAAAGTCAGGACAGCGGCCTGCACGCTGTTCGCATAGGCAAGATAGCTTTCCAGCGCCGTTTCGGCGATCAGGTTCTTCCCCAGGTCTTTCCCCGCAATAAGCTCCCATGAAGCGGGTTGTCCGTGCAGCAAAGCTTCCCCGAACCCCGCGGGCACGATCAGCCCGTATTCGGCTCTTCCCTCTTGAAGCGCGCGCACCGCTTCTTCGCGGCTGGGCAATTCCTGCACCTGGAGGATTTCCCTGGTTTTCGGATAGTCCAAATAGGCTTTGAGCCGCTCGTTCCACAGGCTCTGACCCTGATTCACCATGGCGACCTTCACGAGGCTCAGCTTAACATCCCCCGTTTTAATCTCCTCCGATAGCGCTGTGCCCAGAATGAAGATGAGCAACAGCGGCAGCAGAAACAAAACGAGTATTACCCCTTTGGTGCGGCTAAACTGCAGAAGCTGGTAACCGGCTACGGTCCATAAAATGCGCATATCCTCTCCCCCTAGTCCCGAAGCGTCCGTCCGGTCAAGCACAGGAACAGCGCCTCCAGGTCCGGTTCCAAGCGGGTTAGCGATTGAATAACGACCTGATGCTTCGATAAAATAAACAAAATGTCCTGCAGCGAATTGGGTGAGGAAGGCAGATAGATTTCGAGCGTCCGGTCGTCCCTCGCCACTTGCCGGATGCGCGGGTGCGCCTGCAGCTCGGCCACGGCCTCATCCTTGACCTCCGCGACTTTGACGATCAGCTTCTCATCCGAGGAGACGAGCGCCCGCAAATCCTCCTGTGTGCCGCAGGCGATCAAGTGGCCGTGATCGATAATCCCGACCCGCGTGCTGATCGCGGCAACCTCTTCCATATGATGGCTCGTATAAATGACGGTCGAGCCCATCTGATTCAGCTTGCGGACCGAATCGAGAATATGATTGCGGGATTGCGGGTCGATCCCGACCGTCGGCTCGTCCATGATGATGAGCTTCGGCCGGTGCATGATCGCACACGCGATGTTTAGCCGCCGTTTCATCCCTCCCGAGTAAGCGCCGGACTTCTCGCCCTGACGGTCCGATAGTCCTACGAATTCCAGCGCTTCCTGCACCCGCTCGCGCAGCAGCTCCCCCCGCAGACCGTACAGCTTGCCGAAAAACGTGACGTTTTCCCGCGCCGTCAAGTTTTCGTAGATCGCGAGCTCCTGCGGCACGAGTCCGATCCTTCGCTTGATCTCCAGCGGATTGGCAGCAACGGAAATACCATCGATCCGCATTACCCCTTGATCGATTTTGAGCAGCCCGCAGAGCATTTTGATTGTGGTGCTTTTCCCGGCGCCGTTCGGTCCGAGCAGACCGAATATTTCCCCCTGCCGGATGCTTAAACTCAAATGATCCACGGAAATGTTGCCGCCATACCGTTTGACGACATCTTTGATCTCGATAAATGACACGGTCGTACGCTCCTTGTAAGGTGATATGCTTTGATTATATTGTACCGCCCTTCAAGGTGCGAAAACAGGTCGCTTTCGTCATTTGTTGGAAATGACGAAAGTCATGAAGGTCCACCTTATGTTATAATCGCATATGGAGGCGCATAAGGGATGCTGTTACTGCTCCGATACATACTGATTCTTTTTCCCGCCGTCAGCACGGCATACATGCTGCCGCTCGAACAAAGCGGACAGCTCGCTTTCTATACGCTGGTCCTGCTTGCCGTTGCGGAAATAAGCCGCTCGTGGCTGCCGGGGCGGGCACAGAACTTGGCGGCTGCGGCCGAAATGCTGTTCGTCACTTGGCTCAGTCTGCAAATGGAAGGAATGATGTTCGCTTGCCACTACTCCACATTGACGGCTTATATGCTGAAGGAGCGCTCGGGACTGCGTTGGTTTCTGCTTGCGCTGCAGGCTCTTCTTTTAAATGTTGCGCTGACCGAGCATCCCAACATGGAGCTGAAGCTCACGGCCAATCTGCTGCTTGCCACCGGAGCGCTGCTGCTGTACGGTTGGTCGGAAACCGGCGACCGGAAGCGGGAGCTGGAGCAGGTGTACGACGAATTGCGAAGCAAAGCCTATGAGCTCGATGCCGCCCGCAGAAGACTTGTCGAATACGCCGGCAAGGTGGAACAGTTGGCCCAGACGGAGGAGCGGACCCGCATCTCGCACGAAATTCACGACGATCTCGGACATAAGCTGATCCGGCTGAAAATGATGCTGGAAGCGATCATCCGGATTTCGCCCGGGCAGCCGGAGAAAGGCATGGAGATGGCCCGGATCGTCCGGGATCAACTGACGGAAGCGATGGATACGCTAAGGCGGACAGTCCGGCGGATGAAGCCGCCGGCGGAGGAGGAGCAGAGCTTCTCGCTAACCCGGCTGATCGAGGACTTCGCAGCCGATCCGCAGCTTCAAATTCGCTACGAAATCGCCGGCATGCCGCGCCCGCTCTATCCGAGTCTTGAAATCGTGCTTTACCGGAATGCTCAAGAAGCCGTGACCAACGCCCTTCGTCACGGACAGGCTACCGAGGTGCTCATCGAGCTGAGCTTCGCTGCGTCCAACGTCTCCATGACTGTTTCCAATAACGGGACGCTGCCGGATTTGACCAGTATGACCAAAGGAATCGGTCTCAGCGGCATGGAGGAACGGACGCAACTGGTAGGCGGAGAGCTGCGCATCGAAACCGACGGCCGGTTCGCCGTCACGACCCGCGTGCCGACGCCCAGCTCGTAAGGGACACCGACCAAAGATTTAACCATGAGGAGGCGGGTAAACCTGATGATGATTCGAGTATTGATTGTTGACGACGACCCGTTTATCCGCGAAAGCATGAAAATGATTTTGGAGTTGGATCCGGAATTACGCGTTGTGGGAGCGTGCGGAGACGGAAACGAAGCCCACCGCTTTTTTACCGACGGACAAACCGCCGATGTCGTGCTGATGGATATCCGCATGCCTAACGGCTCCGGGGTTGAAGGCACGCTGAACATCAAGCGGGCGTCGCCCGATACCCGCGTGCTCATTTTGACGACCTTCGACGACGACGAATATATTATCGAGGCGCTGCGCAATGGCGCAAGCGGCTACCTGCTCAAAAATATTTCGCCGGATGGGATCGTGCATGGCATTAAAACGGTCCACCAAGGCAACTGGCTCATCCACCCGGATATTGCCCGCAAGCTGACGAGCTGGATTCATCCCCAGTCTTCCGCGCAAGCGGGGGCGGCTTTAGAACAAGTGACGCAGAGCCGTAAGGACCCTTTCGCGAGGTTCGAATCGTACGGCCTGACCCCTACGGAGAAGCAAGTGGTCGAGAAAATCGCAGAAGGACTATCCAATAAAGAAATCGCCCAGGAATTGTTCCTGAGCGAAGGGACGATCAAAAATTACATATCGGAGATTTTGAGCAAGCTCGGCCTGAGGGACCGGACGCAAATTGCCATTCTCTATTGGAAACAACAAGACTAACGAATGCCCCGTTTATTAGCTTCCTCCTGCAAATCGATGCGGTCGCCCATGTTGACCGTGTACCTGAGCTCGGAGGAAGCGATGTCTCTCGTCAGCTTCAGACGACCCAGCATAAACCGCTTGACCATGCCTCCATTCGGGGGCGGAGTGCTGTTCGGAGCGATAGGGATCTGCACGGTTTCGTGGTACAAATAGTCGTATTCGTCCTCTTCCCCGCGCTTGTCGAGGATCACCGCTTTTTGATAGAACACCATTTCCCCATACTTGAGCATCTGCGAATTTTTGATGTACGTCCGCAGCGTTTCGATCTTTTTCGGACTGACTTCCCCGTTGATGATGTAATTGTCGCCATTGGTGGCGTACACTTGCTCCGGGTTTTGCCGCCAGCGCTTCTTCAGCTCCTGCTCACTGATGTATACCACACCGGTCAGGCGCTCGCGCGCTTTCTTCAAGCCGCTCATCTCGATGCCCATCCGTTTGACGTCGACTTCCCGGTAATACGGGACATAGGCGGACAAGTTCTTCTTGTTGTACGTGAGCAGCATCGGGTACTCGGCCCCAAGATATTTGAGTCGGATCGAGTACGGGTCGGACAGTTCGATCGATTCGTATTCCTGATTTGAATCCTCCGTCTTCTGCTCGGGATTGATCCGGCTGTTGATGTAAATCGTCTTCGTATCTTCCCGCCAGAGCAGGTTGGCGCCAAGCAGCCGGGTCAAATCGGCCAGCGGCAGGTAGCTCTTGTCCTTGTACACCAGCGGCGATTCCGACAGCTTGACGGACTCCCCGTCCAGCACGAGGTTGAAATCGGGACGCAGGTAAGCGTCTACCCGCTGCAAAACGTCCTCGGCGTAAACGCCGGCGGCGAACGCTCCGCTAATGACCGCGGCAAGCACCATGACTCGCTTCATTCGCTTCATCTCACACCCATACCTTTCTATAAAATAGGAAAAATGTGGTCTGCTTCTACCATTCGACAAAAGACCGCAAAATCCTGCAAAATTTATAGTTGACAATACACCTAATTCCTATAAAATAAGTTGGTATAGTTGATTATGCGTTTTCTCATGTCTCTTCGAGGAGAGTGAACCCATTGATTGAAATCAAAGACGTCAGCAAGACGTTCCATCAGCGTACCGGCGGCAGCTTTACCGCCATTGACAACGCTTCCCTGACGATCCGCAAGGGCGAATTCGTCTCGCTGCTCGGCCCGTCGGGATGCGGTAAATCTACGCTGCTCAATCTGGTCGCCGGCCTGGAGCAAGCGGAACAGGGAACCATTACGGTGAACGGCAAACCCTGCAATGCGCCAGGGTCCGACCGCGTCGTCGTCTTTCAGGAACATGCCTTGTTCCCGTGGCTGACGGTACTGGATAACGTCGCGTTCGGACTTAAGCAAAAGGGCATCGGCAAAAAGGAACGCGAAGCGCTGGCGATGGAGCAGATCAAAGCGGTGCATTTGAGCAAATTCGCGGACCGCTATCCTCACGAGCTGTCGGGCGGCATGAAACAGCGGGCGGCCATTGCCCGCGCGCTCGCGATGGACCCGGAAATTTTGCTGATGGATGAGCCTTTTGCGGCACTGGATGAACAGACGCGGCTCATTTTGCACAAGGAGCTTGAAGAAATTTGGATGAGGACGCGCAAAACGATCCTGTTCATTACGCATAACATCCGCGAAGCCGTCATCTTGTCGGACCGCGTGCTGGTCATGTCGACCCGCCCCGGGAAGATCAAGAAGGAATTCGCCGTTCAAGCGGCGCGTCCGCGCGATTACGCCGACTCCGTCCTGCATCACGTGGAAGCCAGCATTATGGATGCGCTGGCCGACGAGCTGGAAAAAGTGGTAAAGGAGGAGATGGGCGATGAGTACAGCATTAAGAAGAGGCCTCTTCCTGGTTCTGCTCTTGATAGCGTGGGAAGCGGGATTTAGAATATTCGACTGGGGCTGGAAGTTCCCTTCCGTCACCCAGACGGTTCAAGCGTTCTACGACGGCTTCGTTCACGGCCAACTGCTTGAAGCGACGTTTCAAAGCCTGAAACGGCTGCTGCTCGCGTTCGCCGTCTCGATCCTGATCGGCACGGTGCTCGGCTTCCTGTTCGCCCGGTACCGCCTGATCGACGACACGATCGGCTTTCTGGTTGTGGCGCTGCAGACGATTCCGAGTATTGCTTGGCTGCCTTTTGCCATCATCTGGTTCGGCATGAACGATTTCTCGGTTATATTCATCACCACGCTAGGCGCCACATGGACGATGGCGATGGCCAGCCGGACCGGGATCAAAAACATCCCTTCCATTTATATCAAGGCCGCGCAAACGATGGGAACCGGCGACGGCATGCGCATGTTTTATCAAATTATGGTCCCCGCGGCGTTCCCTCATTTGATTACCGGCGTTCGTGTCGCCTGGGCTTTTGCGTGGCGGGCGCTTGTCGCGGGCGAGCTGATCGCCAAAGGCGTCGGCCTCGGACAGCTGCTGCAGGACGGCCGCAATCTCGCGGATACGGCGCTCATGCTCTGCATCGTGATCATCATCGCCGTGCTCGGCACGATGTCCGACCATTTTTGCTTCAAGCGGCTTGAGGATAAACTATTGCTGCGCTACGGCCTGATCAGCGGCAAAAAATAATCAATCGGGGGCAGCACGGCCAAACGGTCGGTGCTAAACAAAGGAGAGAAACGG
Source organism: Paenibacillus tianmuensis (assembly GCF_900100345.1). Taxonomy (GTDB): domain Bacteria; phylum Bacillota; class Bacilli; order Paenibacillales; family NBRC-103111; genus Paenibacillus_G; species Paenibacillus_G tianmuensis. Next base: position 91,305 of record NZ_FMTT01000005.1, on the reverse strand, counting down.
CACGATGAAAAAGTGGTCTGCATTATTGGCGGTCGTTCTGACCGCATCGCTTGCGCTTTCCGCCTGCGGAAGCAAAACGGAAGCGCCGAAAGACGGAGCCGGGGGCACGGGAGCGAACAAACCGGCCGCAGCCAAAACGGTACGGCTCGGCATCTTCAAGAACGTTACCCACGCGCCGGGCTATGTCGCTCTGGAGCAGGGCTTGTTCAAGAAATATTGGGGCGAGAACGTCAAGATCGAGGTGACGCCGTTCGACAACGGATCCGACTTCTCCACTGCGCTGGCTACCGATCAGATCGACCTGGGCTTCGTCGGTCCCGGACCTTCGACGAACCAGTTCCTGAAAAGCAAAAACTTCCGCGTCATTTCCGGTTCGAATAACGGAGGCGCCGTGCTTGTAGCCGGCAAAGATTCCGGCATCAACGGCGTCAAGGATTTGGTCGGCAAAACCGTCGCCATCCCGACGAAAGGCAGCACGAACGAAATTTCGCTCCGCCTGCTGCTGAAGCAGAACAATCTGAACGTAACGACCGACAAGAGCGGCGTACAGATCATCGCCCGCGCCCCGGCCGATACGCTCGTGGCGATGCGCCAAAAAGAAATCGACGCGACGCTCATTCCGGAGCCGTGGGGCACGCAGATGGAACAAGAAGGCATCGGCAAAGTAATCGCGCCGTGGGATCAAATTCCACCGAATAACGGCAATTATCCGCTCACGATTCTCGTTGCCGGCGACAAGTTCCTGAAAGACAACCGCGAGCTGGCGAAGGGAGCCATTCAAGCCAATACAGACGCGATCGACTTTATCAAGAAAAATCCGGACAAAGCATATGAACTGATCAACAACCAGTTGAAAACGCTCAGCGGAAAAGGAATGGATCTCGCTTTGATTAAAGCGGCGATTTCCCACCTGAATCTGACGACGGACGTCAGCAAGGAAGCGATCGAAGAAATGGCCCGCGTCTCCATCGAGGCCGGCTATATCAAGGACGTGAAGAAAGAGGCGCTGGACCTGAGCAAATTCCTCGACCTCTCGCTCTTGAACGAAGTGAAGCAGGGTAAATAAAACGTAAGCCGCGCATCAGCGCATAAAAAAACAGGCAGCAGCCGTTAGCGGCTTTCTGCCTGTTTTTGCATTTCGGCTGGTTGCCGGGAATTGACCGGTGCCTATCCCCGCCAGCTATCCGTATAACCTCGCGTAGTGGCCTTCGCGCTCAAGCAAATTCTGATGCGTGCCCTGCTCCACGATCGTCCCTTGATTCATGACCGTAATGAAATCCGCTTTCTCCACGGTGCTCAGGCGATGGGCAATCAGAATGGTCGTACGTCCTTTCATCAACTCGTTCAGGGCTCGCTGCACCCAATATTCCGACTCGTTATCGAGCGCCGACGTTGCCTCGTCCAGCAGCAGGATCGGCGCATTTTTCAGGATCGCCCTGGCAATCGCAATACGCTGTCTTTGCCCGCCCGATAACGATGCTCCCCGCTCCCCTACTTGGGTGTTGTACCGCTCGGGCAGCTCCTGAATAAAATGATGGGCATAAGCAGCTTTGGCAGCCTCCATAACTTCTTCCGTTGTCGCCTGCGGATTCCCGTAACGAATGTTGTCTTCGATCGTTCCGCTGAATAGAAAGGCGTCTTGCGGCACATAGGCGATTTGGCCGCGGATCTCTTCCAGCGTATAGTGCCCGAACGGCTTGCCTTGCAGCAAAATCTCTCCGCGGTCGATCGGATAAAAGCCCAGCAGCAATTTGATCAAGGTGCTCTTGCCGCTACCGCTCGCCCCGACGATTGCCGCGACTTGGCCCTTATAAACCTGGAGGGAAAGCTTGTGCAGAACCCGCTTATCCGCCTGATAAGAAAACTCCACGTCCCGGAATTCCACCATCGCCTCCGAAACGAGTTCGCTCACCGGAGAGCCGAGCCGCTCCGGCTCTTCTTCTTCCTCTAATATTTCTTGAACCCGGTGCGCGCCGGCCAACGAATTTTGTGCGAGCGACAGCACGGTACCGAAATTCATGATGGCATGGGTCAAGTTGATTTGCAGCACAGCTAGCGCCGCAACGCTTCCCATTCCAATCAGGCCATAGGCATATAACAAGCTGCCGACGACGATAATCCCGCAAAACGTAACGTAGCTGACAAAATGGTTCACAGCAGCCAGCATCCCGCTTTTTTTGGCCGTTTGCGCCGCAATCTGCGCCACTTGCTCATTCAGGCCTCGATATTGAGCGTAGATCGGACGGATTTGGAACAATTTGACCAGTTGAATGCCACCGATAAAGTCCAGAAACTTTCCCGTCATGTTAGCCAGCCCTTGCAGCGATTGTTCGTACAGCTTCCGAATTTGCCGGACAAACCGGATGCTGATCGAAAAGGACAGCAGCAGGATCGTTAGCGAGGCGCAGGCAAACTGCCAATGAACGGACAGCATCGCCACGATGGAGCCGATGCTGAAAATGATTTGCGTCAGCATCACGAAATAAATGGTGGAGTACGTCGTCTCTACGGTAGTTACATCATTATTGACCCGCGAGAGCAAATCACCATTATGCGTCTGCTCCAAATATTTCGCCCGAAGCCGGCAAACCTTATGATAAAGCCTCTCCCGGATTTCAAGTACCGTAAACTCTACGCTTCGTTGATACATGTAAGTAAACCAAGGAGAAACGACGTTTTCCAGCAGCAAGGCGCCGCCCAAAATATAAAAGGCTTTGAACAGAAGCGAAGTATCCCGGGACTCGGCAAAAGTAACCAGACTTTCGACGACAAAACTAAAAGATACGAGAAATAACGATTGGGTGATCGCCGTTACGCTCAGACCGATGTAGTATTTCGTTTTGCGTCTTCGGTTCATGAACCTCATCAAGTACACGAGCTCTTTAACATATGAGATTAATCCGCCTGTCTTCACGTATAAACCGCCTCCTTGCGCTTCGCAAGATCGGTAAACTCCTGGTAGTACGATTGAGCGTATAATCCCTTCTTTTCCAATAACTCGGCATGGCTGCCCGCCTCAACAATTTCCCCCTGCTCCATGACCCAGATTTCATCCGCGTTCTGGACGGTCGACAACCGGTGAGCGATAACGATGGTCGTTCTTTGTTTCATGAGCACGGTCAGCGCCTCCTGAACAGAGCCTTCAGACTCGGGGTCCAATGCGGATGTGGGCTCGTCCAACAGCAGAATCGGGGCGTTCTTAAGCAGGGCGCGCGCAATGGCAATCCGCTGACGCTGTCCCCCGGAAAGAAATCCGCCCCGCTCCCCGACGTGCGTTTGGTATCCTTCGGGAAGCTCCATAATAAATGGATGCGCATGAGCCGCTTTTGCCGCCTCGATCACCTCATCCATCGACGCATGCTCCCAGCCGTAGGAGATATTCTCGGCTACGGTGCCGCTGAACAAATACGAATCTTGGGTAACGACGGACAAATGGGAGCGCAGTCTGTCCGGATTGCAGCCGTTGATCGATTGACCGAATACTTTTATCGTCCCTTGCTCCGCAGCCAAAGGGTAAAAGCCGCATAACAGCTTAAAAACCGTGCTCTTTCCTCCGCCGCTTGCTCCGACTAAAGCGATCGTTGCCCCTTCCGGCACCGTAAAGATTAGGTTCCGCAGAATGGGGGGACTGCCTTCGTAAGCAAAAGAAACGTTATCGAACGCAATGGGCGGGGCGCTTGTCAGCGGAATGGAATGCCCTTCTTGGTTCTCGACAGGCTGCTCCAGAATCGCCGAGACCCGTTTTAAAGCGCCGGTCATTTCAAACGTATGCGTAATCATCTCGGGAATGTGATCAAGCGGCTCCAAACATAAATTCAACAAATAAAGGAAAGCGATTAATTCCCCCGTACCGAGCAAGCCTTTGGAAATCAAATAGCTTCCGTAGCTTACGGCAAAGATGATCGGGCTAAGCATCAGCGTAGACAAGAGAGGGTTTACCCAAGCCTCCCTCTTTTTCACGGCCAGCTTTTTTTGCGCCGTCAATTGCAGCAGCCTTTGATAAGAGCGGAACATCATTCCCGACAATAAATAGCTCTTAACGATCGGCATTCCCCCGAGCGTATCCTGCAAATTGACGTTCATCCGTCCCATATTCGCCTGAGCTTCTTCCGTCAGCTGCTGCAGCTGCTTCCCGATCCATTGCGAAACCAGCAAAGAAAGGGGAAACAGCAGCAAGCTGTACAGCATAAGCTCCCATTGAATCCATATTAAATAAATGAAACAGCCGATAAACAGCAGCGGATGATAAAACCATTGCGCCAAATCCCGGATCATGAATTGATGGATGAGCTGAATGTCATTGCTTAACCGCGAAAGCACGTCGCCAGAATGTTGTTTTTCAATGTAATGAATAGGTAGCTTCCCTACATGGCTCATCACATGGTTGCGAATATCTCTTACAGCGAAGGCGCTGCTCCGCTCCACACCGTAAACCATAAAAAATTTGGCGGGCACCCCGATCAAAATGACGAAAAAAACGGTATAGAGGATTTTCGTGACGATCGCCCCCGCCCCACTCTCGGCGTGGGTTGTCAATTGCTCGATCAAGCTGCCCGTCCACACCTCGATCACGGCCGCGGCCATGGCAGAGGCGATTCCAACGATCATCCAGCCCCTGTGATTGTTTACAAATGATAATAACCAACGGAATGCTGTCCATAGAGCGAATACCTGATTTCCTTTTTGCGCCACCGTGTTATCCCCCTTCAAAGCATGCGGGCGCCGCTCAGCCTCCATGCAGCACCTTTCGGGATGCGTCGTTCTGTTCCATGATTTGATCGAGGATGCGATGAATGACAAGCGACGTTCCATCAATGCATTCGGGTTCCAGCAATTTTTCGTGAGCGCCTGCGAGCTTATATTCCGCGTAAGCTTGCCCCGCGGCTCCGCGCCATAACGGCAGCTGGTGCTCCATTCGGAAAGCATCGCTGTCTTCCGCGATTAACTCGTGAATGTTCGCCTGAACGGCGCCTGTGTTGATCAATTGCGCTTCGTATGTCAAGGTCGCACGCACCTTTTGCTGGACACGCTCTCGAATCAAGGGGTTGTCCAGCAGTTCTTTTTCCGTTTCCGACAAATCCTCCATTGTTTCTTGCAGCTCGTTTTCCGTCGTATCCGTCGGTGTCAGGGTTTCCTTAATCCAAGAATCTACCATGATCAGATCCGATACTTCGTATCCTCTCTTTTCCATCGTTTTGGCTACTTCGAACATCAAATTCCCGCCGAAGCAGTACCCGAGGAACACATAAGGCCCCTCACCCTGAATGCGGATGACCTCGTCCACATAACGATTCAGCATGTCCTCGTAGCGATCGGAATCGTCAATGAAATCAATCCCGTACACCGCGTACCGGTTCTCCAGCTTGTCCGCTAACCCGCGATAGCCTATGCCGAATCCGCTTCCCGGAGGAAAGCAGAACACGTTTGTCGCCCCATGCTTATTCAGCTGCATGAAATGATGGCCGTCCTGTTCAAAGCCGGATTCCCAATTCTCAAGCGTCATCGCTTCGACGGTTACATCCTGGTATCCTTTATGCAGCGGAATTTCTCTTCCCGTTTCGTCGTAGATTCGTTGAATCAACCGCATCAGGCTGATCGAGTTTCCGCCGAGCTCGAAGAAATCGTCCTTTATTCCTATCTTATCTAAACCGAGCACTTCCTGCCAAATTTGGACCAGCTTCATTTCAAGCAGCGTACGCGGCGCAACGTATTCCGTTTCGTAATGACTTGCTTCCGGAGCCGGCAGCGCCTTGCGGTCGATTTTACCATTCGGCGTTAACGGCATCCGCTCCAGCTGCACAAGGTGCGACGGAATCATGTACCCCGGCAGCTCTCTCGCCATGGCTTCCTTCAATTCAGTCGCCTTCAGCTTCGCCTGCGCCACGAAGTAGGCGCACAGCTGATTTTGTCCGTTTGCGTCTTCACGCGCGATAACGATCGCTTCTCGAACGGACGCGATCTTCAAAAGCTGCTCTTCGACCTCGCCAATTTCGATCCGGTAGCCGCGGATTTTCACTTGATGATCGATGCGGCCCATATATTCGATGTTGCCGTCCGGCAGCCATCTTGCCAAGTCGCCGGTCCGGTACATCCGCTCGCCCGACGCGAACGGATTGTCCACAAACTTCTCTGCGGTCAGCTCCGGACGGTTCAAATAGCCGCGAGCCAATCCTACCCCGGCGATGCACAGCTCCCCCGGCACACCGACCGGCAGCAACTGTTGATGCGAATCTACGATATGAATCCGGTGATTCTGAATCGGACGGCCGATCGGAATCGACTTCCGGTCGACAGCCCCCGTTGAAGCCGTCCAAACCGAAGTCACGATCGAAGCTTCCGTCGGACCGTAGGCGTTAAAATACTGCACTTTGTCTTTCCACTGCTGAACGAATTCGACCGAAACGGCAGAGCCTCCGGTAATCAGCTTTTGGAGGCTCGGCATCCGATCGGGGTTCAAATAGGCCGCATACGTCGGCGGCAGGATCGTTGCCGTAATCCCGTTCTCGTTCATGAAGTTCTCGAACAATCGATAGTCCAGAATCGTCTCGGCCGTCGGAATATATAAAGCCGCGCCAAAGAATAGCGCTTTGAAAATTTCCCAGCACGACGCATCGAACGACAAGCTGGCGAATTGGACCACGCTGTCCCGCTCGCTTATTTGCAGCGTTTCCCCAAACATCATTTTCAAGCTGCACAGCCCACGGTGCTCTACCAATACCCCTTTGGGCTTACCCGTCGTTCCCGACGTGTAGATCACATAAGCCAGATTATTCGGCCCGGTGACCGGCTCCAGATTCGAGCCATTCTCACTGTAGGCCGCCTCGTCGTCCAACGCGATCGCTTTCCCGGCAAACGATACGTGCTCCAGCAAGTGCCGCTGCGTCAAGAGCAGCCGCGCTCCCGAATCTTCCAGCAAATAGCGGATGCGTTCCTCCGGATATTCCGGATCAATCGGCACGTACGCGCCTCCGGCTTTCAAGATTCCCAGAATGCCGACGACGATCTCCAGCGAACGCCCGACCATCAGGCCTACCAATTGATCCGGCTGCACGCCATCAGCCCGCAGTGTCCGGGCCAGCCGGTTCGCCCGCTCGTTCAGCTCGGAGTAGGTGAGCCGCTCCTGCTCAAAAACAACCGCCACCGCGTCCGGAACCCGTTCCGCCTGCTCCTCAATCAGTTGATGGATCGTTTTATCCCGCGAGTATTCCGTCTCGGTATCGTTGAACCCATACAGCAGCTGATGCTTTTCGGACTCCGACAACATGTCCACGGCGCCGAGCTCAAGCTCCGGTTGAAACAAGACGACGGACAGCAGCCGCACAAGATGATCGACCGCCGCGGCCATGAAATGTTGATCGTATCGGTTGCCGTCAAAACTTACGCTCAACCGGATGGAATCATGGTCCGCATCAAAATCAAATACGGTATCGGCCGATACGGCTTTTGCAAAATCAGACCCGTGTATTTTTTTAAAGGAAACCAATGTGTTCACGACAGGCACACCATCGGGAGTATATTCGAAATTCATGGAATGAACCATTTTTCTGAACGGAATATGCTGATGTTCCAAAGCTTCGCCGACCGACATTTTAATTTGGCCCAGCAGCGATTTAAACGTGCTTTCGCGGCGGATGTTATTTTTAATAAGCAGAACATCTTGAATCGGCGGATTCTCGTCGTTCAGCGCCGATGCGGGGATGCCTACCAGCACGTTCTCTTTCTTGGTATAGGCATAGAGCAGAGCGCTGACCCCTGCCAATACGATCATAAAAACGGCCATATCCGATCCATTGGCGAGGCGTCCGATGCGATCGGACAGCTCCTTCGGCAGCGTACGCTGAATCACGTTGGGCGCTGTCGAAAGATCCGCACTGCTGATTTTCATGGAGGAGCTGCTGTAGGGCAGGAAGCTCATGCTGTCTTCGACATCGAACTTTTCGTTCCAATACATTTCTTCCTTTGCAAACAAGGATTTCATTCGTACCCCTCCCCTAAGATGTGATGACAACATGCCCGGAGTGTATGTCGCGAACGAATTCGGACATACACTCTTTTTCAGGCATGAACAAGCTGTTCCTTGCAGAGCTTTGTCTAGAATGCAAATTCAATGCTGTCGATCGAGCTCTTGTTCTTATGGCTTGCCGCTTGTTTATTTAATTGGACCCCGCTCAATTGGATGTGGGGATCTTCGCAAATTTGAGCCAGCACCAGCAGTAAATCTTGAGCCATGGTCTGGATCATCGCCGCTTTGAACAATTTGGCGCAATAATGGAAGCCTCCGTTGAGCACTCCGTTGTCTTCGGACATGAACAAGGTGAGATCGAATTTCGCTTCTTCCGCCTCGTCAAGATCGTACGGAGTCAGCTTCAACGCTTCGAAACCGGGTTCGCGCTCCTCAATATTTTGCAAGTCGAACATCGTGTCGAATATCGGATTGCGGCTTGGGTCCCGCTTGACATTCAACCGTTCTACGAGTTCTTCGAAAGGATAGTCTTGATGCTCAAACGCCCCCAAAGCCGACTCTTTGACTTCCGCCAAGTAGGAGAGGAACGTTTTGTCTCCTGCCGGATTGTTGCGGATCGCGAGCGTATTGACAAACATCCCAAGGATCGGCTCTAAGTCAGCATGCGTTCTTCCAGCAACCGGCATTCCGACAATGATGTCTTCTTGCCCGCTGTACTTGGAAAGCAGCACGGTATAGGCCGACAACAGAACCATGTACAGCGTGCTGTCGTGCTTGGCCGCCAGCTCGTTCAACTGCTTCGTAAGAGCGGCGTCGACCTCGAACTCGATGTGCGCTCCGTCGAAGCTCCGGGTCGCGGGACGCTCGTAGTCGGTAGGCAAATCCACCGTAGGAAGGTCGCCTTCCAGCTTCTGCAGCCAATACGCCTCCTGCCGACTTGTCCGCTCCCTGTACGCTTCGGATTGCTGCCATACGGCATAATCCTTGTACTGAATCCGCAGAGGCGGCAGCTCCTCGCCTGCATAGAGCTCGGTAAACTCTTCCACCAAAATGGCCATCGAAACGCCGTCAGAGACAATGTGATGCATGTCGAACATCAGAATGTGAACGCCCTGCTCCAATTCAACTAATTCTACGCGAATCAAAGGCGCTGTCTTCAAATCAAACGCGCGGACGAAACGGCGAACGATGTCCGCGGCCTCTTCTTGAGCGGCCTTGCTGTACTCCACGGCAAATTCGACTTCGTCGTGCACCTGCTGGACAGGCTCGCCATGCACCATCGCAAAGCTGGTACGCAGCGTCTCATGACGCGCGATCAGCTTCCAGAAAGCTTCTTGGAAGCGGTCGAGATCCACCGGCCCTTCCAGCCGCATAATTTCCGGCATGTTGTACAGCTGATCCGCCCCTTCCAGCTGATGCTGGATGAAGAGCCGCTTCTGCGCGGAAGATAACGGGTAATACACCCTCTCCTCCGCCACCGGTATCGCTGAAAACGCCCCCTCTTCCATCCGGGCAATCGCCTGGGCCATCTCTTCCACCGTAGCGTAGCGGAACACGTCCCGCAGCGGCAGATCGACGTGCAACTCCTTGTGCACCTTGCTGACAAGCGTCGTTGCGCGCAGCGAGTGTCCGCCGAGATCGAAGAAGTTGTCCTTCACGCCGACAGTTACAGCTCCCAGCACTTCTTGCCAAATACGGACCAGCTTCGCTTCCAGCGGTGTGCGTGGCGCGGTATACTCCGACCCGCTCGCGCCTCCTTCCGGCGCCGGCAGCGCCTTGCGGTCGATCTTCCCGTTCGGTGTCAGCGGCAATCGCTCCAGCTGCACGAAGTACGACGGAATCATGTAGCCCGGCAGCTCCTGTGCCATCGCGCTTCGCAGCCCGCTTGCTTGCAGCTCCTCGTCCGCCGTGAAGTACGCGCACAGCGCCTTTTGTCCGTTGCCGTCCTCCCGGATGACGACGACCGCTTCCTTGACGCCGTCCGCTTTCAGCAGCTGCGTTTCGACCTCGCCGAGCTCGATCCGGTACCCCCGAATTTTCGCCTGGTTGTCGATCCGCCCGATGAAGTCCACGTTGCCGTCTTCCATCCAGCGCGCCAAGTCGCCCGTGCGGTACAGCCGCTCTCCGGGAACGAACGGGCTGTCGACAAACTTCTCTTCGTTCAGCTCCGACCGACGCCGCCGATGCACAGCTCGCCCAGCACACCTACCGGTACCGGGTTCAGGTGAGCATCCACAATGTAGAACCGGGCGTTCAGCCATGCCTTGCCGATCGGCACGTTCCCTGCCTCCGGCAGCTTGCTCAGCGGCTCGTCGTAGAAGCTCGAATCGATCGCCGCCTCCGTGACCCCGTACGCGTTGATGATTCTAAACTGCGAGCCGTAGCGCTCCTGCAGCAGCCGGTAGTCCGTCACGCTGCAGCTGTCCGAGCTTGTGATCAGCAGCTCCATCGAGCTCATATCCAAGCCTTGCTCCGCTACATATTCCATGAATGGCACGATCAGCGCAGGCGTCGATTCGAAGATCGTAATCTGCCGGTCGCGTATCCAGCCATACAGACGAGTCGGATCGATGCGGTCGTCCTTCGGGCAAATGACCATCGTTCCGCCGTTGTACAGCGTCCGGGCGATATCCCCGACGAACACGTCGAAGGAGAAGCTCGCCAATTGCAGCAGCCGCACCGGGAACTGATCCAGCCGGTACTCCCTGCGGTAAGCCGCTGCCGTATTAACCAGGCTGCGGTGCTCGATCATGACGCCTTTCGGCCGTCCCGTCGTCCCCGACGTGTAGATCACGTACGCCAGATCGTGCGGCTCGCTCGCGTCGGGCCCGTTCGCTCCGTCTCCGCTGTACGACTTCTCGTCGTCGAGGCACAGGCAGCGCACGCTTTGCAGCGCTGAGTCTTCTTCCAGCCACGCTTGGGCGTGGTCCTGCAGATGGGTTTGCGTCAGCAGCACCGTAGCCCCGCTATCCTCCAGCATGAACCGGATGCGATCCGACGGATATTCCGGATCGAGCGGCACGTACGCGCCCCCTGCTTTCCAGACCGCCATGACGCCGACCAGCAGGTCCACCGAACGGTCGGCTAGAATGCCAACGATCGATTCTCTGCCGATGCCGCCCTCGCGCAGCGTGCAAGCCAGTCGGTTCGCTTGTTCGTTCAGCTCCCCGTACGTCAACTGCTTGTCCTCGTACACGACTGCCGTCGCTTCCGGCGTGCGCGCCGCCTGCTCTTCGAACAGCCGGCGGAACGTCTTCTCCGGCGGCAGCTCGGATACCGCGGGGTTGAATGCGTGAAGCTGCTCCTTTTCTTCCGCAGACAACAGTTCCAGCGCTGCAATTGTCGCCCCCGGATCGTTCACGATCGCTTCGAGCAGTTGTTCGAAGTGCTTCGCCAGCCGTTCCACCGTCTCCCTTTTGTACAAAGCAGTTGCATATTCAAGGCTGTACTCCAGACCGTCGTTTTCTTCGATCACATCCAAGCTCAGATCAAATTTCGCCATCCCATATTCGCTCGGATACGGAGCCAACCGGAGCCCTTCAAGCTCAAAATCTTTGCTTTCCGTGTTCTGCAAGGTAAACATCGTGTCAAAGAGCGGATTGCGGCTTAAATCACGGGTAACCTGCGCTTTGTCCACCAGCTCTTCAAACGGATAGTTCTGGTGCTCGTAAGCGCCGAACATCGTTTCCTTCACTTCTTCCAGATACGCTAGGAACGTCTTCTCGCCATCCGGATAACTACGGATCGCCAGCGTGTTGATAAACATCCCGATCAGCGGCTGCACATCGCTATGGTTCCTTCCCGCAATAGGTGTTCCTACAACCACGTCTTGCTGACCCGTATATTTATGCAGCAGAATCGTATACGCCGCAAGCAGCACCATATACAGCGTCGCTCCGCTTTCGGCCGCGAGCCGCTTCAGACCTTCGCTCTTCTGCGCATCCATGAAGAAGTGAAGCGTATGCCCTTCATAGCTCTGCATGGCCGGACGCGCAAAATCCGTTGGCATTTCCAGCACCGGCAGTTCCCCTTGGAACTGTTCCAGCCAATACGCTTCCTGCCGCTTCAACTGCTCCTGCTGCGCTTCGGACTGCTGCCATGCCGCGTAATCCTTGTACTGAATCCGCAGCGGCTCCAATTCTTCTCCGTCGTACAAGTGGACGAACTCTTCGACTAGAACGTCCATCGAGACACCGTCGGAGACGATGTGGTGCATGTCGAACATCAGAATATAGCGTTCTTCCGCCAGCTCAACCAGACCTACCCGCAGCAGCGGCGGCTTCGCCAGATCGAACGCGCGGACGAAGTCCTCTACCACTTTCCCGGCGGCTTCCTCGCTCGCTTGCACATACTCCACGGCAAAATCCACCGACGGATAGATCCACTGTACCGCTTCGCCGTTCACCATCTCAAAGCCGGTGCGCAGCGTTTCATGACGCGCGATCAGCCCGCGGAACGCCTCTTCGAACCGTTCGCGCTCCAACGCCCCTTCGAGCAGCATCGCGCCCGGCATGTTGTAGCTTTGTTCCGCTCCTTCCAGCTGGTGCAGGATGAAAAGCCGCTTCTGTGCGGAAGATAGCAGGTAGTACTCCCTCTCCTCCGCCACCGGTATCGCTGAAAACGCCCCTTCTTCCATCCGGGCAATCGCTTGAGCCATCTCCTCAATCGTAGCGTAGCGGAACACGTCCCGCAGCGGCAGATCGACGTTCATCTCCTTGTGCACCTTGCTTACAAGCGTTGTCGCGCGCAGCGAGTGTCCTCCGAGATCGAAGAAGTTGTCCTTCACGCCGACGCTTGCAACTCCCAGCACTTCCTGCCATATACGGACCAGCTTCGCTTCCAGCGGTGTGCGTGGCGCGGTATACTCCGACCCGCTCGCGCCTCCTTCCGGCGCAGGCAGCGCCTTGCGGTCGATCTTCCCGTTCGGCGTCAGCGGCAATCGCTCCAGCTGCACGAAATACGACGGAATCATGTAGCCCGGCAGCTCCTGCGCCATCGCGCTTCGCAGCCCGTTTGCTTGCAGCTCCTCATCCGCCGTGAAGTACGCGCACAGCGCCTTTTGTCCGTTCCCGTCCTCCCGGATGACGACGACCGCTTCCTTGACGCCGTCCGCTTTCAGCAGCTGCGTTTCGACCTCGCCGAGCTCGATCCGGTACCCCCGAATTTTCGCCTGGTTGTCGATCCGCCCGATGAAGTCCACGTTGCCGTCTTCCATCCAGCGCGCCAAGTCCCCCGTGCGGTACAACCGCTCTCCGGGAACGAACGGGCTGTCGACAAACTTCTCTTCGTTCAGCTCCGGACGGTTCAAATACCCCCGCGCTACGCCGACGCCTCCGATGCACAGCTCGCCCAATACTCCTACCGGTACCGGATTAAGGTGAGCATCCACAATGTAGAACCGGGCGTTCAGCCATGCCTTGCCGATCGGCACGTTCCCTGCCTCCGGCAGCTTGCTCAGCGGCTCGTCGTAGAAGCTCGAATCGATCGCCGCTTCCGTGACCCCGTACGCGTTGATGATTCTAAACTGCGAGCCGTAGCGCTCCTGCAGCAGCCGGTAGTCCGTCACGCTGCAGCTGTCCGAGCTTGTGATCAGCAGCTCCATTGAGCTCATATCCAAGCCTTGCTCCGCTACATATTCCATGAACGGCACGATCAGCGCAGGCGTCGATTCGAAGATCGTAATCTGCCGATCGCGAATCCAGCCATACAGACGAGTCGGATCGATGCGGTCGTCCTTCGGGCAAATGACCATCGTTCCGCCGTTGTACAGCGTCCGCGCGATATCCCCGACGAACACGTCGAAGGAGAAGCTTGCCAGTTGCAGCAGCCGCACCGGGAACTGATCCAGCCGGTATTCCCGGCGATAGGCCGCTGCCGTATTGACCAGGCTGCGGTGCTCGATCATGACGCCTTTCGGCCGTCCCGTCGTGCCCGACGTGTAGATCACGTACGCCAGATCGTGCGGCTCGCTCGCGTCAGGCCCGTTCGCTCCGTCTCCGCTGTACGACTGCTCGTCGTCGAGGCACAGGCAGCGCACGCTTTGCAGCGCCGAATCTTCCGCCAGCCACGCTTGGGCTCGTTCCTGCAGATGGGTTTGCGTCAGCAGCACCGTGGCTCCGCTGTCCTCCAGCATGAACCGGATGCGATCGGACGGATACTCCGGATCGAGCGGCACATACGCGCCTCCCGCTTTCCAGACCGCCATGACGCCGACCAGCAGGTCCACCGAACGGTCTGCCAAAATGCCGACGATCGATTCTCTGCCGATGCCGCCCTCACGCAGCGTGCAAACCAACCGGTTCGCCCGCTCGTTCAGCTCCCCATACATCAGCTGCGTGTCCTCGTACACGACCGCTATCGCTTCCGGAGTGCGCGCCGCCTGCTCTTCGAACAACCGGTGGAACGTCTTCTCCGGCGGCAGCTCAGGCATCGCCGGGTTGAACGCATGCTGAATTTGTTCCTTTTCAGCCACAGTCAACATATCCAGCGCTGCAATTGTAGCCCCCGGCTCGTGAACGATCACTTCAAGCAATTGCCCGAAGTGCTTCGCCAGCCGTTCGACCGTCTCCCTCTTGTACAAGGCAGTCGCATATTCGAGGCTGCACTCCAGACCGCCGCCGTCTTCCGACATGTCCAAGCTCAAGTCGAATTTCGCCATGGCATAGTCGCTCGGATACGGCGCCAGCCGAAGTCCCTCAAGCTGAAACTCTTTATTTTCCATGTTTTGCAATGAAAACATCGTGTCAAAGAGCGGATTGCGGCTTAAATCGCGGGCAACCTGCACTTTCTCCACCAGCTCTTCGAACGGATAGTTCTGGTGCTCGTATGCGCCCAAGGTTGTTTCCTTGACCTCTTCCAAATAGTCCTGGAACGTCTTCTCGCCAGCCGGGTAACTGCGGATGGCCAGCGTGTTGACGAACATCCCGATCAACGGCTGCACATCGCCATGGTTTCTTCCCGCAATCGGCGTCCCTACAACTACGTCCTGCTGACCCGTATACTTGTGCAGCAGAATCGTATACGCCGCAAGCAGCACCATATACAGCGTCGCTCCGCTTTCGGCCGCGAGCCGTTTCAGACCTTCGCTCGTTTGATCATCTATGAAAAATTCAATCGAATGTCCTTCATAGCTCTGCATCGCCGGACGCGCATAATCCGTCGGCATTTCCAGCACCGGCAGCTCTCCTTGGAACTGATCCAGCCAGTACGCTTCCTGCCGCTTCAGCTGCTCCTGCTGCGCTTCGGACTGCTGCCATGCCGCATAATCCTTGTACTGAATCCGCAGCGGCTCCAGCGTCTCTCCGTCATACAAGCGGACGAACTCTTCCACCAGGACGTCCATCGAAACGCCGTCGGAGACGATGTGATGCATGTCGAACATCAGGATATGACGCTCTTCCGCCAGCTCGACCAAACCTACCCGCAGCAGCGGCGGCTTCGACAGATCGAACGCGCGGACGAATTGGCGTACAACCTCTCCCGCTTCCTCTTCGCTCGCCTTCATATGCTCCACGGCAAAGTCCGCTTGCGGGTAAACCCGCTGCACCGCTTCGCCGTTCACCATTTCAAAGCCGGTGCGCAGCGTCTCATGCCGCGCGATCAGCCCGCGGAACACCTCTTCGAACCGTTCGCGTTCCAACGCCCCTTCGAGTAGCATCGCGCCCGGCATGTTGTAGCTTTGTTCCGCTCCTTCCAGCTGATGCAGGATGAAGAGCCGCTTCTGTGCGGACGACAGCGGGTAATGTTCTCTTTCCTCCGCCACCGGTATGGCTGAAAATGCTCCTTCCTCCATCCGGGCAATCTCCTGTGCCATCTCTTCAATCGTCGGGTAGCGGAATACGTCGCGCAGCGGGAAATCGACGTTCAACTCTTTGTGCATCTTGCTGACAAGCGTCGTTGCGCGCAAGGAATGTCCCCCGACATCGAAGAAATTATCCGTCACGCCAACCTTTTCAAGCCCAAGAACGCTTTTCCATATATCGGATAGCTCTGATTCCAACGGCGTTCTTGGCGCAGTGTGTTCCGCTTCCGTATGCAAGCTTTCCTCCGGCGCGGGCAGCGCTCTTCGGTCAACCTTTCCGTTATTCGTTAGCGGCATCTGCTCCAGTTGGACAAAGTACGACGGAATCATGTAGGCCGGCAGCTCTTGAGCAAGCGCGCTTCGCACTTCATGCGCTTGAAGCTCTCTGTCCGCGACGAAGTAAGCGCACAGCTGCTTTTCGCCGCTGGCGGTTTCCCGGACAACGACCGTCGCTTTTTGGATAACCTCCACCTTCAACAGGTGCGCTTCCACTTCGCCAAGCTCGATCCGGAAGCCGCGGATTTTCACCTGATCGTCCATCCGCCCGACATATTCGATCGTTCCATCCGGCAGCCATCTTGCCAAATCTCCTGTCCGGTACATCCGTTCCCCCGGCACGAAAGGGTTGTCCACAAACTTCTCCGCCGTCAGCTCCGGACGGTTTAAGTAGCCTCGGACCAATCCCTCGCCGGCGACACAAAGCTCCCCGGCCACGCCGATCGGCTGCAGCTTGTTTTTGCTGCTTACGATATAGGTCGCCGTGTTGCTGATCGGCCGTCCGATCGGAACGTTGACGGCATCCTCCGCCAGTTCGTTCACGTTGAAATAGGTCGCATAGACCGTGCTCTCCGACGGGCCATAAGCATGGATGATTTTTCCCGGCCCGATATGCTGAAGAGCTCTCCGAACATGGCTGACCGAAACGCGCTCTCCTCCGAATAAAACGGCCCGCATGTGACGCAAACAATCGACATTGACATCCACGAGAACGTTGAAGAAAGCCGTTGTAATCAGCGCGACCGTAATTTGCTGCCGTTCGATCAATTCCGCCAGCTTCCCGATTTCCAGCATCATCTCCCGCGGGATAAGGACAAGCCTCGCTCCGTTGGTTAGCGCTCCGAAAATATCGAAGACCGCCCCGTCGAACGAATAGCTGGACATTTGCAATACCCGGTCCTGATCGGTAATGTCAATGTAATTCGTATTCCGCACGATTCGGACGATATTGCAGTGCGTCACCAAATTCCCTTTCGGCTTGCCGGTCGTTCCCGATGTGTAAATGACGCACGCCAAATCGGTCGCCCCGTTGCTCCGCCCCACTTTCGATCCGTCGGCGTGATAAGACGCCTCGTCATCCAAGATGACCATAAGGCGTTGAACCGGGACCCGTTCTTGCATGTGGCGCTGTACCAGCATCACTTGCGCTTCGGAATCCTCGATCATGTACCGGATGCGCTCCTCCGGGTACTCCGCATCGATCGGCACATAAGCTCCCCCGGCTTTTAGAACCGCCATAATGCCCACAATCATGTCCAAGGAGCGCTCCGCCATAATGCCCACCACACGTTCCTTGTCCACTCCGCTTGCCCGCAGCGTCCGTGCCAGCCGGTTCACCCTTTCGTTCAGCTCGCGGTAGGTCCATTGCCTGTGCTCAAACACAACCGCCACCGCATCCGGAATCCGTTCCGCTTGTTCTTCGAACAGCTGATGAAGCGTCTTCTCCCGCGGAAACTCGGTCGTCGTGTCATTGAACCGTTCGATGATCTCGGTGCTTTCTTCGGCCGTCGTCAGCTCCAGGTCTTCCACCGCAATTCGGGGATTCGCCACGATTTGTTCGAGCACATAAACCAGATGTCCCTTCAACCGCTGTATGGTCGACCGATCAAACACGTTGGCATTATAGTCGAAACGAATCTCCATTTCTTCTCCGGGAACGACCGTCACGTTGAAGTCGTAGTTCGTTTGTTCCGCCATGTCCACATCCGCGATCGCCAGACCGCCGCTGTCGGCGCCTCCCGCTTGCTCCATCTGCTCGTCCATCGGGTAGTTCTCGAATGCGATAATGTGGTTGATCAGATCCTGTTTCTGCGCGCTCCGGGCCTGAATCTCGTACAGCGGATAGTAGTCGTAACGGCCGGATTCCAGCGCCTGCTCCTGCAGTCTTTCCATGACGTCGGCAAAGCCCGTTCCCGCTTCGCAAGCGACGCGAACTGGTATCGTGTTAATAAACAACCCAATCATTTCTTCGATTCCGGGAATTTCCGCAGGTCTTCCCGATACGACGCTGCCGAATACGACATCGCCGGTTCCGTTATACTTCTGCAAAATAACGCCCCACGCCGCCTGCAGCAAGGTGTTCATCGTCACCTGATGCTGTTTCGCCACTCGGTCCATCCGCTCGGTCAAGCTCTTGCCCAATTCGCAAACGACATGGTCCGGAACATACCCTCCGTTTGGCAAGTCCGTCTTCCTTAGCGGCAGGGCCGTCTGGCCTTCATACCCTGACAAGTACTCGGACCAATAGCGTGCCGCCGCATCATCGTCCTGCTTATCCAGCCACTCGATGTATTGGCTGTAGGCCGATACCGCTGCCCGTTCCGGGTGCTTGTTCCCGACATAAGCGGCGTACGTCCCGAACAATTCTTGCATAAGCTGCGGCAAGCACCAGCCGTCCATCAAAATGTGCTGGAAACTCCAGAGCACGCGGTACTTTTCGTCTTCCGTACGCATTACTGTTACCCGGACCAGCGCATCCCGCTCCAAATCGAATCCCCGAAGCTTGTCTTCTTTCGCCTTCTTCTCCGTGTACGCCGCCTTCTCGTCTATCGGCAGATGACGCAAATCTTCATATTCGAATCCGACCGGCTTGTCCCGGTACACGATCTGCAGCGGTTCCCCCTTCCAGCCGCTGTAGAAGTTTGTCCGCAATACCACGTGACGCGCAGCCAACTCCGCCCAGCTTTTGGAAAATAAGTCGACATCGAGCGCCCCCAGCAGCATAAACCGCGCTTGTTCGAAATACGCGCCCGCCTGCCGGTCCATCGCGCTGTGGAACCACATCCCTTTCTGCATCGGCGTGAGCGTATAGATGTTTTCGATCTCCCCGCTGTGCCGTGTCTGTTCCACAATCTGCTCCAGATCGGTCACGCTTAATCCCTTGTACTGAACGTCACTTGGCGTCAATTCGGGCCGCTCTTTCGCCGCGCAATGAGCAATAAGTTCCTGCAGACTTTCCTGCAGCCATAAGGCCAATTGCTCCATCGTCTCTCTGCGGTATTCCTTCCGGCTGTAGCTCAATTCAAGCGACAGCGAGCCGTCCAACACCATGCCGTTCATGTCCAACACGAAGCTGCGCGCTTGCCGGTCGCTTGCCTGCAAGCCGCTCGGATAAGGCGATATGCCCATGTCGTTATTTTCCAAATCCTGATCAAACTGCCCCAAATAGTTAAAGTTGATTTCCGGTTCGGCGCCCCAATCGAAATCGTCCGCATTCCCGGACATATACCGGCATACGCTGTATCCGATCCCCTTGTTCGGGATTTGGCGCAGGTTCTCTTTGACCTTCTTGATTTGGTACGATAAATCTTTGTCCCGCTCGGGCTCAAGCACCACCGGGTACTTGCTCGTAAACCAGCCCACCGTGCGCGTGATGTCGATATCGGTCAAGATGGACTCCCGTCCGTGGCCTTCCAAATTCACCAGCACGCGGTCGTAGCCGCTCCATTTCTGCACAGCCATCCCCAGCGCCGTTAACAGGATGTCGTTCATCTCGGTATTATACGCCCGGTGAACCCGCTTCAATAACTGCTCCGTTTCCCCCCGGCTTAACTGTACGATCATCAATTCGCTGTCGAGCTGCAGGGATTCGTCCGCCTGCCTATCTTTCGGCAGCGGCAGCACCGGCGTTTGTGTAATACGCTGCCAATAGGCCCGCTCGTTCTCCATGACCGGACCTTGCGCATAGGCAGCAAGCTGTTCGGACCAAGTGCGGTAAGCATCCGTCTTCGCCGGAAAGCGAATCTCTTCTCCCTTCTCGGCTTGCTCGAAACCGAGCGCAATATCTTCCATCAAAATCCGCCACGATACCCCGTCCACAACGCCATGGTGAACTGCGATGAGCAAATGATCGCCGTCCGCACATTGGAACAAGCCCGCTTTCACAAAAGGCCCCTTCTCCAGATCGATGCTGCTCTGGATCTCGTTCGCTTTAGCTTCGACCGCTTGGCCGTACGCCGACAAGCCCTTGAAGTCAATCACCTCAAAGCTGTACAACTCGCCTTCCCCGATTCCCCGGTTCCATGCCGCATAACCGTTTTCTCCCTTGCGGAATACCATCCGCAGCGCATCGTGATGCTCCGTAATCTTCCGCAGCACCTTGCGAATGGCCGCTTCGTCGAACCCTTGCTTCCGGTACAGCATGACGGATTGATTGAAGTGATGCGGGTCGGCAAATTGCTGCTCGAAGAACCAGCGTTGGATCGGAGTCAGTACGGTCTCGCCGGTCACCTCGCCCTGATTCACCGTGCGGGCAATCGGCTGGACGTGCAGACTGAGCTGTGCAATGGTCGGATATTTAAATAAATCTTTGATTTCCAGCTTGTATCCGGCTTGATGCAGCCGGGACGACACCTGAATCGACTTGATGGAATCGCCGCCAAGCTCGAAGAAATGATCCGTCACCCCGACACGCTCGGCACTGAGCACCGACTGCCATACGGCGGCAAGAGCTTTCTCCGTCTCGGAGCGGGGCGCTACATATTCCCGTCCTCCAAGCGCATGGCCTTCCGGCGCAGGCAGCGCCTTGCGGTCGATCTTCCCATTCGGCGTCAGCGGCATCCGCGGAAGCTGCACGAAGTGCGCCGGGATCATGTAGCCCGGCAGCTTTTGCGACAAGGCTCCCCTCAGCTCGCCGACCGCCAGCGGCGTCTCCGCCACAAAGTACGCGCACAGCTGATATTGTCCGGCGGCATCCTCACGCGCCACCACGATCGCTTCCTGAACGGACGGGAGCTTCAAGAGCTGCTCTTCAATCTCGCCGATCTCGATCCGATAACCGCGAATTTTCACTTGATGGTCGATGCGGCCCAAATATTCGATATTGCCGTCCGGCAGCCATCTTGCCAAGTCGCCTGTCTTGTACATCCGCTCGCCCGGCACGAACGGATTGTCCGTGAATTTCTCCGCTGTCAATTCGAGACGGTTCAAGTACCCTCGGGCCAATCCTACGCCCCCGATGCACAATTCTCCGGCTACACCCACAGGCAGCAATTGATGATGCGAATCTACAATATAGATCTTATGATTATGAATAGGACGACCGATGGAAACCAAGGCGATGTTATCGTTCTTGGAAGCTGTCCAGATGGACGTGCAAATCGAATCCTCGGTCGGACCGTACGCGTTGAAATACTTCACCTTGTCTTTCCACTGCTGAATAAGCTCCAAGGAGGCTGCGGAGCCGGCCGAGATCAGCCTTTTCAAGCTCGGCATACGCTCCGGGGTCAAGTAGGCCGCATACGTCGGCGGCAAAGTAGCCGTCGTAATGCCATGGTCGTTCATAAAGCTTTCAAACAAATGTTGATCCAGAATCGTCTCGGCCGTCGGGATATATAAAGCTGCGCCGAAAAATAACGTCTGGAACATTTCCCAGCACGACGCATCGAATGACAAACTGGCGAATTGGATCACTCTGTCCTGCCCGGTCATTTGCAGCGTTTCCTTAAACATCATCTTCAAACTGCACAGCCCGTGATGCTCCACCATAACCCCTTTGGGCTTGCCCGTCGTTCCGGACGTGTAGATCACATAGGCGAGATCGTTCGGCCCGGTGACCGGCTCCAGATTCGAGCCGTCCTCGCTGTAGGCTTCTTCGTCATCCAGCGCGATCACTTTCCCGGCAAACGGCACTTTCTCCTGCAAACGGCGCTGCGTCAACAGCAGCTGCGCTCCCGAATCTTCCAGCAAATAGCTGATGCGCTCCTCCGGATACTCCGGATCGATCGGCAAATACGCGCCCCCGGCTTTTAACGTACCGAAAATGCCTACGACCATTTCGAGCGAACGCTCGGTCATGATGCCGACGAACTTGTCTTTCACTACGCCCTCGGCTCTAAGCGTCCGCGCCAGCCGGTTCGCCCGCTCGTTCAATTCCCGGTACGTCAACCGCTCGTTTCCGAACACCACGGCCACATGATCCGGGGTACGCTCCACCTGCTCTTCGATTAGCCGATGGATCGTCTTCTCCCGTTCATAGTCCGCATCCGTATCGTTGAAAGCATGAAGCTGCTGCTTCTCAGACTCCGTCAACATGTCCGCTTTCCAGAGCTCAAGCTCAGGCTGGGATAACAAAGAGGAGAACAAATGATCCAAATGGTTGGCGGCCCGGTTCATAAACTCGGCGCTATACAGATGTTCGTTATAGATCAATCGGTAATGAATCGAATCGTTTTCCAGTCCGAATTGAAATAAACAATCGTATGCCACGTTGTGGCCGATATCCACGGTATGCAGCTCGTTCAATGAAACAAGCGTGTTCACGATAGGAACCCCGTCCGCATACTGCAGCTGGAGCTTTTCCGTCATTTTGAGGAACGGTATATTCTGATGCTGGATCGCATCCGTAACCGACGATTTCAATTCGTTTAACAGGGATTTAAAGGTAGTCTCGGCATGGATCGTATTCTTGAGAACGACCGCATGGTTAATAGGCCGCCGCGACTCATTCGGTTTCTTGATGACCGGCATGCCCAGCAATATATTTTTTTCGTTGGTATATTTATAAAGCAAGGATTGGACTCCTGCCAATAAAATCATGTATGCGGCCAAAGGGGTACCCTTGCTCATCTTTAAGATTCGCTGCCCTACGTCAGCCGACAAAGAGCCGGAAACCGACTGAATGTCGGGCGTAGAATGGATCGGGGTTTTACTATAAGGCAGCAGCGTTAGCGTATAATCTTCACCCCCGAATGTTTCGTTCCAAAATAAGGATTCCTTTTCAAAAGCCACCTGCTTCTCTCCTCTCTATTCGGTAAAAGCGAGTCCGGCGGAGTGTATGCTATGGACTGCTAACCTACACTCCGGCCGGTCCGTGTCAGAATACAAAATCGATTGCTTCTACCAAGTCCTCTCCTTGCTCCGAATGACCGCTTAATGAAATGTCTTTCAGCAGGATAGAAGGCTGCTCGCAAATTCGGGAGATGATTTCCAGTAAATCCTGGGCGTAATTGTCAATCATATTTCGGGCAAACAGCTTGGTGCAATATTCAAAACGACCTTGAATGTCTTCGTCTTCCAACGTAAGCTCCAGAGTCAAATCGAATTTGGCCACCGTCTCCGTTTGAATAAAAGGCTCGATGCTTAGCTCGCCGAAGCGGTTAACCCGCTCTTCCTTGGTTTCCATGACAAACATCGTGTCAAATAACGGATGGCGGCTTAAGTCCCGGGTTCCCCTTACTTTTTCCACCAGTTCCTCGAACGGATAGTCTTGGTTTTCGTAAGCTCCCAGCAATGTTTCCTTCATTTCCTCCAGATAAGACAGGAACGGCTTCTCTCCGGCCGGATAATTGCGGATCGCCAGCGTGTTGACGAACATCCCGATCAGCGGTTCCATATCGGCGTGGGTTCTGCCTGAAATCGGCGTGCCGACGATGATGTCTTCTTGTCCCGAGTACTTATGCAGCAGGATCGAGTAAACCGCCAGCAGCACCATATAGATCGTCGATCCGGTATCCTCTGCAATTCGCTGCAGCCCCTCGGTTCTTTGCTTGTCAATCCTGAATTCGAGCGCGTCTCCCTCATAGCTGCGAACGGCCGGTCTGGCAAAATCGGTTGGCAGCTCCAACGTAGGAAGCTCGCCATCCAACAGGTTCAACCAATAGGCTTCTTGCCGCTTCATTCGTTCACCCCGCGCTTCGGACTGCTGCCATGCGGCGTAGTCCTTATATTGAATGCGCAGAGGCGGCAGCTCCTCTCCGCTGTACAAACGGAGCAGCTCTTCGATTAAAATGCCCGTGGATACGCCGTCGGAAATGATGTGGTGGATATCAAACATCAAAATGTGCCGTTCCCGTATCACCTCGATCAGACCGACCCGCAGCAGCGGAGGATGCTCCAGATCAAAGACGCGGACGAATCGCCCGGCCACCTTTTCCGCTTCCTCTTCGCTCGCTTGCATATACTCCAACGCAAAATCCACTTCCGGGTAGACCCGCTGCATCGGTTCGCCGTTCACCATTTCGAATCCGGTACGCAACGTTTCATGGCGAGCAATCAGCCCACGGAACGCCTCTTCGAACCGTTTCCGGTCCAACGCCCCGGAAAGCACCATCATTCCCGACATGTTGTAGCTCAGCTCCGCACCTTCCATCTGGTGCTGGATGAAGAGTCGTCTTTGTACGGAGGACAACATGTAATAATCGCGTTCTTCAAGCAGCGGAATGGATACGTGCTCCTGTTGCTCCATCTGGGCAATCGCTTGGGCCATCTCTTCAATCGTAGCGCAGCGGAACACGTCCCGCAGCGGCAGATCGACGTTCAGCTCCTTGTGCACCTTGCTGACAAGCGTCGTTGCGCGCAGCGAATGTCCACCGAGATCGAAAAAGTTGTCCTTCACCCCGACGGTTGTAACTGCCAGCACTTCCTGCCATATACGGACCAGCTTCGCTTCCAGCGGTGTGCGTGGCGCGGTGTACTCCGACCCGCTTGCGCCACCTTCCGGCGCTGGCAGCGCCTTGCGGTCGATCTTCCCGTTCGGTGTCAGCGGCAATCGCTCCAGCTGCACGAAGTACGACGGAATCATGTACCCCGGCAGCTCCTGTGCCATCGCGCTTCGCAGCCCGCTTGCTTGCAGCTCCTCGTCCGCCGTGAAGTATGCGCACAGCGCCTTTTGTCCGTTGCCGTCCTCCCGGATGACGACGACCGCTTCCTTCCGCTGGCAATCGATCCGGCCGATGAAGTCCACGTTGCCGTCTTCCATCCAGCGCGCCAGGTCGCCCGTGCGGTACAGCCGCTCTCCGGGAACGAACGGGCTGTCGACAAACTTCTCTTCGTTCAGCTCCGGACGGTTCAAATACCCCCGCGCTACGCCGCCGCCGCCGATACACAGCTCGCCCAATACTCCTACCGGTACCAGGTTCAAGTGAGCATCCACAATGTAGAACCGGGCGTTCAGCCATGCCTTGCCGATCGGCACGTTCCCCGCCTCCGGCAGCTTGCTCAGCGGCTCGTCGTAGAAGCTTGAATCGATCGCCGCCTCCGTTACCCCGTATGCGTTGATGATTCTAAACTGCGAGCCGTACCGCTCCTGCAGCAGCCGGTAGTCCGTCACGCCGCAGCTGTCCGAGCTTGTAATCAGCGTCTCCATCCAGCTCATATCCAAGCCTTGCTCCGCTACATACTCCATGAACGGCACGATCAGCGCAGGCGTCGATTCGAAGATCGTAATCTGCCGATCGCGAATCCAGCCATACAGACGAGTCGGGTCGATGCGGTCGTCCTTCGGGCAAATGACCATCGTTCCGCCGTTGTACAGCGTCCGGGCGATATCCCCGACGAACACGTCGAAGGAGAAGCTCGCCAATTGCAGCAGCCGCACCGGGAACTGATCCAGCCGGTATTCCCGGCGATAGGCCGCTGCCGTATTGACTAGGCTGCGGTGCTCGATCATGACGCCTTTCGGCCGTCCCGTCGTGCCTGACGTGTAGATCACGTACGCCAGATCGTGCGGCTCGCTCGTGTCAGGCCCGTTCGCTCCGTCTCCGCTGTACGACTGCTCGTCATCAAGGCACAGGCAGCGCACGCTTTGCAGCGCTGAGTCTTCTTCCAGCCACGTTTGGGCCCGGTCCTGCAGATGGGTTTGCGTCAGCAGCACCGTAGCCCCGCTGTCCTCCAGCATGAACCGGATGCGATCGGACGGATACTCCGGATCGAGCGGCACATATGCGCCCCCCGCCTTCCAGACCGCCATGACGCCGACCAGCAGGTCCACCGAACGGTCGGCCAAAATGCCGACGATCGATTCTCTGCCGATGCCGCCCTCGCGCAGCGTGCAAGCCAGCCGGTTCGCCCGCTCGTTCAGCTCCCCGTACGTCAGCTGCTTGTCCTCATACATGACCGCCGTCGCTTCCGGGGTGCGCGCTGCCTGCTCTTCGAACAACCGGTGGAACGTCTCCTCCGGCGGCAGCTCAGGCAGCGCCGGATTGAACGCATGCTGAATGTGCTCCTTCTCTTCCGCGGTCAGCAGGCCAAACGCCGCAATCTTAGCGCCCGGATCGTTCACGATCGCTTCGAGCAGCTGTTCGAAGTGCTTCGCTAGCCGTTCGACCGTCTCCCTTTTATACAAGGCAGTCGCATACTCAAGGATGTACGCCAGACCGCCGCCGATTTCCGCCACGTCCAAGCTCAGGTCAAATTGGGATACGATTTCCTCACTCGGATATGGAGTTAACTGAAGTCCCGGGAGTCGGATCTCCTTGTTTTCCGTGTTTTGCAAAGTAAACATCGTGTCAAAGAGCGGGTTGCGGCTTAAGTCACGGGCAACCTGTACTTTGTCCACCAGCTCTTCGAACGGATAGTTCTGGTGCTCGTACGCGCCCAAGGTCGTTTCCTTGACCTCTTTCAAATAATCCAGGAACGTCTTCTCCCCGGAAGGATAGCTGCGGATCACCAGCGTATTGACGAACATGCCGATCAGCGGCTGCACATCGCCATGGTTTCTTCCCGCAATCGGCGTCCCTACAATCAGGTCCTGCTGACCTGTATATTTGTGCAGCAGGATCGTATACGCCGCAAGCAGCACCATGTACAGCGTCGATCCGCTTTCAGCCGCGAGCCGCTTCAGGCCTTCGCTCTTCTGCTCATCTATGAAAAATTGAAGCGCATGTCCTTCGTAGCTCTGCATCGCCGGACGCGCATAATCCGTCGGCATTTCCAGCACCGGCAGCTCCCCTTGGAACTGATCCAGCCAGTACGCTTCCTGCCGCTTCAGCAGCTCCTGTTGCCCTTCGGACTGCTGCCATGCCGCATAATCCTTGTACTGAATCCGCAGCGGCTCCAGCTCTTCCCGGCCGTACAATCGGCTGAACTCTTCCACCAGAACGTCCATCGAGACGCCGTCGGAAACGATGTGATGCATGTCGAACATCAGGATATGACGCTCTTCCGCCAGCTCGATCAAACCTACCCGCAGCAGCGGCGGCTTCGACAGATCGAACGCGCGGACGAATTGACGTACAACCTCTCCCGCTTCCTCTTCGCTCGCCTTCACATGCTCCACGGCAAAGTCCGCTTGCGGGTAAACCCGCTGCACCGCTTCGCCGTTCACCATTTCAAAGCCGGTGCGCAGCGTCTCATGCCGCGCGA
>NZ_FMTT01000005.1:51119-63418 GCF_900100345.1 Paenibacillus tianmuensis | reverse complement strand
CCGCTCTCCGGGAACGAACGGGCTGTCGACAAACTTCTCTTCGTTCAGCTCCGGACGGTTCAAATACCCCCGCGCTACGCCGACGCCGCCGATGCACAGCTCGCCCAGCACTCCCACCGGTACCGGGTTCAGGTGAGCATCCACAATATAAAACCGGGCGTTCAGCCACGCCTTGCCGATCGGCACATTCCCCGCCTCCGGCAGCTTGCTCAGCGGCTCGTCGTAGAAGCTCGAATCGATCGCCGCTTCCGTGACCCCGTACGCGTTGATGATTCTAAACTGCGAGCCGTAGCGCTCCTGCAGCAGCCGGTAGTCCGTCACGCTGCAGCTGTCCGAGCTTGTAATCAGCAGCTCCATCCAGCTCATATCCAAGCCCTGCTCCGCTACATATTCCATGAACGGCACGATCAGCGCAGGCGTCGATTCGAAGATTGTAATCTGACGGTCGCGTATCCAGCCGTATAGACGTGCCGGATCGATGCGGTCGTCCTTCGGGCAAACGACCATCGTTCCACCGTTGTACAGCGTCCGGGCGATATCCCCGACGAACACGTCGAAGGAGAAGCTTGCCAGTTGCAGCAGCCGCACCGGGAACTGATCCAGCCGGTATTCCCGGCGGTAGGCCGCTGCTGTATTAACCAGGCTGCGGTGCTCGATCATGACGCCTTTCGGCCGTCCCGTTGTGCCCGACGTGTAGATCACGTATGCCAGATCGTGCGGCTCGCTCGCGTCAGGCCCGTTCGCTCCGTCTCCGCTGTACGACTTCTCGTCGTCGAGGCAGAGGCAGCGCACGCTTTGCAGCGCCGAATCTTCTTCCAGCCACGCTTGGGCGCGATTCTGCAAATGGGTCTGCGTCAGCAGCACCGTAGCCCCGCTGTCCTCCAGCATGAACCGGATGCGGTCGGACGGATATTCCGGATCAAGCGGCACGTACGCGCCCCCTGCTTTCCAGACCGCCATGACGCCAACCAGCAGATCCACCGAACGGTCTGCCAAAATGCCGACGATTGACTCCTTGCCGATACCGCCCTCGCGCAGCGTGTAAGCCAGTCGGTTCGCCCGCTCGTTCAGCTCCCCGTACGTCAACTGCTTGTCCTCGTACACGACCGCTATCGCTTCCGACGTGCGCGTCGCCTGCTCCTCGAACAACCGGTGGAACGTCTTCTCCGGTGGCAGCTCAGGCAGCGCCGGGTTGAATGCTTCCATAATCTGCTCTCTCTCCGAATCGGTGAGCAGCGCAAGTTCCTTCACACCGATGTTCGGATTAGCCGCAACTTGCTCCATCATTCGGGCGAAATGACCGAAAATTCGCCGGACGCCCGCTTCGTTGAAAGTCAACGCATTGTAGCTGAAGCGAAGGAGAATACATTCGTCCGGGATGACGGTCACGTCGAAATCATAGTTCGTTTGCTCCGGCGCCTGGATGTTGGAGATGGCCAGCGCTTTTTTGCCCCCGCTGACCATTTGTTCGATCCGCTGCTCGGTCGGATAATTTTCGAACACCATAACGTGGCTGATCAATTCCCGTTTCTGCTCGCTCAACGCCTGAATCTCATACAGCGGATAAGTATCGTAGGCGCCCGAAGCCAGCGCTTGCTCCTGCGTTCTTCGCATCACATCCGCAAACGATTCCCCTACCGCACTTTGAATGCGCACCGGAATCGTATTGATGAACAGACCGATCATGCTTTCCACGCCCGGGATGTCCGCCGGACGGCCTGACACGACGCAGCCGAAGACGACATCCTTGCTGTTGTTATAAGTTTGTAGCATAAGGCCCCATACCGTTTGAACAAGCGTACTAACCGTTACCTGGTTTTGTCTGGCTACTCGTTCGACCCGCTCGCTCAGCTCCTGGCTGAGCTCAAAGTCCATTTCGATCGGAACATAGCCTTCCCGCTTGTACCGCGGTTTCTCTTGAGGCAGCAACGTCTGTTGATCGTAGCCGGCCAAATAATCGCTCCAATAGCTCGACGCCGCATTCCTGTCCTGCTTCTCCAGCCATTCGATAAACTGGGCAAAAGGCGTCACCGGGGCCAGCTCGGGCTGCCTTTGCTCGTGGAACGCAAAGTAGCTGTCGAACACTTCCTTGATCATGGAGAACATGCACCAGCCGTCCATCAGAATATGATGGTGGCTCCAGATGACATGATGGGCTTGCTCTCCAGTACGCAGAATCGCTACGCGCATAAGCGAATCTTGCGCAAGATCAAATCCTTTGGCCTTATCCAAGGCCGCAAAATCGGCGGCATATTTCTCACGTTCCGCCTCCGGCAGTCCGCTCACATCTTCGTAATGAAACTCGCAGCTCCGATTGCGGAATACGATCTGTACCGGCTCGTCCTTCCAGCCGCTTATAAAATTGGTCCGCAACGCCTCGTGCCGCTGTACCAGCAAGTCCAAGCTTCTGGAGAAGGCCCCGACCTCGAAGCTTCCCTGCAAATCGAACATCACCTGCTCGAAATAAGCCCCTGATTCGGAGTCCATCAGGTTGTGGAACAGCATCCCTTTCTGCATCGGGGTCAACATATACACATTTTCCAGTTCGCCCATCGCCCCGGTGCGCTCCGCCAGCTGTTCGAGTTCGTCCACGGTCAGTCCTTTCAGCAGGACGTCGCTTGGCGTCAGCTCCGGCCGCCCTTTCCCAAGGCAGTGCGCAATCACTTCCCGCAAGCTCGACTGAAGCAGTGCCCCGAGCCGCTCCACCGTTTCCCTGCGGTACTGGGTCGTGCCGTACCGGATGGTCAATTCCAAAGCGCCTTCCGAAACCATACCGTTCATGTCCAGCGCAAAGTCCATCGTCGCGTTCCTGCTGACGTCCGAACCGGTGGAGTACGGAGAAAGCTTCATTCCGTTACTATCATAGTCCTGGTCGAACTGCCCCAAATAATTAAAGCTGATTTCCGGCTCCAGGACAAAGCGCTCACCCTCCTGCGGGGCAGACAAATACCTCAGGATACCATAGCCGATTCCCTTGTTCGGAATGCGGCGCAGCCCTTCCTTGACCTGCTTGATCTGCTGCGAAACGGCGTGGTCTTGGCCTGTCTCCAGCACAATCGGAAATTGGCTCGTGAACCATCCCACCGTGCGCGTAATGTCGACATCCTTCACGATGTCTTCCCGCCCGTGGCCTTCCAGATTCACAAGCACCCGGTCCAGCCCGGTCCACTGGCGCACGGCCATGCCCAGCGCGGTAAGCAGCAGATCGTTCATTTCCGTATTGTAGGCGCGGTGCGCCTGCTTCAAGAGCTGTTCCGTTTCCTGCGCCGTCCATTTTACAGTCACAACATCGCTATCTTGCAGCAGCGATTTGCCCTGCTCGTAATCCTTCGGCAGCAGAACATACTCGACTTGTTCGAGCTGCCGCCAGTACGTCCGTTCGGTCTGCATCGCCGGACTATGGGCATGGAGCGACAGTCGCTCGGCCCACGTCCGGAACGAATCCGTTTTGTGCGGAAGCTTGATCGCTTGTCCGTTCAGCGACTGTTCGTAGCCTGTGGCAATGTCCTCGAACAAAATGCGCCAGGACACGCCGTCAACGACAAGATGATGAATGGCGATCAGCAGATGGTCGCCGTCCGCGCAGCGGAACAGCCCCAGCTTCACCAAAGGCCCGTTGTCAAGGTCGATGCCGCCTTGAATTTCGTTCGCCTTCGCTTCAATCGCTGTGGCGCAATCCTCGGC
This sequence comes from Paenibacillus tianmuensis, assembly GCF_900100345.1. Classification (GTDB taxonomy): domain Bacteria; phylum Bacillota; class Bacilli; order Paenibacillales; family NBRC-103111; genus Paenibacillus_G; species Paenibacillus_G tianmuensis. Next base: position 59,734 of record NZ_FMTT01000005.1, on the reverse strand, counting down.
GCCGGTCAGGTCCACGACTTCCAAGCTGTACAGCTCGCCTTCGTCGATCCCCCCGTTCCAGGCCGCGTAGCCGCCGTTTTCGGTTTTGCGGTACACCGTACGGAGCGCGTCGTGATGCTCGACGATCTTCTTTATCGTCTGGCGGAGCGCCGCTTCGTCGAAGCCTTGCTTGCGGTACAGCATAAAGGACTGGTTGCTGTGATGCAGGTCGGCCGGATTTTGCTCGAAAAACCACCGCTGAATCGGCGTGAGCGCCACATCGCCCGTCACTTCTTCCTGGCTCGCGATCTTGCCAGCCGTTTGAAGATGCGGACTGAGCGCCGCTATGGTCGGATGATGAAACAAATCCCGCATCACCATCTTATAGCCGGTCTGAAGCAGCCTCGAAGACACCTGCAGCGCTTTGATCGAGTCGCCGCCGAGCGCAAAGAAGTTATCCAGTATCCCAACCCGGTCTACGCCCAGCACGGCTTGCCATACCGAAGCAAGCGCCAGCTCCGCCGCCGTACGGGGCGCCGCATATTTTGCTCCGGCTTGAACGTGTCCTTCCGGTTCGGGCAGCGCTTTGCGGTCCACCTTGCCGTTTGGCGTAAGCGGCAGCTGCTCCAGACGTACCAGACGCGCCGGAACCATATGCGAAGGCAGCGTTTGATCCAAATACGCTTGCAGCTCGTCCAGATTGAGCTCTTGCTCCGCAACCGCGTAGCCGCACAAATATTTTTGGCCACGCTCATCGGTCCAATCCGTCACAACAGCTTGACGAACCCCTGCGAAACGGAGCATCGCCGACTCAATCTCGCCCAGTTCAATCCGGTAACCGCGAATTTTCACCTGATAGTCGATCCGGCCGATGAAATCCACGTTGCCGTCTTCCATCCAGCGCGCCAGATCGCCTGTGCGGTCCAGCCGCTCTCCGGGGATGAACGGGCTGTCCACAAATTTCTCTTCATTCAGCTCCGGGCGGTTCAAATACCCGCGGGCCACGCCCGGCCCGCCGATGCACAGCTCGCCCAATACCCCCACCGGTACCGGGTTCAACTTCGCATCCACGATATAGAACCGGGCGTTCAGCCACGCCTTGCCGATCGGCACGTTCCCCGCCTCCGGCAGCTTGTCCAGCGACTCGTCGTAGAAGCTCGAATCGATCGCCGCTTCCGTTACACCATACGCGTTGATGATTCGGAATTGAGAACCGTAGCGCTCCTGCAGCAGCCGGTAATCCGCCACGCTGCAGCTGTCGGAGCTTGTGATCAGCAGCTCCATCGAGCTCATGTCCAGACCCTGCTCCGCCACGTGTTCCATGAACGGCACGATCAGCGCAGGCGTCGATTCGAAGGCCGTAATTTGCCAGTCGCGAATCCAGCCGTATAAACGGGTCGGGTCAATGCGGTCGTCTTTCGGGCAGATGACCATCGTTCCACCGTTGTACAACGTCCGGGCGATATCCCCAACGAACACATCGAAGGAGAAGCTCGCCAATTGCAGCAGCCGCACCGGGAACTGATCCAGCCGGTACTCCCGGCGATAAGCCTCTGCCGTGTTCACCAGGCTGCGGTGCTCGATCATAACGCCTTTCGGCCGTCCCGTCGTGCCTGACGTGTAGATCACGTACGCCAGATCGCGCGGCTCGCTCGTGTCGGACCCGTTCGCCCCGTCACCGCCGAACGACTGCTCGTCGTCGAGGCAGAGGCAGCGCACGCTTTGCAAAGCCGAATCTTCCTCCAGCCACGCTTGGGCGCGGTCCTGCAGATGGGTTTGCGTCAGCAGCACAGCCGCCCCGCTATCCTCCAGCATGAACCGGATGCGGTCGGACGGATAGTCCGGATCGAGCGGCACATACGCGCCTCCTGCCTTCCAGACCGCCATGACGCCGACCAGCAGGTCCACGGAACGGTCGGCTAGAATGCCGACGATCGATTCCCGGACGATGTCACCCTCGCGCAGCGTGCCCGCGAGCCGGTTCGCCCTCTCGTTCAACTCCCCGTACGTCAACTGCTTGTCCTCGTACACGACCGCTACCGCTTCCGGGTTGCGCACCGCCTGCTCCTCAAACAACTGGTGGAACGGCTTATTGTGCGGAACCTCGGGCAATGCCGGGTTAAACTGGGTTAATATCTTGCTTTTCTCTTCTTCGCTCAGCATGGATAGCTCGCGCACCGTCTGCTGAGGGTTTCGTATCATTTGTTCGATAATCGCAATCATCTGTTCAGCAATGCGCAAGATTTCATTTTCCTCGAACAGCTGAATGCGGTAATCGAAATTCAATTCAATCCGCCCGTCATCAACCAAGTCCACCACGTGAATGGCAAAGTCCCCCACTTCGTGTCCGCAAAGATGGCTGTTTATCAGAACGCTCAGGTCATCGTAGTGGGACCAGGTAAGCTGCAAATATTCAATATCCACCCGGAACAATTCCGGAATATCGTGCTGCTTGTTTTCTTTTCTCAAATCCTGAATGAGCTGATTGTACGGATATTTCTGATGGCGGAGGGTCGACTTCTGTTCTTTGGATACATGATGCAGAAAAGATGCTGCGCTCTGATCCGGGTCCAGCAGCATGCGCGTCGCAACGGTGCTTACAAACATCCCGATCGTTTCTTTTTCTTGCTTGGACGTCCGGTTGGCATAAATCGTGCCTACCGTCAGGTCCTGATTTCCGGTGACTTTATAAAGAAGGATATACAAGGATGCCAAAAACAAAGTAAATATGCTGACGTTATTCTGCTCGCTGAATTGCTTCAATTGTTCGTAACGTTTATGGGTAAGGGGAACGCTCGCTCTTCTGGCCTCTGTGCTTATAGCGTAAGGCGTATTCGGTTTGATGGCGGTAATTTCCGAGAACGATTTGAATTTATCTAACCAGTAGGCCTTATCTTTTTGGTAACGTTCCGACCTCTCGTATTCCTGTTCGGCATAAATATAATTAAGATAAGAGCTTTTGGCCTTCGGGTCCTGCACGGTTCTATGCAGCAAATCCATATAGTTTTGCATGACCGTGTTGAAGATGAGGTTCGATGCTACGCCGTCGGCAATAGTGTGGTTGATTTTCATGTTAAACCAGTGCTCTTCGTTGTTCATGTTAAAGACGCTAAAATGATATAATTTCTCGTCAAAAATGCTTATCGGTATTCTATTAAAACGCTCCAGCCATTCCTTCGCTTCCTCGGCGCTCCCCATTTCCAAATAATCGCACTCGGGGACGATGTTCGATTCCTCTTCAAACCATTGCATCGGTTCGGCTTCGGAAGGAGCAAACCGGATACGGAAAGCATCGTACTCTCTTATCAATTGATAAACCGACTGCATCAAAATATCGGATTGGACGTGACCCCTTATGAATAAAGTTCCTGCAATCGTTCCGACGGTCGTATTGGGATACATCATTTCCATATTCCAAATTCTTCGCTGCGCCTGGGTTAAAGCATACAATTTATTTTTATTCTCGCTCACATCGACACTCTCCTGGCATAGGAATTCTAAGGTAGGCCCGCAACCCAAGGTACTGGAAAAATCCATTTGCTCAAGAGCATAAGCGGGCTTATTCAGCCCGCAGAGCTCGTCATATGGACGTCTACGAAACGGGCTGTACAGACATTAGCGATTTCACGAACGTGTCGAACGGCAGGATGGTCAGTTCTTCGGCAAAATCGCGTTCCTGCCCGCACACGGCCAGCTTGTACGGACCGTCCACAGGATACTGCTTGAACCAATACTCCTTCAAATCCGGACTATGCAGCAGGACCGGATTGCCCTCCGACGTGACCCGGACCGCGAAACGGTCCAAAGGAAGAGAAAGTCCGACCCCTCTTTGCTTAATGAAGCTTTCCTTCAAGGTCCACAGATCGTAAAAATAAGGCAACCTCTCCGCAAACGGACGCTGCTGCAAATCGTTTGCCTCTTCGGGAGCGAAATAATGATAGGACCACGAAAAATCGATATGCTGCTGCCGTTCGATATCGACGCCTACCGGCTGCTCCGAGATGGCGCATACGACCCATTCGTCGGAGTGGGATACGTTGAAATGAATGTTCGGAAAACCGTCCAAAGACGGCTTTCCGTAAGCATTATGGGTATACCGGATATCCGAAGGGCGAAGCCCCCATTTTTGCCCGATGAGCCACCGGGCCAGCGCTTCCCCGGCCAACGTTCTGCACCGGTCCGCAGGCTGCTTCAGTCTTGCGGCCTTCGCCTGCTTTTCTTCCGATACGCAATCGTACAGCTGCTGCACGATGCCGACCTCGGGCTCCCCGGATAACCGGACCGCGTAAACTTCGATCGTCATAGGCGTCGGTTAGTGCCTTCCCCCCTGTTTATCGACATAGACCGAGCGGAGCAGGGATCTTTCGAACGGAACGCCTTGCGCCGTCACACCCTGAACTTCGACGGACGTTTGGTAGACGCCCGGCTCCTGAGCCGCCGTCAGATCCAATTCGTTATTCGCGCCTGCCTCCGCTTGTTGTTTCAACGGTTGAATTTGCTTTTTGCCCGGATTGCCTTGCTCAGGGATAAATCTCACATTGTAACGAACGTCCAGCTTGTTGGAGGGTAGTTCGTTGCCGTCGGTTTCTACAAGGAATTTCTGCTTGTCTTCGGTCGTCAATTTGAGCGAATCGGAAAGCGCCGAATCGTACTGAACCGTCAACAGATGCGCACCGGGCTTTTTGGATTGCGCCTGCAGCGTCCACTCGCCCTGTTCCGGCTTGGCAACGACCGCAGTATGATGCCAAGCGCTTTTGAACAGCTCCTGATCCTGCTCCACTTTGACGTCGACCGTTCTTTTCTCGCCGTTCGGCGCAATCAGTTCCAGGCGGTCGGCCGGTTGATCGGCAATCCAATCGAACGTGACGCTCCGTACGTCGTTCTCCACGAGAAAACGCTCAACAGCTGTGTTTTCATGCTTGCCTCCACGGATCAACGTGCTGCCGGGTTGAACCCATTCAAGCGGATTCGCTTCCTGAGCCACGCTTTGTCTGCTGCTTTCCGCCTCTGCCGTGAGCCCGGCTGGGACCGTCAAATAAGGCTTGATCAGCGGGAACATCGGCGTGCCGTTATGAATCACCTTGTGGTCCCACGGTCCGATCTTCACCATGGAGCCCTTGGGATTATGGGCGTTGCTGACCGTCACGACACCGTCGTTCTGACCGAATATCGATAAATACAGCCCGCCGGCGAGGAAAATCGGATTAGAATCGTGCCAGACGTCGCCGGCGAACGTGTAAATCTTGTTCTTCGAAGCGTTGGCGTGCGAATCGGTAATCGAACGGAAATGCTTCATGTAAGACGTTTGCAAGGAGTAGGTGCCCTCGGTCTTCAAACCAATCAGGTCCACCAGCCATTCCGCCCAGTTGGAGTACGCCAAATCGGCGAGCTGCGATCCGTGGTGCGGGCTGCCTAAAGTGACGAGGTGCGAAACGTACGGATACGCGCCGTAATGCACGAGAGCCGTTTGCGAATCGAGCCCGCCTTTGCTATGGGCGACGATCACGAGCTTTTTGCCCGGGAACGCCTTGGAAATTTCCACAATTTTATCGGCAAGCAGCTTGCCGTTATCCCACATGTTTTTCGACGGGCCTCCCGAATCGTACAGCTCGACAAAAGCGGTTTGATACCCGTTATTGTAAGCCATTTGGTACATATCGTTCGTTTTGTACCACGTTCCGGCGTTAGATATGAAGCCTTGTACGAACAGAAGGACAGGGTAGTTCGGATTCAGGTTGCTCGGTGTGGCGCCGGGCGCCCAAGTTCCGGGAACGCCAGATAAGTTAGGCTCGGGTGCGGCAGCGGAAGCAGGCGCTGCAACGACAGCCCATAGCAACAGGCATGACAACAGCAACGTCAGAACTCTTTTATTCATCAATATTATTCACTCCCCCAATAAAATGGTGAACCGAATATGATTTCGCCACTCCATCACCCGCCAGCCGAACTTCAGACCAATTCCGGTTGAAGCAAGTTCGACGCGCAGCTTTCTATAACGGCCTGTTTCAGAATCTCGCAGCCCTTGGCAAGCTCCTCCATCGGAATCGTGAGCGCAGGCATCAGCTTGACGACCGCATCGTTACGTCCTGCCCGCTCGATGATAAGCCCGAGCTCATAGCAGCGCGAGGCAATCGCTTTGGAGAGCGTCTCGTCCTCGCTGCCGGACGTGTCGATTCCCCAGATGAGCCCTCTGCCTCTTACGGTGAGACGCGGGTCGAGCGGCAAAATTTGCTCCTTCAAAAATTGCTCGATGAACTTCGCCTTGCGTTCCGTTTCCGCCTCCAAGCCGGTCTGTTCGCGGAATTCGAGTGCGGCCGTAGCGCCGACGAAGGCAAGCTGGTTCCCGCGGAAGGTGCCGTTGTGCTCCGCTGGCTTCCAGACGTCGAGCTCCGGCTTCAACAGCAGCAAGGACATCGGCAGCCCGTAACCGCTGATCGATTTGGAGAGAACAGCCAGATCGGGAACGATACCTGCGCGCTCGAAGGAGAAGAACGGGCCAGTCCGGCCGCATCCGACTTGGATTTCGTCGCAAATGAGCAAAATGTCGTGACGGTCGCACAAATCGCGCAGCTGGCGGAGCCATTCGATCGGGGCCTCGTTCAGACCGCCTTCCGCCTGAATCGTTTCGAGGATGATCGCCGCCGGTTTAGCGATACCCGAATGGTCGTCCGTCAGAATCGCCTCCATGTATCCAATCGTATCCAACCCGTCGATAAAGCCTGCCGGGAAAGGCATGAAAGTCACGTCATGCAGCGGAACTCCGCCCGCTTCGCGGTGATACAGACTGCTGGTGGCGGCCAAGCTGCCAAGCGACATGCCATGAAACGCGCCAATGAAGGCGAATATGCCAGTCCGGCCCTTGACTTTTCTCGCCAGCTTGAAGGCCGCCTCTACCGCGTTGGTTCCCGTCGGACCGCAAAATTGAACCTTGTGGTTCAGACCGCGTGGCTTGAGGATCTTGTCAGAGAACGTTCGCAGGAACGTTTCTTTGGCCGAAGTGTACATGTCCAAGCCGTGGCTGATGCCGTCCGATTGCAAATAGCTGATGAGCCGCTCTTTGATAAAGTCGTTATTGTGTCCATAATTCAAAGCACCTGCGCCAGCGAAAAAATCGATATACGACTTTCCCGACTGTGCATATAGGACGGAGCCTTTGGCACGTACAAAAACGTCCGGGAACGACCGGCAATAAGATCTAACATTGGATTCCAAAGCTTCGAATGTGTTCACTGTCATATCATAATCTCTCCTCAGGTATGATTTAATCCGTTATAAAGTTAGTTAGGGGCTTACCTCCGCGGCATTGTTTTTCTGTTCGCACCCTTTTTCTAAAGCGATTAGCATACGGCAATATCGCCTGCAACAAGGGCGGAACCTGGATCATTTATCGTTTTGTCATGCTGCAAACTCCCTTCAGGTGTTCCCTGTACAATTCGGAGCTTGTTCTGAAAACGGGTCGTGCGGTAGACTAAGGAGTAAGTTTTGTGTGCAGGAAAGATGCGGGTGCGGTTTCCTGATGCGATGAACAGAACGTGGGTTGAACAAGATGTTTGAGATGGAGCAGGCTGACTTCAGGCAACCCGTCTCTCATTTTTGGAGCTTTTTTCTGTTTGGAGCTTACGAAGGGCAACTGTTTTGCGGCTTCTTTCGTTGTGTGCGAGAGCTTGCATCGGCATTCAAAATCCAAGAAGGCCTTCGTGAGAACATCCAGTCGTCACCCCCTTCTATGTGATTACAAAATAACCAACACTTGCTAATTATATACAAATTTTAGGCGTATTTAATATGGTAGTAAAGTCCCATTTTGTAATCAATTATAAACTTTTGTTCAATATTTAGACATTTTTACAAACGCTTAACAAAGGCGATTCAGAAGAATCGACTTTCATGTTCTAACATTTTGTCGATTGATGACAGAATGTGTAGATAATCAAGGCATCTTGCGGCCAAAAAAGAAAACGCGGTCCATTGAGATCTGTTTTTTTCGTATACAGCTGACAGGCTCGGAGCGCATGTTTTCAAATACTTCATATTTTTAACGCAAAAAAAGCTTAGACCTGCAGACTAAAAAGTATCGTCAGGCGCCCAACGCGTGCCCGGACGTCCCATTTTATCGTTAAGGCTGAGAAGACTCCCTCTTCGATAAGGGGGAGATGAATCAGCATCTCTTGTATATGAATGCAAACATATGTGCTATAATTGTCATGAAATCACCAAAGGAGATAAGTCTCGCATGTTGTATCATAAAGCTTTTCGCTTTCGCATCTACCCAACGGAGGAGCAAATGACACTGATCCATCAGATGTTTGGATGCGCTCGCTTTGTCTTTAACCACTTCCTTGTGAGGTGGAACGACACCTTCCAAGAAACAGGCAGAGGCTTGTCTTACCAGACCTGTGCAACCAGGCTGCCAGCGTTGAAAAAGGAATGGCCTTGGCTCAAGGACGTGGACAGCATTGCTTTGCAATCCGTCGTTCGCAGCCTGGCAGATGCGTTTGATCGCTTCTTTCGAAAGCAAAACGATCCGCCTCGCCTCGGTTCAAGAGCAAACGCAATCCCGTCCAAAGCTACACCACGAAGTTTACGAACGGCAATATTGCCGTTGCCAGCGATCTGCTGAAACTTCCGAAGCTGGG
>NZ_FMTT01000005.1:0-50659 GCF_900100345.1 Paenibacillus tianmuensis | reverse complement strand
GCTGGTCAACCCTTCGCACGATGCTGGAATATAAAGCAACGTGGTATGGTCGCACGATCAGCATGGTCGCCAAAAACTATCCAAGCAGTCAACTTTGTCATGTATGCCAATCGCGTAACCCCGAAGTGAAAAATCTAAACTTGCGAGCGTGGACCTGTTCAGGATGCGGGACGCACCGTGACCGTGACCACAATGCCAGCATGAACATCTTGCAAGAAGGACTGCGTTTGTTGGCGAAGACCAACTGAACTGCGGGAACCGCAGGGATCGCTTGCTCAAGAAGAGAAGGATGCTTCTCTGTTCGCAAGAATCCCCCACCTCAACGCCATTAGCGCAGGTGGTGGGAGTGTTCAAGCTATATTGTTGTCATTGATATAAGAAACTTTCTTTAAATCTTAAAAAAAGGAGTCTTCAATCATGCAGTTTACCGGCTTTACCGAAACGGATTTCGAAACCTTTACGATAGAAGGTCTGGAGGGACGGATGGAAGCGATCCGCTCGCGCATTCAGCCCAAGTTCGGGGCCATCAGCGGCGAGCTGCTGGATGAGATTGCCGTGCAGGCGGGAGAAGAGCTGTTTTTACACATCGCCAAACATGCGCGCCGCAAGGTGAACCCGCCCGTCGACACGTGGATGTCGTTCTCAAGCAGCAAGCGCGGCTACAAGCAGCTCCCCCATTTTCAGATCGGCTTGTTCGACGACCGGGTGTTCATTTGGCTCGCCCTGATCTACGAGCTGCCGAATAAGCAGGCGATTGCCCAAACGTATTTGGACCGCCTGCCGGAGGTCCGCTCCGTTCTGCCTGAAGATTTCGTGCTTTCGTTCGATCATATGCAAAAAGACGCACTACCGGTGCGGGACTTGGATGACAGCCAGTTCGAGCAAGCGCTCCGTCGTTTTCGCGACGTGAAGAAGGCCGAGCTGCTTGTCGGCCGCAACATTCCTGCCGGCGACCCGGTGCTGGCGGACGGACAAGCCTTCCTCCGACTAGCGAAAGAAACAATGATCTCCTCCCTGCCTTTATACAAGATGGCCAAGCTGTAAGCATAGACAAGGCCTCCCTCCGGCTCTAGCCGATGACGGGGGGCCTTTTTCTATGTTTCACGTTGCCGAATGTTTCACTACGATACCCCGTCTCCCCCTCCACACTCCTCACATTTTTTACAATAAATAGCGAAATTCCAACACCTTTTGAAATCGGTTGCATATAGTTAACAAAGAACGGCCATTCATTTCAGGGAGGGGTAGGCATGACGAAAAATGCGATTCGCAACCTGCTGGCTGCGCTAATTGGTCTTTGGTTCGTAGGCGCTCCGTGGATTTTCGGTTTTTCCGGCCATTCCGGAGCTCAGTGGAGCATGATGGCCGCTGGCTTCATTGAATTCGCCTTTTCGCTGCTGGCATTGGACAAAACGGGCTGGGATTCGTGGCAGCATTGGATAGCGTTTTTAGCGGGCGTTTGGTTTATGATGTTGCCCTTCATATTCTCATTCGGCCTGGGGATGACCCTTTTCATTCTGGCGCTCGGTATAGTAACAGTCCTCTTGAACTTTTATAATATGAATGCGGAGTCTTAAACACTGTTGAAAATTTTCTGAATTTTCCGTCATGTAAGCGGTCGTTTGTGGTATAATGAAAGCGTAACCCACTACACCGCAAATGAGGTGAGGATGATGTTATTTTCTAAAATCCTTGTTGCCTATGACGGTTCGGATTTATCGAAGAAAGCCTTGAAACGTGCGGTCGAATTGGTCCAGGAACAATCTCACAGCCTACATCCTCCGCGGCTCGAAATTATTCATGTGTACGCCGTTCCTACTTTCGTCGGAAGCGAGTATGCGGTTAACATCAATTACATCGAAGCTGCCGAAGCGACGATCCAAGAAGCCAAGTCGCTGATCCCGTCGACACTAAACGTGAAATTTACGCTGACCCGGGGGCAGCCGGCTTATACCATCCTCGCGCATGCGGAAGAAATCGGGTGCGACCTGATTGTCATGGGAAGCCGGGGACTTGGGAAAATCCGCGAGTTCTTTCTCGGAAGCGTCAGCCATAACGTCGTGCAGCAGGCTAAGGTTCCCGTACTGATTGTGAAATAAACCATAGTGCTTATGTACCATACCGTCCCGACAGGGGCGGTTTTTTGCTTTTCCAAATATGGCATCTTGACGGAAGCGGAGTAGGGAAATCGCTGTCGAACACTCGTTCACACTATTGGACAATTTTGGTGTATAATATATGAGGCTCCCGAACTATGCATCAAAGAGGTGTGAGTCATGTTACCCGAATCGAACGAAGATTGGATCGAACAGCTGCTTAAGCTAAGCGACGAAGAACCGAAAATGACGGAAAAACAAACGAGAATCCTGCATGCGGCCATCGAGATTTTTGCCGAGAAAGGCTACGCCGCAGCTTCCACCAGTGAAATCGCGCAAAAAGCAGGCGTTGCGGAAGGCACAATCTTCCGTCATTACAAAACCAAAAAAGACTTGCTGCTGTCCATCGTCCGTCCGATCATGGCTAAGCTCGTCGCCCCGTTCGTCCTCCGTAATTTCACGCCGGTGCTGGAGGCGAAGTATACCCGGTATGAGGACTTTCTGCGGTCGCTGATCCGCAACCGGCTGGAGTTCGCCCGCCAGCATTTGCCCATGATCAAAATTTTGATGCAGGAAATCCCGTTTCACCCCGACCTCCAGGAGCAATTCAAGACGGACATCATGAACGAAGTATTAACGCGCATCAAGAAAGTGATTGTTTTTTTTCAACAAGAAGGGCAGATCATCCCCCTTCCTGCCGCCACCGTGGTCCGGCTGACCGCCTCGGTCATTCTCGGCTTCCTAATGACCCGTTTCCTGCTCGTACCGGAACAAGAATGGGACGAGGAAGAAGAAGCGGAGACGTGCATCCGCTTTATTATGCACGGACTCGCCACTCGGTAAGCTGTGGAGACATACGCTTCATACTCGGGTTCCAAAGGAGACAGCTTCATGATTGTACGTGGAGACCGGAACTATATCCGACCTCTTGATTTACCTGATGTCCCAGCGCTTCATCTGCTGCGGGCGGAAAACGAAACGTTCTTCCGTCCTTTCGAGCCTCTGCAGGACAGCAACGCTTTTACCCTCGATGCCGTACGAGAATCCCTGGTGAAGACGATCGCCGAACGGGAGAAGGACAGCGCCTACGCCTTCGGTATTTTCTTGAACGGCACGGATGAGCTTATCGGCCGGGTCACGCTATCATCCGTCGTTCGAGGGCCATGGCAGAACGCCAATCTCGGGTATTACATTTCCGAACGCTTCAACGGGCAAGGCTACATGTCCGAGGCGGTCGGACTTGTGCTTCAGTTCGCTTTCGAGAACTGCGGACTTCACCGGGTTCAAGCCGCCATCATGCCTCGCAATAGAGGATCGATTCGGGTCGTCGAAAAAAACGCCATGCGGCTGGAAGGCCTGGCCCGCAACTATTTGCAGATCTACGGTGTATGGGAAGATCATGCCATCTATGCCATGACGAGGGAGGAATGGCCCCCGGCCCCCGGCGATCGGACAGATTCGGTACTGCGCCATCCGGAGTGAATAAGAAATGCCGCCGCAGCGAACAATCGCATGCGGCGGCTTCTTTGCGTTCCTCATTCATTTCGTTACACGGCCTGTCCCGCTGCTCCGGTATCTGCGCGATCCGCGACGATAAAACGGTACAGCACGTATAAGGCGGCGATTGAAAGGACCGCTCCGGTCACGAACGGCACGCTGTGGTTGTAATCGTAAATGCCGGCCCCAAGCAGTGGCCCGGTAATACGGCCCATGCTGTCCATCGAGGAGCTTAAACCGGAAGCTACCCCTTGTCCGACCTTGGTCTTCTGTGTGATCAGCGAGGTGACGCAAGGACGAATAAGCGCGTTCCCTGCAGCGAAGACGCTCAAGTAGATCGAAGCGGTAAGCAGGCTGCTGGAGAACAGGATCAGCACGAAGCCGAGCGCCGACAGCAGCAGGCCGATGCCGATCACGCGGGCTTCCTGCCCTTTTTTGATCAGTCGCCGGACCACGCCGCCTTGAATCAAGGCGCCGACTACGCCGCTTACCGCGAACATGATGCCGAGCTGCGTCGGCGTTGCGCCAATCTGATCCCGTTCGAACAGCAGCAGCGTCGCCTCCAGCCCCGCCAGCGTGAACGAGACGAAGAACGAAAGCACATACAAATATTTGAGCGAACCGACGAATGCGCTCCAACGGGAAGCTTTCGCTTCCTTCGGCTTGCTTCGCATCTCCACCGTCAGCGACTCCGGCAGCATGAAGAAGGCGAATGCGAAGGTGGCCAGCGCCAGCACGGAAGACGCGAAGAATGGCACCTGCAGCCCGAAATGGCTCAGCAAGCCTCCGAACGCCGGGCCGAAGATGAAGCCCATGCCAATCGACATGCCGACAAGCCCCATGCCCTTGGTACGGTTCTCCTCCGTCGTAATGTCGGCGACATAAGCGACGGCGCACGCGGTAGCGGCCCCCGAGAACAAACCTCCCAAGATCCGCGACACGTACATCAGCACGAGGTTGTCCCCCGCCATGCCGAACAAGAAGAAGCTGACGCTGAAGCCGAGCGTCCCGATCATGATGATCGGGCGGCGCCCGATCCGGTCCGATAATCCGCCCCATAAAGGAGACATCAGAAACGACGCCAAAGAATAGACCGACAGCAGCATGCCTAGATGGTAGCTGTCGGCCCCCGATCCGGTGACGGCGTCGGGAAGCACCGGGATGATAATGCCGAAGCCGATAAATATCGTCATCAGCAGTACCATAATAATAGCTAGCTGTTTTTTCATATGCGTAACTTTTCCTCCCGATTTGTTGGTTGATCCTAAGACGGCCTGAGCCGCGGGTTCGGCCGAAGCCATTGGTAGAAATTATTCTTATCGTACCATAACTTTTTCAACGATGGAAACGAAAGCTTTTTAAGATTAACAAAATCAACAAACCTTCGCGCGGGAGCCTTGGAACAGCGCGGCTGGCAAGGCTTTTTCCGCCTCCGTTCGCCTACGCGGTTAATTATTTGGCCAAGCTAACAAACTATTTACCAAAAACCGCTTGCATCCGTGTCGCATTTTGCTATACTCATTTTGTTTGCTTTTTTCCCGGCTGACGCTGGCATAGCCAACTAAACTTGTACACACGAAGGGTAGGGATGACCGTGGATCAAACGAAAACTCCTCTGTTTACCGCACTTAAGGAGCATGCCGGACGCAATCCGGTGCAGTTTCACATTCCAGGACATAAGAAAGGTGTCGGTATGGACCCCGAGTTCCGGGAGTTTATCGGCGATAACGCGCTGTCCATCGACCTGATTAATATAGCTCCGCTCGATGACCTGCATCAGCCGACAGGCGTCATCGAAGAGTCCCAGAAGCTGGCCGCAGCCGCGTTCGGGGCCGATCATACGTTTTTTTCCGTGCAGGGCACAAGCGGCGCTATCATGACGATGATCCTCACCGTCTGCTCCCAAGGCGACAAAATCATCGTTCCGCGCAACATTCACAAATCGATTATGGCCGCGATCATTTTCGCCGGCGCGAAGCCGATCTTCCTGAAGCCGGTTCGCGACGAAAATCTCGGGATCGATCATGGAGTGACGACCACCTCCGTCAAACGCGCGTTGGATCGCCATCCGGATGCCAAAGCGCTGCTGGTCATCAACCCGACGTATTACGGCGTGTGCGCGAACCTGAAGGAAATCGTAGAAATCGTGCACAGCTACAATATTCCGGTACTGGTGGACGAAGCTCATGGCGTGCTGATTCATTTCCACGACAAGCTGCCGATATCCGCTATGGAGGCCGGCGCCGACATGGCCGCTACGAGCGTACACAAGCTGGGCGGCTCGATGACGCAAAGCTCCGTGCTGAACATTCGCGAAGGACGCGTGAACGTGCGCCGCGCGAAGACGATCATCAGTATGCTGACCACGACTTCGACGTCCTATATTTTGCTCGGGTCGCTCGACTGCGCGCGGCGGAACCTGGCGCTGAATGGCCACATGATGGCGGAGCGGGCGCTGGAGCTGGCAAACTACGCCCGCGAGGAAATCAACCGATTCCCGGGACTGGAATGCTTCGGAGAAGAAATTCTGGGTACGGAAGCGACCTACGACTATGACCCGACAAAGATCAATATCCACGTACGCCATCTCGGCCTTACAGGCTACGATGCGGAAAATTGGCTGCGCGAGCATTATAATATCGAAGTCGAGCTCAGCGATATGTACAACGTGCTGTGCCTCGTTACGCCGGGTGATACGCGCGAAAACATCGACATCCTGCTTGACGCGCTGCGCCAGCTGTCCGAGGAGAATTACAACATTCGCCAGGCGAACGAACTGGTCATCAAAATCCCGAAAATTCCGCAGCTCGCCTTGGCTCCGCGCGACGCGTTCTACGGAGACACGGAGCTGATCCCGTTCAAGGAATCGGCTGACCGCATTATCGCCGAATTTATCTACGTCTACCCGCCGGGCATTCCGATTCTGCTCCCGGGCGAAGTCATCTCGCAGGATCTCGTCGACTACATTACCGAGCATATCGACGTCGGGCTGCCGGTCAAGGGACCGGAAGATCGCAGCATCGAATACGTCAAGGTCATCGTCGAAGCTCCTGCGATTTTCTAGAAAGCCAATTCAAGCTTCTCCCCTGGAGAAGCTTTTTTATTTTATGCTAACGTCCCCTGCAGGACTTGTTCCTCCAGCCATTCGATCGCGTCGGCTATCGCATGCTCGTTATGATGCTTGCCGTGACGCTTGGCCGCGTCCAGAAGCTCCGGATGCGCATTAGCGACGGCGATACCGATGCCCGCCCGGCGTATCATCTCCAAGTCGTTCAGATGATCCCCAAGCGCGATGCAGCGCTCCATCGGGATGCCAAGCTCCGCTGCCAACCGTTCCAGTGCATGCCCCTTCGTCGCTTCCGGAGGCAGCATCTCAAAATATTTATCGTCCGAACGAACCCAGACGACCTCCGTCCCCGCCGTCAGCCGTTCGATCTTGGGTACAGCTTCGTCAAGCATCGACGGCTCCCAGGAGAACAGTACCTTGATCCACGGCTCGGATACGTCGTCGTACGAGTTCAGCCGCAGCAGCGGAAATTTCTCCACGGCCCGGTGACGCTCCGTCGCTGCATTTTCCTGCAGCACATAGGGCGCCGCTCCTCCGCGCACATACAATTCCGCGCCGATGCCGGGAAACCGCTCAAGAGCGCATTCCACCGCTTCCTTAGCCGAAGCAGGCAGCGGCCGTTCCCAGATGGCCTCTCCGCGGCTGAAATCGTGAATGACCGCTCCGTTGTACAAGATAGCCGGCGCATTTATGGGCAACTGCTCCACGAAGGGCCGGACCGACCCGGCAATACGCCCCGTCGCTAACGTGAACCGCCCCCCCAGACTCGTAAACCGTTCGATGGCGGCTCGATTTTCTCCGCTAATTTGTTTCGCGCTGTCAAGCAGCGTTCCATCCATATCCGTGACCAGTAAATATCCTTCAAACCTTCTGTCTTTCATCGCTCTCTCCCTCTTCCCTGTCCGTCTATTGTTGCCAGAACAAGTATTGTATTTGATTTTTCTTAATGCTATGATGTTCATGGTACTTCAAACAAGAAAATCGTTCCAGTCCATATGTATAGGCAGGTGCATTCATCATGGCGCAAAGCGCTTATATCAAGTTCGTCGAAGGGTCCGCCGTTTCCTCCCTGACGTTAGATGAATTGAAAACCCAGCTGGAGCATTACCGCGAGCAGCTTGCGCTGACCGGCAAACAGCTCAATTGGGAATATGACGAAGCCGGTTTTCCGTATGAGATTCAAACGAAACCCGAAGGGGAAGACAAGTGGTTTTATTTAAAAGCAACAAGCCCACGCTACAAATATATCGTGGCAGGAGTCGGATCGGAGACGTCGGGCGAGACGCAAAGGCATTACGTCCAGCTTGTCCTTCCCGAGGATGCCACGCACGGCGACAAAGCCAAAGGCAACGAGTTTTGCAAGTATCTCGCCAAACTGTGGAAAGCGGAACTGCATTTATTCAACGGACGAACCATGTACTTCAACCCGCGTAAATAAACGTCCCAAAAGACCGTTTTCCGCCTTGAGCGGTCAACGGTTTTTTTTCGATCCCCGACCCATCATAGTCGCTTAAAGCGCGAAAAACCTTTCTTGCAAGCAAGAAAGGTTTTTTACGGCATTTGTTATTGCTGCTCTTGTTCTTCCACAATTTCATTGTAGATTTGAACAACGCGGTCCCACTCTTCTTCGTCTTCAATGCTCGCAAGAAAAGCTTCGCCGTCCTCTTCGTCTATACGGAAAATAACGCCGTCTGCCTCCATGTCGTTACGATCAAGAAGTACAGCATAGGCCCGCTCATTAGCTTCGAAAGTGTATACCATCACCATCTCATGCTCGACTCCGTCTTGGTCGGTCACGATAAAGATATCGTCCTCATGATCGTGATCGCAGGAAGCGTCATGAATGTGGTCGCTCATGGGAAAACCTCATTTCATCTTAAATTAATGTTCTCCCGTATCGTACCACGCACGCTAAGACGAAGTCAATGAACCGAGGTATGCCAACCGTCCGCCGGCCTTATTCGGCTGCGATCACCTTTTCCGAAACGACCGTATAATCGCTGCGCTCGTCCGGTTTGATTGAGAACTTCACGACGTAGTTCCCGGATTCGGCGAATGTGACGTTAAACGGCCACGGGTACCAGAAACTTTCCTTCTGGCCGTTGACGGCTTTCTCATGAACCGCCACTTGCTCCCCGTTCGGAGCGTGGATCGAGATTTTAAAAGAAGAGATCGTCGTCGTCAAGCTGTCTACTTGCGCAAACACGGCAAAATCGAGACGGTCGCCCTTCTTCACCGCACCGAACGGCTGCTTGATCGAATAGTCGTCATTGACCTTCTTCGCAACAAACATATGTACGTTCGGTTTGTGAATGGAGACAGTCTTCGCGGCGTCGTCCCATTTCACGAGCGCCTGCAAAGATTCAGACAACATGCGAACGGGGAATACAGCGCTTCCCTTCGCGACAAAAGCGGGAGTTTCACCGTCTTTGAACGGCTTTTCCGCATTATTGATCATCAGCTTTACTTTCGGAAAACCTTCGAAATCGCCCCACATAGAGCTGGCGAACGCTCCCGCTGTTCCGAATAAGGAAAGCGACAGCACCAGCGGCAGCAATCGCGGCACCTTCATTTCCAGCAACCTCCATCATGTTCTTCGTTCTGCTATCTTATACTCCATAGCGCGGTAAGAGTTGCGCGCTTCGTCCAGAAAACTTTCAGTTTTTTTTAAGCGCCCCTCTAGATGTTGTGTGTGAAGAAGATTTTCTCCATTTCCTATACAAAATATGCCAACAAAGGCGTCATTGTCGAACGATGCTCCCGCAAGGCGAGCCGCGACGATTCGTGCGCTTGCCCGGGAAATTTCAGCTCACGCCCTTAAGGAGCTCCTGCAGCTTTTCTTCGCATTTGCCCTTTAGCACGACAGGCATCATGGAGCAGTGAAACTCGTAGCCTTGGAATACATACATGACATGGTAGTGACGCTCCGGGGTCATTTCCTCCAGAACGATACGGCAGCCGTCCCGCCGCAGCCGCTGCTTCACATGGTTATGCTCTCGCTCGGCCAATAACAGTAGCCGTTCGAAAAGCCCTCCCCATATTCTGGATAGCTTCATCGCTTCGGCATGCTTCCGGTCGCGTTCAAGCACCTTAAGCAAATAAAGCGTGACGACATACTGATGCACCCACGGTTCCACTGTCGTATTCCGCATGTTCCTTCACCTGCCGGATTAATAAAGATTTGATTTTATTATATAGAACATTTGTTCCTATTACAAGAGGACCAAGATGTATTAAATTTACCCAAAATGTGACAACCCATCTTGAATCGTATAAGATAACCATGGTAAATTTAAAAGCATATCCGGCTGGAAGCCTTAACGAGCGGAGGAACCAAGTGAGTCTGCAAATTCAAATGATAGGTACGGGAAGCGCTTTTGCGAGAACGTACTATAATAATAATGCCTTGGTTTATGCCGGCGGCTTCACGCTGTTAATCGACTGCGGTTATACCGCACCAAGAGCTCTGCACGAGCTCGGCGTCTCTCTGGATCAGATCGATGCGGTACTCATCTCCCACATTCACGCGGACCATGTTGGGGGACTCGAAGAGCTCGCCTTTCGCTATATGTACACGTTTAAAAGAAAAATACCGCTGCTCGTATCCTCCCATCTGGAAACGATCCTCTGGGAGCAATCGCTGCGCGGCGGACTGGAGAATCTGGCGGAAAACGTTACGTCCCTTAACGATTACTTCAAGGTCGTTGCACTTCGCGAACATACGCCGACAGCCCTTCATCCCGGTCTGACGGTCGAACTCCTCCCGGCCGATCACATCCCGGGCAAGCGATGCTATTCGGTCCTTCTTAACGGCAAAATCTTCTTCAGCGCCGATACCCGGTTCAACGGTCCGTTGCTGCATGAGCTTCATCATAAGGGCTGCACCGTTTTTTTGCACGATTGTCAGCTGGATTCCCCCGGCCTCGTTCACGCCACTTTGGACGAGCTGCTAACGCTGCCGAAGCCGATTCAGCAAAAGACCCTGCTGATGCATTATGGCGACGATATGCCTCAGTTCATCGGCAAAACTGGGGATATGACGTTTATCGAACAGTTCAAGACGTACATGTTCGAAGTATAATATGCCTTCATCCGGCGCATGATAGTCCGTGGAGGCGATACCATATGGAACAAAACAAACAGCAAGTCGTAGCCGTACGCAAAAACGGAGACGGCGACATCGTAGAATTGAAGCTGTCTTCCGGCCAAATGGTCGATTACTTGGAAGCGCAGCAGCTCGCCAAAAACGGACAGCTGGAGAACGTGAACGTATTCCGCGGAAGAGACGGGGATGAACATTTGCGTTCCAACGCCGATGGAGATCCAAGCAACAATCTCGATAACCTGCCCGGATTTTAAACCTGAGAACCAAGCGCATCCCGACAGGCGATTCTGCTTGGTTTTCTTTCTTTGAACCCCCAAAAAAGTTTTACTGAATTTGGGATTTCAAGCAGGAATTCCATCTCCCGATACAGAATTTCTTTAGTACTAATAAAATCCACGGATCCGTCGGGAGTTGGAGTTCCAATATGAAAGGTAGCTGGATCTTCCTCATTTATACCGGTTTGGTTTGCGCTTCCTCCCTCTATCACGATCAGGCCTCAAGTCCGCTGCTGCTTGTTCTCGCATCCCTTGGCTACGCACTCACACATATCCGTTCCGTTCTTGCGTTCATACCGGCGCAGCTTGCCGTCCAACTCAGTCTTCTCGTCGCGTTCCATGCCGCAAGCTTGAGCGACTGGTGCTTTCCGCTTTACTTGTTGCACATGTGCAAGCTATTTTACGGAACGGTTCCTTTTCGCTATGCGGTTAGCACCAATGCGGCCCTGACGCTGGTTTCCGCTCTCATTTCGACGGCCGGCCGTTCCTTCAGCTGGAGCGCGCTGATCGATGGTTTGTTTACGGCGGGAACTTGCCTGCTGCTTGCTTTTATGTTCCGCAAATACATTTATGATATTGAGCGGCAGAAACAGCTGCTTACCAAGGAGAAGAAGCATCTGAGTACTCACGATTCGCTAACAGGCCTATATAATTTTCAGGAATTTCATAAACAAATGGAGCAGCTCGTTAAGCAAAAAGAGCCCGTCATCCTCGTGCTCATCGACTGCAAGGATCTCAAATCCTTGAACACGACAAACGGTGTTCAGGGAGTGAACAAAATTTTGCGGCAAGCGGCTGAGCTGCTGCGCATCATGTTCCCCGACGCTTTGTTGATATCCCGCTATGGCGGAGACGAATTTGCGATCGTGCTTCGATCAGACGACATGCAGCAAACGGTCAATGGCGTTACACAGCTGCTCGCCTCCGAATTTCCTAAGCTGACCGGCATCGAAATCAATTTCGGTATGGCCTGTTATTCGCGGGATGGGGTGACCAAGGACGATCTGATCGTTGTCGCCGAGCACGGGCTGTATATGATGAAGCGGGAAAGCTGGCTGAAACGCGAGGAGCATATGCTGCGGTCGGAGAAGCTTCGCGTCGTCGGCGAACTGGCTTCGGGCATGGCGCATGAAATCCGCAATCCGCTGACGACGATCAAGGGGTTTCTGCAGTTATCCAAAGCCGGGGATTACAACGTTGAGCCATGGTATGAGCTGATTATGGACGAAATTAACCGGATGAGTATGCTGACCGCCGAATTTTTGCAATTTTCCAAGCCTCATGTCACCCAGTATAAAATTCAGTCCATTCGAGGGTGTATTTACCGGGTTCTCTCGCTACTGGATTCAGAGACGACGCGACTCGGACATCAAGTCAGGTTCGAACACGACGAACGGGATATTCATATGCTGATGGATCAAGATAAAATGCTTCAGTTGCTGTTGAATCTGGTAAAAAACGCCTTTGAAGCGATGCCCGAACAAGGCATCGTAAGAATCCGGCTGTTTGCCGCGGGCCCCCATGCCGTGATTGAAATTTCCGATACCGGCAAAGGTATTCCCGAGTCGGAGCTGGATAAAATTTTTATCCCGTTCTATACGACCAAAGATTCCGGAACAGGTCTGGGCTTATCCATCTGTCATAAAATCGTTCAGGATCATGAAGGGACCATTGAGGTAGAGAGCGTGCCGGACGAAGGCACCAAATTTACGATTACTTTACCGACGTCCGGGACGAACGAGCTTATTGAACCGTGCGGGGACTCAGCGTGTACAACGATTTCCGTATAAACGAGACCCAAGCTTTCCTCCCGCGATGCCTTGGAAATTCCGTCACATAGCTGAGCCAACCGATTGCGGCCCCAATGACTGCCCCGCCCAATACCTCTTCCGGCAGATGGCCCAACCGCTCTTCCAGCTCCTTGTCTTTGCGATGCACATGTGGAGGATGCTGCTCCGTTAATTTAACGAGCACATCCTCCAATTGGTTTACCTCCGAAGCAATCATGCCGGCATGACGGCGAATTCCCATGGCGTCATACATCACGATCAGACTCAGCAAGGCAGCAAGCGAGAACGAGATGGAGGAAGCGCCGTTCTTAAGCCCGACATAAGTCGCGAGCGATACGACTCCGGCCGAATGCGAGCTCGGCATGCCGCCGGTCCGAACCAGGTCCTCCCACTCGAAGCGCCCGTTCTGACGGAACCGGTCGGGTAGTTTTAGCGCTTGTGCCGTACCTATCGCGGCAAGGGACGTCCATAACGCCCGATTCATCAGCCATCACCTCAGGCTTAGCATCGTAATCCGCCGCCGTTCCTATACTTGGCTTTTCATTTCCATAGCTTCCAGCACAAACCGGCAAAATAAAAAGACGGAGAAGCTCCGCCTTTTTTATCGATATACGCTTCGGAGCTGCGCTTGCGCCCGCGAAACCGCTTCCGAATACTGCCTTTCTGTTTTAATTCGAAATGTAAACGCATCCCCAAAATTTTGCTTGCGAAGCATATCCGCTTCGACGCAGCCCCAACGAAGCTTGCGCAGGAACGTCATCCAGCCCGGCTGTACGTCGCTTCCCGATTCCAGCAGCGGCATCAATGCCGTGAGACAGCTTTGGCGGTATATGCCATGCAAAGGCTCGGGCCGTCCCGATACTTCTGGCAGCACGGCATCATAGCCGAAGACGCTCCGGTGCTCCGCCAGGAAAGAGGCTGCTCTTGCCGAAATGAACGGCATGGCCCCGCCGGTTACCCAAAGCTCCGGGTATCTCGAAAGGGTGAGCGCCGCATGAAGCCCGCCGAGAGGTCCGCGGCCCGGGTAAAAATCCGTAATGATGCGTACGGACCGGGGGACATGTTCAAGAAAAATTTTGGGCTCGTTCGTTACAATAATGACTTCTCCGCAGATCGTGAGCATTTCGCGGATTTGCTTCGCTACGACCGTTTCACCAGCCAAAACCAACAGTTCCGCGGGCCGGCCTTCAATCCGCCTCGGGTGACCGCCCGCCAATAATACTCCGGTCATCATAACGTTTCACTTCCCCCATGTAATGTGATTCTTATCTTCACTATACACATCGGGCGAAGCGCTGCATGTTACAAAGATCACAAAAAAATATGAAGATTTCAAGAAGTGTGATGCAAATCACATCACAAATCCGATAGAATAGGGTATGTTAGATACAACAAAACCTACAGAGGTCTTAACCAGACCGACGCCGGAGGTATGTACCATGACGGATACGCTACAACGAAAACCGGTCAGCCAAGTGGCCAACTCAGATTGCTTTACGGAAGAAAGCTTAACGAAGCTTAAGGAAATCATGTATGAAATGAGAGCCGAAGCCGGGAATCATTTGTTCTGGGAAGGCGATACAGCCGATAAGCTGTACTTTTTAAAACGCGGTCAAGTGAAAATTACGAAAGCTAGCGATGAAGGGAAAAGCTTCATCCTTTATGTCTATAATACCGGAGACTTGTTCGGACAGGTCGATCCTTTTCAAAACTCCGTTCACAGCTTTAATGCCGAGGTCATGGAAAACTCCATCATCGGGGTCATCCAGCAAAAAGATTTGGAGGTCCTGCTGTGGCAGCACGGGGATCTTGCCGTCGAGTTCATGAAGTGGATGGGACTTATGCATCGGATGACCCAAACGAAATTCCGCGATCTCATGATGTTCGGCAAGCCCGGCGCTCTCTGCTCGACGTTGATCCGGCTGTGCAATACGTACGGTAAAAATCACGGATCGGAAATCGTCATCACCAAAAAGCTTACGAACAGCGAGCTTGCCGACATGATCGGCGCAACCCGGGAGAGTGTCAACCGGATGCTCGGCGATCTGAAACGTGGCAACATTATTGCTATGGAAAACAATTACATCGTTGTTAAAGAATTGTCTTATCTCCGCGACATCTGCCAATGTGAGAATTGTCCGGTAGATATGTGTCGCATTTAGAGCCGGGTCAGCATAGAAATCGGGAAGCTGGCATCCGGCTCTTCCCCTAATGTCCCCCAAGCCATAATACCGTTCACATAGCTTAAAATAAACGGGAGCTGCACATGCTCCACCTTGTACACCCCTGGCGGAAAATTGGACGGATCGAGCGTATAAGCCTGCGCCGTATAATATTTGCGCTCGATCACGGAGCGCTGGCTTGGAAATTCCGCCCG
This sequence comes from Paenibacillus tianmuensis, assembly GCF_900100345.1. GTDB lineage: Bacteria > Bacillota > Bacilli > Paenibacillales > NBRC-103111 > Paenibacillus_G > Paenibacillus_G tianmuensis. The sequence continues at coordinate 35,452 of NZ_FMTT01000005.1, read as the reverse complement.
GTCCAGCTCCTCTCGCAGGCTCTTCATTTCCTGTTCCAATTCGGCTAACGTCATTTGGCTGTATAATTTTTTCATCCGCGATTCTCCGTTTCAATATATTGTTCTACGAGTCAAGTCAGGTCCGTGCCCAGACCAAATCGCTGATCTTCCGTTCTCCGTCAAATCCACCCATTCGTAAAGCAGCACAGCCAGCTCGAGCGCCCAGAAATCGATCCTAACAAATTCAAAATCTGCGTCATCCGGCCCGGCTCCCTAAAGAGTGTCAACCAGTGTAACAAAGTTTTAATGTTCTTTTTACGACATTATTGTATAATAGATTTATCCGAATTTGGAAGAGCGGACCACTTCGAATGAGAAACCCTCCCTCACCTGACGACTCGCCGGTACGAAGCGAGATCGACAGGATTGAGATTATCGGAAACAGCGCCGTTCTGCACAGCAAGTATCACAACATTAGTATTCACCGCCGCTCTATTCTTGAGCGGCTTTTTACTGGAAAGCGGTTACTTAACCCAAGCCCGCCCTAGTATAGTAAACGTTAATTTGCCTCTTCACCCTGCTGCAAAGGACTGTTTGAGATGAGTATGGAAAAAAACAAGCGCAGCTTTTTTCGTTTGCGCTTTCAACAGCCGCTATGCGCGGAATTGAAAATTATCGGAATGGCCGATCTTGAGCCGGAATTCAAAACGAGGAAAGCCGCCTTGCTGGACCTTAGCGCCGGTGGGGCCCGCTTTTTTACCGCAGACCCACTTCCGGATGAAAGCCGTTTATTGATCGAGCTGAAATTCGCCGCTCTGGCCAAAGAATACCGGGCGCTGGGGATGCTTGTGCGCTCCGGGCAGACGGAAACCGGTCATCCGGAATATTGCATTCAGTTTTCGCATAACGAAACGGAGACGGCGGCATTGACCAGCATGCTCAATCAATTAGCAATCAAGCTTCGCAAAACCACCGTCATCTCGCAATGCAGTTTCTGTACCGAAAAAGAGCTGGCCGAATTCGGAATACTACGGGCGGAGCCGGCCAGATAACCCGGCGATCAAATATGTTTTGCCGGAATCGGTATAACCGACCCAACTGCGGAACAACAATTGCTCGGGGCGAAGGCAGTCATGTAGATCCTTGAGGCCCAGCACAGCCGCTTCGATCCCGTACTGTCCGAACGCTTCGAACAAAAAGCTCGTCCTCTCCTTATCGGTTCGCCGCCGGTCCAACTCCTCGGCGATCCACTGCTTGTCCTCGTCCAGCATAATCATATCCGTCCATACCGACACCCGGCCATCGGGTTTTACAAGCGACAGGAGCATCCGGTTATAATCCGATATCAGGCTGTTCCGAAGGGATCCCAGCGCCTCGACAATTTGCCGGGTTTCATTTTCATTGTATTTCTCCATATAACCGTAAAATTGCATGAGCGCATCCGGATAAAACAATTGCGTATGTACACCCGAGGAAACGACGAGCGAAAACGTTTTTTTCAAATGAGGCATCGCCTCCAGCCCGCGCACGCGAAACGCGCAGTCCCTCAAGTAATCCGTTATTTCCCCGGCAGGCTTACCTTCCGCCAGCAGCTCCTCAAACGTTTCGTAGAAGGAAATTTGGTCCAGCCGGGTATAGTCGATTCGCGTTAAAGAACGGACCCGGTTGTTAGTCATTCCTCCGGCCGAATCGAGCCATTCCTGCAGCATATTGTCTTCCGTATCCAGCGCGGTTACCTGCTGAAAATGGACGGAAAGCCGAGGCAGGCCGACATCGCCGTGATTCCCCGCTCCCAGTACGACGGCTTTCTCCGGCATCGACAGCAGCGATACGGAGTCCTCTACAAGCCGGTTGACGTGGTACCGGTGTGTTCCCCATTCCTGCTCGCCCCAATCCAGCGCTTCTTGCTCCGGCTCCGGCTGCTCGTTCACCCCTCCTTCAATATGCGGCTGCAAATGCGCCCATCGGAAATCTCTCATCAAAGTCCCCTCTTTTCAAATGCATGTCTAACTGACTCTATTATACCATAACGAATGTATAGGGATAAAAGGCAGAGATCCACAGTGGAATAAACCCATATTTACAAAAACAAAAAAAATTGCAGGCTAACGCTTGACATTATACGCCTATCTTGGTATTATGGAAAACGTCCCCACAAAATATGAAACATGACTTGTTAGCTCAGCTGGGAGAGCACCATCTTGACAGGGTGGGGGTCGCAGGTTCGAGCCCTGCACAGGTCATAATAACAGACAGAAATCCGCGTTCCTTTATAGGACGCGGATTTTCTCATTGTAACAGTAACATAATATTTCTCTATCCCGGCCAATCCGTATAGCGATGCCTCGTAAAGCATCCAATGCTTTGCGGGTATTTTTCATTCTTTCCTCTTGACTTCTTCCTTCATTTGCTGTATAGTACTCTTTGCAGCAACAAATACGATGTGACTTGTTAGCTCAGCTGGGAGAGCACCATCTTGACAGGGTGGGGGTCAGTGGTTCGAGCCCACTACAGGTCATAGCGAAGTCCGAGAATCTTTGATTCTACGGGCTTTTTTCTATGTATGAATTATGAATATTAGACCTCAAATGATGTTGAGATTAGAAAAAACCCCTGATTTCGGGGGTTCTATGGTTGGGTTGGATAAAGCTTATTCATGTTATAGCATCAACTTGAAGGCTGGGAGCCAACTTCATCCCCGCATCACCGCTCTTAAATTAAGCTGATCGTAATACCGGACAAACAATTTCGTCGTATTGACCGCATCGACCAAGGCGGAGTGAAGTCTGCCTTCTTTCTCGATACTGGCCAGTTCAATCGCATCCTTCAGCTTCATTTGATTGCGCTTGACCAGCAGCTGCGAGATCGGCCTCTGAATGTCATGGTAATGGTTCAGCCAGCTTTGAGACAGATCGAACCGCTTGCAATGCTCCAGCAAAATTTTGCGGTCATCGATCCCCCAACTGCAGAAGAAAACCAACTCGGAGCCGATCCATTCCATAAAACGGTCGTAACCCTCGCGAAACGGGACTGCTTTGCCCAGATCCTCTTCTTTCAAGCCGATAAATTTTAACGTCTTTTTGCCGAAACGTCCTTTAATTTCAGGAAACGTATAGCATTGAAAACAATCCGTGCCGGCTTCTTCCGAATCATAAGAGTTCAGATTCACTTTGCATGCGCCGATCTCCACGATTTCCGGGATGTCGCCTTTTACGGTTACATATGTGGTTTCTACATCAAAGATGACTGCGAGCATTCTTCTCTCCTGCTTGAAAATTTATTCTAGTTTGTCCACTTTCTGCGCATCTTTATTCTTTTAGCGAAAAATCGAAGCGGCTCAGCTCACCGGTCCAGCTTCGAATCGCTTCAACAATTTCTCCTGGTGAGCTTTGGCGGCATCTTCCAATGTAAAACCATACTTATCGGCCAAAATGGCCAGATTTGCCAAAATGTCCCCGAGCTCTCCCATCAGCTCCTCCTTCAAAACCGGCTCGGGCTTTACCGATTCGTCCGGACGATCCCGGCCGATTTCATAGGTGCGCACGGCTTGCGCCAACTCTCCCGTTTCTTCCATCAGAAAACCCATACGTTCGAAGACGCCGTATTGCGTCCAATTTCGTTGTCCGTAAAATTGCATGACCCATTCCTCAAAATGCTTCATTCATCTCTCCACCTTTTCTGAATAGTGTCAAAAGCTCTCTATTTTTCAGTTCTATCGGACAAATACAGGGTACCACATCTTCACAACCCGATGGAAGGCCTGTGTAAAATTAAGAAGACGGTACTCCCGATGTCCTTTCGGCAGCTAAAAGCTTTTCGTCCCTTCCAGATAGCGAGTAATCGGAATTGGAAAATCTTTAGTAAAACTTTATACCATTTTGGGTGATATTTCACAATTTTACGCATATAATGTGTCTATAATTGTCATATCGTGACTCGAAAAGGAGAAAACTTATGTACTATTGCCTCGCTTGCCAAAAGCTTCACAAGCCGAACCCGCTCAAGAAATGCGTCGTCTTCAAGACAGGTTTCCACTTCATCAATTCGATGAAATATAACGCAGGAATTTGTCAGGCTGTCTCCGATTCGAAAGAAAACGTCAGCATTAGCCCGGTATCCGCTTAATGTCCTGCACAGGCCTCCGGGCTTTGCTTTTTTTCTACGCCCCCCCGCTGTTCTACGGGAACTTGCTATGCCGGTTAATCCCAAGCTTTCGGCTTCGTATTCGGACGCTTCGTACGAAGTCTGTCCAGCAGAGGGCGCTTTTTTTTCGCTTCCATCAGCATCCGAATCTCTTCCATCAGCTTTCTTAGCCGCTCCTGATCTCCGTGGCGGTGCTCTTTCAACTCATCGTATAGATTGCTTCTCACATGTATCGCTCTCCTTAAGCCAATTCCCGTTGTCTCGCTGACGTCGACGGCGTTCGTTTCGCGGATGGGACAGGCTGTACGGCCAATATGCGATCGATGGCAAAGCATCGGACCGCTCCGCGCTCCATACAATAAGCCCGAATGAAAGCAGGCTGTACGGACCGAATAACGATCCTCCGCTTGCTGAATTGTCCGGAACGGTCCCCGTAAATGATCTCAACCATACACCCTGTGTACTTTTGCCATGGAAGCACGTTTTCCCCTCCTCGAAACAGGAACATTTGTTCTTTTATCTATATTATATACCAAACATTCGTTCGTAATTCAAGTGGTGGACATGTTCGGAAGAGATCCGGATGAGGAAATCGGGTTAGGCGAGCAGTTTATAGGGGGAACAAGCATTGGCCTTGGGGTTGATTCGCATATAAAAGGCACCCCATGACGGGGTGCCTTTGGATCGACCGGCCTAGCGGCGCTTGCCGCCTTTCCTGTCCCAATCGATGACGTTATCTTTAGGCTCTGCATTGAGTTCTTCGTTGCGTAGCATCTGCGACAAGTCCTCGATCGTTTTGTCAAGCAGCTCGCCCTTATGCTTGGAAAACAGGCGCCGACGCTCCTTGAGCAAAACATCGAGGATCAGCTTCTTTTGACGGTTACTGAACAGCATGTCGTTCGTTTCCCCTGCCGTTTACTTAATTTTTTCTTCGTAGGACAAACAAGGCTTGCCCGAGGACCTCATCACCAAAGCGGAAGGCATGTCCGTGGTTTTGAAGCCATAAGCTCGGCATCCCCTGGGGAAACCCGGATCCCAAGTCACATAAAAGTGCTTACACTTTAAACAATTTATTTTCATATCGGGCTTTCCTTTTCCGGAATTCGTGCGCACCTTATCTCGTCGATTGGAAAAATTCGACCCATTCCCCATCCGGGCCATAAAAAAAGAAATAACGCGAGCCATTCGGCAGCGTCGTAATCTCTTGATCGATCAAACGCACGTCGAGTTCTTTGATGCGGGCGAATTCTTCTTCAATGTCGTCCACCGTAAAAGCGATATGATGCACCTTGCCTTCCGCTGGAAGCCCGTCGTTGTAGCCTTGGATCAGTTCCAGCTCCGTTTCACCCGACTCGTTGAAACCGAGAAAAGCCAGCGTGACGACGCCGTTCGTATGTACGAGCTTATCCTTCAGCTCAAGGCCTACGACATCTTTGTAAAACTGCACCGATGTGTCGATATTCTGGACCATGATGCCCACGTGCTCTATTTTTTTGCGTGCCATCGTTTTCTCTCCCTTATCCGTTCGTTTCCAATATAACAAGAAGATTATATCATAGAACGAAGACGGAAGCCCATCACAACCAGCTCGATCGAAGCTTTTTCCACCTCATTTCGGAGGAAGTCCGCGCAGCAATTGACGGATGTTTTTTACCCTGGTATCCGCACGAATCGATCGGACCGATCCGAACTGCACCATGGATGCCGTAGAAATGGCGATGACCCGGACATCCCCGGCACAGATGAACGGACATGTGTTGGTCACGTCCATCTGTACTGCCGGCTCCTGCCGGCCTATAGGAAGCGGGGCCGAATAAATCGGATAAGCGCTCAAATCCCCTTCATCTCCATCAAAAATTGGAACCTCCCTTTGAACGGCAAAAATGTAAGAGACCGGAGAAAAATCAACCAAGTCCCCTACAAAAACAGCGGAGCCATAACCGGTATCGTTCACCTTCAGGCTTCTCACAACGGATGTACGCGGATTGCAAGCCATCACGCACGTCCGGATGCAAGCGGTACGAGCGGCCCGATAATGAGCGATTCTGGCGGCGTATCGAACACACTGGATAAGCTAATGACCTCAGTGTCGCCGATCAGGAAAACCGATGAGCTGGCAACACCCACAACTTGGATATTGCCGACACAAATCTGTCTATTCTCCACCTGCAGATTCATTCGGATCGCCTCCTTCGGATTTTCGCTTTAAGAAATATTGTTCGAGCCCAAGCCGAATATCCCGGATCACTTTATCCGTAATGCCCTGTTCTTGCTCTGTCGTCAAAATCACTACGTCCGGGTCGATGCCATATTTTAAATAATAATCGATCCGCTGTCCGATCTGCCCTTGGAGATCGCCAATGATAGATTCGGTTGCATCCTCATCCAGCTTTACTTGGTACTTCTCTTCCAGTTGCACCAATTCGGCGGGACACGATTGCTGCAAATAATCCGTCACCTGCTGTTGGATACGTGCAAATGACTCCGATCTAGCCGCATTGGTTCGAATCGTTTCACCGCCGACCTCCATATCCTGGACCGATTGTTCGCCGAGTCCGGCGGGCGAAAGCCCGACATTGAGCGTCCCATCAAGCTTCTCTACTTTCAATTGATCGAATTTGTATTCAATTCGCTCGATTGTCACTCCCCGCTGCTTTTTTAACGATTCAAGCTCTTTTGAAAGCAATTCGACCTTATTTTCCAAGGAACGGATGCGGTTCGTCTGCCACTTCAAATAATCGTTCAGCTTTTGAAAGTAAGATTCCGGGTAAGATGAATACATCCGTCATTCCTCCGTTTACCTGGAAGGTGTAGGCAGCGGTACCAAGGATAGCGGGCTGGGTTGCTCTATTACACCCTGCGTCGTCGTTTGCGGAATGGTGGCAGGAAGGGTAAACTGAGGCGCAGGGCCGGTAAACCCTCCGGTATTGTATAGATTAGCCAGCGCGCGTATCGTGCCCGCAGTCCCGATCTGAAGCACGGAAGAGTTCGACACGGCGCCGATCTTGAAATTTTGAATGACGATGCTTTGATGTATGATTAGCTGCATAACGGTTTACACGACACCTGCCTTATCGGCGGAAACCACATTGGAGTCAGCGATGTCGTTATCGTAGGTGTTGGTGGTGCTGACCATATTGCAGACCCGCAAATTATCCCCCGTATTGAAAGAACCCGCTCCGGCAAACGTTTTTGCCGTTACGCTCGGAGCCAGTTGGATCGAATCTCCCACGTGCACGATGGAGCCTGTACCGACGTTCACAATTTTGATGGCGCCTACGATAGCCGGCATGAGGCAGCACCCTAACTGAAATGGTTTTACTGTAGTATATGATCCATGGATAAGAAGTATGTTTTAGACAGCCAGTAGGGACTCATGGTTTGCGCTTCGCGCTCATATACTGGAATCAGTAAGGAGTGGATAAACATGGGCGATTCCAAAAACAACAACTCGTTTTTCGATATGAATTGGAAACAATTTGAGCAGTTCTTTAACGGGAAAATGCCGTTCTCTACCCCTTCCCCTGGCGGCGACAACGGAGACCCCGTATCCTGGGTTGAAGGGTATATCAAGGACGTGCTGAACCGGGCATTGCCTAACGTGGAAGTCCAGGCGCTCAAGCATCATTTTCATTCGGAAATCTTCGACACCCATAACAATATCATCGTCAAAATTCATATCCCCGACAAACTACAAGCGCGCAAAATCCGGTTGATGCTCAATCCTTACCAAATCCGATTGGAAGGACTCGCGGACGACAAAACGCAAACGATCCGGCTCTCCAGCCAAATCGTGCCAAGCAGTTGCAAAGCGATTTATAAGAACGACATTCTCCAACTACACATGCGCAAGCAGTCCATTGACCATCCCTATACGGACGTCAATATCCGTTTTATGTAGCTTCCCTTCCCGGCAAACAAAAACGTCCCAAAACCGGCGCGAAACGGCCATTTGAGACGTATAGCATGGGTCGTAATCTATAGGGGCGTATGCTTCCCCTGTTTTGTCTATGTACCCTAATTATTCCCCGCGTTATTGGAATCGGCAAAATCCGGGTCAAAATTATTGGTAAAGCTGACAAGCGAGAACGTAGCGCTGAAATCTCCCGTATTACCGCCTCCGGCACCTGAGTTTGTTTTTGACGTACTTTTCGGATTCACCTGAAGCACATCGCCGAATATAACTTCTCCTTCAGCGCCGGTTATTTTAATTGGAGCCAAAATAATCGAAGGCATGAGAGAGCCCCCCTTCCTGATCGTGTTCTAAAGTATATGAGGCTCCGGAGCAAAAATCTCCTCCAGAAACGAAAAAGAGTTTTGCTCTGACGGATCAAAGCAAAACTCTTTATGTAGAATACGACTATTGGAACTGCCGAAGACCGGACTCGAACCGGTACGGTAGTCACCTACCACAGGATTTTAAGTCCTGAGCGTCTGCCAATTCCGCCACTCCGGCGCAGTTCTGTTTGGTGGGCCCTGAGGGACTCGAACCCCCGACCAATCGGTTATGAGCCGACCGCTCTAACCAACTGAGCTAAGGGCCCTTGAAGCTTTGGTTGCGGGGGCAGGATTTGAACCTGCGGCCTTCGGGTTATGAGCCCGACGAGCTACCGAGCTGCTCCACCCCGCGTCAGAAAATTCACACTGTATAACGACAGCGACAAAGATAACTATACACCAACTTAAACGTTGAAGTCAAGTGAAAAAATTAAACAGTGTAGCGAACACCAAAACGGCCTTTTTTGGAACGGAACACTTGGACTTCGCTGGGGCATTCGTAACCATAAATCCACCAGTCCTCCTCCATCCGCTTGGCCAGACATCCCGCTTGAAACTTGCTGTCATACAATCTCACCCAATAGACCCAGTTCATTTTATGTTCACTCCGCTTATCGAATGAAGATGAAGTTTTGTTAGTATCTTAACCCAAAAAAAGCTCCCTTATTTGCATAAGGAAGCCGCTCCAATATATAACAAAATTTCGTTCAGCCCGCGTTTTCTTCCGTCGCGGCAATATAAGCAGCGACATCGTCCCGTTCATCCGCATCCCGCTGCCGATGGGCCAGTCGACTTGATGCCGATGCCGCGATACTGGCAACCAGATCATCCAGGAAGGTGTGTACTCCGTTTCCGTTCTTGGTATCCAGGCGCTTAATAATTCCGACCTTTTGTTTATCCAAATGGCCAAATGTCGTAACCGCGATGCTTCCGTAACCGAACACTGACCCAAGAGCGAGCGTTTCATCGCAGCCGAACAGCCCTTCATCGCTTTCGACAATCGATTGCAGCGGCTCGGATAACAGACCTTTTTCAGCCAATACGTCCAGCTCGATACCGACAAGAATCGCATGCTGAAGCTCCCGCTTCTGCAAAACCGCATGGACCGATTCAAGACAAGTCTCCAGCGTTAAATCAGGATGATAAGGAAGCTGCATTTCTCTGACGATCAAGGCTATATCTTCCATCGTCACGCCGCGTTCCTCCAGCTTTTGATATACCGCGGCTTTTATTTCTTTGCTGTGAACCTGACGTTTCATGAGAATCGCTCCTTTAATGGAAGTGCTATCATTATACCATGATCCATATTCGCGTACCATGGGACAACTGGTGATAGTTGGGGAAAAGCCGACCCAAAGGCCGGCTTTCGCTTGTTTGATACGACTATGAATTATTGCTTAAGCACTTTAAGCAGACGCTTGGACTTCTGATCGCCCGCAGTCGTAAACTGTTCGTAAATCTTAACCGTCAGCGGATAATCGAATTGATCCGTGCCGCCGTCAAAGGTGATATTGTTTTCACCGGTAGACAAACGGTTTAGCCCTGTGAATGCTCCACTGCCTGTTCCGACCAATTGATTCGAGGAGTTATACAGCTCGAACAGCAGTCCCGAGAAGCTCGGATCTACCTGAACTTGGTCATGACGTTTAATTTCCAGCCAGAACTTACCTTTGTACTGATAGGCCTTCTGTGCCATAGGATTAGAATTGAAGCTTGTACCAACTTGCCAGTTGTTCACTTTAAGTTCAAACGGATACAATGCAAACGTATCCTTGCTTTCCTCGGTTTGAATCGCCATGCTGTAAGCGCCAATCGTCGACTTGTACGGAGCGGCCGTCTTCGTATCTTGGACCTTCAAAGACAAGCCCTTCCCGGTTTCGGACACTGGAATCGTATAGAAGTAGTTCACAGTGAGCGAAGAATTCGGAAGTACGTTCGGCGTCGTCATATTTTGACGGATGCCATTGTACTCATAACCGTCCGAGCTAACCAGATCGGTCGCAAACGCCGGAACAGCAAGCGGCCGTTCTGTCTTATTGGTGAGCTTGAATTTGGCCGAAACGGTTTTCGAGCCTTCATCCTTGTTGTCAAACATATGGAATTCGATAACAGAAACATCCATGTCTGGATGAATCAATCGGCTTCGTTTATCAAGCGACATTGGAGTACCAAGCTTGTAGGACAAGGCAGCGTCTCCGGTTTGCTGCGATGGCAGCAAAATGTTAAGACGGCCTACGTTATACACCCCAGCAGCACCACCCGCGGCAGCGCCGGGGTTGTCGCCTGCTCCTGCACCTCCGCCGATCCCTGCACCGCCAGCAGCAAACTTCTCAGGCGTCAGAACATTTAAGCTGGACAAGATCGTATCTTGGTTCGTCGGAATGGCAAAGTGAATATATTTTTCTTCTTTCGCTTCCAGCGTAATGCTTCCTTGCTCTACCTTGCTGCCAGAGAATACTTTTCCCGTCGCTTTGCCATCTATGACAAAAGTCGGAATCGTTTCGCGCTGGCTCGAAGGATTATAAGCGAGCAGTTGCACGACGTAGACGGTACCTTTGTCTGTCGATTCCTTATTGATCGTCGTCGGCGTATATTGAATGGGCGAGATTAAAGATGGGATCGTAAAGGATTCGGACCACTTCTTCATCGCACTCGGATCAGTAATCGGCGTATCTCCACCCTTCCAAGGCTGCCCGGTAATCGGCGCCGCCACCAACAGGGTCTCCTTCTTCGGATAGACGTAGTTATCGACATGGGTCCAATTCACTTGGGCCAGATTTACGGTATCGGTACGGTCGATTACAGTCATAAAACTGAGTTCCGTGTTCGCTTTCGACTGAATCGATTTGACATTCGAAGCGCTTGGCTGCAGCGTATATTCGATGCCTTCGCTCGTTTTCACCCGCAGCTCGTAATCCGGCACTCGCGTGGAACTGCTGCTGTTGTTCTTCATTCGAATGATGACACCGAGACGGGTACCGTCCTGAATTCGTTCATTCAATACGCCCTTGACTTCCACATCGAGAAGGTCCGTCAGTCTATAAGTAACGACAGCATGCGCTTCAGGCTCGCTTCCTGCCGGATTTGCTGCCAAAGCGGAATAGCCGGTGCTCATGATTGAAGCGGTAATAACGACGGATGCTACGGTTTTTTTCAGCTTGTTGTTCACTTGATTTTCCTCCTGTCAGGTCCGCTGCGGGTTACTTGGCCAGCTGGACTTTCTCTTTGTCTTTCAATTGGTTCTGACCTGAAATGATGAGCTGTTCTCCTTCATTGACACCAGACCGCACTTCTTGGATCGTCTCGTTCAGACGACCTAAAGCCACTTTACGTTTTTCCGCCGCATCGCCTACGAGCACGAAAACGAACGTATCCCCGCCTTCACGTACAACGGCTGTGCTAGGAACCGTAACAACCATCTGGTCGATTTCTTCCGTCATAAGAATCTGGGCTTTCGTGCCGGGCTTAAGCTTGCGCTCGGCGTTCGGATACTCAAGCTCCAACGTGTAAGACTTGGCATTGGCGCTCACAACGTCAGCCAAATATTTGACTTTAGCTTTAGTCTTGTCAAGCACGCCCGGGACGTAAAACGTCAGTTCCTGCTTGCCGCGCACCAATTTGGCCGTTTCCTCGGTCAGCTCCGCCCGGATTTTAATCGGATCGAGTTGCTGTATCTTGCCTGCTGGAAAACCGGTGTTCAACGCCATGCCCACTTCAATCGGCATGTCGGTTAAGACGCCGCTAACCGTCGCTTTCACTTCCATATGACCTAGCGTCCGGTCGGCTTCACGAATCGAAAGATTCGAAGACTCCATCAATTGCTCCAACGGGGCCAAGGAGTTCGTCGCTTCCAGCGTCTTCAGCTTGTTTCGATTGTTTTCAAGTTCGAGCTTGAGATTGTTAAGCTGCGTTTCCATTTGCTCAAGCTGAAATTTTGTAACCAGACCCAGATCGTAATCATTACGCATTTTGTTATAGTTCTTTTCGGTCTCTTTAATGGAATCTTCCAGCTTCTTGATTCCATTCTTCATCTCCTGCTTGCTGTTGACCAATTCTTGTCTGGATTTTTCCAACTGCTGCTGACTGCTTGAAACATCAATCTGTGCTTTTTCTTTTTTAAGCTTCACATCCGTCGGGTCCATGCGGAAAATCACATCACCTTTTTCCACCATGTCGCCGCGTTTCTTCAATACTTCCATGACGTCTCCGCCTGCCTTGGTCACGACGTCAACCTGGATGGAAGAAATGACATCGGCTACCTGCTCTAACGGATCCCCAATCCTTTTCTTCTCTAACTTTGCGACTTTAACCGTCTTGAGTTGGGGTTCTGACGCATTGGCAGCCGCCGGAGCAGCTTGCGGCTGGGAACCGCAACCGGCGAGGAGCGCCGCAGAAATAACGACGGCCCCCATTACTTTGGTGCTTTGCTTGAAAGATTTTGACATGATCGGATTCATGGGCTGATTCTCCTTTTTCCCTTATGGCACTCTCTATCTAAATGAAATGCATTTTTAAGCATCCGTCACCGGCGTTGACTTAGATTCCGAAGTCTTATTTCCGAACAAGCGGCCAAGACGGGTCTTGGTATTGTAGATCATTTCGTACACGACCGGCACAACAATCAGCGTAAGCACAGTCGAGGTGGTCAATCCGCCGATAACGACAACGGCCAAGCCTTTAGAAATGATTGCTCCTTTGGAGAACCCAAGAGCCAGCGGCATCAGGGTAACAATGGTAGCCCCTGCGGTCATAATAATCGGACGAAGACGGGATAAGCCCCCTAGCACAAGGGAGTCGCGTACGGACTTTCCTTCTTCCTCCAACTGCTGCACGCGTTCAATAAGAACGATCGCATTAGTAACCACGACACCAATCAGCATCAGGAACCCGATCAATGAGGTAAGGTTGAGCGATTCCCCGGTAAGGATCAACCCAAGCAAGCCTCCGATCGCCGCAAGCGGAAGGGAGAACAAAATCGCGAACGGCGCACTAGCGTTTCCGAAAGTCAGAACCAAGAGCAGATAGACAACAAAGACGGAGCCGATCATAGCTACGAACATTTCTGAGAAGTTTTTCTGAATGTCATCAGCTGCCCCTTTGACTTCAACACGAACTCCCGACGGAAGCTCCACGGATTTCAACATCTCGGTCGCTTTTTCACTAACGCCGCCCGCGTCCCTGGATTCGATCTTCGCCGTTACCTCTACGTATTGAACCTGCTGATTCCGCGTAATCTCCGCCGGAGCTGCAATTTGCCGAAGCTTCGCTACCTCATTTAGCTTGACGGTTGTCCCTGACGGAGTCTTGATCAGGAAATTCCCGATCTTGTCGATGGAGTTTTTGAAGCTCTTGTCTAGCATGATCTTGGTGGAGAATGTCGTATTATCGAATTTCAGGTCTCCGATCTTTTCCTCTCTCAGCCAAGAATTCACGGTTCCGACGATTTCTCCGGACGACAAATTGTATAGTCTGGCCTTATTTTGATCTACGGCGACTTCCACTTCGGTCTTCGATTCACTCAAGCTGTCTTTAATATCGCGGAGTTCCGGAATTTCTTTGAGCTTCTCCTTCACCAACTTGGCGCCCTGACTAAGTAAATTCAAATCGTCGCCTTTAAGCCTATAGACGAAGGCTGGAGCGGGTCCGGCATCGGCGCCAAGCACCGAGCCCTCTACCTCAGAGCCTTTAGGAAGCAAGTACAGTATTTTATCCTTCGTTTCATTCACCAATTTCTTGGCGTTCGTTCCCTGCGAAGCCGCGCCAAGCATCGAACTTAAATAATCTAGACGATTGTCCGGGGTACCGCTGCCTATAAAAGAGGTCGTATATTCGTAAGCGGGCTCTCCCGCCTCGTTTTTCATTTCGCGCATCATCGCTTCGATTTCCTTCATTTTTAAATCATTGGAAGCAAACGAAGTTTCCCGAGGCATTTTGATATTAAACGAAACTTGTTTATCCGAATTACTGGCAGGCATCATCTCCATCGCCAGGAAAGGAACCGTCCCTGCGATAGTCACAACAAACACCAGCAAGGAAAGCAGCATCGTCTTCATTCGGTTGTTAAGCGACCATTTCAGCACTTTCAAATAAGCGCCTGACACTTTGCCGACTTGCGTTTCGTCGTGAACCTTAATATTTTTGGAACGCAGCACGAGCAGCTTGGCAAGCATCGGTATAACGGTCACGGCTACCAGCAGCGAAGCCAACAAAGCAACGGACAGCGTAATGGCAAACGGACGGAATATATCCCCAATAACACCGCTGACAAAGGCGATCGGAGCGAATACCCCAACGGTTGTAAGCGTGGACGAAGTAATGGCTGATGACACTTGAGCAGTCGCCTTCTTGATGACCGATTCGCCGCGTTCGTGAACCTTCACGAGCTCGCTGTAAATATTCTCGATGACTACGATACTATCGTCCACGACACGCCCGATGGCGATCGTGATCCCGCCCAGCGTCATGATGTTGAGCGAAATGTCCAACGGGGCCATGACGAGCAGTGTGATTAACAAAGATAACGGGATAGAGACCAAAACGATGATGGTCATCCGAACGTTTCTAAGGAAGAGCAGGATCATAATGGAGGCAAGCAGAGCGCCAAGCACTCCTTCTTTAACCATCCCGCTAATGGATTCTTTGATTAAGGTCGATGTAACAAAGAGCGATTTAAACGTAACGTTTGGATATTGCTGCTTCCAATTGGCGATTAAAGCGTCCATTTCGGCAGTTAACTTCACGTCGTTGGCGCCCTTGGCTTTAGAGAGGAAGATTCCGATGGCCGGCTTGCCGTCGAGGCGCGAAAAAAATCTGGACTCGGAAATAGCTTCAACTTTGGCGATATCTTTCAGAAGAAGCGTTTCTCCTCCAGGCGACGTAATCTTCATGCTTTCCAGGTTGTAAATCGTGTCCAGATCGCTCTTTACGCGTACCATCTGACTGTTGCCATTGAAGTCAACCATTCCGGCGGGGCTCGACAAAATGGCCGACCGGATGCTTTGGGACACATGATCCAGTGTCAGTCCATAGTTGATGATGGCGTTGCTGTTCAACTTTAGTGTCAAAAGCGCATCCTTATTGCCGAAGCTGTCAACGCGGTTAACGCCTTTAATATTGGAAAAGCCCGGCTTGATGATATCCTTAAAGATTTTATCCAGTTCCTGTTGGCTCATATCGTTCTCGCCGTACACCGAGAGATAGGAAATAATCTTCGCGTCGGCTCCTGTGGTCTGAGCCTTCGGTTTTTCCGCGCCTTGGGGCAGCTTAACGTCCGCAAGCAAGCTTTCGATTTCCCTTTTGGCATCCTCGATTTTTTTCCCTTGCTGTAATTCAACCGTGATCGAGGAAAGGTTATCGCTGGAGGTTGACGTTAAATTTTTAATGCCGTCCAGCCCGGCCACCGCCTTCTCGATGGGCTTGGTTACCAGTTCCAACACATCCTTGGGAGGAGCCATATACTGGGTCGTAATAAAAATTCTCGGATCCTTGATTTCCGGCATCATCTCCATCTTCACGACGGAAGCCGCATAGGTGCCGCCGATAAACAACATCAGCATCATAATAATTACTGCCGCGATGTTCTTCATCGAAAAATTTGTTAATGATTTCATCTCTCTACTCCTCCATTACGATTGCTGACTACTTAGACGAGGCATTTCCTGTTACCCCTTCATTTTCCACACATCTTTTTTCAGTATAGCTTGGTTCGTTAACGGCTGTAAGGTGAAAAAAGTCATGACATAAAAAATCTAGGCCTCGTCTTTCGTCTAATTGTTCATAGCTGCTCTCTTGATCTGCTCCACTCCTCTTCGATCCCCTCCAATCGCGATAAAAACATTCGGTACATGGCGGAAACTTCCTCAAATCTTCGTTTGGAAACCTCAAAGGACTCTTTTTCGGTCTCATCGATCTGAGACATTCCTTTAAGGGCAAACGACAGTTCTTCGCATTGCTTGGTCATCGATTCGATTTTTTGCTTGGTGGCCCGCATGCTGGTCAGTGTAAAATCGTCGGATAGGTAATAGTAGTCCTTGCGATCGCTTCTCATCGGAACTTTTTGGCACAAGGAGTATTTTTCCAACGCACGAACCTGGACGCTGACGGCCGCTTTCGTCACGCCAAGCTGATCGGCCATTTCCTGCAGGCTGACCGGTTTGGGCGCGAATAAAAGCAGGCCGAATATTTTCCCGACAAGCGGGCTGAATCCTTCCAGCTCAAACGCCCGGGACATTTGTTGGGTGACTGTCCATTTACATTCACCAAACGAGAGATGCGGTTTACTCATTGTCTTCTCCTTAATTTAGTATTAACATCGTTAAGAATGTTGTTAACGTAAATAACATAAATCGTCTTGAAAAACCTGTCAATCCCCCCCATGAACATTTAGCCAATTATTCATAGAAGTAACTGAGTTCCCAACAAAAAACCGCTCCTGCACAGTTTTACGAAACTGATACAGAAACGGTTTCAAAAAAGTGAAAATCTTATTCCGTGGGTTCAAACCAATTGACTTCTCTGGTGGCAATCAATTTCTTTTGCCCTTGGAACGAATCGTAGATATTGAGTTTGAATTTTTTCACATGGCTGATTTTAAATCTCAAGTCCCCATCCCTTGCTTTTATTTCCAAATCCTTATGCTTGCCGACGATGAATTTTTCCTTCGGATCAAGCTGACCGTTGGCCGCGCCCTGTTTATCAGACATTTCCCCGTCGAAGTCTTTGAAATTAAATTCTCCATTGAATCTAATTTTTTGGTCATCGTCATCAAGCTCAACGATCAGTTTACGTCCGTCCATGTTCGTGGTAATCATCAAATCTTTGATCAACTCGTAGTTAAATTTGAGTTTTGCGCCTTCGTTATCGATTGAAGTGCGAATATTGCTAAGCGATAGCTGGTAAGGTACGAGATCTAAATTTTTGAAGTCATTCTTGAGCGTAAAATTTTCTTGCGGCAGCCAATACGCTACCGCGTTGACATAAGCATCCGGTTTTTTATCTGCTTCGGTCAATTTGCCTTCAGTAACGGCTTCTCCGATGATCACGTTCATACCGGAAGTCGGGAAACCTCTGGAAATATGGGTCGAAAGCAGGAATAGCGCCTTTCCGTCGGGATTGACTTTCGACTTGATTTCCGAAATAGTCGCAGGATAATATCTTCCCTGGGCTGTCTTGAAATAACCTACCAGCTTCGAGATGTCCGATACTCTTGTTTCCAAATTGCCTACTTCGAGAAGGGCGGTAAACGTATCGGCCGTTTCTCCTGGATATGTGGTGACAGAGCGCACCTTGTAGCTTACGCTGCGACCCACATTGTTCGCTTTATAGGTTTCACCGAAGTTATTATAAGGAATATTCATCATCTCCGAGCGGTGTACGAATTCAAGCAAATCGCTCGCCGCCGTCTGCTGGTCTGTCTTTCCATCACCGCCACTGCTGCCCGTTTTCTCCTGCAACACAAACTTAACCTTGCCGAATTGCGACGCGTAAGGAATTTTACCGATAAGTTGGAATTGTGCTTCCGCATTCGGGGCCAGACCGATAACATTGTCCGTCCGGACCAGCTTCGCTTCCACCTTCACGTTGTCATCCAGCTTGAAGTACCCTGTCAGATCCGGAATCGGTAGCGCCTCCGGGCCTTTGTTGGAAAGCGTAAATCCTGCGGTCAAAATATCCTCGTCCTGCCAAGGCAGACGTTGGACCGTATTCAGCTTAGTCGAGTAAGTACCCGATTTGATCGTGAAGCTAAAAGCTTTGCCTGTATCCACCCCGTCCTTATCCGATACGGCTGGTAAAGCGAAGAAGGCAATCGGCAGATTCCGCTTCAAATCCTGCGCGTCTTGAACGATCACAAGCTGCCAGCCTTCCCTTGAGACGGAAAGGGGAACGGAGCCCGTAAGATCGATGTCCTTGTTCGTTTGCGGATTGAGGGTCAAATCTTTTACCCCCTTGGCGTCAAGCGGATACATATACCCTTCGCTTGTGCGAAGCAAATATTGATATCCGGGCACCGCTACGCTCTTCGAGCCTACGTTTTCCAGATTAAGCACGATGGTCGGAGTATAGTTTTTCTCGTTCTTGCTAATCAACACTTTTTTGATGCTGGCTTTGACCGGATTGCTTGCCATTTGAATCGTATGTGCTTTACCGGCCGGCGTAACGACCGAATAGTTGTCGGGAACGCTCACCTCTCCGATTTTTCGCTTAAAACCCGCCTCCGGCATGCTAAAGTCCCATTTGATAACTTCAAAAATAAGATCCTTCAAATCCGTCGATTCGTTCACCGTTACGTAAAAGCTGATGTCTTGGCTCGATTTGGCTGGGATGCGGTTTTTATCCTTGTCCTGCGGCAGGACGCGAACGGAAATTTGGTTGCCGGTCTTCGTCCTCAGCTGCGGCCAGTAGTCGATGAACTGCAGGTCGGTCGTCCCTCCGTTGTGAACCCCTACGGTGAACGTCACGGTTTTGTTGCCTTGCTCCGGCATCATGACCACATTTTTAAGCTCGAAATAGCTGTTCGCGTTAAGAGCTACCTTTCCGATCTCCGGAGCGGTCCCAGTTGAGATGGTCGCCGTTGTTCCCGAAGGCGGGTTCGTGCCGCCGCTCTCCGCCGCAAAGGCGGGGAGCGCGGACCCAAAGGCAAGTACGGCTGCCAGCAGAACTATGCAAGTTTTATATCGTTTGCGTTTGGAATTCATCTTGTTGTTCCTCCTTGTTGAGTTTCACTCCGAGCGTACTGCCCGCATTCTTGCTGAGAAGGGACATCTTATCCCCCCTGCATCATCGAATCAAACTGAGCATTCGGATTCTCTTTAATTTTTTGCAGCATCGCATCGCCTTCCGTCTGCCATTGCTTGAGCCCATCGCGCACTTGCAGCTTATTCTCGGCGACTTGCTGGAATTTTTGGGAGCCTAGGCGCTCCACTTCGTACAAGCCCGGTTTTTCACGATAAATCTTGTAGTCCCGGCTTGGCGCAGGAAGCAGCGTCGTGAACGCTTTGATATTGAGCTCCGCACCGTCCTTCGGCTTGATGTATTTTTGACGCGACACCAAATTATGGGTGCTGCTCCCTTTTAGCTTGGCCCATTCCTCGCTGTTGATAAATTTGATAAATTTCCAGGCGTCCTCGGCGTTCTGGGCCTTGGCGTTAATGCCCATCAGACCATCCACACTAATGTTGCCGCCGTATTCCGGCGCTTCCTGATGCACAGGCACCGTAACGACATCCCAATCGAACGGGGTAAGGCCTTTGATATTCGCCGCATTTTTCATGACGTTCGTATACTGGTCAATTTGATAGTAGTTGATGATAGACATCCCTACACGGCCGGATAAGAAATCGTCGTCCATGAACGGGCTGTAGTCTTCGTTAGGTCCAGAATTGCGCCGTTTGGAGAAGTCGACCGGCTCAGGCAAAATTTTCTCAGTTTTCAGTTGCAGCAGCGTTTTCCACACTTTTTCCCATTGATCGGAATCGACGGTCATCTTCTCGCCTTTATCGTCAAAGGTTTTGAGGTCAAGCGGCGCCGTATACATTTGTGTCGCATAGTAAAAGTCACTACCCATGTTGTACGTCGAGAACGAGAAGCCGTACTTACGGTTCTCCCCTTCCCCTTTCGCCAATCTGCGGGCCAGATCGAACATTTGATCCCATGTCATCTTGTCGGTCGGGTACTGAACCCCGGCTTCATCGAATATTTTTTTATTGTAAATAAGTGCGGAGGAATTGAAGGTCGGCGCCAGCGCATAAATTTTGCCGTCACCCGCCTTTTTAATGCCCTCGATGACTGCAGGAACGATATCGGACGTATCGAATTTATCTTTCGCGATGTCCTGATCGAGCTGCTTCAGCATATTGTTGCTGATCAGCTCCGGCAGCTGCTCGTAGCCAACCATCACGACATCGGGCGGACTATCGCCCGTCATCACTTCTTTGAGCTTATCCATCGGATCTTTCGGCTTTTCTTTCGGATCCGGCCGGCCGCCATACATGTAACGGTCATCCGTTGTCGAGATGAATTCAAGCTTAATGTTCGGATTCGTGAATTCGAACAATTCGGTGAAGCGTTGGCGGAAATACTCATCGTTGCCATGTCCCGCGGTTGCGATTCGAAGCACTTTCTCGGTTTTGCTGTCCCCGCTGCCGGATTTCGTGCAGGCAACCAGTGTCGGCGCCATCAAGCCGACGCAGAGCGAAACGGCTACCGTCTTCTTAACATATTTTTGCATGTTCAGGATCCCCCCTGCATCATCGAATCAAACTGAGCATTCGGATTCTCTTTAATTTTTTGCAGCATCGCATCGCCTTCCGTTTGCCATTGCTTGAGCGCATCGCGCACTTGCAGTTTATTCTCGGCGACTTGCTGGAATTTTTGGGAGCCTAGGCGCTCCACTCCGTACAAGCCCGGTTTTTCACGATAAATCTTGTAGCCCCGGCTTGGCGCAGGAAGCAGCGTCGTGAACGCTTTGATATTCAGCTCCGTACCGTCCTTCGGCTTGATGTATTTTTGACGCGATACCAAATTGTAGGTGCTGCTGCCTTTCAGCCGGGCCCATTCCTCACTGTTGATAAATTTGATGAATTTCCAGGCGTCCTCGGGGTCTTGGGCCTTAGCGTTAATGCCCATCAGACCGTCCAGACCGATGTTGCCGCCGTATTCCGGCGCTTCCTGATGCACAGGCACCGTAACGACATCCCAATCGAACGGAGTTAAGCCTTTGATATTCGCCGCATTTTTCATGACGTTCCTATACTGGTCAAGTTGATAGTAGTTGATGATAGACATCGCTACACGGCCGGATAAGAAATCGTCGTCCATGAACGGGTTGTAGTCTTCGTTAGATCCAGGATTGCGCTGTTTGGAGAAGTCGATCGGCTCAGGCAAAATTTTCTCGGTTTTCAGCTGCAGCAGCGTTTTCCACACTTTTTCCCATTGATCGGAATCGACGGTCATCTTCTCGCCTTTATCGTCAAAGGTTTTGAGGTCAAGCGGCGCCGTATACATTTGTGTCGCATAGTAAAAGTCACTACCCATGTTGTGCGTCGAGAACGAGAAGCCGTACTTACGGTTTTCCCCTTCCCCTTTCGCCAATCTGCGGGCCAGATCGAACATTTGATCCCAGGTCAACTTGTCGGTCGGATACTGAACTCCGGCTTCGTCGAATATTTTTTTATTGTAAATAAGTGCGGAGGAATTGAAGGTCGGCGCCAGCGCATAAATTTTACCGTCGCCCGCTTTTTTAATGCCCTCGATGACTGCAGGAACGATATCGGACGTATCGAATTTATCTTTCGCGATGTCCTGATCGAGCTGCTTCAGCATATTGTTGCTGATCAAATCCGGCAGCTGCTCATAGCCAACCATCACGACATCGGGCGGATTATCGCCCGTCATCACTTCTTTGAGCTTATCCATCGGATCTTTCGGCTTTTCTTTCGGATCTGGCCGGCCGCCATACATGTAACGGTCATCCGATGTCGAGATAAGTTCAAGCTTAATGTTCGGATTCGCGAATTCGAACAATTCGGTGAAGCGTTGGCGGAAATACTCATCGTTGCCATATCCCGTGGTGGTTGCGATTCGAAGCACTTTCTCACTTTTGCTGTCCCCGCTGCCGGATTTTGTGCAGGCAACCAGTGTTGGCGCCATCAAGCCGACGCAGAGCGAAACGGCTACCGTCTTCTTAACATATTTCTGCATGTTCAGGATCCCCCCAGATTGGTTTTTATGTATGATCTAGGTAGTTAACGTCGACGCCAATAAGCTGGCGCTTAACGACAGCAGCACCGTTCTCCTGGCGCACTTGTTCATGTTTCAGATCCTCATCGGGAAATATGGTTCTCTCAGCTGCCCGCAATCCTTCGTGCTAATCCAGCGACTTCGGCGTACGTATAATAATTTTCTCACCGTCGAATTCCATCGATGCCTTTCCTTCGATCCCGAGCGCCTGCAAATACGCCCTTGGAATTTGAAGCCGTCCCGCCCGGTCGAGCACGACATATTCTTCATGAACATCGTGAATCGATCCGTGCGATGCCGCCGCTTCGCCTTCGGCGTCCAGGTCCGGGTTGCGTTTGACGAATTCGGTGCTCGTCATCCCGTCGCGGATGGCGACGACGCGGTCCACTTTGCCAGCAAGCGCCATATCGTGGGTTACGATAACGATGGTCACGCCAAGCTCGGAATTCAGATGCCGGAAAATGTCCATGATCATATCCGACGTCCGCGTATCGACGGAACCGGTCGGTTCGTCGGCCAGCAGCAAGGACGGTCGATTCGCGAGTGCAATGGCAATCGCCACCCGCTGCTGCTCGCCGCCCGACAGCTGCTGCAGCTTGTTGTTGAACCGCTCTTTGAGGCCGACCCACTCCAGCAGCTGCTTCGCATAGGCGCGGTCGTACTTACCGCCGAGTATCATCGGCATTTCCACATTCTCGAGCGCCGTCAAATAAGGAATAAGGTTACGCGCATTGTTCTGCCAGATGAAGCCGACGGTTTTGCGCTTGTACTGCACCAGCTCATCGTCCGTTATTTTCAGCAGGTTCCATTCGCCTACGCGCACCTGACCGGCGGAGGGGCGGTCCAGCCCCCCCAGAATGTTCAATAACGTCGACTTGCCGCTGCCGCTGTTTCCGATGATCGCCATCATTTCCCCTTGGGCGACGGAAATGTTCAGCCCTGTAAGCGCAACGACCTCGATATCGTCGGTTTTGTATATTTTGACGAGTCCGTCGCAATGAATCACTGCATCATTTCTCCTCTCCCAGCTTCACGGCCTGGTGTACGCGCAGCCTTCTGATATGAAGGAACAACAACCCGGCGCCGGTCAGCATCATAACGGCGATGACGACATACAGCTGATCGGTATCTCTCGCATCGAATATAACGCGGAACGGAGGCACCTGCGTCTTGACGTTGTCCGCGGTTTGCAGGAACGGCAGGAACAAATAGCTCGTCAGTTTGCCGATGCCGAGACCGAGTCCAATGGCCAGACCGGCGGTAAACAGCTGCTCGAGCAGCAGCATGCCCGTAAGCTGTCGTCGCGACAGCCCCATGGCGCGCAGCACGCCGAACTGAACGACCCTGCTGGACAAGTTGAAAAACCAGTATAAGATGTAGCCGATCAACGAGACAAGAACGGATACGAGAAAGCCGAGGCTCAAGATGCCGAACACGCCGCCGCGCGCCGGATGCTTTTTCTGCGTGATCAGTTCGTTGCGGACGTCTTTGACGCTGGCAATGCCGATATTTTTTGCTTTGAGCGCTTCACTGACCGGCGTTACCTTGGCTCCGTCTTTCATTTTCATCCATACATCATAAGGTGTAACAGGCGCTTGATCGTACACATAGTCGAGGTTAGCGATAAAAAACGGCGTCTGATCCGGATACTGGCTCGGCCAATAAGGCACGGTAGCTACCACGATAAACTCGACCGGCTGGCTGGAAACCGAAATGCTGATCAAATCCCCCGACTTGATATGATGTTTATCGGCAAAAGAGGTCGGGATGATGACCGCCTGCTCGTATTGCCCCAACAAATTCAAGTAGTTGTAGGGATGCGTTTTGTACAAGTCTTTGCGGAACCAGGCTACCTTGGCGAAATCGACGTTATCGACGCCCATCAGCATGCCCTGTCCGAGTGACTTGCCGGAAACGACCACGTTCCCCTTCGACTGCAGCACGCGTGCTACGTGCTCGACGCCTTCCAGCTCCCGAAACACCTGGAACGGAGGCTCGATGTAACGCAGCTTCGGCGGCGGGCCTTCCCCCGGACCTCCCGGCTGACCGCCTCCTCCCTGACCGGGATTCTTGCCTCCGGCTCCGCCTTTCCCCTGTCCTTGGCCTTGCCCGCCCTTGTTCTGGTTGGACGTTGACGGCAGATCTTCGGCTACGGAGGTCCATTCCGCTCTCATAATAACATCGGTACCGTAGGCATAAAGCACCCGCTCGGTCGAGTTCAAATCGATCGTCCGAGCCGCAGAAGCGTTGTAGATCCCGAGCCCGAGCGTCAAAATGAGCAGCAGCATCAGTGGATAGTACGCCGTAGACGAACGCGAGAGCTGGGTCAGCGTCAGATAGACGGGAACCGGAAGCAGCCTTTTGCCCAGCCAATTGCCAAAGCGAAGCAGCCACGGGAAAATGCGCAGGAAAAACAGTCCAAGCGCAATGATCGACAATGCCGGAATAAAAAACAGCAGCGGGTTCACGCTCAACTGATCGGTCGTAAGCCCGGTTCGGCTGAATAAATCCTGCCGGTCGTGAAACAGGTAATATCCATAGCCCACCAGACCGATCAGCACCACATCCAAAAACCAGCGCTGCCAAAACGGTTTTCGATCCGATCTGGCCAGCTTCTGCTTATAGCTGACGATGGAGGCCTTGGCGTAGACAATGGCCGGAATGATACTGGCCATCAGCGCAATTACGACTGCGCCCACGCCGTACAGCAGCGCTTCGGTCGATACCCCGACAGGTACCGCCTTGCGGTCGACGAACGTCAGGAACCCGCTGGACGAACCTATGCTCTTCGCCATAAACCAGCCGAGCAATGGGCCGATGATCATCGCAACCGCGCCAAGCAGCAGCCCTTCGAGCAAATAAATCCAGATGATTTGATTCGTACTGCCGCCCCGGCTGCGGATCACCGCAATGACGGTGCGCTGGCGGTCGAGCGATTGTCTCGCGTTCATGACGATATAATAGAATACCATGGCGATCATCGGCGCCGCTAATGTAAAGAGAAGCATTTGCAGCTGCAAGCTCTGCACCTTAAATTCCTGCAGCAGCGGGATAAACGAAATATCCACCCTTGTGTTCTTGAGCTTTTGGAACAAGACGATATCCAAACGTTCCAACTTCGTCTGGAGCGAGGACAACTGGCTTGTCTTGATTTCCCGCAAATCAAAGGCATAGTACCAATTGGCCAAGCTAAGCGGGATTTTTTTGCTTTTCAACACATAATCGTTAAAGCCGGCTTCGCTCATAAAAAAGGACGTAAGCAGGCCTTCCATGCCTTGATACCAATACTGATCGGTATCGTTCTTCGGCTTGAACGTTCCCGTCACCTTCACTTTGAGCGGGGCAATGCCGTTTCCGCCGCTGATCGGATAAGTGAAGACATCGCCGATATGCAGGTCGTTGCGGAACATCGCTTCCTCGTGAATAACGGCTTCGATGATTCCGCCCTGCGGCTGCTCGGAGAACCACTGCCCCTGCGCCAGCTCGACTTGATCCTTCAAGCCGTTCTGGGCCATCAGCGTCATCTGCCGGCGCTTGCTCGGATCGACCTTGCTTGTATCCTCGGGCGTAATTTGCGAGCCGCGAATGGAATACGTCCGTACGTATGCCTGATACGGGAACGCAATGTCCTTGGGCAAATCTTCCTTTATGTATTGGTCAACGTCACTGAGCGCATTCAGATCGGCTTTTTCGTTGCCGGACGCTTGATACCGGATCATGACGGCGCCGGCGGAAAGCCCGTTGTTCTTTTCCTCCAGCGATTTCGACACGACGCGCTTGAGCGAGCCGTCGGAATACATCGGGATGCTGGTCGTAAAAGCGACGGCCATAATGAGGCCGACGAGCGTGCTGAGCGTCAGCCAGTGCGTGTTCCACATTTTACGGAATAAAAACCGAAGCATCGCCATTAGCGTCCCACTACTTTCTGCCCTGCCGTGAGACCTTTCACAATCTCTACAGCCGTCGACGTCTGCAATCCGATTTCGACGTCCACTTCGCGCTTGTTGCCTTTATCGTCTACAACCTGCACGTAATTGCGGCCCGCATACGAACGAAGAGCGGCAGGCGGAATCGTAACCGCGTTCTCCTTGCGCTGAGTAATAATTTTCACGCTGAGCGGCGTTCCGTGGGAAAGCCCCTCGGGAAATTGGTCAAGCTGGATCAGCAAATAGTTGTCGATCGAATCCGCCTTTTTTTGCTGGCCTCCACCCTGGCCCCCTCCGTTCCCGTTGTTATTGTTCTCGGCCTTCGGATTCGGAAGCTTCGACACTTTTCCTTTGACCTTGCCCACGCCGTTGATGTCCGCAACGACCTCCATGCCAATGGCTACTTTCGTCAAGCTGTCCGCGCTAATGGTTGCAGCCACCGTAAGCTGAGACAGATCCGCGATTGTGGCGACCGCATCGTAAGCCCTGGCCGTATCCCCTTTTTTCATGTAAACCGAAATAATCGTACCTGCATAAGGGGCCGTCAGCTTGGCGCCGGCAATCGTTTTTTCAAGCGTGGTTACTTCTTCCTTTTTTAATTCAAATTCAATTTTATCCCGTTCCAGCTGCTCGGGGCTTGCCTCGTCGGCTTTGCGCAGCTTTTCGATCATACCTAACTCATCCTGGCGTGTCTGCAGCCGTTTCTGCCGCAATTTGTTCTCCTGCTCCGTGACGTCGAGATCGGCGATCAATTGCCCACTCTCAACCTTGTCTCCGGTTTTGACCAGGAAGGATTTAATGCGCCGGCTGGCATCATCCGTAAAGTATAAGTCTTCTTCTACGGTCGACATCAGCTTCCCGGAGAGAGGAACGTCGAATTCCAGCGTCTCGGTTTTAACCGCATACTCCGGTTTTTTGGACAACTGGGGCGGGGTTATGGCCGGCAGCGCTTCCTCCTCATCCTCCTTTGGCAGCAACGAGCATCCGGACGACAACGCGAGGGATGCGGCGATGCAAACGAGCAGCAATGGCCTGCCCGTTTTTTTAATGACTGATAAATTTTCCATCCACCATTTCGAATACACGGTCGGCAACCTCCATTATTGTCGGATCATGCGTTGTCATGCAAATCGTCATGCGTTCGGTACGGATAATGTCCCGGAATACCGCCATGACTTGTGCGCCCATTTGCGAATCGAGCTCTGCCGTCGGCTCGTCGGCAAGCAGCAGACTGGGCTTGTGCGCGATGGCTTTCGCAATCGCGACACGCTGCTGCTCCCCGCCAGACAGCTCGAACGGACGATGATGCATCCGCTTGCCGAGGCCCACCAGCTCCAGACAATGGGTGACGCGGGGCTTCCACTCCGATCGGGGAACTTTCGCCATTCGCAGTGACAATTCTACGTTTTCCCACGCGGACAAAAGAGGCATTAAAGCAAACGATTGAAAAATAAAGCCGATCTCTTTTCTTCTTATGTACGTCCGCTGGTCGTCACTGCATTCATGGAACGGGTATTCCTTGAACATGATTTGTCCCCGGTTCGGCTGGTCCAGACCGCCGATCATGTTAAGCAGGGTCGTTTTCCCCGAGCCGGACCGGCCTTTCAGCATAACGAGCTGCATCGGATACAGCTCCATATTGATTCCCTTGAGCACATGAAGCTGTTGTCCTCCGACAGGAAATGAACGCTCCACTCCCGTTACGGTAAGGAGCGGGATACTCGTGTCAATGGGTGGTCTGGTATCGACCAGTACACTCGCGCCATCGCTTGCCGCAGCAGCTTCCCCGTCGGCCGAAGCTTCCGTCGCCGCGACGTCGATCTCCTGCGGAGCGGCTGGCACGGCGGCTGCCGCTTCATTCTGCGCTTCATTTTTAGGTTTGCGCAGCCATCGGAACATGTGGCCCCTCCTTCTAACCGTTCTATAATTCTGTAAAATCATGTCACACCTAATATAATAGACGGCACGAATCACAAAAAAGTTACAAAAAAACTACAGTTTTTTAGTTTTAAAATGTTTTTTTACGTTTTTCGACTGACGAAGCAACTCTGGTACTTTATTTCAAGGCCCAAAAGTGCACAGGTCGCAGTAAGCTTGTTCAGTAACGCAAAACAGCCCCGCACGCATTTTTTTGCGTGCAGGGCTGTTTCTTTTTCCCGCTTACCGGGACCGGAACTTCTGTGAGTGCTCCTTCGCCTGCTCAACGGTCGTAATCCGGTTGCGCTGCCATTCCAGCAAGATCCGGTCGATGTACCGGAAATGCAGCTTACCGGCGAACACCGCTTCCTTAAGACCGGCGAGGATAAGCTCCTCCGGATAGCGATCTTTGTCGATCCACCCGGATATCGACTCCAGCTCCATCGGAGTGAGCGGTCGTCCAAATTCGTTTTCGAAAATCGAGAATATATCTTTTCGCTCCGCTTTGCCCGTCCGCTCGGCCTGTTTCTTGGCCGCCAGCTCCGCCTGATACTCCTCGATACGGCACTCCGCGAGCCGGTCCAGCAGCGGCCGCAAGTTATATGCTTCGCTGTGGACTCCCGTAACGGAGTCTTCGATCTCGTCGATCTGCAGCAGTTGTTCCCGGATCAGCTTTTGCAGCACGGCAATCACTTTCTCCTGCGGCAGCGACATGCGGGCTTGAAGCTCTTCCAATGTCGGAAAATCTTTGTTTTCCTTTTGCTTAAACGCCATGACATGAAGAATAAGCATCACATCCGGCTCCAACAGCCCAAGCTGCTTGTAATATTTGAACAGCCAGTAGGGAACGTCGACGTTCCCGTCCTGCCAGCCCGCGAGCAGCACGGACGGCAGCTCTTTCGAATCGTAATCGCTACGTCTCATGCCTACCCTACTTTCCGCTTACAGCTTCGCGAGAATCGCTCCCGCATGCAAACCTTACGGGTACAAGCGGTACAGGAGTCGTGGGAACGGAATCGTCTCGCGAACGTGATCGAGCCCGCAAATCCAAGCGACCGTGCGCTCGAGCCCCAAACCGAAGCCCGAATGCGGCACGGAGCCGTATTTTCGCAGGTCGAGGTACCACTGGTACGCTTCCTTGGACAGCTCGTGCTGCCGGAAGCGCTCTTCCATCAGCTCCGGATCGTCGATCCGTTGGCTGCCTCCGATAATTTCCCCGTAGCCTTCCGGAGCGATCATATCCGCGCAAAGCACGACTTCCGGACGGGCCGGGTCAGGCTTCATATAGAAGGCCTTGATCTCCGTCGGATAATGCGTAATGAACACCGGCTTTTCATATTTCTCGGCGATGGCAGTCTCGTGAGGCGCGCCGAAGTCTTCTCCCCATTCGAATTCGTGCCCGTTCTCTTGAAGAAACCTTACCGCTTCGTCGTACGTAATGCGCGGGAACGGCCCTACGACCTGCTCCAACTTCGTCGTGTCGCGCTCCAGCGTCTCAAGCTCCTTGCGGCAGTTTTGCAGCACCGACTGTACGATGTGAGAGACGAACTGCTCCTGCACTTGAAGATTCTCTTCGTGCGTCACGAACGCCATCTCCGGTTCGATCATCCAGAATTCGATCAAATGCCGGCGCGTCTTCGATTTCTCCGCCCGGAAGGTCGGACCGAACGAGTATACCCGGCCAAGCGCCATCGCCGCTGCTTCCATATACAACTGGCCGCTCTGCGTCAAGTAAGCATCCTCGTCGAAATATTTTGTATGAAACAAATTCGTCGTTCCTTCGCAAGACGAAGGAGTCAAAATCGGCGGATCGACCAAATGGAAGTTGCGCTCGTCGAAAAATTGCTGAATCGCCCGGATAATTTGCGCCCGGATGACCAGAATCGCCCGTTGCCGTGGCGAACGAATCCACAAATGGCGGTGATCCATCAGAAAATCGACGCCGTGCTCCTTGGGCGTGATCGGATAATCGGTTGTGACTTGGATAATTTCGACACCGGTCACCATCAGCTCGAAGCCGCCTTTGCTGCGCGTATCCTCGCGTACCGTGCCGGTGACGTAGAGTGAGCTTTCTTGCGTCAGCTTGCCCGCATCTTCCCACACCTGCTCCGCCACCTCGCTCTTGACGACGACGCCCTGTATAAAGCCAGAGCCGTCCCGCAGCTGCAGGAAACGGATCTTGCCGCTGGAACGGATGTTGTGCAGCCAGCAGCCGATCATCACCGATTCGTCTATATGTTTATTCACATCCCCGATCATACACAGGTTACGGTTCATGAACATTCCTCCGCCTACTTATAAAATTGACCATCGTTCACTAGTTTACATCATTTCGGTCCAAAATCAACCTGTACGTATCCCGGGCGATAACAAGCTCCTCATTGGTCGGGATGACAAGCACCTGTACCCGGGAGCCCGGCGTCGTGATGGCGCGTTCTCCGGATTCGCGCCGTTCGTTCGCCGCTTCGTCCAGCTCCAGGCCGAGAAAGCTGAGATTGCGGCACACCGCGGCCCGCAGCGAAGCGGAGTTTTCCCCGACCCCCGCCGTGAAGACGATGGCGTCCAAGCCGTTCATGGCAGCTGCGTAAGCGCCGATATATTTGCGCAGCCGGTACTCGTACATGTCGAACGCGAGCGCCGCATTGCGGTCTCCCGTTTGCCTTGCTTCGTCAATCTCCCGCATATCGCTGCCGATACCTGAGATGGCAAGCAGCCCGCTGTGCTTGTTCAGCATCGAGTTCACTTCGCTGAGCGTCAGATCCTCCTTGCCCATCGTAAACGGGACAATGGCCGGATCGATATCCCCGCTCCGCGTTCCCATCATGAGCCCTTCCAGCGGCGTCATCCCCATGCTCGTATCGTAGGACCGCCCGTCCATCACCGCGGTGCAGCTCGCTCCGTTCCCGATGTGGCAGGTGATCAGCTTCAGCTCGCGGAGCGGCCGACCGAGGAACGCCGCGGTGCGTTCGCTCACATAAGCATGCGAGGTGCCGTGGAAGCCGTAGCGGCGAATTTTATGCTTCTTATAGAGCACCATCGGGATCGGGTACAAATACGTCACAGGCGGCATCGTTTGGTGAAAAGCCGTGTCGAACACAACGGCCTGCGGCACGTCCGGCATATTCGTTTCGACCGCCTGAATCCCGAGCATATGAGCAGGGTTATGCAGCGGAGCCAGATCGAACAGCCGCTTGATCTCCTGCTTTACCTCATCGCTCACCAGCGCGGAATTGGAAAACGACTCGCCTCCGTGCACGACCCGATGGCCCACTGCGTCGATTTGCTGCGCCGATTCGAGCACCCCGTGGACCGGATGCACCAGGATGTCCAGCACTTTGCGGATCGCCGTCGTGTGCTCCAAAATTTCACTGACCTCGCGCACGTCCTGCTTGCCCTCCGGCTCAAACGTCAAGATCGCGGACTCCATCCCAATCCGCTCCACCTTCCCTTTGGCCAGCACGGATTCGTTCTCCATCTCGTAAAGCTGAAACTTAAGAGAGGAGCTGCCTGCATTAATAACGAGTACGATCATATCCGGTCACCGTCCTTATCGTAGCGGAAAAAGCCATGTCCCGTCTTCGTGCCGAGATGACCGGCCCTTACCATCTGCTTCAGCAGCACCGACGGCCGGTACTTCACATCGCCGAATTCACGGAACATACGTTCCATCGCGGCCAATATCGAATCCAAGCCGAAGCGGTCTGCCATCTCCAGCGGCCCATAATGAAAATCATAGCCGATTCGCATCGCATTATCAATATCGTCCGCGCTGGCTACTCTCTCCGACAACGCGTGCATCGCTTCATTGATCAGCACGCAGATCAGGCGCGTCGTGACAAAGCCCGGCGATTCGTACACCTGAATGCCGCGTTTTTGGATTGTTTCTTCAACGAAGCTCCGGGTCGCTTCGAAGACATCCTCACCCGTTTTCAGCGCCCGAATGATTTCCACCAAATGAATTTTCGATACCGGATATAAAAAATGAAGACCGATGACGCGCTCCGGGTGCTGTGTCTCTGCCGCCAGTTCCGTCAAGCTGAGCGTAGACGTGTTGCTGGCAAGAATGATCGACGGCCGGCATACTTCGTCAAGTGTGCGGAATACTTCTTTTTTAATCTCAAGATCTTCCGAAACCGTTTCGATGACCATATCGCATTCGGCCAAATTGTGAATATGCGTTTCCTTCACGATGCGCGAAAGAATCAATTTTTTCTCAACGGGAGTGATCGCCCATTTCTCCAACTGCTTGTCCAAGCTGATCTCGATTTGCTCCCAGGCCTGCTCCAGCTTTTCAGGCGTCCTTTCGAGCAGCATGACTTCCAATCCTTTGGCAGCCAACATTTCGGCAATGCCTTGACCCATTGTTCCGGCGCCCACGACGCCGATTCTAGAAAAACTCATTTCTGTCTCCCTCCCATCATGCTTCCAGTGATATTATACACAACGCTTTCGACGTTTGAAAAAACATTGATCACACTTTTCACGAAAATCGTCGAAAGTTTTTGAACATTGTATGATAAAATGCGGCCGGACATTAAAAATAAGCCCGACCTTCTCTTTCTTTCAAGAGTCAGGCCGGGCTATTCGTCGCTTATTTGTACGCGAGACGCGCTTGATGCGCCGCTTCGTATGCCGAGATTTTGTCTTCATGCTGCAGCGTCAGACCGATATCGTCGAGACCGAGCAGCAGGAATTGGCGGCGGTGCTCATCCAAATCAAAGTCGATGCTGAGGCCTTGATCGTCGGTGATCCGTTTGTTCTCCAGATCGGCGGTTAGCTTGTAGCCTTCTTTCGCCGCGGTGCGCTGGAACAGCTCCTCGACCTGCTCTTCGCTCAGCTTGATCGGCAGAATGCCGTTCTTGAAGCAGTTGTTGTAGAAAATATCGGCGAACGACGGCGCGATCACGACTTTGAACCCGTAGTCCTGAATGGCCCAAGGCGCATGCTCCCGGGAGGAGCCGCAGCCGAAGTTGGCGCGGGAAATCAGAACGGAGGCACCTTGATAGCGCGGCTGGTTCAGGCTGAACTCCAGAATCGTATGGCCATTCAGGTCAAAACGCCACTCGTAGAACAGAAATTGGCCAAAACCCGAACGCTCGATGCGCTTCAAAAATTGTTTAGGAATAATGGCGTCCGTGTCCACGTTCACGCGGTCCACCGGACCGACCAGGCCGGTATGCAGTTTAAAAGCTTCCATTTCGTTTAACTCCTCGCTTCGATAAAATAATCTTCTTAAGCTTCCTGCTTCACTTTGAATTTCCAATCGCGCACGTCGGTGAAACGGCCTTCGATCGCTGCTGCGACTGCCATTGCCGGAGACACGAGGTGCGTGCGTCCGTCACGGCCTTGTCGGCCTTCGAAGTTCCGGTTCGACGTCGAAGCGCAGCGTTGGCCTGGCTTCAACACGTCCGGGTTCATCGCCAGACACATGCTGCATCCGGCATCGCGCCATTCAAAGCCCGCTTCGATGAAAATTTTATCGAGCCCTTCTTTTTCCGCCTGAATTTTTACCCGGCCCGAGCCCGGCACGACGATCGCCGTCACGTTCGGTGACACCTTGTAGCCTTGAGCCACGGCAGCCGCCGCGCGCAGGTCCTCGATCCGGCCGTTCGTACAGGAACCGATAAATACGTAATCGATCGTAACGTCCGTCATCAGCGTTCCTGGCGTCAAGCCCATGTACTCGATCGCTTTTTCCGCCGCTTTGCGCTCGTTCTCCGTGCTGAAATCCGCCGGATTCGGCACGCGGGACGTCACGTCGGTACCCATGCCCGGGCTGGTGCCCCAGGTGACTTGCGGAATCAGGCTGTCCGCGTCGAAATCGACTACGCGATCGTACACCGCGCCTTCGTCCGTCGTCAGCTGCTTCCACGCCGCTACCGCTTGCTCGAACGCCTCGCCTTGCGGCACATATTCGCGTCCGCGGAGGTAATCGAACGTCGTTTGGTCCGGAGCGATCAAGCCTGCTCTTGCACCCGCTTCGATCGACATGTTGCACACAGTCATGCGCTCTTCCATGGACAAGCTGCGAATCGCATCGCCCGTGTACTCAATCACGTAGCCGGTTGCAAAATCCGTACCGTATTTCGCAATGACGCCAAGAATCAAGTCCTTTGCCGTAACCCCCGGCTTCAGCTTGCCGTTGATGCGCACTTCCAGCGTTTTTGGCTTCGCTTGCTGCAAGCACTGCGTCGCAAGCACGTGCTCCACTTCGCTTGTTCCGATCCCGAATGCTAAAGCTCCGAACGCCCCGTGCGTCGACGTGTGGCTATCGCCGCAGACGATTGTTTTGCCGGGATGCGTCAAACCGAGCTCCGGTCCCATCACGTGGACGACCCCTTGATCGATGCTGTCCAGGTCAAACAGGGTGACGCCAAAATCCGCACAGTTTTTGGAGAGCGTATCGATCTGCTGCTTGGAAATCGGATCGGTGATATTGAAGCGATCCTTCGTCGGCACGTTGTGATCCATCGTCGCGAACGTCAAGTCCGGACGGCGAACCTTACGGCCGCTGATGCGAAGACCTTCAAACGCTTGCGGCGAAGTCACTTCATGGACCAGTTGAAGGTCGATATAAATGATGCTCGGCTTGCCCAGCTCCGAATGAATGACGTGATTGTCCCAAATTTTTTCGAACATTGTTTTTGCCATCGGTTCCACCTCGGTATCTGAATGATGCTCCTAATGTCACCTATCGTATCACGTCTATCTTCATTGATCCAAGATATAATATCTATAGCCTTCATAGGTTTTCGCTATGAGCTAAATCAAAAAACGGCCGGAGCTCTTCCCCCTCCCGCTGCATAAATGAAGGGCGGACTGGACAACCTTTCAACGAAAGTAAAAGTAAGGGAGCAGGGATGCATAAGCAAGCTGCTTTATTTTTGGGGACCATCGGACCGCCTATCATTGGGGATTGTCCTGGCCAGGGCTTGCCTTTATCGCCGTCGTCACGGCTGTCGTTGAATTCGGGTACCACCTGCTGCTCCAAAGATGAGACGTCCGTTGATATTCCTGATCATACCCCTAGGAGGACTGTACAATGACCGATACGCCTCGCCCGGCAAATGCGGCTCCTGTAGAGGAGCCCGCACCCGGCAAAGTAAAGCTGGTCGCCGAAATGCCCGGAGACGAAGAGATGCGCGAGCATTTGGAAGAAATGAAACGGAACGACGGGTATCCCGGCTCTTGCGGGACTTGATGCTTCCCAGCCGAAAAAATGCGGCTGCTTGCGCGTGTCAGCTAATATTCCGTTCTGCCCTGGAAGAAGGAGCCTCCCGCTCTTTCTTCCTTTTTTACTTGCAAACGGGGAGTACCGCACGCCAGCTCTTTTATTCTTATAGCAAATACGTTACGATTCATTCATAGGTATTCTTTTTGAACACTCCCACCACCTGCGCTAATGGCGCTGAGGTGGGGGATTCTTGCGAACAGAGAAGCATCCTTCTCTTCTTGAGCAAGCGATCCCTGCG
>NZ_FMTT01000036.1 GCF_900100345.1 Paenibacillus tianmuensis | reverse complement strand
ATCTGTCGCGGGCGTAGGAAATTTGAGAGGAGCTGTCCTTAGTACGAGAGGACCGGGATGGACGTACCGCTGGTGTACCAGTTGTTCCGCCAGGAGCACGGCTGGATAGCTAAGTACGGAAGGGATAAGCGCTGAAAGCATCTAAGCGTGAAGCCCCCCTCAAGATGAGATTTCCCAGTATGTAAGACCCCTTGTAGACGACGAGGTTGATAGGTTCGGGGTGGAAGCGCGGCAACGTGTGCAGCTGACGAATACTAATCGGTCGAGGGCTTATCCTACAAGCTTTCCGAAGGAAAGCTACTTCGGAAGCAATGATCATTCACTTTACGCTATGTTTCGATCCAGTTTTCAGGGTGCAAGTCGCCTTGAGAAAAGTAAAGATGTTTCGTGGCAGAAACATCGACATCCGTTTGGTGATGATGGCGGAAGGGAACCACGCGTACCCATCCCGAACACGACCGTTAAGCCTTCCAGCGCCGATGGTACTTGGACCGCAGGGTCCTGGGAGAGTAGGACGTCGCCAAGCACAAGAGCTTCTTCGGATTTTATCCGGAGAGGCTCTTTTTCTTATGCTGGCAAGAATAAAAGTGGCCGGACGACCCCAAACTAAGAAATAGGATGGGGAGTTGCAATCTTACGCAAATCTGCTATAATGTAGTCAAAGTCAAAGAAAGTCAAAGTCAATGATTTTGCAGCTAGACTTAAATCAGATCATCTTGGCTTTCTTCACTTTAAATATGGTTTTACTTCTGTCGCGGGAGGTTGGATAGATGCGCAATGTTTCAGAAATTATTGAGCAATATCTGAAGCAGACTTTGCAGCAGAGCCCCGACGGTGTGATCGAGATCCAACGTAATGAGCTGGCCGATCAATTCAACTGCGTTCCCTCGCAGATCAATTACGTCATTAGTACCCGCTTTACATTGGAGAAAGGGTACATTGTCGAAAGCAAGCGGGGCGGCGGCGGTTACATTCGAATTCAAAGAATCGAGCTGCAATCGCATGGCGCGGTGATGGACCATATTTTCCAAACCATCGGTACGCACATGGATCAGCTTGCATCCGAAGGACTGCTGTATCAGCTGGAAGAAGGGGGCTTCATCACTTCGCGGGAAGCGGCATTTATGAAAGCGGCCATTACCCGGGAGGTTCTGATCTTGAAGCTGCCTCTAAGGGATGAGATCAGGGCAAGAATATTAAAGGCGATGTTGATTTCATTGCTAAGCAAATGAGATGTTCGTATCCTGCTGTCCCAGGGCAAGATTAAAGGAGGGACCCAGATGATTTGTCAGGAATGTGGCAAGAAGCAAGCGACGCTTCATTTTACGAAAATTTTGAATGGCGAGAAGACGGAGTTTCACATTTGCGAATCGTGCGCCAGAGAAAAAGGGGAGCTCATCCCGGGGACGGCCAATGGGTTTTCCATTCATAATCTGCTCAGCGGGCTGCTGGATTTTGAACCGTCGGCACATGGTACGCTCGCCAACAAAGTACAGCCCAGCCGCTGCGAGCATTGCGGACTAACGTATACGCAGTTCAGCAAAGTCGGCCGTTTCGGCTGCAGCGAGTGCTATAAGCATTTTGGGGAGAAGCTGGACCCGCTATTCAAACGCGTCCATGGCAATATTATTCATACCGGCAAGGTTCCCAAGCGGTCCGGCGGGTTAATTAAACATAAGCGTGAAATTGATCAGTTGAAAAAGGAATTGCTGATCCGTATCGATAACGAGGAATTTGAAGAAGCGGCCCGTCTGCGGGATCAAATCCGCGAGCTTGAAAAAAAGGTTGCCGAAGGCTAGACGGGTGAGGTAAGGAGGAGTGCTTATGACGGAAGCAAGCCGTTTTACAGAGAATGCGCTTAGCGATTGGATGAAGGGTGAAGGGCCGGATTCGGATATCGTCATCAGCAGCCGCATACGCATCGCGCGAAATATGAAGGCGTACCCCTTCCCTATGTTGGCAACGAACCAGCAATCGAAGGAAGTGCTGGAGCAGGTAGCCCAGGTCGCTCATAATGAAGAGCTGGGCACGATCAGCCGGTTTTCGATGCTGCCGCTTTCCGAATTAAATGAACTGGAGAGACGGGTGCTGGTCGAGAAGCATTTGATTAGTCCGGCACTGGCTAACGAATCGCGCAACGGAGCCGTCATTCTAAGCGATAACGAGTCCGTTAGCATCATGGTCAATGAAGAAGACCATCTTCGGATTCAGTGCTTGTGTCCTGGTTTTCAGATTAAAGAAGCTTGGGATCTGGCCAACCAGATCGACGATATATTCGAAACACATTTGAATTATGCTTTTGACGAAAAGCACGGATATATGACGAGCTGTCCTACGAACGTGGGTACGGGGATTCGCGCCTCGGTGATGATCCATCTTCCCGCGCTAGTTCTGACGCAGCAGATCAACCGCATATTATCGGCTATTACCCAAGTTGGGCTGGCCGTGCGGGGCTTGTATGGCGAAGGCAGCGAAGCGCTCGGCAATCTGTTCCAGATTTCGAACCAGATTACTTTGGGACAATCCGAAGAGGAAATTATCGATAACTTGTACAGCGTTGTAAGGCAAATTATCGAGCATGAACGTGCAGCCAGACAAAAGCTGATCTACGAGACGAGAGCCAAAATTTTGGACCGGGTCAGCCGCTCTTACGGCATCTTGTCGTATGCGGCAATTATGGATTCCAAAGAAGCCGCGCAGCGGCTGTCGGACGTGCGGCTCGGGATTGATCTTGGGTTTATCAAAAATGTCTCTCAGCATGTGCTCAATGAGCTTTTGGTGATGACCCAGCCCGGTTTTTTGCAGCAGACGGCAGGAGAAAAGCTGACGCCTGAAGAAAGAGACATTAGACGAGCACAGCTCATCCGGGGAAAAATTGCGGAAACGGACTAGCCGTCAACATACGAAACTGCATAATAAGCATACGCTATACCAATCTTTGGAGGTGTTACACATGATGTTTGGCAGATTTACGGAACGCGCACAAAAGGTATTGTCCTTGGCGCAGGAGGAAGCAGTTCGTTTGGGACACAACAATATCGGAACAGAGCACATTCTGCTCGGTCTGATTCGTGAAGGCGAAGGCATTGCCGCGAAGGCGCTCATTGCGCTCGGGCTCGGTCTTGAGAAAATTCAAGATGAAGTCGAATCGCTGATCGGACGGGGACAAGAGCAGCCATCGAATATCGCATACACGCCGCGGGCGAAAAAAGTAATCGAGCTCTCGATGGATGAAGCCCGCAAGCTGGGACATACGTACGTCGGGACGGAGCACATTCTGCTCGGCTTGATTCGTGAAGGCGAAGGCGTTGCTGCACGCGTATTGAACAATTTGGGCGTGAGCCTGAACAAGGCCCGTCAGCAAGTGCTTCAACTGCTTGGCAGCAGCGAGGTGGTCTCGCCTAACCATGGTAACCCGACGAATGTGAATACACCGACGTTGGACGGTCTGGCTCGCGATCTGACGGCTTATGCCAAGGAAGGCAACCTGGACCCGGTCATCGGCCGCAGCAAAGAAATCGAGCGCGTGATTCAAGTGCTCAGCCGCCGAACGAAAAACAATCCGGTTCTCATTGGGGAGCCCGGCGTAGGTAAAACGGCGATAGCCGAAGGTCTTGCGCAAAAAATCGTCGCGAACGAAATTCCGGAAACGCTGCGCGATAAGCGAGTCATGACCCTGGATATGGGTTCGGTCGTCGCCGGTACGAAATACCGCGGCGAATTCGAAGACCGTCTGAAAAAAATTATGGATGAAATCCGGCAAGCCGGAAATATCATCTTATTCATTGACGAGCTGCATACGCTGATCGGTGCCGGCGGGGCGGAAGGTGCGATCGACGCTTCGAATATTTTGAAGCCGGCTCTGGCTCGCGGAGAGCTCCAGTGCATCGGGGCTACGACGCTTGACGAGTACCGCAAATATATCGAAAAGGACGCAGCGCTGGAAAGACGCTTCCAGCCGATTACGGTCGATCAACCGTCGCCAGAAGAAGCGATTCAGATTTTGCACGGTCTGCGTGACCGTTACGAGGCCCATCACCGCGTGAAAATTACGGATGAAGCCATTGAGCAAGCCGTGAAGCTGTCCGACCGTTATATTACGGACCGCTTCCTTCCGGATAAAGCGATCGACTTGATCGACGAAGCCAGCTCCAAAGTAAGGCTCCGTTCGTATACGGTACCACCGGATCTGAAAAAGCTGGAAAACCGTCTTGAAGACATCCGCAAGGAAAAAGACGCAGCCGTACAAAGCCAGGAGTTCGAAAAAGCGGCATCGCTGCGCGATACGGAGCAGAAGCTGCGCGAAGAACTCGATTCGACGAAGAACGAATGGAAAGAAAAGCAAGGACGCACTGACTCCGAAGTGACGCCGGACGATATTGCCCAGGTCGTAGCAAGCTGGACGGGTATTCCTGTTGTGAAGCTGGCTGAGGAAGAAACGCAGCGTCTTCTGAAAATGGAATCTATCCTGCATGATCGGGTTATC
The DNA here is from genome assembly GCF_900100345.1 of Paenibacillus tianmuensis. GTDB lineage: Bacteria > Bacillota > Bacilli > Paenibacillales > NBRC-103111 > Paenibacillus_G > Paenibacillus_G tianmuensis. Next base: position 56,004 of record NZ_FMTT01000036.1, on the reverse strand, counting down.
GGCCAAGACGAAGCGGTTAAAGCGGTCAGCCGCGCGATTCGCCGGGCTAGAGCGGGTCTTAAGGATCCGAAACGCCCGATGGGCTCGTTCATCTTCCTTGGTCCGACCGGGGTTGGGAAAACCGAGCTGGCCCGTGCGCTCGCCGAGTCTCTCTTCGGTGACGAAAATGCCGTCATTCGGATCGATATGTCCGAGTACATGGAGAAGCACTCTACGTCTCGTCTGGTCGGAGCTCCTCCGGGATACGTCGGGTACGAAGAAGGCGGTCAGTTGACCGAGAAAGTGCGCCGCAAACCGTACTCCGTTGTCCTGCTGGACGAAATCGAAAAAGCGCACCCCGAAGTGTTCAACATTTTGCTGCAGGTGCTTGAAGATGGCCGCCTGACGGATTCGAAGGGCCGTACGGTCGACTTCCGCAATACGCTAATTATCATGACATCGAACGTCGGGGCCGATATGATCAAGAAAAACTCGACGCTTGGCTTCACCGCCGCGCATGATGCAGGCAGAGATTACAACAATATGAAAGAAAAAGTGATGGGCGAGCTGAAGAAAAGCTTCCGTCCGGAGTTCTTGAACCGGATCGACGAGATTATCGTATTCCACTCCTTGGAAGAACATCATATCGCCGAAATCGTGACTTTGATGGCCGAGGAGCTCCGCAAACGATTGAAAGAGCAGGAAGTCGAATTCTTCCTGACCGACTCGGCCAAAGCGTTCCTGGCCAAAGAAGGCTACGATCCGGCCTTTGGCGCAAGACCGCTGCGCAGAGCGATTCAGAAGCACATCGAAGACCGATTGTCCGAGGAATTGCTGCGCGGCAACATTGTCAAAGGCGACTCGCTTACGATCGACGAGAAGGACGGCGAATTGACCGTTCACCGCAGTCAAGGCGTCGGTACGCAGGCTTAAGTCAAAAATTTTAGGAGCGCAGGCTCCTTCCATAGCATCCCACGGCTGCAAGCTGGGCCGAAGGGATGCTTTTTTTACTATTAAAGCTTTTTTTGTTTTCAGTGGCGGCAAGGGTTTTCAAGACAGGGTCAAAATGGTAAACTTTGAGTTGGGAAAAGAAAGCAGGGTTAGATGATGGCGAAAACAAAAACGAAGTTCTTCTGCCAGTCATGCGGCTACGAATCGCCGAAATGGCTCGGCAAATGTCCGGGCTGTGAAGCTTGGAATACATTTGTGGAAGAAGTGGAGACCGTTGTTAAGAGCAAAGGGCTGCATACCAATTTTTTGAACAAGAAAGAAAAAGCGGTTTCTATCATAAACATAGAAAGCAGTCAGGAAGAACGGATCGTGACGGACAATCGGGAGTTGAACCGCGTGCTTGGCGGCGGCATTGTGCCCGGCTCCTTGATTCTGGTAGGCGGCGACCCGGGGATCGGGAAGTCGACGCTGCTTCTGCAAACTTCGCATTTGCTGACGCAGCTGGACTTGAAGGTGCTGTATATTTCCGGAGAGGAATCTGTCCGTCAGACGAAGCTGAGGGCTGACCGGCTGCAAGCCGTTTCGCCGCTGTTGTTCGTGCTTTGCGAAACGAATGTGGAGCATATTGAAGCGGCGATCGACGAGATCGAACCGGATTTCATCGTCATCGATTCGATCCAAACGGTATACCATGGCGCCGTAGCTTCCGCTCCTGGTTCAGTCTCGCAAGTTCGGGAATGCACCGCGCATTTTATGCGAATTGCAAAAATGAAAGGAATCGCAACGGTCCTCGTTGGTCATGTTACTAAAGAGGGCGCCATTGCGGGACCGCGATTACTCGAACATATGGTCGATTGCGTGCTATATTTCGAAGGGGAGAGGCATCATTCGTACCGGGTGCTTCGCGCCGTTAAAAACCGGTTCGGTTCGACCAACGAAATTGGGATCTTCGAGATGCGGGAGATCGGCCTGGTCGAGGTCAGCAATCCGTCGGAGCTGTTCTTGTCCGAACGGCCGCTGGGCGTTGCCGGCTCGACCGTCGTCGCCAGTATGGAGGGGACGCGTCCGGTGCTCGTAGAGCTTCAAGCGCTCGTCTCGTCCACCAACTTCCCATCCCCCCGGCGGATGGCGACCGGCTTCGACCATAACCGGCTGTCGCTCATTATTGCGGTGCTGGAAAAACGGATGGGCATGTTTTTGCAAAATCAGGACGCTTACCTTAACGTCGCGGGCGGCGTGAAGCTGGATGAGCCGGCCGTCGATCTTGCGGTGGCGGTCAGCATCGCCTCAAGCTTCCGCGACCAGCCGACGCAGCCGTTCGACGTCGTTTTCGGCGAGGTCGGACTGACGGGCGAGGTGCGTGGCGTCTCGCGTGTCGACCAGCGGGTACGGGAAGCGGAGAAGCTCGGCTTCCGCCGCGTCATTCTCCCGCAAAAAAGCCTGAAAGGCTGGACGCCCCCGGCAGGCATTCAAATTATCGGCGTCAACACCGTAGCCGAGGCGCTATCGGCTGCTTTAGTATAGTATATTTTTTGAAACAAGGGTTTTGATGGAGCGCAGGGGAACTACCGGAGAGTTTTACGTGCCGTCTTTGAACTCGGAAAGCTACCTTAAATTATAATTCAAACTTTCCGAGTTCAAGAGCGGCCAAAGGCAGTTCTCCCTGCTGCGCAATCAACCTCCCATTGCTTCAAAAAATTCGTCAGGAGGGACACCATTGAGCAAGGAAGAAGCAAAACGCGACGTCATGAGCCAGCTGCTGCAGCTCGTTGCGCCGGGCACGCCGTTCCGGGAAGGGCTGGAGAATGTGTTGCGCGCAAAGACGGGCGGCTTAATCGTCGTCGGTTACAGCCCGGAAGTGATGGAGATTGTAGACGGCGGCTTTTCAATCAACTGCGATTTTTCCCCGAACTACTTATATGAGTTGGCCAAAATGGACGGCGCGATCATTCTCAGCGAGGATTTGAAGCGTATTCTGTATGCGAATACGCAGCTCATTCCGGACTCTTCGATTACGTCCACCGAAACGGGCATCCGGCACCGGACGGCAGAGCGCGTCGCGAAGCAGACCTCCAAGCTTGTGGTGTCCATTTCACAGCGGCGCAACGTCATTACCTTGTATCAAGGCAGTTTGCGCTATTCGCTGAAAGATATCGGCGTCATTCTGACGAAAGCGAATCAGGCGATTCAAACGCTGGAGAAATACAAGTCGGTATTGGATCAGGATTTGACCAATCTGGGCGCTTCTGAATTTGAGGAGCTGGTCACTTTGCACGATGTGACCGGTGTGATGCAACGTATTGAGATGGTCTTACGTATTAAAACAGAGATCAAGCGTTACATTAACGAGCTCGGTAACGAAGGTCGGTTGATCAGCATGCAGTTGGAGGAGTTGGTTGGCAACACCGAGCATGAGGCTTATCTCCTGATTAAGGATTATGTCAAAGAGTTGACTGACGAGAAGGTAAAAGAAGTCCAAGCGACTCTCAAGAAGCATTCGACTGACGAGATGCTCGATCATTCGCACATTGCACGGGCGCTCGGCTATCCGCATACGCCTGGCAGCGCGGAGGAGACGATCTCGCCAAGAGGTTACCGGGTATTGAATAAAATACCGCGTCTTCCCTCCGTCATCATACATAATCTGGTGGAACGATTTTGTCAGCTTCCGCATCTGATGATGGCGACGATTGAAGAATTGGACGAAGTGGACGGCATCGGGGAAGTGCGTGCACGTACGATTAAAGAAGGATTAAAACGAATCCAAGATCAGGTACTCATTGACAGACATATTTAACTTGCATACAATCAGAGGATAGCCAAATATTATTACGATATTAGGGTAAAGTAAAACCAGAGGTGGACTAAACATGATAACAAAATCCCTTCCGAATTTGTTTACGATTGGGAACTTGTTCTTAGGCATTATTGCGATTATTTCCGTGTTTAACAATAAACCCGAGCTTGCGGCGATCATGGTCATCGTTGCCATGCTTCTGGACGGATTGGACGGACGGGTTGCCCGTGCGCTCAATGCGCAGAGCGAATTCGGCAAAGAGCTGGACTCGCTATCGGATGTCATCTCGTTCGGCGTAGCTCCGGCGTTCATCATGTATGTGGTGGCTTTCACCGAGATGAATACGGCAGCAGCTTGGATCGTGACAGCGATCTTCCCGATCTGCGGCGCGCTTCGTCTGGCCCGCTTCAATGTCGTTGCCGGGACGCCGGGATATTTTATCGGTTTGCCGATTCCTGCGGCCGGCGGCGTATTGTGTACGCTGGCACTGTTCCATAAAGAATTGAACACCATCGTACTCGTCTTGTCTACGCTTCTGCTGTCCTACTTGATGGTCAGCACCGTCAAATATCCGAACTTCAAAAAGGTCGGCATCCCGAAAGCTGCCATCTGGATTACACCCGTTGTCGTCGTGGTTGCCGTTGTACTGGCTGTCATGTATCCGGGGCTGTTATCCAAGCTCATTTTCGTACCGCTGCTTCTTTATGCGCTGTACGGCTTAAAAAAAAACGTTGATCGGCTCTTCTTCTGGAAACGAAGAAAACGTCCTTCTATGGAAGAGCCGGAGTCCAAAACAACGAGCATCTAAAACCGCATAAGCTGCACAAGGCTATGAAAATGAAAAGCATTTGTTTTCCGCAAGGAAAATGAATGCTTTTTTTCATTTTCTTCAACTGATACGATTAGGCTTGAGTAATTTGGATCATAATTGTAACGAAAGGCAGAATTTGTTATTTTTATGGAGGTGAAAGTCTATGATGAAAAAATGGTTTCAGCTTCTATTTGCAGTTATCGGCGGTGCGCTAGGAGTACGGTGGAGTGATACGATAGGGAAACCATGTTTTGAATTCATAGCATCGGTTTTGGGACGGGAAGAGATTCAAGGACAAGCCCTCTGGATGCTGGGGGCCGGCGCGCTGCTCTTCTATTCGATCAGTTCTTGGGCATTAACGTATCTGCTGAAAGTGGTGCAGCGGGGAGAGGAACGCATCGCTAACGTACCGGTGACCGATCTGCTTGCGGGCTCGATCGGGATGGTTGTCGGCTTGCTCTTTTCGTCGGTGCTGCTCCATCCGTTCAGCCAGGCAGGCGTGTTCAGCCCCCTGCTGCATATGCTGCTGATCGCGGCATTTTCGTATGCGGGCTATCGGCTTGGGGCAGTGAAACAGGAGGAGCTGTTCACCGTGCTGGACGCACGTCGTTCGGATCGCGGGAAAGGGGCGTCCGGGGAGGCCAAAGGATTCGAGGAGCATAAAATTCTCGATACGAGCGTCATTATTGACGGGCGTATTGCGGATATTTGCAAAACCGGATTTATCGAGGGAACCCTCGTCATTCCCGAATTCGTGCTGGAAGAGCTGCAGCATATTGCCGATTCGTCGGATTTGCTCAAGCGCAACCGCGGCCGTCGGGGGCTGGACATTTTGAACAAAATCCAGAAGGAGCTTGATGTCAAAGTACTGATCTACGAAGGGGATTTTGAAGAAATTTCCGAGGTGGACAGCAAGCTTGTGCGTCTGGCCAAAGCTTTGCAGGGGAAAGTGATTACGAACGATTTCAATCTCAACAAAGTATGCGAGCTGCAGGGCGTATCGGTTCTGAATATCAACGATCTGGCGAATGCGGTGAAGCCGGTCGTGCTGCCCGGAGAGGAAATCCTCGTGCAAGTCATCAAGGATGGCAAGGAGCATGGACAAGGCGTCGCCTATTTGGATGACGGTACGATGATTGTCGTGGAAGGCGGCCGGGATTTTATCGGCATGACGCTCGATGTGCTGGTGACGAGTGTTCTGCAAACGTCAGCCGGTCGAATGATATTTGCCAAGCCGAAGCTATTGGAAAAAGCGCTCTAACACGGTATGATAAGATAGATGCGCTTGGAATAAGGCAAACAGGTTTGCTTTACTCGGAGCCGAACGATAGTGGCAGGTGGACAAGGTGACGGATAAACTGGGGGTCGTGGTCGTAGCCGCGGGCAGAGGCTCGCGGATGCGAACACAAGAAAGCAAGCAATACTTGCTGCTGGACGGTAAACCGATTTTGGTACATACGCTGGAACTGTTCGATCGGCTGGAAGCCGTAAGCGACGTCGTGTTGGTTACGGGAGCAGACGATGTAGAGCGGTGCCGGGGTTATATCGAGACCTACGGGCTAAGAAAGGTGAAGCGGGTCATTCCCGGGGGGAAGGAACGTCAAGACTCCGTTTACCAAGGGCTGTTGGCCTTGGACGGCGCCGTCCGATGGGTAATGGTGCACGACGGCGTCCGGCCCTTTGCCGACCGGGAGCATATCGTGGCATGCCTGGATAAAGCGATAGAGACTGAAGCGGCTGTTTTGGCCGTACCCGTAAAAGATACGATTAAAATCGTGGACGGCGAAGGGTTGATCCAAGCGACCCCGGACCGGCGCAGCTTGTGGGCGATTCAGACCCCGCAGGCTTTTCGCTTTTCTTTATTGCGCGAAGCGCACGAGCGGGCACGGGAGGAAGGCTTCGTCGGGACGGACGACGCCATGCTGGTCGAACGGCTTGGCGTCCGGGTCGCCGTAGTCGAGGCCGACTATTACAATATCAAAATCACGACGCCTGAGGATTTGCCTTGGGCCGAGTGGATCATTCGACATGTCAGGGGAGAGCGAGAGTCATGATACGAGTGGGGCAAGGGTTCGACGTGCATCAACTGGTGGAGGGACGCAAGTGTATTATTGGCGGGGTAGACATTCCTTTTGAAAAAGGATTGCTCGGGCATTCCGATGCGGACGTGCTGCTGCACGCGCTGACCGACGCGATTCTTGGGGCGCTGGGGCTCGGGGATATCGGGAAGCATTTTCCCGACACGGATGCCGCGTATAAAGATGCGGACAGCTACAAGCTGCTTGTGCAGGTATGGGAGACTGTCAGGAAAGCGGGGTACCGTCTGGGCAATGCGGACTGCACGATCATCGCGCAGAAGCCGAAGATGGCGCCGTACATTCCCGCAATGGTCGAGCGGATCGCAACTGCGCTCGAAGCGGAGCATTCGCAGATTAATGTGAAAGCGACGACGACGGAGCAGCTCGGCTTCACCGGGCGAGGGGAAGGGATCGCCGCACAGGCGGTTGTTTGTCTTGTGAAAGATGTGCTATCATAACAAATAATCTTTTTACGGATCATAATGGCTTCCGGCGAGCAGTTGGTGCGGGAGTACGGGAGGAGAGTGCATTATGGCAGAGTTTCGCGTAAGATACGCGCCGAGTCCGACAGGGCATTTGCACATCGGTGGAGCACGGACGGCATTGTTCGATTATTTAATTGCCCGCAAGCAAGGCGGGAAATTCGTTGTCCGTTTCGAGGACACGGATCAGACGAGACATGTGGAATCGGGCGTCGACAGCCAGCTTAATGGTCTCAAGTGGCTCGGCGTGGATTGGGACGAGAGCGTGGACATCGGCGGACCGTACGGACCGTACCGACAAACGGAACGGCTTCATTTGTATCAGCCGTTTGTCGATCAGCTGCTGGAAAGCGGTGATGCGTACCGCTGCTATTGCTCGGAAGCGGATCTGGAGAAGGAGCGCGCAGAGCAGGAGGCGGCAGGACAGATGCCGATGTATTCCGGCAGATGCCGTCATCTGACGACGGAGCAAGTCGAAGCGTTTGTGGCCGAGGGCCACAAGCCGTCGATTCGGTTTCGCGTACCGGAGAACCGGGTGATCGCCTTCGAGGACCGCATTCGCGAGTATGTCGAGTTTGAGAGCAACGGGATCGGCGACTTCATCATCGTGCGTCCGGACGGGATTCCGACGTATAATTTTGCCGTTATTCTGGACGACCATCTGATGAAAATTTCATTGGTCATCCGTGGCGAAGAGCATTTGACCAATACGCCGCGGCAAATTATGATGTACGAGGCGCTCAGGCTACCTGTGCCGGAGTTTGCCCATCTGGCGCTCATCTTGAATCCGGACCGCAAGAAGATGAGCAAGCGGGACGAGTCTATCATCCAATTCATCGAGCAGTACAAAGAGCTCGGGTATTTGCCGGAAGCGGTCATGAACTTTATCGCTCTGCTCGGCTGGTCGCCCAAAGGCGAGGAAGAAATTTTCACCAGAGAAGAGCTGATCGAGCAGTTCGATCTGGACCGGGTGTCCAAAAGTCCGGCCGTATTCGACATGGATAAGCTCAATTGGATGAATAATGTTTATATTAAAAAAGCCGATACCGCGCGGATTACAAAGCTGGCGCTGCCACATTTGCAGAAAGCTGGAAAACTGCCGGAGACGCTCAGTCCCGAGCAGGAGCAGTGGGTTCACTCGCTCGTCGGGCTTTATCAGGAGCAGCTGCGTTATACCGCCGAAATCGTGCCGTTGTCCGAGCTGTTCTTCCGTGAGGACGTCAGCTATGACGATGAGGCCAAAGCGATGCTGGCCGAAGAGCATGCGCCGATCGTTCTTGGCAGCTTCTTGAAGCAGGTCGAGGCCGCAACCGAGTTTACCGTGGATGCGCTGAAAGCGATGATCAAGGCGGTGCAGACAGAGACTGGCTATAAAGGAAAGCAGCTGTTCATGACGATCCGCGTGGCGCTGACGGGACAAATGCACGGGCCCGACCTGAACATGACGCTGCATTTGCTGGGAAAAGAAACGGTGTCCGCACGCATCAAGAAGCTATTGTAATGCCTACAGTTTTCTTATATACTTAGAAAAAAATAAGATCATTTCTTCGATAACATACATCTACGGCGACGAACGGGAAAGTACGGAAAAGTCGGGATTCCCAGAGAGGACGATCGGTTCGGAAACGAATCGGCTGCGAGTCGTTCAATTCCCCTTTTACGGAAGTGCACCCGGGAGCCGTAAAGACGATCTGACGCGAGCGCTCCGGTGCAGCGGCAGGGTAGTCTTTACCGTGACGTTCACGATACGAACGATTGAGACGGATAGACGTTGGGACGTGCGTTGCCCTTGTACGTTTATCCAAGCAGAGTGGAACCGCGAAAAAAGACGCCTCTGCAGCCGAAACGGCTGTAGAAGGCGTTTTTTTGCGTGATGCGTAAACGAAGCGTGCGCACAGGAACGGGGGATGATTCGTGTTTGTCAGAATGAAAGAAGACATCGAAACGATCTTTGAGAACGATCCGGCGGCGAGAGGCTGGTTTGAGGTCGTGTTCACCTATTCCGGTTTGCACGCTCTCTGGGGGCATCGTGTGGCGCACTGGTTTTATAAAAAAAGCTGGTTCACCCTCGCGCGCATCATTTCGCAAGCCAGCCGTTTTATGACAGGGATCGAAATACACCCCGGCGCTGTAATCGGGAGGCGTTTTTTCATCGACCACGGCATGGGTGTCGTCATTGGAGAAACGTGCGAGATCGGCGACGACGTGCTGCTCTATCACGGCGTAACGCTCGGGGGTACCGGCAAGGAGCGGGGGAAGCGGCATCCGACCATCGGCAACAACGTGGTCATCTCAGCGGGGGCGAAAGTGCTTGGGTCCTTCACGGTAGGGGATAACTCGCGGATCGGGTCGAACTCTGTCGTATTAAGCGAAGTCCCAGCCAACAGCACCGTCGTCGGAATCCCGGGCAAAATCGTCAAGCGGGACGGCGTACGCGTCGGACGCTTGGAGCATGACAAGCTTTCGGACCCTGTTCTCGATATGATTCGCCAAATGCAGCAGCAAATCGACGAGCTGAAGGCGGAGGCCCATAAAGAAAAGACCAGAATTGGAGGAGCCGTGAAACATGAGTCTTAAGATTTATAATACGTTGACTCGCACGAAAGAAGATTTCAAACCGATGGAACCGGGTATGGTGAAAATGTACGTCTGCGGTCCCACCGTGTACGGCTACATTCACATCGGAAACGCGCGTCCGGCCATCTTTTTCGACGTCGTGCGACGTTATTTGGAATCGATCGGCTACGAAGTGACATATGCCGCCAACTTTACGGATGTGGACGACAAGCTGATTAAAAAAGCGGCCGAAATGGGAGTCACCGTACCAGAGGTTGCCGACTTGTTCGTGCAAAAATATTACGAAGATACCAAAGGGCTCGGGGTGCGGGAATCGACGCTTCATCCGCGCGTCACCCAGAACATGGCCGAGATCATCGACTTCATCTCCGGACTGGTGGAAAAAGACTATGCCTACGAGGCCGGCGGGGACGTCTTCTTCCGGACGGCCAAATTTCCGGAGTACGGCAAGCTGTCTAACCAGAACCTGGAAGAACTGCAATATGGCATTCGCGTGGATGTCGACAAGCGGAAGGAAAGCCCGCAAGATTTCGTGCTCTGGAAAGCGGCGAAGCCGGGCGAAATCAGCTGGTCGAGTCCGTGGGGCGAGGGGCGCCCGGGCTGGCACATCGAATGCTCGGCGATGATCCGTAAATATTTGGGCGATTCGATCGACATTCACGGAGGCGGCCAGGACCTGACCTTCCCGCACCACGAATGCGAAATTGCCCAGTCCGAAGGCTTGACGGGGCAGCGGATGGCGAACTATTGGATGCATAACGGGTTCGTGAACGTCAACGATGAGAAAATGTCGAAATCGCTCGGCAACGGAATCAATGTACATGAGCTGCTGAAGACGATTCCGGGCGAGGTGATCCGGTACTTCATGCTGTCCGGCCATTACCGCAATCCGCTCAACTTCAGCGACGAAGCCGTGGGGCAGGCGAGAGGAAGCTTGGCGCGGATTGAGAACTGTCTTTCCTCGCTGAAGCACCGTCTCAAGACGGCGGAAGCGGGGGAAGTCGATGCCGAAATGGCGGCGGCGGTGCTAACCGCGCAGCAGCAGTTCGTAAGCAAGATGAACGACGATTTCAATACGCCGGACGCGATCACGGCGGTATTCGAGCTCGTCAATGCGGCGAATCCGTACATCAATCGCGAGCAAGTGACGGCTCCCACCTTGGAGCTGCTGCTGAAGCAGTTTGAAGCGATGGATCAAGTGCTGGGCATACTAGCTCCTGAAGCTGAGGACCTGCTGGATGAAGAAATCGAACAATTGATCGTCGAGCGGACGGAAGCCCGCAAAGCGAAAAATTGGGCGCGTGCCGACGAAATCCGCAATTTGTTGACCGAGCGCGGCATCGTGCTTGAGGATACGGCCCAAGGCATTCGTTGGCGGCGGAGCTAGAGCGATGGAACGAGATGAACAGGCGCTGCCCTATTTGCAAGCGAATTTGTTTTCTTTTCCGCCTTCACGCGAGCCGAGGCTGCTGAATCCCCTCGTGTTGGCCTATATAGGCGATGCCGTCTACGAAGTCTTTATCCGGCAATATGTCGTCTCGCAGACGAATCATAAGCCGAACCATCTTCACCGGCTGTCTACCCGGTACGTCTCGGCCAAGGCGCAGGCGAAGGCGCTGCAGCGCTGGCTGCCGCTTCTGACCGAAGAGGAGACGGATATTGTCAAGCGGGGAAGAAACGCCAAATCGGGCACAACGGCCAAAAATGCCGATGTACTCGAATACCGCCACAGCACGGCGTTCGAGTGCCTGATCGGCTACTTGTATTATACGCAGCGGTGGGAGAGGCTTCAGCAGCTGCTGATGCTCTCCTTGGAGCGGGACGCAACATCAACGACAACAGGAAAGGGGGACGCCTGACGTGGAAGAATTTATTGGAGGCAAGCATTCCGTACTCGAAGCGCTGCGTTCCGGGCGGACCATTAACAAAATTTGGATCGCCGAGCAGGCTCAAAAACAACTTACCCAGCCGATCCTCGCGGAAGCGAAGCAGAACGGCGTCATTGTGCAATTTGCGGACAAGCGCAAGCTGGACCAAATGGCCGGCGGTGTGCAGCATCAAGGCGTCGTTGCCCAGGTAGCGGCGTATGCCTATGCCGAAGTGGAGGATCTGCTGGCTCTAGCCGCGGAACGAAACGAAATGCCGTTCCTGCTCATTCTCGACGAAATCGAGGACCCGCATAACTTGGGGTCCATCCTGCGGACGGCAGACTGTACCGGCGTACACGGAGTCATCATTCCGAAGCGGCGTTCCGTGGGGCTGACCGCAACGGTATCCAAAACCTCCGCAGGCGCGGTCGAATACGTGCCCGTGGCCCGCGTCACCAACCTCGCCCAGACGATCGAACAGCTTAAGGAGCAGGGCGTTTGGATCGCCGGAGCCGATGTGGGCGCGCAACAGCCGGTCTATCAAACGAACTTGAATCTTCCTCTGGCTATCGTGATCGGCAATGAAAACAAAGGCATCGGGCGGCTCATTCGCGAAAAATGCGACTTTTTGTTGAAACTGCCGATGTTCGGTCAAATCAATTCGCTTAACGCCTCGGTCGCAGCGTCGGTCTTCATGTATGAAGTCGTCCGGCAGCGAATGGCTGCGGAATAGCGTCATGCTGCGGGGCGATGCGGCATGATTCAGGAGATCCTCATCGTAGACGGCTACAACATCATCGGATCATGGCCGGAATTGCAAAAGCTGAAGGAGATCCGGCTGGAGGAAGCACGCGACCGGCTGATCGAAACGATGGCCGAGTACCAGTCGTTCTCAGGGATGAAGGTTATCGTGGTGTTTGACGCTTACTACGTGCCGGGGCTTGGCGGCAAATATTTGCAAAGCAAACTCCCGGTGTACTACACCAAGGAAAAGGAAACGGCGGACGAGCTGATCGAAAGGCTCGTCACCGGCCATATCGGACGGCGCAAGCAGGTATATGTCGCGACCTCCGATATGACGGAGCAGCATGTAATTTTCGGCAAAGGGGCTCTCCGAATTCCGGCAAGCGAGCTTTTGGTCAAGGTGAGGCAGATTCGCCAGGAAATCCGCCGGACGATCGACACCGAAGCACCGCCGAAGCGCAATTCGTTCGACAGCAGGCTTAGCGGAGATATACGCGATCAGTTGGAGAAATGGCGCAGGGGGAATTAGAGGCTTTGAAGGCGATGCCTGTTGATCCAGCAACAATCTAGCTTTTTGTAGCGGGAATCCGGTTGACGGCGCTAGATTACATAATGTATACTAGTCCTATCTTTCAAGCGTTGGGCCGGAGGGATTGTAGTGAGTGTCGACCTCAAAGAGTTGAGAATGTACGAATACGACCTCAAGGCAGACGAAGATGTGGTCGAAGCAGTCCGTGAAGGGGATAGCGACGCCCTGGAGTACTTGATCAACAAGTACAAGAACTTCGTTCGCGCCAAAGCGCGCTCTTATTTTCTAATCGGCGCTGATAGAGAGGATATCGTACAAGAGGGAATGATCGGCCTATATAAATCGATCCGCGACTTCCGCGGCGATAAGCTAGCCTCCTTCAAAGCGTTTGCCGAGCTTTGCATCACCCGCCAAATCATTACGGCCATCAAAACCGCCACTCGCCAGAAGCATATCCCCCTAAATTCCTACGTTTCGTTGGACAAACCCATCTATGATGAAGATTCCGACAGGACGCTGCTCGATGTCATTTGCGGCTCCCGCGTATCCGATCCCGAGGAATTGATCATTAACCAGGAGGAGTTCAGCGGGCTGGAAGATAAAATGGGAGAGATATTGAGCGACCTGGAACGCAGAGTGCTGATGCTGTATTTGGACGGACGGTCCTATCAGGAAATCGCCGTCGATTTGGACAGGCACGTCAAGTCGATTGACAATGCATTGCAGCGCGTGAAGCGCAAGCTGGAGAGGTATCTGGAAGTGCGTGACGCATAAAACATAGATAAGCGCCTTTATTGCTGTGATAGCAAGGTGCTTTTTTGTTTTTTTAGATATAGAATTTATAAGTTATCAGCGGAGCTGGTTGAATTCTATATCGCAAGAAAAGCTTCCACTAAAACACGAATGTATCTTCCTCGAAATGGCTTCGATAAGAAGCTTTTCTTATATGTTTAGAGATTATTATAGAACAAATGTTCGCGCGTGGCAAGATGTCCTTTTGTAAAAAAATGATCAAGTTTTCGTTTAGGAACGAGCCGCCTGGTCAATAATGGATGAGACGGGACAGGCGCTATGTTAATCCTTTTTCCTTGACAGAAGATAGGCCGTATGCTAAAGTATATCGGGTAGCCTTAGACGAAAAGGCGTTTTTTTTTTGCTGGTCGTGTAAGGTTGTAAATTTCGAGGCTGGTCCGTAGGAGGTGTACATCATGCGGGTGATCATCACATTAGCGTGCACAAACTGCAAGCAAAGAAACTATGCATCCACCAAAAATAAGCGCAACCATCCTGACCGCATGGAGCTCAAGAAATATTGCAAGTTTTGCAATGAGCAAACTGCTCATCGCGAGACTCGCTAGTTTTTGGAGGTGTAGTTGTGTCCTTTTTGGCTAAAATGAAGCAGGGATTCGGCAACACATTTTCCTTTTTCGGCGATAGCTGGTCTGAGCTGAAAAAAGTGAAGTGGCCTACCCGTAAAGAGCTGATTAGCTATACGCTGGTCGTGTTGTTTACGGTTGCCTTCGTAACGGTGTACTTCTACGTTCTGGACTTAGGAATTTCTGAGCTGCTTCGCCTCGTGTTTAAATAAAATTAGGCTGACGGGTGGCGCTATGGAAATGGAAAAAAGATGGTACGTCGTACATACCTACTCTGGGTATGAAAACAAGGTAAAGGCCAATTTGGAGAAGCGCGTCGAATCCATGGACATGAAGGACAAGATCTTTCGCGTGCTCGTTCCCATGGAGGAGGAGCTTGTGAATAAGGATGGCAAGAAAAAAACGGTTATGCGCAAGGTGTATCCGGGGTACGTTCTTGTGGAGATGATCCAAACGGACGACTCTTGGTATGTGGTGCGGAACACGCCCGGTGTTACCGGGTTCGTGGGTTCAACCGGTTCGGGATCGAAGCCGACGGCTTTGCTTCCGGAGGAAGTCGATTCTATTCTCAAGCATATGGGTATGGAAGAGCCGAAGCCGAAAATCGACTTCGAACTCAAAGAGACCGTGCGCGTGAAAGTCGGACCGTTCGCCAACTTTGTCGGTTCGGTGGAAGAAATTCTGCTCGACAAAAGCAAGCTGAAGGTCCATGTCAACATGTTCGGCAGAGAAACACCACTTGAGCTCGACTACCACCAGGTGGAAAAGCTGTAGCGTGAAACACTGCCATACTACGGGCGAGGAGGTGTCACACAATGGCAAAAAAGGTTATTAAAGTTGTGAAACTGCAGGTTCCTGCAGGGAAAGCGAATCCGGCTCCGCCGATCGGTCCGGCTCTCGGTCAAGCAGGTGTTAACATCATGGCATTCTGCAAAGAGTTCAACGCTCGTACTGCCGATCAAGCAGGTCTTATCATTCCGGTTGAGATCTCCGTATTCGAAGACCGTTCTTTCACGTTCATCACGAAAACGCCGCCGGCTGCCGTATTGCTGCGTGTAGCTGCTGGGATCGAAAAAGGATCCGGCGAACCGAACAAGAATAAGGTTGCAACTGTAAAACGCGCGAAAGTGCGTGAAATCGCCGAGCAAAAAATGCCTGACCTAAATGCTGCGTCCGTTGAGGCTGCTATGCGCATGGTCGAAGGTACGGCTCGAAGCATGGGCGTAGTCATCGAAGACTAATCGCTTGCTGCATCAGTGGGAGGATATTCCGCTAATACCACATAGGAGGACATAAAAGTGGCTAAACACGGTAAGAAATACCTTGAAGTTGCTAAGCAAATGGATGCTGAGACGTTCTATGAGCCGCTCGAAGCCATCGAACTCGTCAAGAAAACGGCACGCGCCAAATTCGACGAAACCGTTGAAGTGGCTGTGCGTTTGGGTGTAGACCCGAGAAAACAAGACCAAGCCGTTCGCGGTGTGGTTGTATTGCCTCACGGCACAGGTAAAACGAAACGCGTTCTTGTATTTGCCAAAGGCGACAAAGCCAAAGAAGCGGAAGCGGCCGGCGCTGATTTCGTAGGCGATCAAGACATGATCAACAAAATTCAGCAAGGCTGGTTCGACTTCGATGTCTGCGTAGCTACGCCGGACATGATGAGCGAAGTGGGTAAGCTCGGTCGTATCTTGGGTGGTAAAGGTTTGATGCCGAACCCGAAAGCGGGCACCGTTACGTTCGACGTGGCGAAAGCCGTTCAGGAGATTAAGGCAGGTAAAATCGAGTACCGTCTGGACAAGGCTGGACAAATCCATGCGCCGATCGGTAAAGTATCCTTCGACGCCGAGAAGCTTGCCGAGAACTTCCAAGCTTTGATCGATGCGCTCAACAGAGCAAAACCGGCTGCAGCCAAAGGGGTATACCTGAAAAACATTGCGGTATCCTCGACGATGGGGCCAAGCGCTCGCGTCAATGCAACAGCCCTGAGATAGGTAAAGATTGACAGTTGACTTTTGAAGTCATCCATGCTAACCTATTTTAGGTTGACAAACGAATATGCTTACCGTAGACAGCAGGTGCTTTCGAGCTTAATTTCCTGCCGAGGTGTTGTGATATAAATTCGATATTCTGTACGGAATATGTGAATCGTCATGCCTTCGCCGTGTCTGCGAAGGCATTTTCGCTTTTAGCGGGAATGTCGGCGGAAAGTAGCGGCGGGGAAAGGAACGACCTCGGGAACGTGTTTACGAAGTAAGTTTTCGGACGCTTACGAAGCAGTTTTCTCACGAAAACTTGTAGGAGGTGCAAAATGGCAAACGTAAAAATTATCGAGCAAAAGGCTCAGCAAGTTACGGAAGTAGCGGATAAGCTGAAAGAAAACTCTTGCTCCATCGTAGCTGACTACCGCGGTTTGAACGTGAAGCAAGTAACCGAGCTTCGCAAACAACTGCGTGAAGCGGGCGTAGAATTCCAAGTGTTGAAAAACACGCTGATTCGTCGCGCGACAGCTACTGCGGAATTGTCTGATCTGAATGAGTACTTGACCGGTCCTACCGCGATTGCATTCAGCAAAGACGACATTATAACTCCGGCCAAAATCTTGACCGAGTTCGCGAAGAAAAACGACCAGCTCAGCGTAAAAGCGGGTGTCGTTGAAGGTAAAGTGGTTGATTTCAACCAAATCAAAGCGCTGGCGGAACTGCCTTCCAGAGAAGGTCTTCTGTCCATGTTGCTCAGCGTGCTTCAAGCTCCGGTTCGCAACTTCGCCCTTGCGGTTAAAGCTGTGTCCGAGAAGCAAGAAGGCGGCGCGCAAGCGTAATTGTGCTGCTTGAAATGATTAAAAAACATTCTTATTTGAAGATAATGGAGGTTTAACCATGAGCAAAGAGCAAATCTTGGAAGCCATTAAAGGCATGACTGTTTTGGAACTGAACGATCTGGTTAAAGCAATCGAAGAAGAGTTCGGCGTAACAGCAGCAGCTCCGGTAGCTGTTGTAGCAGGCGGCGCTGCGGCAGAAGCTGCAGAGCAAACAGAATTCGACGTTGTTTTGACAAGCGCTGGCGCGTCCAAAATCAACGTTATCAAAGTTGTTCGCGAAATCACGGGTCTCGGCTTGAAAGAAGCAAAAGATCTCGTAGACAACGCACCGAAGCCGCTTAAAGAGAAAGTATCCAAAGAAGAAGCTGATTCCGTTAAAGCAAAATTGGAAGAAGCAGGCGCTTCCGTAGAAGTGAAGTAATTCGAGCTACAGCACCCCTTGCAGAGGCGATCCTCTTCAAGGGGTTTTCCTTTTCAATCCGAACCAGGAGGCGGTGGATACGTGTCCGAGCATTACTATACCCCGAGACCCAGCGTAGAGCGCGATTTGCATACGATCGAGGAAGCACTGCGCGGTCGCAGCTTTATTTTCTGGACGGATGCCGGGGTCTTCTCCAAAAAGGGGGTCGATTACGGATCGAAGCTGCTTGTGCAGACCATGGTGTTGTCGAAGCAAGCCAAAGTGCTGGATGTGGGCTGCGGGTACGGCCCGATTGGACTGGTGGCCGCAGTACAAGCGGAGCAGGGAACTGTTACGATGGTGGACATTAACGAGCGTGCCATTGAACTCGCGAAACGAAACGCCGAACGCAACCGGATCGCAAACGTACGGATCTTGCAAAGCGATTTGCTGGCAGAGGTGATGGACCAGACTTTTGATACGGTGCTGACCAATCCGCCTATACGCGCCGGCAAAGAGATGGTACACCGCGTGTTTGAGCAGGCTCACCATGTATTGGCTCCCGGCGGGGCGCTATGGGTAGTCATCCAGAAAAAGCAGGGAGCTCCTTCCGCTTACGCCAAGCTCGAGTCTCTCTACTCCCAAGTCGAAGAAGTCGAGCGCGAAAAAGGCTATTGGATTATCAAGGCCGTGAAGTGATATTCCGGAAAGGCTTTTCTTTTGGCAAGGAAGAAGATTCTGTTCAATACGGATTGCTTGCTTTTTTGCTTGAAAGCTTTTGATAACTTCCGTGAATAGACCTACGTTGGCGGAGGAATAGATCGGTTGGCGGCGAGTTTTTTGTCCCATTCCTTTCAATATGATATGTAGTTTAGAAGGAATGGGACAAAACGTGTCTGAGCTTAGGCTGACCGATATATGCCGCAGCAGGAAATATGTTGACTTGACTTTTGTTTTGTGATATTATTATAAAATGTCAGCATTAAGATAGGGTGAAATCTCTTTAGTCGACTAAAATGTCAAGATTTTTTTATACCAGCATGAATATAATTTTTCCATTTGACGTATAATGTTAAAATTTTAGGTAAACCATACAAGGTATAAGGGAATTTATGGCAAGTCGAAGGGCGGACATCCATATTACTATTTGTATTTAGTCATTTAGAAGCTTCCTGAAGAAGTGACACTTCGCGCAGTTATTTACTCGAGAAGGCTTCCCAAAGAGGCTTTTATTTTGTTCTATTGAGTAGACATGAGGGGTGAATCTAAGTTGGCGGGACATCTTGTTCAATTAGGTAGACGTAAACGCAGGTCATACGCTCGGATTCATGAGGTTTTGGAGGTTCCGAACCTGATTGAAATCCAACAAAAATCATATCAATGGTTTTTGGATGAGGGATTGCGTGAAATGTTTCAAGATATTTCCCCGATCCAAGACTTTACGGGGAATTTGGTGTTGGAATTTATCGACTACAGCTTGGGAGAGCCTAAGTATTCGGTCGACGAATCCAAGGAACGCGACGTCACCTTTGCTGCACCGCTTCGTGTGAAAGTACGCTTGATCAATAAAGAAACCGGCGAGGTTAAAGAGCAGGAAGTGTTTATGGGCGACTTCCCTTTGATGACCGAGACGGGTACCTTTATTATCAACGGCGCTGAACGGGTTATCGTCAGCCAGCTGGTTCGTTCCCCTAGCGTTTATTTTAGCACGAAAGTCGATAAGAACGGAAAGAAAACATATACGGCAACCGTGATCCCGAACCGCGGAGCCTGGCTGGAGCTGGAGACGGACGCCAAGGACATTATCTACGTGCGGATCGACCGTACGCGGAAAATTCCGGTCACGGTGCTGCTCCGCGCTCTTGGTTTCGGTACCGATGCAGAAATCATAGATTTGCTCGGTGACAACGAGTATATCCGCAACACGCTGGACAAGGACAATACCGATTCGACGGACAAGGCCTTGATCGAGATCTATGAGCGTCTTCGTCCGGGCGAGCCGCCTACGCTGGATAATGCGAGAAGCTTGCTTGTTGCACGCTTTTTCGATCCGAAACGGTACGATCTTGCTAACGTCGGCCGGTACAAAATCAACAAGAAGCTGCACATCAAAAACCGTCTGTTCAATCAGCGGCTGGCAGAGACGCTTGTCGATACGAATACCGGAGAAATCGTTGCCGAGGCTGGCCAATTGCTCGACCGCCGTCTGCTCGACACGATCATTCCTTATCTGGAAGAAAGCGTCGGCTTCACAGAGTACGTAACGAACGGTGTGACCGAGTCGGATAAAATTCCGCTGCAATGCGTCAGCGTATATTCTCCGCTTGAGGATGGGAAGGTCGTTAAGGTTATTGCCAACGGCAAGATCGATAAAACGGTCAAAAACATTACCCCGGCCGATATTATCTCATCCATCAACTATTTCATTAACCTGCTGCATGGTATCGGCAGCACGGACGACATCGACCACTTGGGGAACCGTCGTCTGCGCTCCGTCGGCGAGCTTCTGCAGAACCAGTTCCGGATCGGCTTGTCCCGGATGGAGCGCGTTGTGCGCGAGCGGATGTCGATTCAAGACGTGAACACCATCACGCCGCAGCAGCTTATTAATATTCGTCCGGTCATTGCGTCCATCAAAGAATTTTTCGGAAGCTCCCAGCTTTCGCAGTTCATGGACCAAACGAACCCGCTTGCCGAGCTTACGCATAAACGTCGTTTGTCCGCATTGGGACCCGGCGGTTTGACGCGGGAGCGCGCAGGTTTCGAAGTCCGGGACGTTCACCACTCTCACTATGGACGGATGTGTCCGATTGAGACGCCGGAGGGACCGAACATCGGGTTGATCAACTCCCTTTCGACCTTTGCGCGTGTCAATGAGTTCGGCTTTATCGAAGCTCCGTATCGGCGCGTCGACCCGAATACGGATATGGTGACAGAAGAAATCGCCTATTTGACAGCCGATGAAGAGGACAACTATGTTGTCGCCCAGGCGAACGCCGAGCTGACCGAGGATGGCAAGTTTGCCAACGACTCCGTCATCGTGCGTTACAAAGACGATATTTTGACCTTGCCTAAAGACCGCGTCGATTACATGGACGTTTCTCCGAAACAGGTCGTGTCCGTGGCGACGGCATTGATTCCGTTCCTTGAAAATGACGACTCCAACCGCGCCTTGATGGGTTCAAACATGCAGCGTCAGGCGGTACCGCTTCTTATTCCGAAGTCGCCGCTTGTCGGCACGGGGATGGAACACAAATCGGCCAAAGATTCCGGCGTATGTATCGTTTCCAAAGTGAACGGCGTCGTCGAACGGGTTTCGGCTAACGAGATTTGGGTGCGCCGTCAGGAGATGGTGGACGGCCGCTTGGTCAACGGAGACATTATCAAGCATAAGCTGCATAAGTTTTTGCGCTCCAACCAAGGAACTTGCATCAACCAGCGTCCGATTTGCCATAAGGGCGAACAGGTGCGCGTCGGCGACATTTTGGCCGACGGTCCTTCGACCGAACAGGGTGAGCTGGCGCTCGGCCGCAACGTCGTCGTCGCTTTCATGACTTGGGAAGGCTACAACTACGAGGATGCGATACTGCTTAGCGAAAAATTAGTGAAGGAAGACGTTTATACTTCCATTCACATTGAAGAATACGAATCCGAAGCGCGCGACACGAAGCTAGGACCGGAAGAAATCACCCGCGATATTCCGAACGTGGGCGAAGACGCGCTGAAGAACTTGGACGAACGCGGCATTATCCGCGTCGGTGCGGAGATCGCCGCCGGCGACATTCTGGTCGGAAAAGTTACGCCTAAAGGGGTAACCGAGCTTACGGCGGAAGAACGTCTTCTGCACGCGATCTTCGGTGAAAAAGCCCGCGAAGTTCGCGACACTTCGCTTCGCGTGCCTCACGGTACGGACGGAATCGTCGTCGACGTGAAGGTGTTCACCCGCGAGAATGGCGACGAGCTTCCTCCAGGTGTCAATCAATTGGTACGCGCTTATATCGCCCAAAAACGGAAAATCTCCGAAGGCGACAAAATGGCGGGACGCCATGGTAATAAAGGGGTTATCGCGCGCATTTTGCCAGAAGAGGACATGCCGTTCATGCCGGACGGGACGCCGGTTGAAGTCGTATTGAACCCGCTGGGGGTTCCTTCCCGGATGAACATCGGACAGGTGCTGGAAGTTCACTTGGGGATGGCTGCGAAATATCTCGGTCTTCACACGGCTACGCCGGTATTCGACGGCGCCCGCGAGTACGACGTTTTCGATACGATGGAAGAAGCCGGAATGCAGCGCAACGGTAAGACGATGCTGTATGACGGCCGGACAGGAGAACCGTTTGAACGCGAAGTTACCGTTGGCGTCATGTACATGATCAAGCTGGCGCACATGGTTGACGATAAAATCCATGCCCGTTCCACAGGACCATACTCACTTGTTACCCAGCAGCCGCTCGGCGGTAAAGCGCAGTTCGGCGGTCAGCGCTTCGGGGAGATGGAGGTTTGGGCACTTGAGGCGTACGGCGCAGCTTATACGCTGCAGGAAATCTTGACGGTCAAGTCCGACGATGTCGTCGGCCGCGTGAAGACGTACGAATCGATCGTCAAGGGCGAGAACATTCCGGAGCCGGGCGTTCCGGAATCCTTCAAAGTATTGATCAAAGAGCTTCAAAGCTTGGGTATGGATGTCAAAATCTTGTCCGAGAACGAAGAAGAGATCGAAATGAAGGAAATGGACGACGAGGATGAGGTGACCAGCGACAAGCTGAACCTGAATCTCGAAGGCGCGGAGCTTGGTGTAGAGTAAGGCTGAGATGGAACGCTTTACGGACGTAAGTCATGGGCATATGCCCGCACACAGATTTTGCTGCACAAAACATGGAGGAGGGTTGCTCCTTGATCGACGTCAATAATTTTGAGTACATGAAAATCGGATTGGCTTCCCCCGACAAGATACGTTCATGGTCCAGAGGCGAAGTGAAGAAGCCGGAGACGATCAACTATCGGACGTTGAAGCCGGAAAAGGAAGGCTTGTTCTGCGAGAAAATCTTCGGGCCGACCAAAGACTGGGAATGTCATTGCGGTAAATATAAACGCGTCCGTTACAAAGGCGTCGTCTGTGACCGATGCGGCGTAGAGGTTACTCGCCAAAAAGTGCGCCGCGAGCGCATGGGCCATATCGAACTGGCTGCGCCGGTTTCGCATATTTGGTACTTCAAAGGCATTCCGAGCCGCATGGGGCTTGCTCTTGACATGTCTCCCCGTTCGTTGGAGGAGATCATCTATTTCGCATCCTACGTCGTAACGGATCCCGGAGACACGCCGCTGGAGAAAAAACAGCTGCTCTCCGAGAAGGAATACCGCAGCTATCGCGAAAAGTACGGCTATGCGTTCCAAGCCGGTATGGGCGCCGAAGCGGTGAAGAAGCTTCTGCAGGATATCGACATCGAGAAAGAAGTCGATATGCTGAAGGAAGAGCTGAAAACAGCACAGGGTCAACGCCGCAACCGCGCAATCAAGCGGTTGGAAGTCATGGAAGCTTTCCGTAACTCGAAAAATATGCCGGAGTGGATGGTGCTGGACGTGCTGCCTGTCATTCCTCCGGAGCTCCGGCCGATGGTGCAGTTGGACGGCGGACGTTTTGCGACCTCCGACTTGAACGACCTGTACCGCCGGGTGATTAACCGGAACAACCGTCTGAAAAGACTGCTCGACTTGGGCGCTCCCGACATTATCGTGCAAAATGAGAAACGGATGCTGCAGGAAGCTGTAGACGCCTTGATCGACAACGGCCGCCGCGGCCGTCCGGTAACGGGTCCGGGCAATCGTCCTCTCAAATCGCTCAGCCATATGCTGAAAGGGAAGCAAGGCCGTTTCCGTCAAAACCTGCTCGGTAAACGGGTTGACTATTCCGGCCGTTCCGTTATCGTCGTTGGACCGAGCCTGAAGATGTACCAATGCGGGCTCCCGAAAGAAATGGCGCTTGAGCTGTTTAAGCCTTTCGTTATGAAGGAGCTTGTCAACAAAGGTCTTGCGCACAACATCAAGAGCGCGAAGCGCAAAGTAGAGCGCGTCAGCCCGGAAGTATGGGACGTGCTCGAAGAAGTTATCAAAGAGCATCCGGTCCTGCTTAACCGCGCCCCCACGCTTCACCGTCTCGGGATTCAGGCGTTCGAGCCGATCCTGGTCGAAGGGCGCGCTATCAAGCTGCATCCGCTCGTATGTACGGCCTATAATGCCGACTTCGACGGAGACCAGATGGCCGTTCACGTGCCGTTGTCCGCAGAAGCGCAAGCGGAAGCTCGCGTCTTGATGCTGGCTTCGGGGAACATTTTGAACCCGAAAGACGGCAAGCCTGTCGTTACGCCTTCGCAGGATATGGTTCTCGGCAGCTTCTACTTGACGACCGATAATAGGCAAGCGAAAGGCTCGATGACGATTCTTCGTACCGTTTCTGAAGCCGTGTCCCTGTATCATCGCGGAGACGCTTCGCTTCATGCCCGCGTAGCGATTCCGGCCAAAGCGCTCGGGAAAACGAGCTTTACGCCGGAGCAGCAAGAAGCGATGCTTATTACAACGGTCGGAAAAATCATCTTTAACGAGATTTATCCTACGGACTTCCCGTACATCAACGAAGCGACCAAAGCGAACTTGTTGAACGGACCGTCGGATACCTATTTCGTATTCGAAAAAGGCGGAGACATCCGCAAAAAGATGGAAGAGCTGCCGGAGACGAAGGCCGTAGGTAAAGACTACCTCGGCACAATCATCGCTGAATGTTTCCGCCGTTACCATACGACGCAAACATCGGTGACGCTGGATAACATTAAGCAGCTTGGCTTTACCTACTCCACGCGGGCAGGAATCACGATCGCGGTGGCGGACGTTACCGTTCCGCAGGAGAAGGATCAAATTCTTCTAGAGTCCGACGAGAAAGTCAAGGTCGTGACGAACCAATACCGTCGCGGTCTGATTACGGACGACGAGCGGTATGAACGCGTCATTGCGATCTGGAGTAAAGCGAAGGATGAAATTACCGAGATTTTGATGAAGTCGCTTGATAAATACAACTCCATTAGCATGATGGTAGAGTCCAAAGCGCGCGGTAACAAATCGCAGATCACCCAGCTTGGCGGGATGCGCGGTCTGATGGCGACGCCGACAGGCCGGATCTACGAATTGCCAATCAAATCGAATTTCCGCGAAGGCTTGACGGTCTTGGAGTACTTCATCTCCACGCACGGTGCGCGGAAAGGTTTGGCCGATACGGCGCTTCGTACCGCTGACTCCGGTTACCTGACCCGCCGTCTTGTCGACGTAGCGCAGGACGTCATCGTGCGCGACGAGGATTGCGGTACGGACAAAGGCTTCCTGGTTAGCCGTATTCAAGACGGCAAAGAGGTTATCGAGGATCTGTACGACCGGATCGAAGGCCGCTATTCCTTCGAAACGATCCGCGATCCGAAGACCGGTGAAGTCATTGTTTCCCGCAACGATCTGATTGATGCAGGAAAAGCCGACCGGATTATTGATGCAGGCATCGAAAAAATACAGATTCGTTCCGTGCTCAGCTGTCGCTCCAGACACGGGGTGTGCAAGAAGTGTTACGGACGTAACCTAGCGACAGGCCAGCACGTTGAGATCGGCGAAGCCGTAGGCATTATCGCGGCGCAATCCATCGGGGAACCGGGAACGCAGCTGACGATGCGTACGTTCCATACCGGGGGCGTTGCGGGCGACGATATTACCCAAGGTTTGCCGCGGATTCAGGAGCTTTTCGAAGCGCGGAATCCGAAAGGGCAAGCGACGATTTCGGAGATCGATGGCGTGGTAAAAGAAATTCGCGAAGCCAAAGACCGTCGGGAGATCGAGGTTCAAGGCGAAGCGGAATCCAAGGTGTACTCCATCTCTTACGGTTCCCGTATCCGAGTCTCCGTCAACCAGAACATAGAGGCTGGCGACGAGCTGACCGAGGGTTCGATCGATCCGAAAGAAATGCTGCGCATCAAAGGGATCCGCGGCGTGCAGAACTATATTTTGCAAGAAGTTCAGCGCGTATACCGGAACCAAGGGGTGGAAATCAACGACAAGCACGTTGAGGTTATGATCCGCCAGATGCTGCGTAAAATCCGTATCGTCGATGCGGGCAATACGACGCTGCTTCCAGGCTCGTTCGTGGATATCCACGAATACGAGGAAGCGAACAAAGTGGCTCTCTTTGCGGGCGAAGAGCCTGCAGTAGCGAAGCCGGTGCTCCTCGGGATCACCAAAGCGTCGCTGGAGACCGACTCGTTCCTGTCTGCGGCATCGTTCCAGGAAACCACCCGGGTTCTTACCGATGCGGCGATCAAAGGCAAGGTCGACAAACTGCTCGGCTTGAAGGAGAATGTCATCATCGGGAAGCTGATTCCAGCCGGTACGGGGATGTCGAGATACCGCAACATCCGTATCACCGACCCGAACGCCGTTCCGCTGGATGAAGAAATGACCGAGGCGGAAGCTGTAACGGTAGAATAAAGCATCTCATAGACTTGCCTTTAAAATTTGAATTGAAAAATTTTGTTTAAAGGCAAGTCTTTATTCTTGACAGGGTATAATTGAAATGATAATATATCAAAGTGTGCCATTTTAGAGGCTCGTCACCTGGCCCTTGGAGGGGTTGTCACATGTCTTATGATAGAGTGAAGCAGGCAACGAAACTGACTATTGGCACGAAGCAAGCGATGAAAACGGTGGAGCAAAGCCAAGCCACGGAAGTGTTCATTGCAAAAGATGCAGATCCGCGAATTACGATAAAAATAGTTAACCTCTGCAAGGAATTCGGGGTTAAAGTGACATACGTGGACTCCATGAAAATGTTAGGTAAAGCGTGTGGAATCGATGTAGGCGCAGCTGTGGCTGCGGTGGTGAATGAATAACCGTTTTTGTCCGAGAAACAGTCATGGATCGAGGGCAAAAACTTTTCCTTTGTTCATTTGCGACTCGCCTGGATCTGTGGGCTTGAAAAATGCAACATCATTACAATGAAGGAGGTGGCCAAAATGCCAACAATTAACCAGCTCGTTCGTAAAGGACGTCAAGCTAAAGTTGTAAAATCCAAATCCCCTGCTCTTCAAAGAGGCTTCAACGCTCTGAAAAGAGAAGCGACGGATCTGAGCTCCCCTCAAAAACGCGGTGTGTGCACTCGTGTAGGTACGATGACGCCGAAGAAACCGAACTCCGCACTTCGTAAGTATGCGCGTGTTCGTTTGACCAACCGTGTCGAGGTTACAGCTTACATCCCGGGTATCGGACATAACCTGCAAGAGCACAGCGTGGTTCTGATTCGCGGAGGTCGGGTAAAAGACCTTCCGGGGGTACGTTACCATATCGTTCGCGGCGCGCTTGATACTGCAGGCGTGAACAACCGTAAACAAGCTCGTTCCAAGTACGGCGCGAAACGCCCGAAAGTGAAGAAATAATGAGTAGAAATCTAATCTAATGAACTTTTTGAGAAAGGGGGATAACTATGCCTCGTAAAGGTCCAGTTACTCGCAGAGACGTATTGCCAGATCCGGTGTATAACAGCAAGCTTGTTACCCGTTTGATCAACCGCATCATGATTGATGGTAAAAGAGGAGTAGCACAACAGCTGCTTTACAATGCTTTCAATCTGATTCAAGAGCGTACAGGTAAAGAGCCGATGGAAGTTTTCGAACAAGCCATCAAAAACATCATGCCTGTTCTCGAAGTTAAAGCCCGCCGTGTGGGGGGAGCTAACTACCAAGTGCCGATTGAGGTTAGACCTGAACGCCGATCGACGCTCGGACTTCGCTGGCTCGTCAACTACTCCCGCCTGCGTGGTGAGAAGACGATGGAAGAAAGACTGGCGCAAGAGATCATCGATGCAAGCAACAACACGGGCGCTTCCGTTAAAAAACGTGAAGACACGCACAAAATGGCTGAAGCCAACAGAGCGTTCGCGCACTATCGTTGGTAACATTTTATTCCTATCAATAGGAAGGAGACAACCTGATGGCAAGAGAGTTCTCCTTAAAAGATACGCGTAACATCGGGATCATGGCGCATATTGATGCCGGTAAGACGACCACGACCGAGCGTATTTTGTTCTACACAGGCCGTTTGCACAAAATCGGTGAAGTTCACGAAGGTGGCGCAACGATGGACTGGATGGAGCAGGAACAGGAGCGCGGAATCACGATCACGTCCGCCGCTACAACCGCTCAATGGAAAGGTCACCGCATCAATATTATCGACACCCCGGGTCACGTTGACTTCACCGTTGAAGTTGAACGTTCCCTGCGCGTATTGGACGGAGCAGTAGGCGTATTCAGTGCCAAGGAAGGCGTTGAGCCGCAGTCGGAAACCGTTTGGCGTCAAGCGGACCGTTACGGCGTTCCTCGGATTGCTTACGTCAACAAGATGGATATCATCGGCGCAGACTTCCTGGGTGCCGTACAGCAAATGCGCGACAAATTGGGTGCAAATGCCGTTGCCATTCAACTGCCGATCGGTGCTGAAAGTGATTTCAGAGGCATTATCGATCTGGTTGAACGAGTCGCCTATATCTATAAAGACGACCTTGGTAAAGACGTTGAGCAAAGCGAAATCCCGGAAGACTACAAGGAAAGAGTCGAAGAGCTCCGTACTTTGCTTATCGAGAAAGTTGCCGAGCTGGACGAAGAACTCACAATGAAATACCTCGAAGGCGAAGAGATCACCGTTGATGAAATCAAGGCTGCCCTTCGTAAAGGGGTATGCGAAGTGAAAATCTTCCCGGTTATCTGCGGATCTTCGTACAGAAATAAAGGCGTACAGCCTATGTTGGATGCCGTTGTTGCTTACCTTCCATCCCCGATCGACGTACCGGATATCAAAGGTACGTTGGAAGACGGAACGGAAATTGTGCGCAAATCCGCTGACGAAGAGCCTTTCGCGGCGCTGGCGTTCAAAATCATGACAGACCCGTTTGTCGGTAAGTTGACATTCTTCCGCGTATACTCCGGTGTCCTTAACTCCGGTTCCTACGTGGTCAATGCAACGAAAGGCAAACGTGAACGGATCGGCCGTATTCTCCAAATGCATGCGAACAGCCGTCAAGAAATCAGCGTCGTATATGCTGGCGATATTGCTGCTGCCGTAGGCTTGAAGGATACAACAACCGGTGACACGCTTTGCGACGAGAAAAACCCGGTCATCCTGGAGTCGATGAACTTCCCAGAGCCGGTTATCCAACTCGCGGTTGAGCCGAAAACAAAGGCCGATCAAGACAAAATGGGTATTGCTTTGGCAAAACTGTCCGAAGAAGACCCGACCTTCCGCGCTCACACGGACGAAGAAACAGGCCAAACGATTATCGCAGGTATGGGTGAGCTTCACCTTGAGATTCTCGTTGACCGTATGCGTCGCGAGTTCAAGGTAGAAACCAACGTGGGTAAACCGCAGGTTGCTTACCGCGAAACATTCCGTCAAGCGGCTAGAGTCGAAGGTAAATTCGTTCGCCAATCCGGTGGCCGCGGTCAATACGGCCATTGTTGGGTGGAGTTCGAACCGCTTGAGCCGGGAACAGGCTTCCAATTCGAGAGCAAGATCGTCGGCGGTGCGATTCCGAGAGAATACGTTGCGCCGATCCAAGCTGGTATCGAAGAGTCGATGAAAAACGGCGTGTATGCAGGCTTCCCGCTTGTAGACATCAAAGCTACCGTTGTTGACGGATCTTACCATGATGTTGACTCCTCCGAGATGGCGTTTAAAATCGCAGGTTCCATGGCCCTCAAAGCCGCTGCGGAAAAATGTCGCCCGGTTCTGCTTGAGCCAATCATGAAAGTGGAAGTTACCGTACCGGAAGAGTACATGGGCGACGTTATGGGCGACCTGAACTCCCGCCGCGGACGGATCGAGGGTATGGATACTCGTCACGGAGCTCAAATCATTCGTGCGAAAGTGCCTCTCTCCGAAATGTTCGGTTACTCCACGACACTACGTTCCCGTACGCAAGGTCGCGGCGTATACTCGATGGAAATTTCCCATTATGAAGAAGTGCCTAAGTCCATTGCAGACGAAATCGTCTCCAAGCACAAAGGCGCCTAATATATTTAGTTATTTAAGGAGGCAATCTACTCATGGCAAAAGCGAAATTTGAGCGTAATAAACCGCACGTTAACATTGGTACCATCGGTCACGTTGACCATGGTAAAACAACTTTGACTGCTGCAATCACGACTGTATTGTCCAAAAAATACGGCGGTGCTGCTGTAGCATTCGACCAAATCGACAAAGCTCCGGAAGAGCGCGAGCGCGGTATCACAATCTCCACTGCGCACGTTGAATATGAAACTCCTAACCGTCACTACGCACACGTTGACTGCCCAGGCCACGCCGACTACGTTAAAAACATGATCACTGGTGCGGCTCAAATGGACGGCGCGATCCTGGTTGTATCCGCAGCTGACGGCCCTATGCCGCAAACTCGCGAGCACATCCTGCTCTCCCGCCAAGTAGGCGTACCTTACATCGTCGTATTCCTCAACAAATGCGACATGGTTGAAGACGAAGAGCTTCTTGAACTGGTTGAAATGGAAGTTCGCGACCTGCTCAACGAGTATGAGTTCCCGGGCGACGACACTCCAATCGTTCGCGGTGCAGCTCGTGAAGCACTGCAAAACCCAGACGGTCCTTGGGCTGACAAAATCGTTGAGCTGTTTGAGCACATCGATTCCTACATCCCGACGCCTGAGCGCGCCACTGACAAGCCTTTCTTGATGCCGGTAGAGGACGTGTTCACGATCACTGGTCGTGGTACCGTTGCTACAGGTCGCGTAGAGCGCGGTGTAGTTAAAGTCGGTGACGAGATCGAAATCATCGGTCTGGCTGAAGAAACTCGCAAATGCGTTGTTACGGGCGTAGAAATGTTCCGTAAGCTTCTGGATTCCGCTCAAGCGGGCGACAACATCGGCGCACTGCTTCGCGGTGTAGACCGTAAAGACATCGAGCGTGGACAAGTTTTGGCTAAACCGGCTTCGGTTAAACCGCACACGAACTTCTCCGCTCAAATCTACGTTTTGACTAAAGAAGAGGGTGGACGTCATAAGCCGTTCTTCACTGGCTACCGTCCGCAATTCTACTTCCGTACAACGGACGTTACGGGTATCATCAGCCTGCCGGAAGGCACAGAGATGGTTATGCCTGGCGACAACATCACGGTAACGGTTGAGCTGATCGCTCCGATCGCTATCGAAGAAGGTACTCGCTTCGCTATCCGCGAAGGCGGCCGTACCGTTGGTGCCGGTGCCGTTGCTTCCATCACGAAGTAATCCTAGTCTCCGGACTTTGCCCTTCATCTCTATGAGATGAAGGGCTTTTTAATTTTTTTAGGTGAATGTCGAATTTTTTCTTGCTTTTTGCTTTTGTTTTTAATATAATAGTGAACGTTGGTCTGTGACGTTGCGATGATGTGAGAGGTTGCTGACACACCCGGCCCCTTTGCCATAGGGACGGCGTCAGGAGATTTTCACGGAGTATGTCCGATACTAAATTGGGCGATAGAAGGAGGGAATACTATGGCAAAGCAAAAGATTCGTATTCGTTTGAAGGCTTATGATCACAGAGTGCTGGATCAATCCGCAGAGAAGATCGTGGAAACAGCCAAACGTTCCGGTGCAGGAGTGTCTGGTCCGATTCCGCTTCCAACCGAGAAGCAAATCATCACGATTCTGCGCGCGGTTCACAAGTACAAAGATTCGCGTGAGCAATTCGAAATGCGCACACATAAGCGTTTGATCGATATCGTCAATCCGACGCCGCAAACCGTTGATGCGCTGATGCGTCTGGACCTGCCGTCCGGTGTGGATATCGAAATCAAACTGTAATATACGTTTGTGGATAAATAAGCGACAAGCAAGAGAGGAAAAGAGGTGTCAACGATGACAAAAGGTATCTTAGGTAAAAAGCTTGGGATGACTCAAGTATTTACGCCGGAAGGATTGGTTGTGCCGGTAACTGTAATTCAAGCGGGTCCTTGCGCTGTGCTGCAGAAGAAGGATTCGGAGAACGACGGTTACGAAGCCATCCAAATCGGTTTTGCCGATAAGAAAGAAAAGAACGCGAACAAACCTGAGTTGGGCCATGCGAAAAAAGCGGGCGCAACGCCTAAGCGCTACGTTAAGGAGCTTCGCGGCGTTCAGATTTCTGAGTATGAGGTTGGCCAAGAAATCAAAGCCGACGTATTCTCCGAAGGTGAATTCGTTGATGTAACAGGAACGTCCAAAGGTAAAGGATTCCAAGGCGTTATCAAAAGACATAACCAATCCACTGGTCCGATGTCTCACGGTTCCCGTTACCATCGCGGTCCGGGTTCGATGGGTTCCATCCAGGCTAACCGTGTTCCAAAAGGCAAGAAACTGCCGGGTCACATGGGTACGGAAACCGTTACGATTCAAAAGCTCGAAGTTGTGAAAGTAGACGTTGAACGCAACGTTCTTCTGATCAAAGGCTCCATTCCGGGCCCTAAAAACAGCTTCGTTACGATAAAGTCTTCGGTGAAGAAGTAAGAAAGCGGGAAAGGAGGATAACAAATGCCAAAAGTAGCAGTGTTTAACGTTAGTGGTGCCCAAGTAGGCGAAGTGGAACTCGCGGATAGCGTGTTCGGAATCGAACCGCACGTTCATGTATTGAATGAAGCGGTATTGATGCAGCGTGCGTCCCTTCGTGCCGGTACGCATAAAACGAAAGGCCGTTCCGAGGTTCGCGGCGGTGGCCGTAAACCGTGGAAACAAAAAGGCACAGGCCGTGCTCGTCAAGGTAGCATCCGCTCTCCACAATGGAAAGGCGGCGGTACCGTTTTTGGTCCGACACCTCGCAGCTATGCCTACAAATTGCCTAAAAAAGTTCGTCGTTTGGCGATCAAGTCCGCGTTGTCTTCCAAGGTGAAGGCAAGCGAAATTATCGTGCTTGACCAATTGCAATTGGCTCAACCGAAAACGAAAGAATTTGCAGCGATTTTGAATAACCTCAAAGTGGATCGTAAAGCTTTGGTTGTGACGGCTTCGTATGACGAGAACGTAGCATTGTCCGCACGTAACATTCCTGGCGTGAAGTTTGTTGCTGCCGAAGGAATCAACGTGCTTGATGTTATGGTCTACGACAAGCTGATCATTACGAAGGATGCGGTGCAAAAGGTAGAGGAGGTGTTTGCGTAATGAAGAACCCTCGCGATATTATCAAGCGCCCGGTCATTACCGAACGTTCCAGCGAAATGATGGCGGAAAAGAAATATGTGTTCGAAGTGGACATCCGTTCGAATAAAACGGAAGTCAAACAAGCGATCGAGCAAATCTTCAAAGTAAAAGTAACGAACGTAAATACGCTCAGAATGCCGGCGAAGCCGAAGCGTTATGGCCGTTATTCCGGATATACGTCTGAATGGAAAAAAGCGATCGTCACTTTAAGCGCAGACAGCAAAGAGCTGGAGTTCTTTGAAAACTCGCAAGTTTAATTTTTTGAAGTAAGGAGGGAATCCACGTGCCAATTAAAAAATATAAACCAACCTCTCCTGCGAGACGTGCGATGTCGGTTTCTACTTTTGAAGAAATCACAACATCCACACCGGAGAAATCGCTTTTGGCTCCTTTGAGCAAAAAAGCGGGTCGGAACAACCAAGGTAAAATTACGGTTCGTCACCAAGGCGGCGGACATAAACGTAAATACCGCATCATCGATTTCAAACGGAACAAAGATGGAATACCTGGTCGCGTTGCTACAATCGAATACGACCCGAACCGTTCCGCTAACATCGCATTGATCCACTACGTGGATGGCGAGAAACGCTACATCATCGCTCCGAAAGGCTTGAAAGTGGGCGATCAAATCGTATCCGGTCCGGATGCCGACATCAAAATCGGTAACGCTCTTCCTTTGGAAAACATTCCGGTAGGTACGGTTATCCACAACATCGAGCTGAAGCCTGGCAAAGGCGGACAATTGGTTCGCGCAGCCGGTACGGAAGCTCAATTGCTCGGTAAAGAAGAGAGATATGTAACAGTTCGCTTGTCTTCCGGCGAAATGAGAAAAATCCTCAAAGTTTGCCGCGCGACAATCGGTTCCGTAGGTAACGAAGATTACGAACTCGTGAAAATCGGTAAAGCCGGCCGTTCCCGTTGGCTCGGTCAAAGACCGGAAGTTCGCGGTTCCGTTATGAACCCGAACGATCACCCGCACGGTGGTGGTGAAGGTCGTTCCCCGATCGGACGCAAATCCCCGATGTCTCCTTGGGGCAAACCGACGCTCGGATACAAAACACGGAAGAAAAACAAAGCTTCCAATCAATATATTGTACGTCGCCGCACGAAGTAATTACTTTTTCGGTTCGGTTAAAGAAGGGAGGAACGAAGCATGGGTCGCAGTTTGAAAAAAGGGCCTTTCGTAGATGGCTACCTTTTGAAGAAAGTCGAAGGCATGAACGTTGAGGGCGTGAAGAAGCAAGTGATCAAAACTTGGTCTCGCCGCTCTACGATTTTCCCGCAATTCATCGGTCACACGTTCGGTGTGTATGACGGCAGAAAGCATGTTCCGGTATACGTAACGGAAGACATGGTCGGACATAAACTCGGTGAGTTTGCACCAACCCGTACTTACAAAGGGCACGACGACGACAAGAAGACGGGTAGACGCTAGGCTCGGAACCTACAGATCAGTTTGTGAATGAGAGGAGGTACATCCATGCAACAAGCTAAAGCTATTGTAAGATACGTTCGAATTGCTCCGCGCAAAGCGCAACTCGTTGTTGACTTGATCCGCGGCAAGCAAGTGGGCGAAGCGATCGCAATTCTACGTCACACGCCGAAGGCGGCTTCACCGATCGTTGAGAAATTGCTCAACTCGGCTATTGCCAATGCGGAGCATAACTACTCCATGGATCCTAATAGTCTGGTGGTTTCGCAAGTATTTGTGGACCAAGGCCCGACTTTGAAAAGATTCCGCCCTCGTGCGATGGGTCGTGCAAGCCGCATCAATAAACGTACCAGCCACATTACATTAGTGGTATCTGAGAAATAAGGAGGGACAACGTGTGGGTCAAAAAGTAAACCCGGTAGGACTTCGTATCGGCATTATCCGTGATTGGGAATCCAAATGGTACGCCGGTAAAGATTTCGGCGATTTGCTGATGGAAGACGTAAAAATCCGTGAATATTTGAAACAAAAGTTGAAAGAATCTGCCGTTTCCCGCATTGAAATCGAGCGTGCCGCTAATCGCGTGAACGTGACGGTTCATACGGCGAAGCCAGGCATGGTTATCGGTAAAGGTGGTTCCGAGGTTGAGGTTATCCGCGGCTACCTGACTAAGTTGACGAACGGCAAAAAAGTACACATCAACATCTCTGAAGTAAAACGACCGGAACTGGATGCGATCTTGGTTGCAGAAAGCATTGCACAACAACTGGAGCGTCGCGTATCGTTCCGTCGTGCACTGAAACAAGCGATTCAAAGAACGATGAGAGCCGGCGCAAAAGGGATCAAGACATCTGTCAGCGGTCGTCTGGGTGGAGCGGAAATCGCCAGAACGGAAGGTTACAGCGAGGGTACGGTTCCTCTTCATACATTGCGTGCGGACATCGACTACGGTACGGCAGAAGCTCACACCACTTACGGTCGGATCGGCGTAAAAGTATGGATCTATCGTGGCGAAGTTCTTCCAACGGCTAAGAAAAAGGCTGCTACGGAAGGAGGCAACTAATCATGTTAGTTCCTAAACGTGTGAAACACCGCAAAGAGCACCGCGGAAATATGCGTGGTCGCGCCAAAGGCGGTACGGAAGTTCATTTCGGTGAATACGGCTTGCAAGCGATGGAGCCGGCTTGGGTATCCAACCGTCAAATCGAAGCTGCCCGTATTGCGATGACTCGTTACATCAAGCGGGGCGGTAAAGTTTGGATCAAAATTTTCCCTTCCAAACCGATCACCCAAAAGCCGCTTGAAGTTCGGATGGGTAGCGGTAAAGGTAACGTAGAAAAATGGGTTGCTGTCGTTAAGCCGGGCAAAGTTATGTTCGAACTTGCTGGCGTAAGCGAAGAAATCGCCCGTGAAGCTATGCGTCTCGCCTCTCACAAGCTGCCGATGAAAACGAAGTTTGTGAAAAGAGAAGAAGTAGGTGGTGAAGTAAATGAAAGCTAGTGAATTTCGCAACTTAACCACTGCTGAGATCGAACAAAGGATTGCCGGATTTAAAGAGCAGCTCTTTAACCTCCGTTTTCAACTGGCTACAGGTCAACTGGATAATCCCGTACAAATTCAAAAAGTCCGCAAAGAGATTGCCCGGGCAAAGACTGTTTTGCGTGAAAGAGAATTGGGAATCACTAGTTAATGAATGAGAGAGGAGGATCTCAGAATGGCTGAACGCAACGAGCGTAAAACGCAGCTGGGTAAAGTCGTAAGCGACAAAATGGACAAAACCATCGTTGTGGCTGTAGAAACCTACAAAAAACACGACTTGTACCACAAACGCATTAAATATACGAAAAAATTCAAAGCACATGACGAAAACAACGAAGCGAAAATCGGCGATGTTGTGAAAATCATGGAAACTCGTCCGCTTTCCAAAGACAAGCGTTGGAGACTGGTCGAAGTCGTAGAAAAAGCGGTTATCGTTTAATATAAGCATCGGGCATCAATTCCGGAAGGAGGGAATACACAATGATTCAACCTTTTACTCGTTTGAGCGTAGCTGACAACTCTGGTGCGAAGCAACTGATGTGTATCCGTGTGTTGGGTGGTACGGGTCGTCGTACGGCTAACATCGGTGATCTGATCATCTGCTCCGTGAAAGAAGCAACACCAGGTGGCGTTGTCAAAAAAGGCGACGTGGTTAAAGCAGTAGTCGTACGTACGAGACGCGGTGCTCGCCGTAAGGACGGATCCTACATCAGCTTTGACGAGAACGCAGCCGTAGTTGTAAAAGAAGATAAGAGCCCGCGCGGTACACGTATCTTCGGACCGGTTGCTCGCGAACTTCGCGACAGAGACTTCATGAAGATCGTTTCTCTGGCTCCGGAAGTTATCTAATAAACCAAGCAGCTGCTTACAAAGTCGGCTTTCATAGGAAAGTTTGTAGGAGGTGTACACAATGCCAAAACAACCGAAGAAACTCGAGTCTCATAACAATAAATTGCACGTGAAAAAAGACGATACGGTTTTTGTTATCACCGGTAAAGACAAAGGGAAGAAGGGCCGCGTTATCGCAGCATTCCCTCGTGAAAACCGTGTGCTGGTCGAAGGCGTGAACATGATCAAGAAACATTCGAAGCCTTCCCAACAAAATCCGCAAGGCGGCATTATCACGCAAGAAGCTCCGATCCACGCATCCAACGTGATGCTGGTAGATCCGAAGAGCGGCCAACCTACTCGCGTAGGTTACAAAGTGCTGGACAACGGCAAAAAAGTTCGCGTTGCGAAAAAATCCGGCGAAGTTATCGACTAATCGTATAAGTAAGAAGGGAGGTACACGGATTCATGGCTGCAAGAATGAAAGATCGCTTTTTGAACGAAATTACGCCTGCCCTGATGCAGAAATTCAACTACACCACGGTGATGCAGGTTCCGAAAATTGAAAAAGTGGTTATCAACATGGGTGTTGGAGAAGCAGTTGCTAACTCCAAAGTGCTCGATACCGCTGTTAACGATCTGCAGTTGATCTCCGGACAAAAGCCGGTTATCACCAGAGCGAAAAAATCGATCGCAGGCTTCAAGCTGCGTGAAAATATGCCGATCGGTGTGAAAGTTACGCTTCGCGGCGAGCGTATGTATCACTTCTTGGATAA
Source organism: Paenibacillus tianmuensis (assembly GCF_900100345.1). GTDB lineage: Bacteria > Bacillota > Bacilli > Paenibacillales > NBRC-103111 > Paenibacillus_G > Paenibacillus_G tianmuensis. The sequence continues at coordinate 18,786 of NZ_FMTT01000036.1, read as the reverse complement.
ATTGTTCAACGTTGCTCTTCCTCGTGTACGCGACTTCCGTGGCGTATCGACCAAGGCTTTTGACGGCCGCGGCAACTACACGCTCGGTTTGAAAGAACAACTCATCTTCCCAGAGGTTGAGTACGATAAAGTGGATAAAGTGCGCGGTATGGATATCGTTATCGTCACAACGGCTAAAACGGACGAAGAGTCCCGCGAATTGTTGGCTCAATTGGGTATGCCGTTTTCCAAATAACATGCTTACGAAGCAAGTTTCCTAATGGAGACTTTGGAGGTGTAAACTGAAGTGGCAAAAACTTCGATGAAGATTAAGCAGCAGCGTCCTCCGAAATTCAAGGTGCAGGCTTACACACGCTGCGAACGCTGCGGTCGCCCGCATTCCGTACTACGGAAATTCAAAATTTGCAGAATTTGCTTCCGCGAATTGGCATACAAAGGCCAGATTCCTGGCGTGAAGAAAGCAAGCTGGTAAACTTTAAGCTCTCGGGAAGGAGGTTCACAACACATGGTTATGTCCGATCCAATTGCAGATATGCTTACACGCATCCGCAACGCTAACGTCGTTCGTCATGAAACTGTCGAAATTCCGGCTTCGAAGGTCAAAAGAGAAATCGCTGAGATCCTCAAGAAGGAAGGCTTCATTCGTGACGCTGAATATATCGAAGACAGCAAGCAAGGCATCATCCGCTTGTTCCTGAAATACGGCCCTAACAATGAGCGCGTAATTACAGGACTCAAAAGAATCAGCAAACCGGGCCTTCGCGTTTACGCGAAAAGCCAAGAAGTGCCTCGCGTACTTGGCGGTTTGGGAATCGCAATTCTGTCCACGTCCAAAGGCGTGATGACGGATAAAGAAGCTCGTCAATCCAAAGCTGGCGGAGAGGTAATCTGCTACGTTTGGTAATCAAGATTTTGAATGAACGGAGGTGCACAACATGTCCCGTATTGGTCGCAAACCGATCACGATCCCAAGCGGAGTAAACGTGACTATTGACAATACACTCATTACGGTAAAAGGTCCGAAAGGCACTTTGAGCCGTGAATTGCATAGAGATATGAAGATCAGCGTTGAGGACAATGTTCTGACCGTAGAACGTCCTTCCGACAATAAATTGCACCGCTCTCTGCATGGTACGACCCGCAGCGTTGTACAAAACATGGTTAGCGGAGTAACTGATGGTTTTGCCAAATCTCTTGATCTCGTCGGCGTAGGTTACCGTGCGAACAAATCCGGCAACAAGCTGGTTCTGAACGTCGGTTACTCCCACCCGGTTGAAATCGAGCCGGAGAACGGTATCGAGTTCGAAGTTCCTACCAACACTAAGATCATCGTTAAAGGGATCGACAAAGAGTTGGTTGGAGCTACAGCAGCAAAAGTTCGTTCCGTTCGTGAGCCTGAGCCGTACAAAGGCAAAGGTATTAAATACGAAGGCGAGCGTATCCTTCGCAAAGAAGGTAAAGCCGGTAAGAAAAAATAAGGCTGCTTAAGCTGATCGCATAATCCGAACTTCGGATGATCCAACTCGAAAGGAGTGAACCTCGAATGATTACCAAAGGCGATAAAAACAAAGCGCGTTTGAAAAGACATCTTCGCGTTCGTAAGAAAATTCAAGGAACGACGGAACGTCCTCGTCTGAACATTTTCCGTTCCTCTAAGCATATGTACGCACAACTGATCGACGACGTTAAAGGCGTAACAATCGCAGCGGCTTCTACGCAGGACAAAGAGCTCAAAGAAGGGCTCGGCAACGGCGGAAACGCAGAAGCAGCTTCGAAAGTCGGCGCTCTGATCGCTGAGCGTGCGAAAAACGCAGGTATCGCGAAAGTCGTTTTCGACCGCGGCGGTTACCTGTACCATGGACGTGTTAAAGCACTTGCAGACGCTGCTCGTGAAGCAGGTCTTGAATTCTAATCCAATTCATCAATAAGGAGGTAAAGGACTTGCGTATTGATCCCAATACATTAGAACTGACTGAAAAAGTCGTTCATATTAACCGCGTAGCTAAAGTCGTAAAGGGCGGTCGCCGTTTCAGCTTTAGCGCACTCGTGGTTGTGGGCGACGGCAAAGGTTGGGTAGGCGCGGGAATCGGTAAAGCTTCCGAGGTACCTGATGCGATTCGCAAAGGTATCGAAGACGCGAAGAAAAACCTGATTCACGTTCCTATCGTCGGAACGACAATTCCTCACATGGTGATCGGACATTTCGGCGCAGGACGCGTATTGCTTAAGCCTGCTTCGAAAGGTACCGGAGTTATCGCCGGCGGCCCGGTTCGTGCGGTTCTTGAACTGGCAGGCGTAGGCGACATTCTGACGAAGTCCCTCGGGTCTTCGAACTCCATCAACATGGTTAACGCTACTCTGGAAGGCTTACAGCGCCTGAAGCGTGCGGAAGAGGTTGCTAAGCTTCGCGGTAAAACCGTAGAAGAACTCTTAGGTTAGGAGGGATACCATGGCTAAGCAACTGCAAATTACCCTCAAGCGCAGCCTGATCGGTCGTCCTGAAACTCAGCGTCGTACGGTTACGGCTCTCGGACTTCGCAAACTGCATCAATCCGTTACTCAACAAGACAATGCTGCAATCCGCGGCATGGTTAACCAAGTAAGTCACTTGGTCGAAGTTAAAGAAATTGAAGCTTAAGGTTTTAACATATAGCTAGAGGAGGTGCAAACGATGAAATTGCATGAGCTTTCTTCCGCTCCAGGTTCCCGCGATACGCGCAAGCGTGTAGGTCGTGGTATCGGTAGTGGGATGGGTAAAACAGCTACTCGCGGTCACAAAGGTCAAAACTCCCGTTCCGGCGGCGGTGTCCGTCCCGGCTTCGAAGGCGGTCAGAACCCGCTTTATCGTCGCTTGCCAAAACGTGGATTTAACAACAGATTCCGTACGGAATATGCGGTTATCAACGTAGAGGATCTGAACAAGTTTGCAGCAGGTACGGAAGTAACTCCTGAAGTTCTTTTGGAATCCGGTATCGTGAAAAACCCTAAAGATGGCATCAAAATTTTGGGTAACGGTGAAATCACGGTTCAACTGAACGTTAAGGCTAGTAAGTTCTCCCAATCTGCGGTAGAGAAAATTCAGGCTGCCGGCGGTAAAACCGAGGTGATTTAATGTTTCGTACCATATCCAATATTATGAAAGTAGACGATCTGAGGAAACGGATCCTGTTCACTCTTCTGGTGCTGCTCGTCTACAGAATTGGTGCTTTTATTCCGGTACCTAACATCAACACAGAAATTCTCAAGGCTCAAGACCAAGCTAACGCAGGTGGTGTATTCGGCTTGCTGAATACATTCTCCGGCGGCGCGTTGTTCCAATTCTCCATCTTCGCGATGGGGATTATGCCGTATATCACGGCATCCATCATCGTGCAGCTTCTTTCCATGGATGTCATTCCGACATTCACGCAATGGGCTAAAGAAGGAGAAGTCGGCAGAAAGAAGTTAAGCCAAATCACCCGTTACGGGACCATCGTGCTGGGAATCATTCAGGCCTTTGGTCTGGCGATCGGATTTAACCGACTGTATACCGGTCTTGTGATCAATCCGAACTTTACGACGTATGCTTTGATCGCGATCGTACTTACGGCTGGGACTGCTTTTCTGATGTGGTTAGGGGAACAAATCACCGAAAATGGCATTGGAAATGGTATTTCCATTATCATCTTCGCAGGGATTGTTGCGGCAATCCCGACTGGCATCGGACAAATATACCAAACGCAATTTGCAGATGCGGGCGGCGCGCTCTTCCTTAACATCTTGAAGGTCGTTATTATTGCCGTCGTGGTCATTGCCTTGATCGCCGGTGTGATTTTCGTCCAGCAGGGCGTTCGTAAAATTCCGGTGCAGTATGCAAAACGGGTGGTAGGCCGTAAAATGTTCGGAGGACAGTCGACGCACATTCCGCTTAAAGTGAACGCGGCTGGCGTCATTCCGGTCATCTTCTCACTTTCGCTGTTAATGTTTCCTCCGACGATTGCAAGCTTCTGGAGAGGTAACGCGGTGGCGGAATGGATTATCACCAACCTGAACTACACACATCCGCTCGGTATGGTGTTGTACGTTTTGTTGATCATCGGCTTTACGTATTTCTACACATTTGTACAGATGAACCCTGTGCAAATGGCGGATCAGATGAAGAAAAATGGCGGATATGTCCCAGGCATCCGTCCGGGCAAAACCACCTCGGTTTACTTGACGCGAGTCATGACCCGAATCACATTGTCCGGCGCGCTTTTCTTGGCTGCCATCTCGATCCTTCCAATGATTATCGGTTCTGTGGCTGGACTGCCGAGCTCCGTTACCATTGGCGGTACGTCTTTGCTGATCGTTATCGGTGTAGGACTTGAGACGATGAAACAAATCGAGAGCCAACTGATCAAACGCCACTACAAAGGCTTCATTAATAAATAGCAAATAGGTACTGATAGTGAGTTTTAAGCTATCGGCACCTATTGTGCTGTTAGTATCGATAGATGCCAGTGGGGAGGAAGTCTGATGAACGTCATCTTTATGGGGCCCCCGGGTGCAGGAAAAGGTACTCAGGCGGAACGAATCGTTGATGAGTTTCAAATTCCGCATATTTCTACGGGAGACGCCTTTCGGCTGGCGATGAAGCAGGAAACGCCGCTCGGGCTTGAAGCGAAGAAGTATGTGGATCAAGGTTTGCTCGTACCGGATGAAATTACGATCGGGATCGTTCGCGAACGCCTTCAGCAGCCGGATTGCAGCAAGGGCTTTTTGCTGGACGGTTTCCCAAGAACCATCTCCCAAGCTGAAGCGTTGGATGAGATTGCGGCTTCGCTGGGTAAAACCATCGAGCACGTGATCAATCTGAAAGTGGATCGGAATTTACTGCTTGCCCGTTTGACAGGTCGCCGGATCTGTAAATCCTGCGGAGCTACGTATCATGTCTTGTTTAACCCTCCTGCACGTGAGCATGTTTGCGACAAATGTTCTGGTGAGTTGTATCAACGTTCGGATGACACCGAAGAAAAAGTAGGGACTCGTTTGGACGAGTATTCCAATAAAACCGCTCCGCTTCTGGAGTATTATCGTAACAAGGGAATATTGCGTGAGGTTAACGGTGAGCAAGAGATTAATACGGTTACTGCACAAATCAGTTCACAATTGCGGGGGCTTGCGTAATGATCATCTGTAAGTCAGCTGCTGAATTGGAATTGATGCGGGAGGCGGGACGGATTGTCGCCGAAACGCATCGGGTGCTGCGGCAAGCCATTCAGCCCGATATTACAACGAAACAGCTCGACCAGATCGCAGAAGATTTTATTCGCAGTCAGGGCGCAATTCCGTCTTTTAAAGGCTACAATGGTTTTCCTGGCAGTATTTGCGCTTCGGTCAACGACGAACTGGTTCACGGCATACCCAGTCAACGAAAGCTTAAAGACGGTGACATCATCAGTATCGACATCGGTGCAGAGTACAAAGGATATCATGGGGATTCCGCATGGACCTACGGTGTTGGCGAGATTTCCGATACGGCCCGCAAGCTGCTTGAAGTAACCGAAAGGTCGCTTTTTGCAGGACTTGCCGAAGCCAAGCCGGACGCCAGACTGTACACGATATCCCACGCCATTCAAAAAGTGATTGAAGATGAAGGTTTTTCGGTTGTTCGGGAATACGTAGGACATGGCATCGGAACGAAGCTCCACGAGGAGCCGCAGATTCCGAACTACGGTATTCCAGGGCGAGGTCCGCGGCTGAAGCCCGGTATGGTACTTGCAATCGAACCTATGGTCAACGTGGGCGAACGTTATGTGAAGACCCTCGAAGACAATTGGACGGTTGTGACGGTGGATGGCACACTGTGCGCGCATTTTGAGCATACCATAGCGATTACGCCGGACGGCTACGAGATTTTTACGCTGCCCGGTAAGTAAAGCACGATGGCAACATCGAACATGCCCCAGATCGGACAAATCGTAAGGGTGAATCGGGGACGGGAATCCGGATCGTACGCTGTCATAATCGGCGTCGTAGACCAACGGTACGTGTGGATTGCAGACGGCGGACAACGGAAATCAGACGCACCCAAAAAGAAAAACGTGATTCATCTTGAGCTTCTGCCGGCGATCAGCAGCGAAGTGGCTGATAGTATTATGAATACCGGTCGAGTCACCAACGGAAAGCTGCGGTTTGCATTGACAAAGTATGCGGACCATGAATCAGCGAAAGCGCAAGAGAAAGGAGAATGACTGTGGCCAAAGAAGATGTAATTGAAGTTGAAGGTACAGTGATTGAACCTCTTCCGAATGCAATGTTTAAGGTTGAACTGGAGAACGGTCATAAGATACTTGCTCACGTATCCGGCAAAATCAGAATGCACTTTATCCGGATCCTGCCCGGCGATAAAGTGACGGTCGAGCTCTCGCCCTATGATTTGACCAGAGGCCGTATAACCTATCGTTTTAAATAAATGTACGAAGTCAGTTTTCTCACGAAACTCAGCTAACGCTTACGAAGTAAGTTTTCTAACGAAAACTCTTAGGAGGTTAACACCATGAAGGTTAGACCGTCGGTCAAGCCGATTTGCGAAAAATGCAAAGTCATTCGCCGCAAAGGGAACGTTATGGTAATCTGCGAAAATCCGAAACATAAACAAAAACAAGGTTAAGGAGGTGCTGTGTTAAATGGCACGTATTGCTGGTGTAGACTTGCCTCGTGACAAACGGGTAGTAATCGCGCTGACCTACATTTTCGGGATCGGTAACACGACTGCTCAGAAAATCGTCGCTCAAACCGGTATCAATGCCGATACTCGCGTTCGCGATTTGACAGAAGACGAAGTAAGCAAAATCCGCGACGTCATCGACAAAACGCAGAAGGTGGAAGGCGACCTGCGTCGTGAAATCGCACTGAACATTAAGCGCCTGATCGAGATCGGCTGCTATCGTGGTGTTCGTCACCGTCGCGGCCTGCCTGTTCGCGGTCAACGTACTAAAACAAATGCTCGTACGCGCAAAGGTCCTCGTCGTACGGTAGCTAATAAGAAAAAATAGTAAAGGGGGGTAACCTTTTAAATGGCTAAACCTAAAAAAGTCGTTCGTACCAAACGTCGTGATCGGAAAAATATCGACTCCGGAGTGGCTCATATCCGCTCTACGTTCAACAATACTATCGTAACCATTACCGACCCGCATGGGAATGCAATTTCCTGGGCAAGCGCCGGTAACCTCGGGTTCAAAGGCTCGCGTAAAAGCACTCCGTTTGCTGCGCAATTGGCTGCCGAATCTGCTGCAAAAGCTGCTATGGAACATGGCATGAAAGCAGTTGAGGTTATGGTTAAAGGACCGGGTGCAGGTCGCGAAGCTGCGATTCGTTCGCTGCAAGCTGCAGGTTTGGAAGTTAACCTGATTAAAGACGTTACACCGATTCCTCATAACGGTTGCCGTCCTCCGAAACGCCGTCGTGTCTAATTAGGATTGCTAAGCTAAGCGGTATAATTTTCCAAAAGTTGTGAATACTATTTGGATAGGCATACTGCGCGTTTATACGTCTTAAGTTATCCAAAGGGAAACGACGTTTGAAGGAGGGTGTAACCATGATCGAAATCGAAAAGCCGAAAATAGAAACCGTATCATTGAGCGAAGACGGCACCTATGGCAAATTTGTCGTAGAGCCATTGGAACGAGGCTACGGAACGACTCTTGGGAACTCGCTTCGCAGAATTTTGCTTTCGTCTTTGCCGGGCGCCGCTGTGACGTCCGTGCAAATCGACGGCGTGCTGCATGAGTTCTCCACGGTTCCTGGCGTCATGGAAGATGTTACGGAGATTATCCTGAACCTGAAAGGACTGTCGCTCAAGATACACTCCGACGAGGAGAAAGTGCTTGAGATCGATGCCGAAGGCGAAGGGGCTGTTGTGGCTGGCGATATTCGCGGCGATAGCGATGTGGAGATCTTAAACCCGGATTTGCACATTGCTACGCTGTCCTCCGATGCAAGGCTGCATATGAGAATTTATGCGAATCGCGGCCGGGGATACGTATCGGCAGATAAGAACAAAAAAGAGGAACAGCCGATCGGCGTGATTCCGATCGATTCGATCTACACTCCGATTACTCGTGTCAATTACAGCATAGAAAACACTCGCGTCGGTCAAGTTACCAACTATGATAAGTTGACCCTTGAAGTTTGGACAGATGGAAGCATCCGCCCAGAAGAAGCCGTAAGCTTGGGCGCCAAAATTTTGACGGAGCATCTGATGCTGTTCGTCGGTCTGACCGACGAAGCCAAGGACGCTGAGATTATGGTGGAGAAGGAAGAGGACAAGAAGGAGAAAGTTCTGGAGATGACTATCGAAGAACTCGATCTCTCGGTTCGTTCCTACAACTGCCTGAAGCGCGCTGGCATCAATACGGTGCAGGAATTGATTACGAAAACGGAAGAAGACATGATGAAGGTCCGCAACTTGGGTCGCAAATCTCTGGAGGAAGTTCAAGAGAAGCTCGAAGAGCTTGGTCTTGGCCTGAGAATGGAAGATTAAGTCTTAAGTCGCGCACCTCTGACCAATCAAGCAGAAGGAGGTTGCTCACATGGCATACCAAAAGTTGGGTCGTGACTCCAGCGCGCGTAAAGCTTTGTTTCGCGATCTGGTAACCGACTTGTTCATACATGAGCGCATTCAAACGACGGAAGCGAAAGCCAAAGAACTTCGTTCCATCGCAGAAAAATTGATCACCTTGGCAAAACGTGGTGACTTGCATGCACGTCGGCAAGTGGCTTCCTTCGTTCGTCGCGAAGCGGCAAACGAAAACCAAGATGCGATTCAAAAACTTTTCTCCGATCTGGCTCCTCGCTACGCTGAGCGTCAAGGCGGCTATACCCGCATTTTGAAGCTCGGACCTCGTCGCGGCGATGCTGCTCCAATGGTTTACTTGGAGCTTGTAGACCGGGCTTAAGAGAAAAAGGATGGGAAAGGGTGGACGGGATCTTACGATTCTGATGAAACCCTTTTTTTTGTAGGATCGAAAATTCGTTTTTGCAAGCACGGAGGACTGCCTTGAGAAACATCTGCATGACGGTATCCTATAACGGGATGAGCTACCATGGCTTCCAGACGCAGCCTCAGAAGATTACGATTCAGCAGCAGCTGGAGCAAGCATTGCGTCATCTCACCTTCGAGGAGATCAAAGTGACGGCTTCGGGGCGGACCGATGCGGGGGTTCATGCGCGGGGACAGGTTTATAATTTTCAGACCGGTTCTCAAATCCCGATTGAACGCTGGTGCATGGCGATGAACTCGCGCTTGCCGGATGATATTGTGGTATGGGATGCTAGAGTGGTGCCGGATGATTTTCATGCCCGAAGGTCTGCTAAGCGCAAGACGTACCGCTATACGATGCGATGCGGGAAATATCCGGACCTGTTTAAGCAGAACACGGAGTTTCACCATCCGACTGCCCTTGATGTAACGGCCATGCAGGATGCGCTGAGCTGCTTTGTCGGCAAGCACGACTTCACTTCGTTTTGTTCGAGCCGGTCATCGGCAGAAAGCCATGTTCGCACGATCTTCGAAGCTCGCTTGGAGTGCGAACCGATAGAGCCGCACTTGCAATCGTACGCTATCCACATTTATTTTTCCGGCAGCGGTTTCTTATATAATATGGTGCGGATCATTGTAGGTACCTTGATTGAGGTTGGCGAAGGGAAGCGGAGCCCGTCTAGTATTCGCGACGTCTTGGCAGCGAAAGACAGGGCTTTGGCAGGGCCGACGGCGATGGCGCACGGGCTTATGCTGTGGGAAGTTTTTTACGGAAAAGATGCGCCAAATGCTTGATTACTGCATGCCGATGTAGTAAAATAACAGATGGCGTTTCTTATGACTGGCTACCCCACGGCCCCGGGTCAATGAAACGATCAACCAACTTGTTTTAACCTATAACTATGACAAATGAATGACCTGTGATGAAGATAGATTTAGGAGGAACATTAACATGCGTACCACATATATGGCGAAGCCTAGTGAAGTTGAACGCAAATGGTACATCATTGATGCTACCGGTAAGACGCTCGGACGTCTGGCTAGCGAAGCGGCGAGCATTCTGCGCGGCAAACATAAGCCTCAATTTACTCCGCATGTAGATACTGGCGATTTCGTTGTCGTCATCAATGCTGAGAAAATCGTTTTGACAGGTAAAAAACTGCAAAACAAAATGTACTATCGTCACTCCCTGCATCCGGGCGGTCTGAAAGTGACTTCGGCTCAAGATATGCTGAACAACAAGCCTGAGCGTATGTTGGAACTGGCGATTCACGGTATGCTTCCGAAAAACCGTTTGGGCAACCGCCTGAAAACGAAGCTCAAAGTGTATGCAGGTTCGGAACATCCGCATCAAGCACAACAACCTGAAGTTTGGGAACTTCGCGGTTAATAAAGGGAGGACTGTCTAGTGGCACAAGTACAATATTATGGCACCGGTCGTCGTAAGCATTCGGTAGCACGTGTACGTTTGGTACCGGGCGAAGGCCGTATCATTATTAATAAACGCGAGCTGGACGAATACTTTGGTCTGGAAACGTTGAAATTGATCGTAAAACAACCGCTTAACCTGACTGAAACATTGTCCAAGTACGATGTATTGGTTTTGGCTCATGGCGGCGGGATCTCCGGACAAGCCGGCGCGATCCGTCACGGGATTTCCCGCGCTCTGTTGAAAGCAGATCCGGAATTCCGCGGCGCCCTGAAAAAAGCGGGCTTCTTGACTCGTGACCCGCGGATGAAAGAGCGTAAAAAGTACGGCTTGAAAGCTGCTCGTCGCGCTCCTCAATTTTCCAAACGTTAATATCGACACAAACGAACCTTTCCGAATTTACTTCGGAAAGGTTTTTTTATTTTCACCGAACAAGCCCGAGAGCAATAAAATAAGGCAGAAGCCTAGAGAAAATTTTAAATTGACAAAAAGGGTCCATCGTTTATAATTAAGCTAAATAAAATAAAACACATAACTATACTCGGAATTAAATTGCCGGAGGTGCGAAAAGCTATGAATTTATTTGAGAAAGAGGAGCTAATTCGTCAAGCAGCTGAGGATTTTGAATCTCAAAGCCCGGAGGCACTTTTATCCTGGGCGGTAGAAAGATTCCCCAACATCACTTTAGCCTGTAGTTTCGGAGCAGAGGACGTCGTATTGGTCGATATGCTCCAGAAGGTCAGTCCCAAAACGGATATCTTTTACCTGGATACGAATGTGCATTTTCAGGAAACCTATGAAACCCGCGACCGCCTGCAGCAGCACTATGGAGTCGAATTCGTTCAAGTGCTTCCTAAGCTTACGCTGGAGGAGCAGGCGCAGCAGTTTGGCGAGGAACTGTGGAAGAGTGCTCCGACCCAATGCTGTAACATCCGCAAAGTTAACCCGTTAACGGATATCCTCAAAAACTACGATGCCTGGATCACAGGAATTCGCCGCGATCAAGCGCCGACGCGTGCCAACGCCAAGAAGATCGAATACGACGTGAAATTCGGTCTTGTCAAATTCAATCCGCTCGCCAGTTGGACATCTGAAGATGTATGGAGTTATATTCTAAGTAACAATATTATTTACAACCCGCTCCATGATCGGAACTATCCAAGTATCGGCTGTGAGCACTGTACTCGTCCGGTAGCAGCGGGTGAGGACCCGAGAGCGGGACGTTGGGCCGATTTCGAGAAGACGGAATGCGGACTTCATAAATAAGCAAAGGGCAATAGGAGGAGCAATAGCGATGGGAGAAACCATTCGACCGCACGGCGGAACGCTCGTTAATCGGGTGATTGAGGGCGAGAAGAGGGCAAACCTGCTGGAGCATGCCGTAACGTTATATTCGCTTAGCATCGACGCATGGACGATTTCCGATCTCGATTTGATCGGTGTCGGCGCTTTTTCGCCGCTTACTGGCTTTTTGGGCGAACAGGATTACCATTCTGTCGTGGAACGCATGCGCTTGCAGGACGGAACGGTCTGGAGCATTCCGATTACGTTAGCCGTTGAGCCGCAAATCGCGAGTAGCCTTGCTATCGGACAGGAAGTAGCGCTTGTAGGGGCGCAAGACGGCATCGTCTACGGTATTATTGAAGTCCAGAGCATTTATCATGTCGACCAGCGCAAAGAAGCGCTGAACGTGTTTAAAACCGACGACGAAGCGCATCCTGGCGTCCAGAAGCTGTTCTCCAGACCGTCTACCTATGTAGGCGGGCCGATCCAAGTATTAAACCGTCCGAAGCCAGGTAAATTCGAGGAGTTTTACTACGACCCGGCCGTAACGCGGCGGCTTTTTTCCGAAAAGGGCTGGAAGACCGTAGTCGGCTTTCAAACGCGGAATCCGGTTCACCGTGCACACGAGTATATTCAAAAAAGTGCGATGGAAATCGTCGATGCGCTCTTTTTGAACCCGCTCGTGGGCGAGACCAAATCTGACGATATATCGGCCGATGTCCGGATGCGCAGCTACTTGGTCCTGCTGGAAAGTTACTATCCGAAGGACCGCGTATTTTTGGGCGTATTCCCAGCGGCGATGCGCTATGCGGGGCCGCGGGAAGCGATTTTCCATGCGATGGTCCGGAAAAACTACGGCTGCACACATTTTATTGTAGGGCGCGATCATGCGGGCGTAGGCGACTATTACGGAACGTATGAAGCGCAGGAAATCTTCAGCAACTTCACTCCCGAAGAGCTGGGCATCACGCCGCTGTTCTTCGAGCATAGCTTCTTTTGCACGAAATGCGGCAACATGGCCTCCAGCAAGACGTGTCCGCACGGCAAGGAAGACCATCTGCACCTCTCCGGAACAAAAGTTCGCGCGCTGCTGCGTGACGGCCAATGCCCGCCGCCTCAGTTCACGCGGCCGGAAGTGGCGGAAGTGTTGATCCAAGGTATGAAAGAGCCTGAATATCAGGTATAAGCATCAGGTATAATTGTCCACCTCGTCCCATAAGATGAAAGAGAGTCTAGGGATGTGAGGTGGATTTTTTCATGTTCGGAAAAAGAAAGAGGGTCGTCGTTTGGCTGACCATGCATAGCGGGATCAAAATCGTCATGTCAGCCTTGTTGGTGGCGCTCATGCTGTTCATGTTCACCTACGAGCTCCCATCCACCAAAACATGGACGTATTGGACGATGCCGCTGTCCGGTAAAATCATTGCATTGGATGCCGGACACGGTGGGCCGGACGGAGGGGCTCGAAGTAAGGACGGGCTGGAGGAGAAGGATGTCAATTTGGCTATTGCCTTGCACCTTCGGGATTATTTGCAGCAGTCAGGAGCATTGGTGGTCATGACCCGGGAGGACGACCGGGACCTGGCTTCTACGGAAACGAAAGGGTACAGTAAACGCAAAACCGAAGATCTGCTGAAACGGGCTGAGTTTGTTACCAAGCAAAAGTCCAATCTATTCGTCAGCATCCATCTGAACAGCATACCGTCCCCCCGCTGGTCGGGTGCGCAGACGTTTTTTTATCCAAATCATGCCGACAATTCGACCTTGGCAGCATTGATTCAGGAGGAAATGAAAAGGAATTTGAAAAATACGGATCGGGTCGCGAAGCAGGCCGACAAAGAAATCTATTTACTTAAAGCGATGACCATTCCAAGCGCTCTCGTCGAAGTCGGATTTTTATCCAATCCGGGTGAAGCTCAATTGCTTCGGGATCCGTCTTATCAGAAAAAGATAGCGACTTCCATTTATCAAGGCATTCTCCGGTATTACTCTGGTGAAAAAGTGGGCTCCTGATGAATTTGTGGTATAATATACCGCAGTAGAACTTAACTATGGATCGCCGAGGTGACATCGTGATAACCAAAGAACAATTACTGGCTTCCGTAAGTCCGCTAAAGGACCTGGAATTCGGCTTAAGCTTGGCTGATTTGAATTTTATTCGCGATATCATGATCAAAGAACAACATGTGTCGGCAACCGTACTGCTGTCTAGTGATAACGAATCGTACAAGCAGCAACTGCAAAATCAGATTGCTGAGGCTTTCAAGCAAGCAGGCGCCACGGACGTTCACCTGCGCTTTCGGCTGCTGTCCGAATTTGATCGCAACGAAGCGGCGCGTAAGGCTCAAGAATCGGCTTCTGCTCATGAAAAAACCGAACGGCCTTCCGTCAACGTGCTTGACCCGCAATCGGGAGTGCGTTTCATTGCTATTGCGAGCGGAAAAGGCGGCGTCGGGAAATCGACAGTCACGGTCAACTTGGCCGTAGCGTTAGCTAGATTAGGGAAGAAAGTCGGCTTGGTCGATGCCGACATTTACGGATTTAGCGTTCCCGATATGATGGGCATCGAAGAACGGCCGCAACTCGTGAACAACCGCATTATTCCAGTTGAGCGGTTCGGCGTCAAAGTGATTTCCATGGGCTTTTTTGTCGAAGAAAACACGCCGGTCATTTGGCGCGGCCCGATGCTGGGGAAAATGCTCCGCAACTTCTTTAACGAAGTGGAGTGGGGCGGGCTTGACTATATTTTGCTGGATCTACCCCCAGGGACGGGAGATGTAGCCCTAGACGTTCATCAGATGATTCCGCACAGCAAAGAAATTATCGTTACCACGCCTCATGCTACTGCCGCTTTTGTAGCGGCCCGGGCCGGTGCGATGGCCATTCATACGGAGCATGAGATTATCGGTGTCGTCGAAAATATGTCGTACTATGCCTGTGGCAAATGCGGCAATAAAGACTATGTATTCGGCCGTGGAGGCGGCGGCAAGTTAGCCGAGGAACTGCATACGAAGCTGCTGGCGCAAATTCCTCTGGGCGTCCCGGACAACCATGTGGCCGAACCGGATTATTCTCCTTCGGTTTACAAAGCCGATACCGAAATAGGGCTCATTTACCGGGATATGGCAGAGCAAGTCATTCAACAGCTGTAGGAAAAAGGATCAGCCTGACGAGGCTGATCCTTTGTTTCACCTTTAATGTCATCCTCCGCCTTGCTTAGATCCGCCACCTTCCTTGCCTTTTCCTCCTTCTTGTTTTTGCTGGCCTTTGCCTTCGCCTTCACCGCCCTTCTTCTTGCCTTTCTCTTCTTTAGGCTTTGACTCTTCCTGCAGCACTTTCTTCATCAATTCCATCATTTCCAAGCGAAATATCGGACTTTGAAGGGATTCCTGAATAACAGCTTTCGTTTGAGTGCGGTAGGCCGTTCCCTTCATGGTCTCCAGCATCATCGTTTCAAAATCCGGGCTTTTCATCGCATCCATCATGGCTTTTTGATATTCCGGGTCCTTTAATAATTCTTTCTGAATTTGCTTGGTATCTTTTTGAATGGCTTTTGCGAATTGACCGGCGAATTTCGGGTCGCTAATCATTTTTTGCAGAAACTTATTGCTCTCCGTATCGGTCAGCACATCTTTTACCGCAAGCTGCAACTGCTGCGTATCGCCGGCGGATAATAATTGGAGCTTGCTGTTCTCATGTATGGTAGCCTGTTGGATAGCTTTCCGCCCGTCTTCGGTTTTCAAAATATCGAGAACCATCGACTTGGTGTCTTTGTAAGTATTCCCGCCACCGGAGGATGAGGCTTGGGATTCGGAACCGCAGGAAGTTAAGAAGCCGACGATTAGGACGGCGGGTAAAAAACGAATCCATCGCGCTATCATCAGTTCGGGCTCCTTTCATTGTTTTGCCGTTAGTATTTGTTGCATCCCCGGGGATTAACACAATTGCTGTTAGCTTTTTATTGCGAAGGTTGGTACAATTAACTGTTGAAATGACTTATTGGGGGTATAGCGGTCGTGACGTTAAGAAAATGGTTTTATTTATTTTGGACCACGCTGCTGATCGGTGCGGTGACGGCCGCTATGGCCGGGCTTGTACTACAATTGACAGACCAACAGGTTGAACTCGGCGGAAAACAAATCGGCTTTAGCGTGATCACGATGATCCTTGGCGGTGCTACGATCAGTGTGTTGAGCCAGATGGGCTTTTTCGCTTATTTGATCGTCCGGTATATTGTGGGCGGTATTCTTCGAAAATGGGCTTGGGATATCGTCCAAGTGATCATTATGGTGATCGTCTTGTTCGATTTGATCTATTTGCGCTATGTTAGCAGTGGGCAGCAGATGAGCTGGGGAGTATATATGATCCTTCCGCTTTCACTAATTATGGTGTCGATCGGCGTAGTTTGGTGGAAAGTAAAAATGACGAATCGCAGCGCCGCTATTCCGACATTATTTTTTATGATTGCGGTCACGGCGATCGAGGCTATTCCTTCCCTCCGGCTCGACAACGCGGCTTCTACAATCTTTATGATGGTTCCGCTGTACTTGTGCAATGCTTGGCAAATTTTGATCCTCAGCAAAGTGCTGAACACAAATAAAGAGCCGGTGTAACGGCTCTTGCTGTTTTTTTGCATAAGAAGCGGGTTAACGTATAGGTTTCATGGTTTGATCTTCGACAGGCGGCTGATTGCTGACCTTCGTTTGCTTCATCAATTGACTAACGGTCACGAACTCGTAACCTTTTTCGCGTAATTTGTCGATAATAACGGGGAGCGCTTCGTGGGTTTGCTTGACGGAGTCGCTGGCGTGAAATAAAACGATATCGCCGGGATGCGCTTTAGATAAGACGCGGTTGATGATCGTGTCGACTCCTTTATTCATCCAATCCTGAGAATCCGTATCCCATTGGATGACCGTATAACGCAGCTCGTTAGCGATCCGCAGCACACGTTTGTCAAAATCGCCGTTAGGAAGCCGCAGCAGGTTCGGACTTGCACCGGTGACTTCCTGAATAATTTGGTGAGCCGTCTTAATCTGGGCGCGGATTTCCTCATCGCTTAAGCTGCTGTAGTTCACGTGCTTATGTCCGTGACTGCCGATTTCCCACCCGCCTTTGACGATTTTGCTTACGGTATCGGGATGGCTTTTGGTCCAAGGGGATGATAAGAAGAAGGTTGCGTTTCGAATCCCCTTATTTTCCAGAATTTGAAGGATCGGCTCCGTGCGCGTATCTCCCCAACTGATATCGAAGGTGAGAGCGATCAGCTTTCTTTCCGTGGGAATGCTGTAGACGGCGGCGGGTTCGTATTGGGAGAAGACCGAAACATTTTCCCTTTCCGAATAAATGATGCCGATGGCGAACAGGACAGCAACGGAAATAATTAGCGCCTGTTTGAGCTTCTTGCCGTTCATGACATAAAAATAATTCACTGGCTAGGCCTCCTTTGCCCATCTCGTCCGGAAAGGCTTGTATTAATAGATGTGTATGCTCGTACCGATATCTTATGCTTAAAAGGAGGGACTCTCTTTGAATTGGAAAAACACAATGATGCAAATGAAGCTGATGAAACATTACTTTATTGCATCCGCCTTGGTATTTATCGCGGGTATCGTGATGGGCGCTCTGTACTCCAGCCAGTTTCATGCATTTATCAACGGCCAGATCGAAGCGATAAAACAAATCTCGGGTTCTATTGCAGGCAAGCCGAATCAGCAATGGTCTTTATTTTGGCTCATTTTTTGGAATAATGCTTTAAAATCGTTGTTGGTCATTGCCTTGGGGCTGTTTTTCGGGGTATTCCCGCTGTTTTTTCTTCTTGCCAACGGCTTGCTGCTTGGATACGTATGTATGGTGTCGGCTCAAAAACAATCTTGGTTGTTTGTGATCAAAACGATTCTTCCCCATGGAATTCTGGAAATTCCAGCGATTATCGTGGCTTGTGCCTTAGGGCTGCGATTGGGCATGATGGTACTGAAGACGCTGCTTTCTTCACTTAGTCCGACCCGATCGGTCAAAACAAGAGAACAGTTTCTGCTGTTTATCAAAGCGCTGCTGCCTCTCAGTGTTATGCTCGTAGCCGTGCTGTTCGTAGCCGCGTTAATCGAAAGCACGTTAACCTTATGGTTGGCCCGTGGATAAAAATAAATGAAGCGTAAACTCATAAAAATGACCAAAACTGTGCATAACAGTAAAACATAAGACGGTTTTGGCGATATTAAAGAGGTATGCAGCCAAGGCGCCGACCTTTCTTGGTTTGGATTCGATACGCTAACGCTGCATATCTTCTTTGCATTTACGCACTTCATTTTGGAAAGGGGCCACTACGGCATGCTTGGCTTTTTGTTTAACGAACGGGAATGCAGAGAACTGGATTACGTCCTGCGCAAGGAGCTGGATGAAATGCTCTTCGACTTGAATGATAAAAGAATCGATGCGGATATCAAAACGGCGATTGAATCGCGGTACAAAGTCATTTTCCGCATGTATGCCCGCCTAGCCTCGCCAAAAGAAATTTCGAAATACGCAAGAAACCGGATGTATCATTAAAATAAATTGAAAAATCGCTTGACTTCCGGTGCGCTCTTATGATACTTTATTACTCGTTCTCCTTTTGCAAGCAAGCAGCTTCACCTCTGGAAACAAAAAGAAATAAAAAAAGGCTTGCTTTTCGATAGGTGAATGTGATATATTATAAAAGTCGCCGCTAAACAAGGTGACAACAAGAGATAAAGGCTGCAGAGCTTAACAACGCAGCATTTGTTAAAGGAAATTGCTCTTTGAAAACTGAACATTGAGTGAGTGTCATAAAGAGAATGAAAATTCTCGTCAGTAGTAAATTTTGAGCTTTATCAGCTTTTCTTTAATGGAGAGTTTGATCCTGGCTCAGGACGAACGCTGGCGGCGTGCCTAATACATGCAAGTCGAGCGGGTTTTACCTTCGGGTAAAGCTAGCGGCGGACGGGTGAGTAACACGTAGGCAACCTGCCTGTAAGACTGGGATAACTACCGGAAACGGTAGCTAAGACCGGATAAGTGATCTTCTCGCATGAGAAGATCAAGAAACACG
>NZ_FMTT01000011.1 GCF_900100345.1 Paenibacillus tianmuensis | reverse complement strand
GAGACGATTTTTTGAAGTTTTAGCTCTGGTAATCCGAGCAGTTCGTTGATATACTGGAGTGGCATCTGTCATATCCTTTTGTTGTTTTGGTAGGACTTACAACAATACAGGATTTGCAGATGTTTTTCCATTTTAATCCTCGTTCTACACTCATTTGAATTCGTCAACCGCTAATTTTGGTTTTGAGCCAAAATTTAAAGATAATATTCTTTTATATACTGCATCTGTTGCAGGAACAATTGCTGCTATGCAAGCGACGATGCTTTTCTTTTCGGTAACTCCTCCAGCTTGGTTTGCTTCTGCGGTGACCGCCGTTGCAGCAGCAGGAGCATGGATGCTTATAAACACAGACAAAGGAGCGGGCACTTACATAGACTTTTTTGGATGGTATGGAGCCGTTAGAATAACGCTCCCAGTTCCTATTTTCCACTCTAATTAACTCTGAAGCGACGATTTCATTTCGTGGAACAATGCAAAAAAACGACTCTTGTTCGCATCCTTTGCGGCAAGGGCCGTTTTTTTTAGTTGCCCTCTGCAAATTGGTGGAGGCTTTTTTATTTGGTTTGGATCCCCCAGCTCCTCCAGTCGGTCCCACCAAGCGAAGGGCAATCGATCAGAATATCTGTGGAACGGAAGTTTCCCGGTTGACCGCGTTATCCGAGAAACAAGCGGCACGCATAGCGGATCTGGAGGCCTATCTCACGGCGATGGACGAGCTGAGGGGCGAGCGCCGAGGAACGTCATCGAGAGGCGCTGGAGCGTCTGAACGAGTGGAAAGACGTGGTGAAGGAGCGCGAGCTGCTGGCGATCCGGATAGAATATCAAGCGAAGCTAGAGAAGGAACAAGGAGAGGCAGAGCAAATCAGTTCGTATGTCAGGAAGCGACCACCAACAAAATCACCCCAGATACCTTATTTACCTAACAACCCCAGAAATCGGCGGTGACGCCCTGCCTTTAAATCATCTCCGGCAAAAAAATGACGTTTCATCGCGAAAAAGACCGCCGTTCGCAGGGAAGGCGGTCTTTTTCGCGATTCTTGGCACAGACTACAATTCGGAGGCTATCCACCTTCCCCGGCTTTGCGAAGCGTCAGCAGTCCGATGCCGAAATCGGCGCTGGCAAACAGGAGCAGAACCGACTGTCCCTCCCGAAGCTGGCCGCTGTCCTCCGCCTCCTGCAAGGTAATGAACGGATCGCTGCCAAAAAAATTAATCGCTTTCCGCGTTTGCCTTACATAGACGGGAATCCCGCAGCGTTCCCCAGCCTCGCCGACAGCCGTCACGAAGGAAGCGGACACGTTCTGAATCACCAGCCGATCAGGCGCGTTCCCCGCCGCCTTCATCTCCTGAAGCGCTTGTTCGGCTAGCCGGGCAAGCGCCAGCATCGTCCGTTCGTAATCGGCCGTCGTCCACGCTCGCATCGGTCCGGCTTGAAGGAACGGCTGAATGCAGCATTTCGTTACTTCGTACTCGCCCGCTTCGGTTGCTAAGGTGCACAACACCGCAGCGTCCCCCTTGATCGAGCCTGTCCAAGGCGTCCGGCTGAACGGATACTCCGTTCGATCCGCAATGCAGAGCAAGCCGTTCGTCCCTTCTCCATCCTCCAGCATGCGCCCAGACCAGTCGATCGCCCGAATACAGGCGAGGCTTCCGAGCTGTCCGAGCACGAACGGCTGCACATGACGATGCCCGAACTCGGCACACAGCATGAACCCCGGCAAGGTCGTCAGCGGACGCTGCACCGTTTCGTGGCAGTAGCTGATCAGATCAAACTTCCGGTCCGCTCCGAAGCGGCGCTTCCCTTCCTCGCACAAATAGTCGACGGGATGCTTTTCGAACACCGGAATCCGTACCGCGGGAAGCGAAGAATCCGACGGACCGGACTCCACGGCCGGCCAAGGCGAGGACATCCCGGCATGCGCGAACAGCCACTTGGGCGGACTATCTTCCCATGGCTGTCCCGCCTCCGCACAGTAGGCCTCCAAGGAGCTTTCCGCCTCCGGAACGATGCACCGAAGCCCGCTAATATACAGCTTCTTGCCTTCCGGAAAAACTTGCGCGCTCATAGCTCCCCTTCCTCCTTGGCCGGAATCCCGGGCCGATTCATCGGCACATACCGGTGCAGGGCACAGCCGAGCGTGCCGGCCGTGCCGATGGTAACCGTCAAATAATAGTCCCCCGGCAGCAAAGCCCCGTCGGCTAACGCGCGCCAAATATTGTAAGGGATGTCCGTATTCGTAATATGCCCGACTTCGTGCATGGTGGCGTAGTAAAACATATCCGGCGAAACCCGCAGCGAACTGGCTACCGTCTCCCAAACCTGCCGGTTCGTATTGCCGCACACGACGAGACGGATGTCGGAAAAGGTGAACCCGGCTTCGTGAAGCGTCTCCAGCATCATCTTGCGAATACTCATATAGAAAGTCGCATGGAACTGCCGCAGGCGAGACGGATCGTTATCGTAGACCTTGCCTGCCGTTTTATACTTTACGGCAAGCGTTTGATGATCGCCGTATTCCCAGCGGAATAAGCAGGCGCTGGCGCTGTCCCCGCTAAGGATGAACTCATTGATATAATAGAACGGATGGATTCCGAGATCGGCGGTCACAAACAGCACCGCTTTGTCCGGATCACGGGCCAACGGATAGGCGGCCATGCGCAGAAACCAATGGAACGTCGAGCAGGAATGCTCCTCGACCGGGTACAAGGGAACCTGCTCCCAGCCCCAGCGCAGCAGCATCGTTTTGAACAGATTGCATTCATGCCAAGCTACCTGTGACGTATGCGCAAACCAGATTTCCCCGATCTCGATGCCTTCCCGCCTGCACCGCTCCGCTACAGGCTCAAGTGCCCGCTCCGCCATTTCCTCCATCGATAGGCGTCTTTCGACCGCAACGGTCTCGAACCCCCGCTCCCGGTAATAAGCCTCATCGTGCTCAAGAGGGTACCCGCATTGCACCGCGTTTGAAATGATGTCCGCCATCGGCACCGTCAGCTCGGGCCGATATACGGAGAAGTCATCCATATGAAACCGCCCTTGCATCATCCGCAGCCCTCTTTCCTGTCGCCGCTTGGTTGCGGGATTTATCGGCCGTAGTTATAGAGCAGCACGCATCGCGAACAGATCGGCGTCAATCCTCGGCCGAGCGTCTCCCGGTGCCGCCGGAAACTTTCGTTATGATACACGTCCTTCAGCTCCGTCCCGTTCAAGTCGCCGAGCGTAAACTCGGGGAAAAACTTGCACGGGTTGACCTTCCCGTCCGGCATCACATCCACCCGATTGGCAATCGCCAAGCATTGCTCCCGTTTCATCGCCGGCTTCTCGGAGCCAAGAATAAAGTCTCTGATCTCATCCCGCTCCAGCGCCGGCTGAAACCGGATTCGGCTGTTCCACACCCGCCCGTTGATCCGGTCGATCTCCGCGACGAGCGGCTCGATATTCGATTCCGAGACGCGGAAGGTGAAGGAATGCCAGCTATACCGCTGCTGCTGCTGTGCCGCTTCCAGCCAAGGGAAATACCGCGTATAGTAGTCATCCATCTTTACTGCAATCTCGCTTGGGATATACCAGGGAAATACGAAGTAGACCGTATCAACGCCGAGGTCTTCGAAATATTCCATGAAATCGTACAGCTTCGTGACCATCGCATCGCTAATGGTCAGGCTGAGTGAAATGCGGCCTTGAAACTCACCGGTTCGCTGCAGATCCAGCAGCAGCTTCACCGTTTGGACGACTTTCTTGTACGTGCCCCTTCCGCGAATGGCGTCGTTCTCCGCTTCAAAGCCGTCCAAGCTGATGAGCAGCGTCATATCCTTCGATATTTTCAGCACGGAATCCAGCTTCTGCTCCACGAGTAGCGCATTGGTACAAACGGTCGTATTACGGGGATCGCGTTCCAGCAAGTCGGCCAATTCGTCAAATTTGCTGTAATACAGCGGCTCGCCGCCCCAAAGGAACAAACGGGATTTCCGCTGGCGCGTTTGCTCCAGCAGGCGTTCGAGCAGGGAAAACTCGATCTCCTGACTCTTTATCTCCTTGGCCATATCGTGATGAAAGCCGTCGCTCGCCCATTCGAAGCAATGCTTGCAGCGCAGATTACAGCCGTTGTTCAGCTTGATGCCGATGTCCTCGGGAATATCCAGCGCGAACGTCGGGTCGCGCCGCAGCGCTTTGCTGGTCACGGACATGTTGCGAATCGTCCGCTTCATATTATGAAACGTGTTTCCGTCAAAGGTAACTTTCGTTTTCGGTTGCATGAGCGGCCCTCCCATCTTTCGGCGAACGGTTTTTCATGATTCATCGACAACGGGCTGCTAAGCTGTCTGGCCGCTTGCCCCGTTCGAAACATCCGCTCTCACGCTCTCCAAGAAAGCGACGAAAGCTTGAATGGAGTTCAGGTGTTCGAGCTGGAAATGATCAAAGTCGATTTCCACATCGAAAGCATCTTCAATGGCCAGCACGAAATTGATCATTTGCAGCGAATCGAGTCCTACCTCGTTAACGATATCCGTCTCCGGCTTTAACGTGGACAACAGCTCCGGAGACTCCTTGATTTCACTCAAAATTTTCATCACCGTTTGCATCACCATAAGAAACTCCTCCTCATCTAAGTCAGTGGCTGGCCTAAGGCCAGCGGATATCCGGGCAGCTTCGCCCTCGCCAGCGTCAGCAGCCGCTTGTGCATCGCCATTCGCTCGTACGATTGAACGATCGGCACATTGCTTGTTATCCCATCCAGCACATCGCTGAAAAACGCCAATTGATTCACGAAATAATTTTGCGGGTCAAAGGCCAGCTTCTCTACCGCCCCGGTCTGCTTATCTTGGATGCGAATCGCAATGCGGTACGTTCCCATGCTGGCGCGGAAAAAATCGTCCACGGTCACAACGGCACGCTCAAATTCAAGCATATGCCGGGAAGCCGCCGGCATCTCGAAGGAGGCGACAAGCTCGGCGCGCACTCCGTCCGCGTGGTCCAGCGCCGCCCGAAACGTCCAATCGCAGCCGCCCGGTCCCGCAAAATCCGATTCCGCATCGCAGATCGACGGCTCCAGCCCCAGCACCGCTTGCAGGAATTGCAGCCAATAGCAGCCGAAATCATAGAAAGCACCGCCGCCGCGTTCCGGGAAGCTGCGATAGTTTTGCCGCTCTGGGTCCTGGAACGGAACCGAGATTTGCGAGCTTACCTGCAAGAGGCGGCCGTATGTGCTGCGGTCGATCATCCGCTTGATCTCGCTCTGCCAAGGATGGTGCTGCACCATCAAACCTTCCAGCACGGGCAACCCGGACGCCGCCTGCGCGTCCATCAACTGCCGAAGCTCCCCCGTGTTCAGACAAATCGGCTTTTCCACCAGCACCGGCTTCCCCGCCTGCAGCGCACGAATCGCCCATTCCGCATGCAGCTCGTTGCTGAGCGCAATATAGACGAAGTCAATCTCCTCACAGGTCAGCAGTTCCTCGTAGCTGCCGAACGCGTGCGGAATGCCATACTTGTCCGCATAGGACTCGGCTTTAGCCTTCGTTCGGCTCGCAATGGCGTGAACGCCGAGGTGTTCGAGGCTCTTAAGGGGCGTGAACAGCGCCCGATCGAGGATGTGAGCGCAGCCAAGCACGCCGATTCGTTTCTTTCTCATGGGCACAACCTCGTGCTTCCTTTATTTTTCCGTCTTCGTCTTGAAGTTCAGACAGCAGGCCTGACAGATCGGGAATGAATTTTTTTTCAAATAATTGCGGTATTGCTTATACTTCGGTCCGTTCCAGATATCAATCAGCCGCTGCTCGTTTACGTTGCCGAGCGTCAAGTCATAGAAAGCATGACAGGACGTCACGTCGCCTCTCGCATTGATCTCCGTGCTGAGCCAAGGGAACTCACAGCGCTTCTTGGCATGCGACAGCTTGTGGCTGTTTCCGCTGAAGTACAGCTCGACCGTCTCCTCGGTCATGTTCTGCGGATAGGCGTTGAAATAAACCCCTTTCTCCTTACAGTACTCCTCGATGTTGCGCACTTGGCGGGCGATTTCCTTTGCATCCATCTCGCTAAACTCGGATAATTCACGGACGAAGCCCTTGGAAACGGCCGCATCCGTATCCAGATCAAAATTATCTTTCAGAATATTGCGGTAATTCATGTGATCTTCCGGCGTAATAAACGACTGAAACTCCAAACTGATATGATCCAGCTTCGTAATATCCATGCTTTTGAAGAAAAGCTCTTCCACATGCATGTACGTTAGCGGGGTAATGATGAAGATCGTGCCGATCTTCGGAAACTCCTTGCCCTTCTCCTCCCGGAGCGCATGAAGCTTCTCAATGCCGCGGATCGCTCTCTTGAATACGCCCTTGCCGCGCTGCTGGTCGTTAATCTCCTCCGGACCGTCCATCGACACCCATACACGATGCGGCTCATTCTCGATAATCATCTCCGCGTGCTTCTCCAGCAGCGTTCCGTTGGTCGGGAAGGCGACTTGGCTTCCGTAATATTTTAATGCAGCCAGAACCTCGTCGATTTGCGGATACATCAGAGGCTCTCCGCCAAACAGATCGTAATAAGGCTTGACCGGGCTGCAATCCTCGATAATTTGCTTAACCACTTTGATATCCAGCTGCGTCAGCGTCGTTCGTTCCTTGTAGGCGCCGTTATCGCCCCATTCGTAGCACATTTTGCACCTTAGATTACAGGCCTCCAGAAGCTGCAGCCAAATCCACCGGGGCGCCGACATACTCAAGAGCGGTGAAATCGTTGAAGCCGTGTCATTGCGAAGTTGTACGGACATCGTCTAACCTCCTCCAATTTTCATGTCATGGTTGGTATAGGACCTGTCGATTCAGCCTAAGATTGCCTCATCTGCGGAACCTTCCCGCCTGCGCTTGCTCCGAACTGCATCACCTCCCTTATCGTCGTCATTTGCCGCATCGGACGAATGCTCCGCTACAAACTAGAGCTGCTGTACACGCTCAGCGCCCGCTTCCACAGGAAGCGGACCAGCAGGAAGCAGACGACCGGGGCCAGCGCGCCCCAGGCCAATTCGGCGGCAGACAGCTTGCCGAGCACAAACATCGGGGCAAAGTTCGTAATCAAAAACACCGGAACGACAAACGTCCCTATCCGCTGTATCCACTTGTTGTACATGGATGCGGGCATATTGTTGGAATCCCATACGGAGTACGAAATTTCGCTGGCGGCCGACGTGTTCACGAACCAGAACGAGAGCAGCGAAGGAATGATCATAATGCAGTACGTAAGGACGGTTGCGGCTAGCAGAAAGGCCACAAATCCGGCGACATGGAGCAGCGTAAGCGGAATGCCCGCGGCGCTCCAGCCGATCGCGATCATGATGGTCCCCGCTATCATATTCGGAATCGGCATCCCGACCTCGATATACCGCAAGGACACAAGAAATTGCAGCGACATCGGCTTGACCATCATCAGATCGAGACTGCCTGTGCGCACATGATCGCTGAGACGCAGGAAATTGTTAAAGAACAAACCCATGTAAATGCCCGTCAGCCATAAATGCGTCCCCATAAACATCAGAATCGTATCGGGCGACAGCCCGTTGATCCGCACATTCGTTTTGTACACGACGACCGCATACAGCAGCTTGGACATCAGAAACGCCGCCTCCACGAATATGCCCGTTATGAAATTAAAGCGGTATTCCATCTGGGAAATGACCGAGTTTTTGGCGAATAACGCCAGGATGTGCAGATGTCGTCGCAGTTCGGTAACGAAGTTCAAAGCTCAGCCTCCTAGCCCCAAGTACCGTTTCATCCCACGCTTCCAGACCAGATGGCAGACGATCAGCATCACACCGGTCCATAGGCCTTGTCCGGCGATGCCTTGCCAAATCAGATCGCCCGCTATTTTTCCATTCAATACGTTGACAGGGAAGTAAACCATATAGTGGAATGGCAGGAAACGAAACAGCTGCTGCAGCCCTTCGCCGAATATTTCAAGCGGGAACATGCCGCCACTCATGATATTAACCAGCAGGCTGGTGACAACGAAAAAGTAGGAAATTTCCGACAACCAGAAGGCGCACGCGCACAGAGCGTACGAGATCAGAAAGCTAAGAATGACAGACAGGCACAGAGAGAGGAAAAAAGCCAGCAATCGTTCAAGTCCGGTATGCTGGTTATAGAACGAGTTCAATGCGAAGGTTAAAGCCAGAATGACGAACAGGGAAATCGTCACATAGATCAATCGCTGCCCGATAAACGAGCAGATGCGGAAGCCAAAATACGCAATCGGCTTGACCATATATTTATTCAATCCGCCGCTTTTGATATCTTCGGCGATGGCGTGCTCCATATTCGTAATCACCAGCTTGGAGACGACGGCGGCAATGATCGTATACATGATCATCTCTTGATAAGAATAGCCGAACAAGCCGCTCTCTCCGGCGCTCGCGTACACCGCCGTCCATATATAATATTGCACGACGATCGGAAATACCGCGCTGAACAGAGAGAGGAAAAAATTAAAGCGGTATTCCAGCGAGCTTTGGAAGCCGATGCGGAACGCGACGACATACTTGCGATGAGCCATGGCGCTACCTCTCGCGGAGTCCGACGATACCGTCTTCGGCCGCCGGTCCTCATTTTTGTGAATGATGGGGAGATGCGGTTTTCGTCAAAATTTTTGCGAATCAACAATTTTTTCAGAAAAGACCGCACATTCTTCATCTTGCCATACTTAAAGCACTTGACAAATTTGCGGATGAAAAAAAATACCTAATTTCCAGAAAGGAATTACCATATAACTTGTAAAAATAACCCATCACTTTCATTCATTGTATTGAAAAGCTGGGTACTTTGTCCATAGTGCGTCGGGATCATTTGTCATCCAAGCGTTTGGCGAGAACGACGACAGTTGTTATCGACAGACAGCAAACGATGTAATTTAATGTCGAATTCGGCCGGTAAGGCCGGAAGCCGGGCCAAAGGGGAACAACGAAAGGAGCAATGCATAATGACCACACTGCATCAAGCACCGGCTGCAAAAGCGGAAATGCTTATTCGCAGACCGGTTGAAGAGGTATTCGAAGCTTTTGTCGAACCTGCGGTTACAATGCGATTCTGGTTCACCAAAAGCAGCGGAAGGCTGGAAACTGGAAAACGCGTCCGGTGGGATTGGGAAATGTACGGCGTTTCTTGAGCACAACATCGTCTTAAATAAAAAATAAGACCGATTCAACTTTGCGAATCGGTCTTTGGTCTTGCCGCGTTCCCGCTTAGGGCACTTTCACGACAAAAGGAACGGTGAACACCTTGCCTTCGTGCTGGAACTGGCCCCACAGCTTGTATATGCCGCTTTTCGGGAATTTCGTCATAAATTTGGCGTCCGGCCCGGAGGCCTTCTCCTCCATCGGATGAACGTGCAGATATTGCTCGGCATCGTCGCTCAAAATAACCACATGCCCGACCGCTCCGAGATAAGGCTGAAGATTCGTCACCGGCTGCTTCGAAGCGGCGTCGCGAATCGTAAAGGTCAGGTTCGCGTCCATTCCCGCCATCAGGTGGTCGATCGCAAGTGTGACTTCTTTGCCGTCGACCGTTTTGACCAGCTTGGACTCGGGCTCGATCGCCGCGGCTGCGGGCGCATTGCCCTGTACGCTGATCCACGCCGTCTTCGTTGCCGCGCCTTGACCTGTCGGCACGAAGTCCGCAATCAGCTTATAATCGCCACCGCCCGGAAACTGCGTCGTGATATCGAACCGGCCTCCGCCCTTATAATCGGGATGAATGTGATTAAAGAACGACAGGTCTTTGCTGACGACGATCAAGTGAAGCTTCTTCTCGTGCGTAATGTCGAAGTTTTCCACCGGCTTGTTGTTTTTGTCCATAATTTGAATCGTAAGCGGGGTATCGTTTCGTGCCTGCGGCTTCTCCGGTGTCAGCTTGAAGGACGCGACGACCTCGGCGCTCTTCGGCGCTTCGGACGCCCCCCCTCCGTGATTGCCGTGTCCGGCTTCTTCCTTAGGAGCCTCCTTTGCGGCCTCCTTCGGTGCCGAGGCTTCTTTCCCCTGCTGGCCGCATGCGCCTAGAAGCAGCGCCGCACCCAGCAATGTCGCTATGGCTGCTTTTTTCATAAACACCCTCCTGTTTTCTCTCGGTTGTTTTTAGTGTAAGGGGAACTTTTGAAGATCTTGTGAAGATCATCCCCCCGCCCCCAAGCTTTATCCCGGAAAACAAATCCGCGCCTCCGTCCCTCGGCCCAACTCGCTGTCGATTTCTATGCGTCCGCCGTGCGCTTCCGTCAGCCTCCGGACGATGGTCAGCCCGATGCCGCTTCCCCCCGTGTTGCGATTCCGAGATTTGTCCGTACGGTAGAACCGCTCGAACACATAAGGCAGCTCCTCCGAGGAAATGCCGATCCCGGTATCCGCGACGACGACCCGCACCTCGCCATCGGCCTGCTCCACCGTAACCTCGACCTGACCTCCGGAGGGCGTATACTTCCATGCGTTGCTGAGCACATTGGCCAAAATTTGCCCGATCCGCCGCCTGTCCGCTTGGACCAGCACCGGTTGGGCCGGGGCCCCGAACCGGAGGGCGACCTTTTTTTGTGCAAAAGCGGCTTTGACGGTCTCCACACTCTGAGCGGCGATGGCCGACAAGTCTTCCGTCTGCAGGCGAAGCCGAAAATGAGGGGAGTCCATCTGCGTCAGCTGCTCCAAATCGCCGACCAGATGACTCAGCCGCTCGACCTCCTCATGACAAGTCGCAAGCCGGACCTGCGTCGGCTCCCAAACGCCGTCCACCATCGCTTCCATATGGCTCTTCAAGGTAGCCAGCGGGGTGCGAAGCTCATGGGCAACGTCGGCGGTCATCGTCTTCCGCAGGCGCTCCTGCTTCTCCAACTGCGCGGCCAGCTCGTTAATCGCTTGCGCCAAATCGGCCAGCTCGTCGTTCCCGCGAACCTCCGTGCGGGCTTCCAACTCGCCTCCGGCCATACGAACGGCCATCGCTTTCATCGCCATGAGCGGCGCTGCCATCCGCTTCGCCGCGTACAAACCGGCCAAGGCCGCCAAGACGATACCTCCGGCGGCAATCCAGACGACCGACTGGACAATCGCCTGCTCCAGATGCGCATTAAACATCACCATATCCGCGCCCGCCGCCGCCTGCTGCTGGTACATCATAAAATGGCGGTGCGCCTGCACGAGCAGCACCATAAGCGCCATGATCAGAATCCCGCACGCTAGTCCGATAAACACGAGCGCAAATCTGGCATACAGCCCTCTCACGGCAAAGCTCCTCCAGCAAACCGGTAGCCTGCGCCGTATACCGTTACAATATACCTCGGCGCTTTCGGAACCGGCTCGATCTTCTGCCGCAGGTTTTTGACGTGTTGATCTATCGTGCGCTCGTCGCCTTCGAAGTCGAAGCCGAGCACCTTCTCGATCAGCTCGTCTCTCGTGAAGCAGCGCTCCGGGTGGCGGGCAAGCGTAAGCAGCAGCTTGTATTCGTTGGGCGTCAGAGCGACCGGATCGCCCTGCTTGTATACTTCGCGCTTTAACGTGAGAATAACCAGCTCGCCGCCGAACGCCATACGGTCCGCCAGCAACGCGTCGTCCTGCGTGCGGCGCAGGATCGCCCGGACCCGGGCGGCCACCTCCCGCGGACTGAACGGCTTCAGCACGTAGTCGTCCGCGCCGATGGACAGCCCGGTCACCCGGTCGTTCTCGGACACCTTGGCCGTCAGCATCAAGACCGGCAGCGAGGACCTTTGCCGGATGCGCCGGCATACCTCCTCGCCGGACATGTCAGGCAGCATCAGGTCCAAAATGACGAGATCGACCGCCTCCCGCTCCAGCACGTCCAACGCTTCCGAACCGCTGGCGGACTCCAGCGTGCGATACCCGTCCTTTTGCAGATAAGAAGTGACGACATCCCTGATTTTCGCCTCGTCGTCGACCATGAGAATCGTCTTGTTCACCGCGGCTTTGCAGCTCCTTTCCGATCCTGCCGTATTCACCGAAAGAAGGGCGCCCGGCAACCGGGCACCCGCCTTCCGCTCTGCTTAGAGCTTCACCTTCTGCAATCGGAGCGCATTGAGCACCACCGACACCGAGCTCAGCGCCATCGCGGCTCCCGCCACCCACGGGGCAAGGAAGCCCAGCGCGGCGATTGGAATACCGAGCGTGTTGTACGCCAGCGCCCAGAACAGGTTTTGCTTGATGTTCGCCATCGTTTTCCGGCTCATCGCCGCGGCGTCCGGCAAGCGGATGAGATCGCCCTGCATGAGCGTCACGTCGGCCGCTTCGATGGCGATGTCCGTCCCCGTGCCGACGGCGATCCCGACGTCGGCTGTCGCAAGCGCCGGCGCATCGTTGATGCCGTCACCGACCATCGCGACCTTGCGCCCTTCCGCCTGCAGCTTCTTCACCTCGGCGGCCTTCCCTTCCGGCAGCACCTCGGCCAGCACGCGGTCGATGCCTACTTGGCGGGCAATCGCCTCCGCCGTCCGGCGGTTGTCGCCGGTAATCATGATGACCTCGATACCTTCCTGCTTCAAGCGGGCGATCGCTTCTTGCGACGTTTCTTTGACCGCGTCCGCTACCGCAACCATGCCGGCATACTGCCGGTCCACGGCGATCAGCATCGCGGTTTTGCCCTCGGATTCCATCCGCTCCATGGCACCCTCGGCCTGCGCGAATTCGATCCCTTCTCGCCGCAGCAGCTTGCGGGTGCCGACCAGCACCTCGCGCCCTTCGACGACGGCGGCGATACCGTAGCCCGGAATCGCCTCGAACCGTTCCGCTTCGGAGAACGGGATACCTTTCGAGCGGATGCCTTCCACAATCGCTTCCGCCAGCGGATGCTCAGATTGCTTCTCGGCGGCAGCGACCAGGCGCAGAACCGTCGCTTCGTCCGCAGCTTCGATGCTCACGTCGGTCAGCTCCGGCTTGCCTTTGGTGACGGTGCCGGTTTTATCCAGCACGATCGTATCGATCCGGTGCATCGATTCCAGATGCTCTCCGCCCTTGAACAAAATCCCGAACTCCGCCGCGCGGCCCGATCCGGCCATGATGGAGGTCGGCGTCGCGAGCCCCAGCGCACAAGGGCATGCAATGACGAGGACGGCGATCGCTTTCTCCAGCGCATTGGCGAATTCGCCCGGAACAACCGCAAAATACCAGATCAAGAACGTAAGCACCGCAATCCCGACGACGATCGGCACGAAGATGCCGGAGATCCGATCGGCCACCCGCTGAATCGGCGCCTTCGAGCCTTGCGCGTCTTCGACGACCCGGATAATTTGCGCCAGCGCCGTTTCTTTGCCGACCTTGGTCGCTTTGACCCGCAGGCTGCCGTTCCGGTTGACGGTAGCGCCGATGACGGCGTCGCCCGGCTTTTTCTCGACCGGGATGCTTTCACCGGTCAGCATCGATTCGTCAACCGCCGACATCCCGTCAAGAACGATCCCGTCGACCGGAATCTTCTCGCCCGGCTTCACCAGCACGACGTCTCCGGCCAACACCTCTTCCACCGGCACGCTCAGCTCGACGCCGTCGCGGACGACAAGCGCCATTTTGGCCTGTAAGCCCATCAGCTTCTTGATCGCTTCCGAGGAGCGTCCCTTCGCCAGCGCCTCGAACCATTTGCCCATCACGATCAGCGTGATCAGCACGGCGCTCGTCTCGTAATACATGGAAGGCATGCCATGCGACGGAGAACCGGCCGCAGCCCACTCCAGCGTCAGGTACAGGCTGTAAAAATAAGCCGCCGACGTACCCAGTGCGACGAGCACGTCCATGTTCGCGCTCTTGTTGCGCAGCGCTTTGTAAGCGCCAGTATAGAACGGCAAGCCGATGATGAACTGCACCGGCGTCGCGAGCGCAAGCTGCACCCACGGATTCATCAGCGCGTCCGGCAAGTAAATCCACGAGGTGAACGAAAAGTGGCTGACCATCGCCCACAGCAGCGGAAACGAAAGAATGGCGGAGAAGATCAGCTTCGTGCGGTGCGCGGCAATTTCTTTTTGCCGGTGGTCGCCGTCGTCCTTCCGTTCCTCCTTCAGCCCCGCTTTGTAGCCGAGCTGCTCGACTTTCCGGATCATTTCCTCCACCGATACCGCTTGCCCGGAGTATTCGACGTGGGCCGTCTCCAACGCAAAATTCACGGTCGCTTTCCCGACGCCGGGGAGCTTGTTCAAGCCCTTCTCGATCCGGTTCGCGCAGGCTGCGCAGGTCATACCCGTAATGGCAAGCGAGGCTTGCTGCTGATCCGGCTGCTGTTGTTGTTCCAATCGCTGTTCCATTGCTAAGCACCTCTTCTCAAATATACCCATATGGGGTATATTTTAATCAAAAAAAGAGAGCGGCCGGAGCCGCGCCTCGGCAAAACCGGTGAATCCCGGATTAAACTACGTCGTAGCCTTGATCTTCAATCGCAGCTTTGATCGCATCCGGATTCGTTTTCGACTCTTCGTACTGCACTTGAACGGATTTCGCGGCCAAGTCAACCTTGCCGGTCGCGCCGATGTTCTTCAAAGCCCCTTCAATGGAATTGACACAATGATTGCAGGACATGCCTTCGACTTTCAACGTAATGGTTTGCATAGGGGATCGCTCCTTATTTCATTAATTTTTGGATGGTGGTAAGCAATTCATCGACGACTTCGTGTTCGCCCGATTGAATGCGCTCGATGACGCAGGACTTCATATGGCCTTCGAGCAGCAGCTTGCCGACGCCGTTCAGCGCCGATTGGATCGCGGCGATCTGATTAAGGACGTCGTCGCAATACGTGTCTTTTTCGATCATGCCCTTCACGCCCCGGATCTGGCCTTCGATGCGGTTCAACCGGGTGACGAGATTGGCTTTGACTTTATCGGAATGATGGCTTCTTCTCTCGCTGTCCGTGGAGCAGCAATGTTCCGCCTCCGTATTGTTTTCCATTGCGTTCCCTCCTCTTGGCTTTATATTACTATACCCCCCTACCCTATGTCAACGGATGAATTGCATTTTTTCATGCAACTGTCTGGCTTTAGTTTTCCATTTTCCAAGCTATTCTAAACGAAGCCTGAGCGCCGGGTCCGGCCGGCTTTTTTTTGTCCGTTGGTGTAGTGACTCCCCCTATAGCGTGTGCTACAATATTTTTAAATCGTGACACGATGGAGAAGGACGATAAGATAACTACGGATTTGGAGTTGAGAAAACGTGAACAAGCCTGCAATGTTCAGGGTGATCTTATGGGGAATTATCTTTGGCCTTATCTTAACCGGATGCACCCCGGCCGCTAAGAAAGAAGAACCTTCGGTGGCCGCCGCCAAGGACGAGCTGATCCTGGCCGTCGGCTCTGAGCCGGAGGCCGGTTTCGATCCGACGACAGGCTGGGGACGGTACGGCTCGCCGCTGTTTCAAAGCACGCTGCTGAAGCGGAATGCCGAAATGAAAATTGTAAACGATCTGGCTACCGGCTACGAAGTGAGCGGTGATGGAACGGTATGGACCGTCAAGCTGCGGAGCGACGCGAAGTTTTCCGACGGCAAGCCGGTGACGGCCGCCGACGTGCAGTATACGTTCGAAGCGGCGTCCAAAAACGGCTCCATTATCGATCTCACGAATATGAAGAGCGTCGAAGCCGCGGATACCGCCACGGTCAAGTTTACGCTCAAGGAGCCGCAATCGACGTTTCTGACGCTGCTCGTGCAGACGGGCATCGTGCCGAAGCACGTCCACGGCAAAGACTATGCCCAGAAGCCGGTCGGGTCCGGGCCGTACAAGCTTGTGCAGTGGGACCGGGGCCAGCAGGTGATCGTCGAGGCGAATCCCGATTACTATGGGCCGAAGCCGTTTTTCAAAAAGCTGACGTTTCTGTTCCTGAACGAGGATGCCGCTTATGCCGCCGCCAAAGCCGGAAAAGTGGACGCCGCATACATCCCCGCCGCCTTCAGCAAGCAGCCGGTCGCCGGGATGCGGGTCGAAGCCGTACATACCGTAGACAACCGCGGCATCGTGTTCCCTTATATTCTTTCCGGGCTTACTACGAAGGACGGCAATCCCATCGGCAACGATGTAACGGCGGATATCGCGATCCGCAAAGCCGTCAATACGGCAATCGACCGCAAAGCGCTGGTCCAAGGCGTACTGGAAGGCCACGGCACGCCGGCCTACACCATCAATGACCGGCTGCCCTGGTGGAATCCGCAGACGGTCACCCCCGACGCCGATGTCGAAGGCGCGAAGAAGCTGCTCGCAGATGCAGGCTGGAAGGATGCCGACGGCGACGGCATCGTGGAGAAGGGAGCGCTCAAAGCGCAATTCCCGCTCATCTACCCTTCGGGCGACGTGACGCGGCAATCGCTGGCGCTGGCCGTGGCCGACATGCTGAAGCCGGTCGGCATTCAAGTAAGCGTCGAAGGCAAGAGCTGGGACGATATCAAAAAGCTGATGCATTCCAGCACCCTCATGATGGGCTGGGGCAGCAACGATCCGCTCGAAATGTACAACGTGTACAGCAGCAAATACCGCGGCATCGAATATTACAACAACGGGTATTACAGCAATCCGTCGGTCGACGCTTGGATGGACAAGGCGCTCCGGGCCACGAAGGAAGAGGACGCCTGGGAGTTTTGGAAAAAAGCCCAATGGGACGGCACGACCGGCGTCAGCGCGCAGGGCGACGCGCCATGGGCGTGGCTGGTCAACATCGACCATCTGTATTTGGTCAAGGACAAGCTGGATATCGGGAAGCAGCGCATTCATCCGCACGGCCACGGCTGGCCGGTTACCGACAATATCGAAGAATGGAATTGGAAGAACTAGGCCCGGAAAATGAGGTTATGAGATGATTCGCAGCTTGCTTACGTTTTTAGGCTTGAAAGCGGTCCGGCTGGTCACTTTGCTGGCGGCGATCAGCGCGATTTCCTTCGTGCTCGTCAGCGCCTCCCCCATCGATCCGATTCAAGCCTACGTCGGGGCTGACATGATGCGGGTGAGCCCCGAGCAGCGGCAGCAGATCGCCGAGCATTGGGGACTCGACAAGCCGCCGGCCGAACGATTTGCGAATTGGGGAGCCGCTCTGCTGCAAGGCGACCTTGGCACCTCCATGATTTACCGCCGGCCGGTGGCGGAGGTGATCGGAGAGCGGTTCGCAGGATCGCTGGCGCTAATGATCGCCGCCTGGCTGCTGTCCGGCCTGCTCGGCTTTGCGGCAGGCAGCTTGGCCGCGATGAAGAAAGATACATGGATCGACCGGCTGATCCAATGGTACTGCTATACGCTGGCCTCCACGCCCGCGTTCTGGATAGGCCTGCTGCTGCTTCTGCTGTTCGGGGTGTGGCTGGGCTGGTTTCCCGTCGCGTTGGGCATCCCTGCCGGGGTGCTGGCGCAGGAGGTCACGTGGAGCGACCGGGTGCAGCATATGATTCTGCCCGCGCTGACCTTAAGCGTCGTCGGCATCTCGAATATCGCGCTGCATACGAGGCAGAAGCTGCTCGACGTGCTGGGCAGCGACTACGTGCTGTTCGCCCGGGCCCGCGGCGAGCGCGGCTTCCGGCTGTTCCGGCGGCACGGCCTGCGCAATATCGCGCTGCCTGCCCTGTCGCTGCAGTTCACTGCGTTCAGCGAGCTGTTCGGCGGGGCCGTCTTGGCCGAGCAGGTATTTTCTTATCCCGGCCTCGGACAGGCCACCTTCGAAGCGGGGCTGCGGGGCGACGTTCCGCTGCTGCTCGGCATCGTGCTGTTCAGCGCCCTGTTCGTGTTCACCGGCAACTTGATCGCGGATTTGCTCTACCGCTTGGTCGATCCGCGAATCCGGGAGGGACGGGCGCTATGAGTAATGTACCGACGATAAACGATACGGAACGCTTGCGGCCGCGTGCCCGGCTTGGCCGGAGGCATCGGGCGCTGCTCACGGCGCTCGGCGCGGTCGTGCTGATTCTGGGAACCTTGTTCATCGGGCTGCTGCTCAACCCAGACAATCTGTCCACCCGGCTGGAATGGCGCAATCTGCCGCCGTCGCTGCAGCATCCGTTCGGCACCGACTGGCTTGGGCGAGATATGTTTACCCGCACCCTCAAAGGACTTGCATTAAGCGTGCAGGTCGGCTTGATCGGTGCTGCTTCCAGCGTTGTCATTGCGGCTACGCTTGGGCTGATTGCCGCGACGATGGGGCGGACGGCCGACCGGATCGTCGCTTGGCTGATCGACTTGTTTCTGAGCGTGCCGCATCTCGTCACGCTCATTCTGATCGCGTTCGTCTGCGGCGGCGGCATGCGCGGCATCGTAATCGGCATCGCCTTGACACACTGGCCGAGCTTGGCGCGGGTCATCCGCGCGGAGGTGCTGCAGCTGCGCAGCGCCGAGTTCGTGCAAATTTCGCGGCGGCTCGGACAGTCCCGCTGGCAAGTGGCGATGCGGCATATGCTGCCCCACCTGCTGCCTCAACTGCTCGTCGGGCTGCTGCTCTTGTTCCCGCATGCCATTCTGCATGAAGCAGGCGTGACGTTTATCGGCCTTGGCTTGTCGCCTCACCAGCCGGCCATCGGCATTATTTTGTCCGAGTCGATGCGGTATTTGTCGACCGGCATGTGGTGGCTGGCCGTCTTCCCCGGCCTCTGCCTGCTGATCGTCGTCCGGGCGTTCGACCGGGCCGGGGAAAGTCTGCGTCTGCTGCTCGATCCGCGGGACCCGCAGAACTGAAGCACTCGGTACCGCAGCATGACCAAAAGAGGAGGCTTGGCGCAACGTGCCTGAATCTATGCCTGAAACTATTCATGTGCCCGTACTTGAAGTGAACGATTTGTCCGTCGCTTTCACGCGGTACGACCGCGGACTGCGGCAGTCCACGGTCGAGGTCATCCGCAGCCTGCAGCTGACGGTCGGACGGGGCGAGCTGCTCGCGGTCGTCGGATCGAGCGGCTCCGGCAAAAGCCTGCTTGCCCACGCCATCCTCGGCATCCTGCCGGACAACGCGGCCGTCTCCGGGACGCTGCGGTACGAAGGCGAACCGCTGACCCCTGCCCGGCAGGAGGCGCTGCGCGGCAAGGAGATTGCGCTGGTGCCGCAATCGGTCAATTTCCTTGACCCGCTGATGCGGGTAGGCGACCAAGTGCAGAGCTCGGTCCGCGAGGGCGATGCGGTCGCCGCGGTCCGCCGCATCTTCGACCGCTACCGTCTCGTCCCCGGGACCGAGCGGCTGTTCCCGTTCCAGCTGTCGGGCGGCATGGCGCGGCGGGTGCTCGTCTCGACGGCGACGGTCGGCGGCCCCCGGCTTGTCATTGCCGACGAGCCGACGCCCGGCCTCGACCCCGCGGCGGTGCAGGAAACGCTAAGCCGGTTCCGCGAGCTGGCGGACGAAGGCTGCGCCGTGCTGCTTATCACTCACGACATCGAGTCGGTGCTTCCCTTCGCGAACAACGTCGCCGTCTTTTATGCCGGGACGACGGTCGAAACGTCGCCCGCCGGCGACTTCTCCGGCGACGGAGCGCGGCTGCGCCATCCGTACAGCCGGGCGCTCTGGCAGGCGCTGCCGCAGAACGGCTTCACGCCGATTCCCGGCATCCAGCCGCACCCGTCCGCGCTGCCGCCGGGCTGCTTGTTCGCGCCGCGCTGCGCCGCGGCCAGCTCAGACTGTAGCCGCGAACGGCCGGAGATGCGGGAGCTACGCGGTGGGACGGTGAGGTGCATCCATGCGACTTGAAGCACGCGGCCTTGGGTACCGGCGCGGCCGGGACGCCTGGCTGTTCCGGGGCGTCGACCTGACGCTAACGCCGGGGGAAATGACCGGCCTCGTCGGTCCGAGCGGCTGCGGCAAGACGACGCTCGGCCGACTGCTGGCCGGGTATGAGGAACCGCCGGAAGGGCGCATTGTTTTAGGCGGCGACCCCCTCCCGCGCAGCGGCTACCACCCGGTGCAGCTCGTCTTCCAGCACCCGGAGAAGGCCGTCAATCCGAAGTGGCCGATGCACCGCGTCCTGCGCGAAGGCGGAGAGCCCGATCCGGCGCTGCTGGAGGCGCTGGGCATCGAGCAGGAGTGGCTCCGCCGACGCCCCGGCGAATTGTCCGGCGGCGAGCTGCAGCGGTTCTGCGTAGCGCGGGCGCTCGGGCCGCAAACGCGGTTTCTCATCGCCGACGAAATGACGACGATGCTCGATGCGATCACGCAGGCGCAAATATGGCAGGCCGTGCTCGCGATCGCCCGGCAGCGGCAGCTCGGCGTGCTCGTTGTCAGCCACGAGCCGGGCTTGATCCGGCATCTCTGTACCAGCGTTATAGACTGGAGCGAGCTTACGGGCGCGGACTGAGCTTTGGATGGTCAATGTGCTGTCGCGGTGAAGCTTGCCCGAAGAGATGATTGACAGCCGAAAACGACCCGTGCTATAGTACTGTTAATTTATTTTTCATGAAAGACAACGATGGGGAAAGTAAGCACGGTGTATTTCCAAGCGACCCGGGGAAGGTGCGAGCCCGGGAAAGAAACCCTGCCGAAAGCCACCCTGGAGTCGCCCTCTGAAGCTTGCAGCCGTAGGAGTTGGCCGGTGTTCCGCCGTTATAGGACCGAGTGGACTTTGCATGTATTGAAGTCAACGAGGGTGGTACCGCGTGAGCATAGCTCTCGTCCCTTTTTTTGGGGATGGGGGCTTTTTTTATTTGCAAATTTGCACAAACAAATCCATGAAAAGCTGGTGAATGGTTATGACTTTGAATTGGTCCGAACGACTCTCCCCCGTTATCCGGGATATGCCGCCGTCCGGCATCCGGCGGTTTTTCGATCTCGCGTCGGAGATGACCGGAATTATTTCGTTGGGCGTCGGGGAGCCCGACTTTGTGACGCCTTGGGCGATCCGGGAAACGGGGATTCAGTCTTTGAGGCAGGGATACACGATGTATACGTCCAACGCGGGCTTGCTGGAGCTGCGGGAGGAAATTGCCGCTCACCTGCACGGGTTTTATGACGTGCGTTACGAGCCCCGCAGTGAGGTGCTGATTACGGTCGGGGTCAGCGAAGCGGTCGACCTCGCTTTGCGCGCTATTGTCCATACCGGTGACGAGGTGCTGATCGCCGAGCCGTGTTACGTCTCTTACGGGCCATGCGTCACGATGGCGGGCGGCGTGCCGGTTCCGCTGACTACGACGGCGGACAACGATTTCCGGCTGACCGCCGCACAGGTGGAAGCCGCGATCACGCCGCGAACCAAGGCGCTGCTGTTCAACTATCCGAACAATCCGACCGGCGCGACGATGCCCCGGGAAGATCTGCTCGAAATTGCCAAAGTCGTGGAAAAGCATAACTTGATCGTCATTTCCGACGAGGTGTACGACAAGCTGACTTACGAGGGCGAGCATACGTGCTTTGCGTCGCTGCCGGGGATGCGGGACCGGACGATTTTGCTGAACGGCTTCTCCAAGGCGTACGCCATGACGGGCTGGCGGCTCGGATACGCTTGCGGACATCCCGAAGTCATCGCCGCAATGACCAAAATCCATCAATACACGATGATCTGCGCGCCCATCACGGTACAAAAAGCGGCTATCGAAGCGCTACGGAACGGGACGGAGGAAATGAAGGAGATGGTCAGCTCGTACAATCAGCGGCGGCGGCTCGTGCTGAAGGGCTTCAAAGAGATCGGCCTGCCCTGCTTCGAGCCCCGGGGAGCCTTCTACGCCTTCCCGTCGATCCAGCATACGGGCCTTTCCTCCGAGACGTTCGCCTGGCGGCTGCTGGAGGAGACGAAGGTTGCGGTCGTGCCCGGCAATGCTCTCGGCTCCGCCGGGGAAGGCCATATCCGTTGCTCCTATGCGTCTTCGGTGGAAAACTTGACCGAGGCGATCGAGCGGATGGGCCGTTTCCTGAAGCAATTCGAGTAATACGGGTCCGTTCCTCATGGGAAGCGGGCTAACCGGCCGAATCCGCAGGCGTGGCAAGCTTTACGGCGTAATCATGCATGGCTTCCAGTGAGCCCGTATAGATGAGAATGCCCCGTTCGATTAAACGGCGAAGCCGATATTCGATCCAGCTATGGGAAATCGGACGGTCCAAAGCATGAAAAAGAATTTCCTCGATCAGCAGTCCGATTTTAACCCAGCCCTGGGCCCCTGCCTGTAGGGTACGGACGCCCTGAACGATCGTTTCGTCGAAATAGCTTTCATCCGCCGTCCGAAGGTTACCATTCTCATAGATACGAAGCAAGCCCGCTTCTGCTACAAGTCTCCGCCAGTCTTGGATAAGCCGCTCTCTGGTCCACGGCGCAAGCGGCTCCGCATTCCCGATCCACGAAGCCAATTCGTCGGGGGCGGCTTCCCCGGTATGGCGGAGCCGTCCTTCGGAAGCGACGGTGACGTTCATGACGGATACGGTAACGTCGGGCGGCAGGGAAGCAAGCACGGCGCGAAACCCGGTTTGTTCAAAAACGTTGTCGGCTGCCCAGATCACGACAGGAACCGGATTCGCGGAAAGACGGGAGAGCCATTCCCGCCAAGCTTCCATGTTGCTTTTCAGATAGGGCAAGTATTGCCGAGCTTCCTCGTTGGCAATGGTTTCCTCCCATCGAAGACGCACTTCCTCCCAATTCTGCGAGGCCACGCAAACCGGAGGACCCTACATCAAGTCGTCTTCCCAATGAATCACCGACTTGTCGGTCCTAGTTCCCATGGCAACCTTTAAACAGCCTTCCGCTGCCGCACCGAAGACGATCTGGACCGTCAGCGGGACGTCGTCTCAGTCGGGGAAGCAGTCTCCCCGGCGGGATCAAACGCTCCGTCCACGGCGTCCCATTCGTTATAAAACTGCTCCAAATACCGCTCCATAAAGCGGTGGCGCTCCTCCGCCAAGGCGCGGGCGGCGTCCGTGTTCATCAAATCCTTGAGCTTCAGCAGCTTCTCGTAAAAGTGGTTGATCGCCGTTCCCGGATGGTTGCGGTATTCCTCCGGCG
This sequence comes from Paenibacillus tianmuensis, assembly GCF_900100345.1. Lineage (GTDB taxonomy): Bacteria > Bacillota > Bacilli > Paenibacillales > NBRC-103111 > Paenibacillus_G > Paenibacillus_G tianmuensis. The sequence goes on along the minus strand of NZ_FMTT01000011.1, from coordinate 130,410 downwards.
TCATGTGCTCCCGGACCGGCAGCTCCGGATCGTGCATCGGCCGGCCTTTCCAGCCGCCATAAGCGAACACCCGGGCGATTCCGATCGCGCCAATCGCATCGAGGCGGTCCGCATCCTGCACGATTCGGCCTTCGGCGGTACGCATCGGCTGGCCGTGTCCTCCTCCATAGGACATCGTCGAAATGATGTCCATGACATGGGTACGGTCCGCTTCGTCCGTTCCCGCTTCGGCGAGCCAGCTCTCCACCTTTTGCAGGCCGGCTTCCTTGCTCGGGTTCAGCTTTTCATCAGCTACGTCGTGCAGCAGGGCCGCCAGCTCGCAGATGAATGTGTCCGCCCGTTCGACCGCCGCCAGCCGCTTCGCCGTGCGGGTCACTCGGACAATATGCCACCAATCGTGGCCGCTGCTGTCTCGTTCCAATTCGGCTCTCGCATAAGCAGCCGCCTGCTCCAGCAGCTTTCCTCGTTTGATCGGGTCCATAAGCGTAGTCATCCTCTCCGAGTTCTGTATCGTCTCGCTATTGTACTACGCCTCGGAGCGGCACGCAAAGAAGGCCGCATCGCGCGGATAAAAGAAATCAATGAATGATAGCAGAGAAGGAGAAGTGGTTACTTGCCATATCTCTTCAAATATTCGGGGTAAGCGCGAAGATGTATTTCTTTTGCCCGCTGCTGCGTCCGTTGCTTCACCGCAGGCACATTCTCCGCTTCAATGTAATCGGCAAGTACATCGATCACGTCGTCAAGCAGCTTCGCCCTAAAATAAAACTCCATCCGTTCGAATCGTTCGCAGCCTCCCAAATCAATGAGCCGCTCTTCCCGAAACTGCCAATCTTCGGATCGGTACAGCGGCCAAAGGAATACGGAATAGTCCATGGCGGCATCTCCATGCACCGCTAAATCATCCCAATCTATAATCCAAAAACCGCCGGTTTCTTCCACTAACACGTTGTGCCAGTTGATATCGTTATGTACGGTATCCTTCGCTTTTTTTTGAAAAGAAGGCAGTTGGTGTACAAGCTGGTTTAAGGTCTTTACTTCAGATTCAAACCAATCCAAGGTGTCGTCTGTCACGAAGTCCAGCAAATGGCGTTCGGACCTGATCGTCTCCAGATCCTCCTCGAATCGGACAATGTACTCCTCGGCGAACGCTTCCGAATACGAGCGGGTGTGGGCCTCGGCTCCCTTTTTGAACTCTTGATCCGCATGCAGCCGGTTCAATACTTTCAGGACGTTTTCAACGACGGCTTTTGGATCGGAACAAGAGCTAAGCGGGGTTCCTTGAATAAAATCAAACACTAAACCGTACGAATAACCGGGAACTATTTCTTGAGTCACCTCTTCGATAAGCCGCGGCGCGTGATAATGATTGGTCAAATGCTCGCTTCGCACGGCCCATTGTTTTAGACGAGGGGTTCGTTGCTCTGGCGCAAGCTTTAGATGCCGAACCGTTGCGCCATCGGATAAGCGGTAGGACTGGTTGACAAATCCTCCCGGATTCCAAATATACTTCGCTTCGATCTTCGAACCTTTGAACCCTAACGAACGGGAGCTTGCTTTTGCCCACTCCTGCACTTGTTTTTCGGCGAACTGCACATCCATTCTCGATCCCCTTTCCTACACCTCTGTCGTCTCTTCAACCTGCGGCGCATCCGACGGGAGAAAGACCGGCAAAGACGGTACCTGCTGGCGGGATTTGTCCGCCGTCTTCCAAGGATGGCGCTCGTCGATCCATTGGCGGATTAACGTATTCACCAACGACGCCGATTTGGTCGGAAGCTGGTGGCCGACCTTGGGCAAGAAATGCAGCATGCTGTCGGGCAGTCTGCGGTGGAGGATATGGGCATACCGGTGAAATTCTTTATCTTTCTCCCCGTAGAGGAGCAGGACCGGCGTTTGAATCTGCCCCAGCTTCTCCGTGCAGTTGTATGTCAGGCTGCACTTGAAGTAGTCGTTCACGTTCCGCAGCTGTCCTTCCTTGGCCGCGCGGTAAAGACGCCGGAACGTCCTCCATTTGTTCGAGTTGCCCCAAGCGATGACCGCCGCGACAATCCGTTTGGCGCGAAGCCCCATCAGCCCAACCGCCGCCCAAACCTCGCTGCGCCGGTACCAGTCGCTTAGCTCCGACATGCCGCTGATCAGAATCGCCCCGTAGAACCGGTCGGGATAGCGGAGCAGCGCTTCCAGCGCGACCGACCCGCCGGTCGAATATCCGCATAAATATGCTTTTTTCAGTTCCAAATGGTCGAGCAGACGACGAATGTCTTCCGCCAGCAGGCTGTATGTAAGCTGCTCCGAGGACTGCCCGCTCTGTCCGTGGCCGCGAATATCGAACGCAATGATCTGGTACCTGCCCGAAAGCTGCTCTAGCTGATCCGCGAAGTTGCTGCTCGTCAGCATCGGAGGATGAATGAACACGATCGGAACGCCGGAGCCTTTCACTTTGTAGTATAGCGTCGTTCCGTTAATCTTGGCGAATGGCACGACCGCTTCACCGCCTTTCTTTTCCAAATTGGAAGTAAATGCAATTCTTAGCATGCCCCTCCCCTTCGCAAAAGATGCGCACTCCCGATCCGCCGCCGTTTTCGCCCCAGATGCTCACGATTCCGTCATTAACGTAAGTCCACAGGACGGACATTCCCGCTCTTCCGCCCGCACACGCGTCAAACAGGCCGGGCATTGCTCAACGGCTCCCGCTTCCGCGCGGCATGCATCGTCTTTGTCTAGCGTCAGCAGTACGTCCGGATCGGCCAAGCTCTCGAACCAACTGCTCACGGGCTTGCCATCGATTTCAAGCACTTGCAGCTCTTCCGACGGAAACCAGCGGATGATTCCATTCCCGTCGCACACCGCCGCCACCATGATTTCGCCCGATTCCTCGTGTGGAAACCAATCGCCTCCAAGCACACCCGCTCTTTGCGCTTTGTAAGCTCCGAATCCCGGACCCAGAAAAAGATATTTCCGCCCGCTCGGTTTATGCCATACGATCGTTGCCATCGGTCCATCCTCCCGCCTTATGTAACTTTTATCCATTAGACCTGACGAACCGCGAAAAGGTTGCTTCGCTTGCACAAAAAAAAACGGCCGTTCCGCCCTACGGCGAGAACGACCGGCTTTCGTTTAAAAGAAGGGAATGTGATTCGAGCCCGTTACGAAAATGGCAGTCGGTAACCCTGCTGCCGCCGGGCGTGTCTACAAACCGAGCACCTTGTTGACCGACTCGATAACGCGGTCTTTTTGAAACGGCTTGACGATAAAATCCTTCGCCCCTGCCGTAATGGCTTCCAGCACCATTCCCTTTTGGCCCATGGCGGAGCACATGATGATCTTCGCGTTCGGGTCGTGCTTGCGGATTTCTTTGACCGCTCCAACCCCGTCCAGCTCGGGCATCGTAATATCCATTGTGACCAGGTCGGGCCGGGCGGACAAATAAACGTTAACCGCCTCCATGCCGTTCGTCGCTTCCGCCACCACTTCGTGTCCTTCCTCCGTCAGCATCGTTCGCAGCATCATCCGCATGAAAGCGGCGTCATCGACTACCATTACTTTAGCCATAGGCAAAACCCCCAACCGTCTAAGGTGATGTTCCTATTATAACAGAGCTTGTGAACTACCCGCCACCTACGCTTCGCTTAGGGGTGGGGGCTTCTAAGGTAATCGTACCTAACGGTACGAAATTTACTTAGCTATCGAGCCAAGAGAAGTTAAAAAACCGTTAAGTTAAGGAAGGATTTTCCGATCAAACATTCAAGCGCCAAAAAGCCGGGGTTCTCCTGAACAAGAGAACGCCCGGCTTCCCGAAAGCAGCGGAAGCTGCTATTGAAAATGCGTCTGGTAAGGCTGCTGCGGCTCCGCAGGCTGCACGGCCTGAATCATGGTGCGCATCGTGTGGTCGGCCAGCTGCGGGGCTTGGTAGAAGCCCTTGTAGTTCATATACTGGAACAGCTCCCAAGCCATCTCCTGGCAGATGTTCGCCGAGGTCGCATGGTACTGGCGAATTTGCGGATCTACGCACTCGCAGGCCCACAGCATGGCGACGGCCGAGCCGGTTTTGTGCAGATTCAGCGCAATGGTCGCAATGGACACATCGGACAACTGCGTAGCGTTCGGATTCGGCGCAGGCATAGACGGCTGCTGTAGTCCGGCTTGCGGTCTTTCGTAAATGCGCAGCTCCGGCGTATGCGGCGTCACGGCGATGCCTCTGCCTTGCAGCAGGCCGATGCCGTAATCGAAGCCTTCCAGCATCCGTCGCTGCTGATTGAACAAAATATCTTTCAAGTGCGTATCCTGCGCCATCGAGAACAGAACGCCGTACAGTTCGATGTGTACCGCTTTCGTGCGGACCGCCTCTTGGGTTTCCAGAAATTCGTGGGCGGCAAAACGTTGCTGCGTGTGCATAAAAACCTCCTGAACTGGAATGGATATTTCGGAACACCGATAGTATGTCCAAGGATTGGAAATCAATATGCGCCGCATATCCAAAATTTTGCATACACCAGCAACCAACAGCATTCACCCTGCGTCTAATGTATTCGATGTCTCTCCCACCGCGCAAAATAAGCCGGCCTCGAAGGAACCGGCTTCCAGCCTAGTTTGCGGCGGCGGACCCGCTTGTGGAGCCGTCGGGGTATACGGTGAAGGTGGAAACGTTACGGGAGCCGTCCGCAGCTTTTTTCACCGTCCACAGCTCGTACCGGTCGACTTGTGCGCTTGCGTTCCAACGAATGAACAACTGCCCCTCCAAGTCGCCGCGTCGCAACCCGTCGGCGTCGGCACTAAGACCGCCGCTTCTGTAGCCGGCCGATGCTCCGAAGTCGTAGCGCCACAGCTGCTGCTTGGAGCTGTCGATCAGCGTCAGGAAGGACGGTTCGCCCAGCACGCTCTTCACGTCTCTGGCTTCCATGCCGTGTTCGAGGCGGTACGTTGCCGCCCATATTTTTTTCTGTGCGTCGCTGGCGCTCTTCGGCTCGGAAACGACCGAGACGGTACGGGCTTCTTTGTCATAGGCGGCCCCGGCCCCCAAGTTTTCGGCCATGAAGCGAAGCGGGACATACGTATGACCGTCATAATTCAAAATCGCGAACCGGGAGCCCGTATCGCGAACCTCTCCATTGAATTGCATTTTTACAGGAAACAGCGTCGCCCGGATCTCGTCCGAGGCGTAAACGGCGGTAGACGCGGCAAGCACGGCTCCGCAGAGCAGTCCAAGTATAAACTTTTTCATGTGTACCTCCCTTGGATTCGTTATTGCGGTCCTATTCATTATACTAGGGATAGCCGAGGTTCGCATGTAATGAGGAGTGAGTGAATATGGAAAATAAACAATTTGACAAAGGCACTAAACCAAGAGAAATTTTTGTATACACCTGTCAGCGGATAGCTGAGCCTCTTCTCGATTTGGGCTTTAAATATTACAAAAGTAAAAATGAAATTACAAAAAAAGATGACCTGTTTATTTACAGTATCGATTTTCAGCCTTCGATAAAATTAGGGTCAACAAGTTTTTTGGTTCATGTCAGCGTTTATTCAAACCATTTGAAAGAATGGCGGCTCAGTAAGGATCAAACCCAATTGGCAGATGATGTTGTATTTTCCACCTCATTAGCACGATTAACAAAAAGAGCCGATGATTGGCCGCTGTATAGTATTGATGCCTATTCGGAGCGGGAACGAGTCATTGCAGAAATAACTCAACAAATAAACGAATATGCGCTTCCCTTTTTTGAGCGTTTTAAAAATCCGGGGCATCTTGCTGAAGATGTTAAAAAGCAAGGGTTCCTTCCGCACAGAAAAAATCAACAACAACTTTTAAGAAAGGATTTGGCGACGAATTTTATCGAATGCTTTGGTGGAGAATACACCCGGTAAAAGTTTGAGGAACACACATTCGTTATTTGTAAGGAAAGAGGGCCAGGGCCAATGACTACCGAAAAAACAAATCCGCCTCTATATTACGAAACCCGTGGCGACGGGTACCCGTTGATCGTGCTGCATGCGCTTGCGACCGACCACCGGTCGATGATGGCGTGGATGGAGCCGCTGTTCGAACGGAGGCCGGGCTGGAAGCGGATCTACGTCGATATTCCGGCTCACGGACGGAGTCCGGTTGAGCCTTGGATGAAAACCTCCGACGACCTGCTGTCGGTTCTACTGGACGGAATTCGGTCGATTCTGCCGGAGAACGAGCGGTTCGCGCTCATGGGGATGTCGTTCGGCGGCTACATTGCGCAGGGGATATGGCGCGCGGAGAACCGCCGGGCGGACGGGCTGTGTCTTCTCGCCCCGGCGCTTCACCGGAAAACACGCACCCTCCCCGAACGAAGCATGCCGGTCCGGGACGAGACGCTGTTGGAGGAGCTTGAGCCGGAGGTTCGCGCAGCCTTCGAAACGTTGGCCACCGTACAATCACGGACAAGCTGGGAGCTTTTCCGGGAGGAATGGCAGCCGGGGCGTCTGCTCGCCGACCGCGCGTTTCTGTCTTCGGACTGGCGCACGCAAGGGTACCTTTTTCAATGCGATCCCATCCCGGAGGACAGCCGCTTTCCGCAGCCGACGTTGTTTCTCCTCGGACGGCAGGATGCGATCTGCGGGTACAAGGATCATTTTGCCGTGCTAGAGTCGTTCCCTCGTGCGACCTTTGCCGTATTGGACGGGGCAGGTCATCTGCTGCAGATCGAACAGCGGAAGCTGGTGCAACGCCATGTCGGCCTCTGGTTGGATACGGTGGAGCGGGAGAAGACGGCGTTTAGCTCTAACGGAAAATGAGAAAAACAGAAGCCCACCTGATCCTAAAAAAGATTAGGCGGGCTTCCGTTTTTCTCCCACTCTTCCAAGTAGATCATTTGCGTCAAGGGAGACGTGCCCAGCTCAATCGGGCAAATGAATTCCAGCGAATTGCCGTCCGGGTCCTCAAAATATATGGCTGCGTGCGCATGCGGCCGGTTGGGCAGCACGATGGGACCCGTCGGCGCAAACCCGAAAGCTTCCCTGACCAGTGTAGCACAATACCGCATAGACGCCCATATGTTTCCAATTTATTTTAGCAGCCAAAAATTTACTCAGAAGATACCTAACGATTTTATCGAATTTTGTCGATAAAAGGAGATAACCACAACAAAGGGGAGAAACATGATGGGCAAACATCACTTTAAGTTATCGGTCGGGAGAAAGCTATTCTTGTCTTTTCTGCTCCTGATCTTGCTGTTGGTCGGCTTTGGCCTCACTTCACTGGGCCGAGGGGCAAAGATGCAATCCAAGACGGAGGAAATTACCTACTCTTGGATTCCGGGAGTGGAAATTGCCAACAACGTCAACTACTTGACAGAACACATGCTTGTTTTGCAATATGAAATTTCAACCGATCCGGATGTTCCCCAAAAACAACAATATATCCAGGAAGCCGATAATACGTTGGCAGAGATCGACAAGCAACTGGATCTGTACGCTGAGTCGTACGCTAGCGACGAAGATCGCATCAATACGGAGCAGCTTCGGGCGAAATGGAACAGTTATAAAGAAGTTTTTGGCCGCACCGTAGCGTTGGGCAAGCAAATCGACCTGGTTCGAGGCGCAGGGAAGCAGGAAAAAGAACTCACGGCGTTGATGGTGCAATCCCAGCAAACCTATAACGAAATGCAGAAGCTGCTGAATAAAATGATCAAAACCAATAACGACGGTGCCAAGACGGCGACGCAGGAAAGCAGACAAATCTACCAAAGCAATATCGGGCTTACGATCGGGATGATCGCCATTTCGGTCGTGATCGGAATCGCTTTGGTCATCGTGATGATCCGCATCGTATCCAGACCCGTGAAGCTCGTATCTGAAGCGCTGCACCGGGTGTCCGGCGGCGACTTGACGGTCGAACCGCTTGCGGTCAAGCAAAAGGATGAGATCGGAAGTCTGGTCGTTTCCCTGAACGATATGGTATCCCAACTAAAAATGAGCGTAATACAACTCCAAGAGGCATCCATGACGGTTGCTGCTTCGTCCGAGGAGCTGCAGGCCAGCTCCGAGCAAAATACGGTAGCGACCAAAACCGTTACGTTCTCCATCCAAGAGATGGCCTCCGGTGCGGAAAGTCAGCTGATGCGCTCGGACGAAACCGGAAGAGCGATGGAAGAGATGGCCGCAGGCATTCAACGTATCGCCGAGACGACGTCGGACGTATCCGAGTTGTCTCAAGAATCCGCCATCCAAGCGCAGCATGGCAATGATGCCATTCAAGCGGCAAGAAGCAGAATGAACGCCCTGAGCGAATCGGTCGGGCACGCAAGCGCCGATATCCAGACGCTGGAGACGCATTCCGTGAATGTCGGCAGCATTCTGCAGATCATCAACGACATCGCTTCGCAAACCGGTCTGCTGGCGCTCAACGCCTCTATCGAGGCGGCAAGAGCGGGAGAGCATGGACAAGGCTTCGCCGTCGTCGCGAACGAGGTGAAGAAGCTTGCCCAGCAGTCCGGCAAAGCCGTCCAAAGCATCTCGGACATCATCTCGCAGATTCAAACCGATACGTCCAAAGCGGTACTCACGATGAACCGCAGCTTGTCGGAGGTGCGAGTCGGGCTCCAAGCCGTTACCGAGGCGGATGAAGCGTTCCAGCAAATCACCCGCACCGCAAACGACGTATCCGGCAAAATTCAGGAAGTGGCGGCGGCAGTCCAAGAAATGGCGGCAGGCTCGGAGCAGGTGTCCGCTTCCGCTTCGGAGATGAACCAAATTGCCAGACATTCTGCCGAGTCGACGCAGACGATTGCCGCTACAACCGAAGAGCAGCTCGCTTCGGCCGAAGAAATCGCTTCGGCCGCGGAATCGTTAAGCCGCACGGCGCAGGATTTGTCCGAACTGGTCAAACAGTTCAAATTGTAAGGGCACTCCAAGCGTCCAAAAAAAGGGAGAAAGTCCCTGCAGCATTTTAGCCGCGGACTTCCTCCCTTTTCCATTTCGCACGATATTTCATGTTTATATGTTAAACTTGCGGACCAGCGTCTCCAGATTTTCCGCCTCCCGGCTCAGTCCTTCGGACAAGGAGGAAACCTCCTGCACCAGAGCGGTTTGCGCTTGGGTTTTGTCGTTGACGATCTGCACGCCGTCCAGGGATTCTTTGGCGACATCGGCCATATCGGAGACGGAGGCGGCAATTTCCTCCGAGCCTGCCGCCATCTCCTCGGAAATGGCTGAAACCTCTTGGATTTGGGCGGCGACCTCTTTGGTGGCCTGCAATATTTTTTGGAACGAATCGCTGGCAGCCCGCACCTTGTGGCTGCCCAATGCCATCTCTTCGCTTACCCGCTGCATCGCGTTGACCGTTTCTGTCGAATCGCTGCGAATTTCCTGGAGCAGCTCAGCGATTCGGCCTGCCGAGGCAGCGGAGCCTTCCGCCAGCTTGCGGATTTCCGCCGCCACGACCGCAAAGCCCCGGCCATGCTCGCCCGCCCGGGCCGCTTCGATCGAAGCGTTGAGCGCAAGCAGATTCGTTTGATTGGACAACGTGGCGATCGTATCGGCAATTTGCCCGATGTGGGATGAGCGTTCGTCCAGCTTGGCCACGATCTGAGCGGATTTGGTAACGGACTCGTCGATTTGATCCATTTGCCGTTTGGCCTGCTCCATATGTCCGAAGCCTTCCACAGCTTCTTTCTCCGTATCCACGGCGGCCTCGGACAGCTCGGTAGCCGATTCGGCCACTCGCTGCACGCCCTTGGCCATTTCTTCGATGGCCCGCGATCCGTCCAACGTATTCTGCACCGAAATGACGGCCCCCTGCTCGATCACCGCCATCCGCTTGCCGATTTCTTCGGTTGCGGCAGAGTTTTGCTTCGTATTGGCAATCAGCTTCTCCGACGTCTCCCATACTTTCTCGGAGGTGCCGGTAATCTCCTTGATCATGCCGTGCAGGCTGTCCAGCATCCGGTTAAGCGAGCCTGCGATTTCGCCGATCTCATCCTTCGTATTCGAGGTCAGCCTGGCCGTCAGATCGCCACCGTTGCTGGCCAGCTCGGCAATTTTCTCATTCACTGTTTTTAATGGCCGCAGCTTGATAAAGATCAAGGTAAAAATGCCGAACAAGGTCAAGAACGTCACCACCAGCAGGATCACGGCGAAGCTCATCATGGCTGTAGCCGTCTGACGGGCCGCGTCGGCTTCCTGCTGCGCCCGGGTGTTCATCTGGGTTTGAAACTGCTGGATATAGCCCATAATTTCTTTCTTGCTCGCATCGTATTGTTCACCAAACATCAGCTTCCGGGCATTGTCGAAATTTTTCTCCTCCACCGCCTTCATGGCGGCTTCTTCGGTTTTGATCAAGGTGTCGGAGCTGGTCTTCGCTTTCTCGATCAAATCCAGTTCTTCCTGCGGCGCTTCAAGCGCTTTCAGTTGTTCGACGACCTTATCGCGCGACTTAGTCTCGTTGACCTCTTTCCAATAATTATCGTAGTGCCGCTTGTCCCCGAACTGGACATATCTTCTCATCTCTTCGGTCAAGTAATCAGAGGCGTTCCTCAAGTCAAAGCCGAGCTGCTTGAACTGCGCCTGCCGTTGTACCGTCAGTCGTTCCTGAGCGATCCCATTCTCCAGCTTGCTGACACTGAACCAGTTGAGCAGCGATAATACTAATAAAAGTCCCCCCATTACCTTTAACCAGCTTGAAATCTTCATCCGCAATCCCCCTGAAATCCTAATATTATTCGACATTTTTCAACATATTTATCGACAATTTTAGACAAAAAATTGATATGCAAAATTTTACAATAGCCGTCGATCAGGAGTACGGGACTGGGGAGCGGCTTACATGCCTGTGCATAAATAAGCCGGCCCGGAGAGGAGGTCGTTGCAGGAAAAGGAGGCGTAAAAGGGCAAGCTTCTGCCTCGCTTGGGGAGCAGGCGCAGTGTTCCGTTGGATTCGCGAACGTCCAGTCATAGAGCGTGGAAGCTCCGTAGCTGCGGGAGTTCCGGTTCACGACTTCCTTGCGCCGACGGCACGACAAACCGGCATATCCTTAAAGGATATGCCGGCTGTCAGGTGACGCTGCGGACTATCTCTGCCCCGCCGATTCGGCGAGAAAATCAACCAGATGCATCGCTTGCATCGTCTTGTCTTTCCCGTGGCGGTGAACGCCCCATTTCATCTGAAGCAGACAGCCCGGATTCGCCGTCAGAATGACGTGCGCCCGGGTGCGCTCCACCTGCTCCATCTTATGGTCGAGCACGCTGGCGGACATTTCCGGCTGCGTCAAATTGTAGATTCCGGCGGAGCCGCAGCAGCGGTCGGCGTCCGGCAGCTCCTGCATCTTCGCGCCGGGCACGGTCCGTATAAGCTGCCGTGGGGCCGATGTGACGCGCATCACGTTGCGCAGATGACACGAATCCTGGTATGTGACCGTCACCTGTTCCTCCCCTTGGCCGAGCGGCTTCAGCGGCAGCGGACGCCCTTCGGCGAGCAGCTCCGACACGTCGCGGACCTGCGAGGCAAACTGGCGGGCCTCCGCCTCCCCAGGATCGCCGTGAAGAAGGTGATCCACCTCCTTCAAGGTGGCGCCGCAGCCGCCGGCGTTGCTGACGACGGCATCGACGCGGGCCGCGCCGAAGGCGGCGATGTTGGTCCGGGCCAGACGGCGGGCGCTCTCCCGTTCGCCGGCATGGTTGTGCAGCGCGCCGCAGCATGTCTGCGAGGCCGGGACAACGACCTCGTAGCCCGCCAAACGCAGCAGCTTGATCGTGTTTACGTTCGTCTCCGTGAACAGCACATCCATGATGCAGCCGCGGAACATCCCGACCCGCCCGAGACGTTCGCCTTCGGCCGGGATCACGAGCAGCGATTGTCCGCCTTCACCCTGTTCCCAACGGGCGGGCAGGCCGAGCTTCTCCCAACGGCGGATGACGCCGTCGCCGGCCGCTTGCGGCAGCACCGCTTCCATCTCGCGCATATGAGTCGGGAACAGCTTCATGACGCCGAGCCCGCGCGCTAGCTTCTGCAACCCGCTCGTCTGGTACAGCTTCAGCGACGAGCCGAGTAGCCGCATCCGGCCGTGATGCGGAAACAGCCGCTCCATGAACAGCCGTTTCACCGTCCGTACCGGCCACCGCTCGGGGGTTACCGCCGCGATCGACTCGCGGGCCTGTTCGATGAGCTGACCGTACTTGACATCCGACGGGCAGGCCGGTTCGCAAGCACGGCAGCCGAGGCACAGGTCCATCTGCGAGCGGAACGCCGCGTCCGGCTCCATTTTGCCGTCATAGACGGCCTTCATCAATGCGATCCGGCCCCGCGGCGACGCCGCCTCCAGCCCCGTCTCCTGAAACGTCGGACAAGCCGTCTGGCAAAAGCCGCAGCGCATACAGTTGGTAAGCTGATCGGGATCGAGCGTAAGCTGCAGCTTCTCGGTCAATTGTTTGATCTCCGTGCTCATGCGTCACGCACCGCCTTTCGCTGACGGCCCGCGGCCGTCCACAAGCGGGGCGTTGGGCGAGCCCGTTTCCCCGGCGCCGGCTTGTTCCTGTCCCGCGCCTCCGCTCGCTTCAGTTCCCGGCTCCGACTTAAACACAATGCGTTTGCGTGTCTCCGCGAACAGCTTGCCGGGGTTGAGCAAGTCGTCCGGGTCGAACGCATGCTTCAGCCGCTTCATCAGGCTGATGCCGGACGCGCCGACCTTCCATTCGAGATACGGCGCTTTGACATGCCCGACGCCGTGCTCCCCGGTGATCGTGCCTCCGAGCCGGATTGCCGCGTCGAAAATTTCCTCGAACGCCAGCTCCACCCGATGAATCTCTTCCGTATCCCGCGCATCGGTCATCGCCGTCGGATGCAAGTTGCCGTCTCCCGCATGGCCGAACGTACAGATCCGCACGTTGTGCTTTGCCGCAATGCGCTGCACCTCCAGCACCATATCGGCAATCTTCGAGCGCGGCACCGTCGCGTCTTCAAGAATGGTCGTCGGCCGCAACCGTGAGAGCGCCGCCAGCGCGCTGCGCCGGGCTTCCATCACTTTGGCCCCTTCCTCCGGCGTCGCGGCTACCTTCACCTGGATCGCCCCTTCGCGTCTGCAGATCGTCTCGATCAGTTGCAGGTCCTTCTCCACCTGCGCCTCGTCGCCGTCCTGCTCGATCGCCAAGATCGCCTGCGCATCGACCGGAAGGCCGATTTTGGAAAACGCCTCCACCACCTCGATCGTCGCCTGGTCCATAAACTCAAGCGTACAGGGCGTAATCCGGTTCGCAATAATCTGCGACACCGTCCGCGCCGCCGCAGGCAAATCGGCGAAAACCGCAATCATCGCTCGACGGTACGCCGGCTTCGGCACAAGCTTGACTGTCGCTTCCGTCAAAATTGCCAGCGTGCCCCCGGACCCTACGAGCAACCTCGTCAAGTCGTAGCCCGCGACATCCTTCACGAGCTTGCCTCCCGTCCGCAGCACTTCACCGCTCGCCAGCACCGCTTCAAGCCCGATGACGTAATCCTTGGTCGTGCCGTACTTGAGCCCGCGCAGCCCACCTGCGCCAAGGGCGATGTTGCCGCCCATCGTGCAGATGATCATGCTGCTCGGGTCCGGCGGATAAAACAGTCCTGTCTCCTCGACGGCCGTATGAAAGCGCTTCGTATTCAGACCCGTCTGGAATGTCGCCGTCAAGTTGTCCTGATCGATCTCCACAAGCCGGTTCATCCGCGTCATGACCATGATCAGCCCACCGTGCAGCGGCACGACGCCCGCGCACAAATTGCTGCCAGCCCCGCGGGTGACCACCGGAATCCGGTGCCGGGCGCAGACGCGCATCACCGCCGACACTTCTTCTGTCGAAGCGGGGAAAATAACACCGTCCGGCATCGATTGATACAGCGGCGTAGCATCGTAGCTGTACGAAACGAGTGTTTCGGTATCGTCGCGGAACCAGGCGTCCCCGACAATGCTTCTTAATTCTTGACAAACCGTTGCAGCCAGCAAAGCAATCCCTCCCGTATGCCCCTTAATTAGTCAGGTCATCTGATGACTTTATTATAAAAGGATCCGGCTTCCTCCGTCAATGCTAAAGACGTCCCGCAAGCCGACATGATTCGCCCGGGCAAACATGGTACAATAAGGGAAATCTTGCACGCTGCCGTGTCATGCATAGCGGCCGTATTATTTCAGTGTACATCTCCACTGGAGGGATTGCCATGGATTTTTTTCCATCTTCATGGAGGCCTTTGGACGGGCCTCCGCCCTTTTTCATCTTCTTCTTTGTGCTTATTCTGGTTCTGATTGTAGGTGCCGTCTTGTACGGGATTTTCTCTTCCGTCTCCGTCTGGTCCGCCAACAATGCGTCCGAGCGTCTTACCGTCCCCGGCCGGGTCGTCGCCAAACGCACGCAGGTGTCGGGCGGGTCCGGAGATTCGAGGGCGTTTACGAAATATTTCGCGACCTTCGAATTCGAGGACGGCGGGCGCGTTGAGTTTCCTTTAAAAGGCCCCCAATACGGGCTGCTGGTCGAAGGGGACTTCGGCGAGCTGACATATCAGGGTACCCGCTTCATTGATTTTGTCCGCATGAGAAAGGAAGAGCATTCATGATCCGCAAAGGCTATGAAATCGTCGCCGACGCCCTTCGCGAGCAAATCGAGCAGGGCGTCTGGCCGGTCGGTTCCCGGATCGACTCGGTCGAGCAGCTTGCCGTGAAGTTCGGCGTCGGCCGCTCCACGATCCGGGAAGCGCTCATGTCGCTCAAAGCGCACGGCTGGGTGGACGTCCGCCACGGCGGCGGAACGTTCGTGCTCCGCAATAGCGGTGCGTTTCAGATCGAAGCGCCCGAGATCGGGAACGTGGAGCAGCTCCGGCAATGGCTTGAGCTGCGCTTCATTCTGGAAACCGAAGGCGCGGCACTCGCCGCGGCGCGCCGCAGCAACGACCATCTGAACGAACTGGACGGAATCCTCGCCGAGATGGCTTCCCTGACCGACGAGGACAAGCTGGAGCAATGCGATATCCGGTTTCACCTGAAGCTGGCCGGAGCGTCCGGCAACGAACTGCTCGTACGCACGCTGGAAACGCTCTTCCTGACCATGGGGCCGGCGATGCGGGAAAGCCGCCGGTTGTGGCTGTTCGCAGAGCAGAGCCAGACGGCCCGGCTCTCCGAAGAGCACCGGGCCATCGTCGACGCGGTCCTGCTTCAGAACGCAGCCCTTGCCCGGGAACGCGTCGCCTCCCACTTGCGCAAGGTGGAGCAGATGCTCCGCCGTTTAACCTACGAAGCCTGACGCCGCACGGCTTCTCATACCGAAAAAGCCCGCCGGCATACTCCGGCGGGCTTTCCTCATTTAATGGGCGGCTCCGCCCTTTTTCAACCATTCGCAGCCGTCCGCGCAGGAGCAGAGCGCCTTTTGCACCGAGCACCACGAACGCTTCGCATAATAAATCGGCACTTCCTGTTCCTTCGCTTGCTGCTTGATGGCTTTGGTCAGATTGTGATTGACGTAATCCGTCAGCACGAGCACCGCGTCCACCTTTTCCGGAATCCCCTTCTTCACCATTTGGCATTTGCGTCCGGACATATGCACCACTTCGTCAAAACCGATATTCGCCAGATGATCGGGCATATTGCCCAAATGATCCGCTCCAACGACCAAAATCGACGGCATGTTTCGAGCCTCCTTTTCGTTAACGGGCTATCTCCAGAGAGAGCCTTCCGTGCATGTATTTTTATCGTGTATGCCTTCGATTCTCGTTATTTCGCGACCGCGAGCAGCTTGAGCTTCCGTTCCTCGCGCTCGGCACTGCTCATCCGCGGACAGGTATAGCAATATCCGTGATCCGTATCCGTCTTGTAAGCGAGACAGCAGCTGACTTTCATCCGCAGCCGCTCTCCGGGCTTGCGCGGGTCGTCGACGTAGCGGAACTTCACATCGAGCGGATGCCGCGGCCGGCCGAATACGTCCGGCGGCAAGTCCGACAGCAGCGCCTGAAAGTCCTCCGTCAGCTTAGCCCGAAGCTCTTCGCTGTCCGCTTGGGCAACAGCCATATCCCGCGCATAGTACATCCGGGTCGCAATCTGCCCCCACAATTGCCCTGCATCGAGCCCTGCCGCTTGCGCCAGCGATGCGAGCAGCGGCCGAAGCGTCTCTCCGTACAAAGCGGAGAGCACTTGACGCCTCCACTCGGCTCGATCCCCCTCAGGCACCGACAACGTTCTGGCGTTATACAGCCGGAACCCGAACATCGGGCGGCCTTCCTTCAGATACAAATTGACTGTCAGATTGCCCGGCGAAAGATCGAACGCCGCATCATGCCGGCTGATCATATACTGCTGCGCCGCGCACAATGTTCCGAGCCAGCTGCTAAAATAAGTGGCCGGCGCTTGCTCATCCAACGCGCGGATATGCTTGCCGTAATTCGTCAGAAGCATGTCCACATGCCGACATTCGAACAGCTGCGACAGCTTGACCGATAATTCCCCCTCGTCGGGAAGCTCCCGTATGAAAAAAAACTGCGCCTCCAGCTCGCTGAGACCTTGCTCCGCCAGAGCTTCATTCCTTGCCTGCCCCATTACCGCTCTCCCTTCCCATTTCGGTTACTGGCGCTCGGGCGCTCTTTCGAAACTCCCCTGAGCCTTTCCCTCTTCCAACATTTGAACCGATATCCTCTGTATGTATGAACCGTACTGGCGCTCTTCCGGCTGCGACTGTAGTCTGACGGGAATCGAACGGTCCGCAATGCTGTCTGCCCGGCTAAGGTTTCTATGCCTGATCAGCTCATACAGCAAACCCACGGACGGCTCCTCCTTTTATTGTATGATAATGATTCTCAATAACATGCGTAATACAAATGATAATGGTTATCATTATCGTTGTCAATGGGTTGCCACTTTTCTCAATGTTCATAGCCCCTTCGGCCGGGCCGGACGATGCATAAAACTTGAAATACGTTCCAAATTAATGCAAGGGAGGCTGCATTTACATTGCAGGTGGAATGGACTGCGCGCTTCAATTGGAAAGAGCCGGGCCCTCACTGGTGCCCGGCTTGCTGTTATTTTCACGCGTGAAACTCAGAAGAACAAGACGCTGCAACTGACAATCACGAGCAGAATGAACAGAACCAGGATGACGCCTGTCGATGTGAAACCGCCAAAACCACCCACAATGATCACTCCTTCGACAAAATTGAATAGCCGGCATACTCCCCAAGTCGGATATTCGCAATATCAATGTATGCAGAAGACGAATGACCGGTATGGACGAGTGAGGGGGATCATTTTAAGGCGACGAACCCATTCCTTTGGCAGGGTACAACACTTTAAATGCGAAGGAATTCCGGGAGCACATGCCGAATCCTCGACAATAACAACGCCGAAACGACAGGATCAACCATTTTCCGACTGACTGTGTGATTTTTTTCACATCACTTTTCTCTCGGACATGCTATAGTAAAGGCGTAGGGAGGAAGCAAATCCCGACATCAATCAAAGGAAAGGAACATGCGATATGAACACGGTGCTTCGTTCCCGATCCAGCCGACGACACTGCTATAGCAGCCGATCTTGTATTAAAAAATAGTCTTACCTTGTTGGAAAGCAGGCGAACAATTTTTCTTGCGGATGTTTGTGAATATTTTCACGAATCTTGAAAAAAAGTCGAATGATTTCGAAGGTCCTTCTATTCCTGTAAGTTTAAATGGATATTATCCCTAAATAGTGGTAATTTATCCCTCTTCATCTCTTTAGCGATGTGCAATAATGAAAAAAATGAATGTGTCAAAATTTAGACACAATTGAACAAAAGGAGCGATTACGATGATTATGAAATGGTTAAGAGAAAACGTGTATGCTGCCGGCTTGCTGCTCATATTACGCGTATACGTCGGATGGACGTGGCTTACGGCCGGGTTCCACAAACTAACCGGCGGGTTCGACGCCGCCGGCTTCCTGAAGGGCGCTATTGCCAAACCGGCAATGGACAAAGCCACAAACGAATTGATTTACCCGACCTTCACGGCATTCCTGCAAAACTTCGCTTTACCTAACGCGAAGCTGATCAACTTCCTGATCCCGCTCGGTGAGTTTCTCGTCGGCCTCGGCCTAATTCTCGGGACGCTGACGACGGCGGCCGCCTTCTTCGGATTAATGATGAACTTCATGTTCCTGTTCGCCGGAACCGTAAGCACGAACCCTTGGCTGGTGCTCCTTGGCTTCATCGTCTTGGCCGCAGGAGCCAACGCCGGCAAATTCGGCGGCGACTACTACGTACTTCCTTACCTCCGCAAAGCGTTCCGTAAGATGAACAAAGGCGGGGACGGTCACGATCCTAACAAAACCGCCGGCGGCACCCGTGCCCCGATGGGCGTGTAACGCAAGCATACGACAAGAAGATCACGGATCGATTCCGTGGTCTTACTTTTTTTTATTCACAATCAGCATCATCATAAACGAAATGACGATGATCGAGCCGGTCCACCACCAGGCGAGCGTCATGCGGCCGGATTCCACCGCCATGTAGATGGCGGTCGGAACGGTCTGCGTCTTGCCCGGGATGTTGCCAGCGATCATCAGCGTCGCCCCGAATTCGCCGAGTGCCCGGGCGAAGCCCAGAATGTAAGCCGTAGCGAGGGAGCGCCAGGCCAGCGGCAGCGTAATATAGCGGAGCACCTGCCACTCGCCTGCGCCCGTGGAGCGCGCGGCGTCCTCCAGGTTGCGGTCGACCGAAGCGAACCCGACCTTCATCGTTTGGTACACGAGCGGAAAGGCGACCACGACCGAGGCGATGACGGCAGCCCACCACGTGAAGATGAGCGGGGCCGCAAACCATTCTTCGATCCAGCGGCCGAACCAGCTCTTCTTGCCGAGAAGCACCAGCAGGATGAAGCCGATCACGGTCGGAGGAAGCACCAGCGGCAGCATCAGCGCGGTTTCCAGCAGCGTTTTGCCCGGAAACGCACGGCGGGACAAGCCCCATGCCGCAGCGATCCCGAGGAGGAACACCAGCGCGCTAGCAAACAGCGATACTTTGACCGATAGCAGGACCGGCGACAGAAAAGCGTTCCAATCAGTGCCAGGCATACCGGCTACTTCCCGGCAGGAACGGTGAAGCCATACTTCGTGAACACGTCCGTCGCCTCTTTACTCTGCAGATACGTGTAGAAGGCTTCGGCTTCTTTGGCATGCTTCGTCGCTTTGACGATACCTGCCGGATATTCGACCGGCTTGTAGGTTTTCGGATCGACGTTGAAGGCGATCTTCACCTTCTTGGACGTAAGCGCATCCGTCTTGTAGACGAAGCCCGCTTCCGCGTTGCCCGACTCGACGTACGTCAGCACCTGCCGCACGTCTTTCGCCATGACGAGCCTCGGCTGTAAAGCATCCCACTGCTTCGCGTTCGTCAGCGCTTCCTTGGCATAACCGCCCGCCGGTACGGATTCCGGCTCCCCGATGGCCACGTGCTTCACTTCCGGCTTCGCCAAATCGCCCACCGTGCCGACCTGCGCTTTGCCGCCTTCCGGTACGACAACGACGAGCTCGTTGACGAGCAGATCTTTCTGCTGCGCCGCATCGACAAGCTGCTTGTCCACCAGTGCTTTCATATTTTTGGCGGCGGCGGACAGGAACACGTCGGCAGGAGCACCCTGCTCGATCTGCTGCTGCAGTGCGCCGGAGGCCCCGAAGTTGAAGTTCAGCTTGATGTTGGCGTTCTTGCTTTCATAAGCGGTCTGGATTTCCTTGAGCGCGTCGGTCAAGCTCGCCGCGGCGGATACGGTCAGCTCCACCTTCTCAGCAGGGGCGGCTTGGCCGGCCTGACTCTTCTCTTGCCCGGCTTTCGGCGCGTCCGCCGGAGTCGGCTTGGCTCCGCCACAGCCTGTAAGCCCGATGGCTAAAGATAAAGCAAGCAGCAGGAATAAACAAGAAGCGATGATTTTGCGCATAATACCCTCTCCTATCTATTTAATTATGTTTAGATATAACTAGATATAATTAGCTCGAAACTCATTATAAGCGAAGAAAAGGAACCCTGTAAACAGCGGTTTGAATCGCTACCGCTTCCATCGTATGATAGACGTGACGACTTCGTGTCCAAGCCGGGAGCAAGACCGGCGCTGCCTGCGAAGACGAATGCAAGACGGGAGGTTTCAGCGTCATGACCAACGACGTTTCCTATACAACTGAAGAAATCGCGAAGCTTTTGAAAATATCCAAGCTGACGGTGTACGACCTGATCAAAAAGGGCGATCTTCCCGCCTATCGCGTCGGCAAGCAAATGCGTATCGACGCCGCGGATCTGGAAGCCTATAAAGCCAGGAGCCGCGAAGGCCGCATGCCGCCCGCAGCCGCTCCGGCGTCGTCCGGTTCCTCAAGGCCGGAGGCCGTTTTTTCTCCGGGCAGCCGTCCGCTCGTCATCACAGGGCAGGATATCAGCCTCGACATGTTGGCCAAGCATCTGGAGAAGCAAGCGCCCGGCGTCCGCCCACTCCGCTCGTACGTCGGCAGCTTAGACAGCCTGATCTCGATGTACCGCGGCGAATCGGATATCGTGAGCACGCATCTGCTGGATGGCGATACCGGGGAATACAATATTCCGTATATCCGCAAGCTGCTGGTCGGCTTTTCATATATCGTCGTGCATCTGCTTACCCGGAATGCTGGGCTTTATGTGCCGCGGGGCAATCCGAAAGGATTGCGGAGCTGGGGCGATCTTGCACAGCCCGGCCTGCGTATCGCCAATCGGGAGAAAGGCTCCGGCGCGCGCGTGCTGCTGGACGAGCAGCTTCGGCTGCACGGCATCGCTCCGGGCAGCATTGCCAGCTATGAGGCGGAGGAATCCAGCCATATGGGCGTAGCCGGTAAAGTCGCTGCGGGCGAGGCCGATGTCGGGATCGGGATCGAGAAAGCGGCGAGTATCGTCGGAGGCGTCGACTTTATCCCGCTGATCCGGGAACGTTACGATCTCGTGATGCTGAAGAAGCCGGATAACCGCGAATGGATCGAAGCGGTCCGGCGCATCCTGCAATCGGACGCCTTTCTCGGCGAGCTGCGCTCTATCGGCGGATACGACTTGACCGAAACGGGCAAGGTTTTACTGGAAACGTGACGGACCGCTTTCCGTAAACGCTACCCGGCAGAAAATGGGTTGGAGCATGACCGCCATCTGTGTCGTTATTGTGGCCTGCCTTCCCTTCTATCCGAGACTGCGCTACGATCTTTATGAACAAGAACGATGACTGAGCGGCTACGCTTGGCACAAAATCTAACCGGACTCGGGTGATCGCATCAGCATGGATTTTTCAATCATCCAGCATTTGACAGAGGACAACATCAAGTATTGGTTGGAGCAATACCGCTCCCTGGGGCCGCTGCCCGGCATCCTGCTCACGTTCGCCAAGTCGTTCGTTCCTCCGCTGCCTACGCTAGTTATCGTCGGAGTCAATGCGGCGGTATACGGCTTATGGCTCGGCTTTCTATATTCATGGATCGGCATGATCGCCGGCTGCCTGACGACCTTCCTCATCATTCGCAAAGCGGCCGACCATCCATACTTCGAGCGGTGGAAGCGCAAGCCCAAAGTCGAAAAAAGCATGCGGTGGGTCCGCCACAACGGGTTCAGCTATGTGTTTCTGCTGAGCGTGTTTCCGGTCGGTCCGTTCGTGCTTGTCAATATGGCGGCTGCCGTCGCGCGCATGCGCTTGCATACGTTTCTGATCGCCGTAGCCGCCGGCAAAGCGATCATGATCTTCTCCGTCTCGTACATCGGGTACGATCTGGAACGATTCGTCCGTGAGCCGCTACAACTGCTCTATGTGGTGGTGTTTATCGGGGGTTCGCTGTTTCTCAGCAAAAAAATCGAGGCGCATTTTACAAGAGTGGCTGCGGCCAAAGAGGAGCAACGAGGTCTGGACGGCGACGGGCGGGGAAGCGGATGAATTCCCCGCGGAACGGCCAGAGGCCATGCTCCCTCCCCCTTGGGGGAAACGGCTGTGACCGTTTATTCACAAACCTTTTCCAGTTCGGCCATGCTGTTGATGCTATTCACGTCGTTGATTCGACAGCGTAGTTCCCTCCTATCTTGTTTAGACCTTTGTTCAATCCACATCCTGTTAATACGAAAACTCTTCGCCAGATCAACCACTTTATGCACATTTTTCAACTCGTCCTCAACAGCCGTTCCATCTTCCAATCTTTCATATCGGACGTCCAGATAAAAAAGCTGCCGGTCAATCGCTTCTTGAAAAGAAATATACTTGGGCCCAAAAATAATGGCGTTCTCATCCACAAATTCTCCGTATAGGGAATGGTAGTCCGACACGTTGTTTATGCGGTATTTTTCCTCCGGGAGCAGCTCTTGCAGTTTTGGATAAACCGTCTCCTTCAGTTCGGCGTTCCAAAAAGCTTGCACATAGTCATCTTTAAACACGAACTGCTTGTTTTTCTCCGAAACATCCACTCTGATCTTGTAATCGGGTTTTGCAACAGAATGTACTTCAGCACTATACTTGTCAAGCGTGCCGTTATACTCGACCTTTTCAATTCTGAATTCTTCCTGATATTTGCTTTTCAAATGAATGGCCAGTTCCTCCTGCACTCTTTTTTCATCGGACGTGAATTGATTGAAGATGGCATTCAGCATCAAAAAAACCATCCCGCCCACCATCAAGTAGAGAACCAGCAGAACGCAAAAGACGGCTGCAATAATAAAAAGTACGGTTTTGAGCGCCGCCTTAACGTATCTATTGGTTAAAAATTTATCCAGAAACGTTGGTTCCTTATTCGCTTCCGCTATCTTTTTAAGTTCGTTGGTCCTTGAGTGCATCGCCTCAAATAAATTCCGATCCATTTGCGTCATCCCATTCTCTCTAATATCTGTTCAACGCGGAAAAAAGGTGCTCATGTCGCCGACCCGGCAAAATGACGAAATCCGGAAGCATAGGCTTCCGGATGACCCCCTTGGCTTTTGGCCCTCAGGGAGACGGTTTTCGTTTGGGCAGTGACTGCCGTACAATCCCCGCAAGGCAAGGCATTTACTCCTTACAGGGCATGTATCCACGTAACATCCGAAGCTTGAAGGTCGGCCTCCCATTCCTTCGGCTTGTTCACATCGCTGATAATGATATCGATTTCCTTGAGATCGGCCAGCTTGTAGAACTGCCCCTCGCCGATCTTCGAGCGGTCGGTCATGACGATCGATTGCTTGGATTGCTCGATCAGCTTGCGCGCGAGCTGCCCCCGCTCGGCGTCGAAGCTGGTAATTCCGCGGTTCACCATCATGCCGTCGATCGAGATAAACGCCTTGTCCGCATAAAACTGCTCGACCATCCGCTCAGCCATCGAGCCGGACACCCGCGCCTGCGCGGCATTGACCTTGCCCCCGATAAAATAAACGTCGCCGGAGAACAGCTCTTTATTCTTGTAATCGATAAGCAGGTAGAGCGCCGCAGCGGAGAAGGCCAGCACCGTAATATTTTTCTTATTGAGCAAAAAATGAATCATCTGCTGGGTCGTCGTGCCGTCGTCGATGAAGATCACGTCGTTGTCCTCGACCAGAAACGCGGCCGCCCGCCCGATCCGCTTCTTCTCCTCGGCGTACAGCACTTCCCGCTTCAGGTGCGGCGGCTCTTCCCGCGCCAGATTGATTTTGACCGCGCCGCCGTAAACCCGCTTCAGCTTGTTCTCCGCCTCCAGTTCCTCCAAATACCGGCGGACCGTCTCCGACGACACCTTCAGCTTCTCTACCAGCTCAAACGTTTTTACTTTTCCTTCCAGGTTGAGCGTGTTCAAAATAAAATCCTTGCGTTCTTCCCCCACCAAAGACATTCGGCGCAACCTCCAGCCCTGCGTATGATACTTGCATTATAGCACCCAAACGCCGCAGCTTACACGATTTTCCTGTCCGTCGCTTTACAACCAGAACCGGTTGCGCCCGATCGCCTCCAGCAGCCGCCCGATATCATCCGCATGCACATCCCCGATATTGCCGATGCGGAACGTGTCCGCGGACGAGATTTTGCCCGGATACAGCACAAAGCCTTCGAGCTTCATCCGCGCGTAAAATTCCGCAAACGAAAACGGCGGATGCGCTGGGTACACAAACGAAGTAATGATCGGCGATTGGCACGAGGCCGGAAGCAGCGCTTGAAACCCCAGCTCCTCCATCCCCCGCACCAGCAGTCGCTGGTTGTTCTCATACCGCTGCTGCCGCTTCTCGATGCCTCCCTCGTCCTCCAGCTCCAGCAGCGCTTCGTGGAACGCGTGCACGACATGGGTCGGCGAGGTGAACCGCCACTTGCCCTGCTGCCGCTCCATCGTCTCCCATTGATCGTACAGATCGAGCGAGAGCGACCGGGCGCGGCCGGCGCAGGCAGCCAGCTCCTCCGTCTTCGCGATGACGAAGCCGAAGCCGGGAACGCCTTGAATGCATTTGTTGCTGCTGCTGATCAAAAAATCGATGCCGAGCGCCGCCACGTCGATGGCGATGCCGCCGAAGCTGCTCATCGCATCGGCGATCAGCGTCTTGCCGTGCTTCTTCGCCGTCCGGGCGATGTCCTCCAGCGGATTGCGCATTCCGGTCGTCGTCTCCGTATGAACGACGGCCACATGCGTAATGTCCGGCTTCGCAGCCAAGACGACTTCCAAGGCGGCTGCTTCCGCAGGCGTCGTCTCGCCGAGCGCGATCCGGACGGTCGAAATGTGCAGCCGCTCCGCCATTTGCGCGATCCGCTCGCCGTAAGCTCCATTAATGAGGACCGCCAGCTTACCGTCCGCAGGGATCGTCGAGCCGATCACCGATTCCACGACGAACGTGCCGCTTCCCTGCAACAGCACGGCCGTATACCGGTCCGTCTCCGTCGTCGCCAGCCGGACCAACCTGCCGCGAATGTCCTGTACCAAGTCGTTGTATTCGCGATCCCACGTGCACCAGTCCTTCAGCATCGCCGCCTTCACCCGCTTCGTCGTGGATAAAGGGCCCGGCGTCAGCAGCAAGTATGGATTATCTGGCATTGCTGGAATGGTCATCGCTTCTGTCATAAGAGTTCATCCTTTCGTTGCGGCCGCCGTGGAGCATGGGGATTCCCCTGCAGCCAAGCGCCGGTTGATATCTGCAATGACCGGGTCCAACGCCCCGATGGAGTCGATGACGTAGTGTGCGCCCTCCGACCGGTAGCGCCGCCCGATTTCTTCAAGCTTCCGTCGCAGAACGGCGGGATCACATGCGTTCACTTCCGCTTCGCTCATGCCGAGCTCGCTGCTGCCCTTCAGAATGCCGACCGTCCATGTTCCGGCGTTCAGCCCTTCCCGAATGTCGCTGATCGTATCTCCGACTTTGACAATATACTTCATCGGGTAAATTCCGAGCCGGATTGCGTTCTCGTAGATCATCCACGGATACGGCCGGCCCGCAGACATTTCGTCCGGCGTTACCAGCCCATCCGGTGCATAGCCCTGCTTCTTGGCCTCGGCAGCGACGACCTCCATCATCTCCGTCGTATATCCCGTGGTCGAGCCGACCTTGATCCCCTGCGACCGCAGCCGCGCCACCAGTTCAATCGCTCCCGGAATCGGGGTCGCATACTGCTTCAGGATGCCAAACAGCATCAGCTCGAAATCCGCGTACAGCGAATCGACATCGGCTTCCTCCGGCGTCCGGCCGAAGGCCGCCTTCCACTGCTCCGCCACGCTGTCCAAGCGGCAAAGCTCGCGGAGATGGTCCCGCTTCAGCATCCCCATCGGCCCGCGCGCTTCCTCGGCCGTCAGCGCAATTCCCCGCTTCGTGAACACTTCCACGAATACCGACACCGGCGCAAAACAGCCGTAGTCGACAGCGGTTCCCGCCCAATCCAAAATGACTCCTTGTACCGTCATATTTTGATTCCTCCCGTATCATTTGTGCATTTGCCAAGCTTCCGTCCGCCGCTTCACGCCCCTCAAAATGAGCTCGTAGAGCAGCCGGACGGCTATATTCGTTCCCAGGATCAGTACCGACATAGCCGCCGCGGCCGCCGTATCGCCCGCATCGTCCATATGGACGATGGATACCGCCGCCAGCCTGAAGTCCGGCGAAGTCAGGAAGACGAGCGCCGACACCGTTACCATGGAGTTGGCGAAGAAATACATCGCCATCTCGATAATCGCCGGCATCGACAGCGGCACCGTCACCTTGAGGAAGGTCCGGTAGAACGGCACCCGCATCGACTCCGCCACCAGCTCGAACTCCTTGTCCTGCTTCTTCAGCGTTGTCGTTGCCGTGATGAAGGGTACCGCGAAAAAGTGAACGACATTTGCCAACACCAGAATGGCTATCGTGCCGTACATCGGATGCAGCGGGTTATCCGGCGCGTTGAAGAAGAAATGTACGCCAGCCCGATGACCATGCCGGGCAGCGACAGCGGTAGGATGGCCAAGAAATAGCCGAGCTGCCGGACGCTTCGCAGCATCCGTGTTTTTTCGATCAAATACGCCGTGACGAACGCGAACAGCGTGCCCAAAATTGCCGTCAGCAGCGAGAGAACCAAGCTGTTCCAGAACGGCTCGAATCCGGCTGCCGCCATCGCGGAAAAATCAAAATGCTTGAGCGACAGCGTCAGGTTGTATGGCCATACGTTCACCAAGGAAGCATAAACGATCGTCAGCACCGGAATGAGGATTCCGATGGACATCAGGGCGCAGAACAGCATGAACAGCATGTCACGCAGGCGGCCGCTCACAATGCGGTACGGCGTCGATTTGGACGTAATCAGCGCATTTTGCTTGCGCTGCACGAGCCGGTCCACCACGAACGCGATCACTGCCGGGATCGTCAGCAGAATGCCGACAGCCGCGCCCATGGACATGTTTTGCTGACCGATCACCTGCTTGTAAATATCCGTCGCGAGCACGTTGAACTTCCCGCCGATGACCTGTGGCGCTCCGAAATCGGTGAAGCATGCCGTGAAGCAGACGAAGATGGCGCTGATCAGCCCGAACTTGACCGACGGCAGCGTCACCGTGAGTAACCGCTTGAGCCTTCCCGCGCCGAGCGTCTCCGCCGCTTCGTACAGCCGGTAATCGGTCACGGCCAGCGACGCCGCCAGGATGAGGAACGCCTGCGGGAACAAGTAGATGACCTCCGCCATAATGATGCCGACCGGGCCGTACAGCTCGATTTTAAACCCGGGTGCCAGTCCGAACAGTCCGTTCGTGACAAGCCCTTGGTTGCCGAACAAATACGTCAGCGCGATGCCGTGCATCATCGTAGGCGCGAACAACGGCACAAGCGCGATCGTTTTGAAAAACGCCTTGCCCCGGATCGCCGTCCGGATGACCCCGTACGCATAGAAGAACGCCAGCGTGACGGCGATGCCCGTCGCCACGACCGAGACGTAGATCGTATTCGTTAGCGACTGGGACAGCGCCGGCGTCGAGAAGTAACGCACAAAGCTAGCCAGCCCGACGAAAGCTCCCTCGCGGTCCATGAACGCCTTGGCGAACAAGACGCCCAGAGGAAACAAAACGGACGTGAGCAGCAGCAGGACGACGATGACGACAAGCGACATCTGCCAAAGCTCCGCGCCCCCCGCTTTCGGGCTGAGCGCCCGGGTTCGTGCAGTCCACATGATGAAATCTCCTTCACTTGGATTCAGTTGGCCAAGGCCTCTGCTTGGAACGACAGCAGCTTCTCCGCAAGCACATTCAGCAGGACGCGGGCGTCTTTGGCTAACGGTAGCTCGCCGGAGGCTTGGGCGGGAACGTCCACCGATACAAGCCCGCCTGCGCCAGAGTGCAGCATTTGGAGACTCAGCCTGTAAAACGGACCGCGGAATTCGACGTTACGGACGACGGCCGGGATGCCTTCACCCGCATTGCCCGCTCTGACCTCGATATGCTCCGGCCGGACGGCGATCGATAAATACGGTTGCATAAGAGCCTCCTTCAGGCCGCCCCGCAAGGGACCGGCTTGCTTGCTTTCCATTTAAGTATAGGCCGGTTTTGTTAACGGAGTATCAAACGCAAGTTAAGATTATGTTATTTGTTTTGTTTAGTTGCAGTTACGTTGTTTTATCTGGAGGTTGGCATAAAAAAGCGCAGAACCTGCGGCTCCGCGCTTTCATTTAGTTGCGATTTGTTCGACTGTGTGCTACTTTTTGGCTTCGCTCTTGTTGTCGTAGCGTTTGCTCCACTCGTTCAAGACGCTTTCCCGGTTTTTGGCCGCTTCGTTCAGGTCGTTCTTGATCAATTGCTTGATCGGGTCCTGTTCATAGCCTTCCGGAATTTGGCTGCTGTCGCTCTTCACCGCCAAAATCGCAAAGTTTTTGCCGTATTCCTTCATGGCGTCGTCGCCGATGGCCCAATCGAGGAAATCTTTGGCCGCCTGCTTGACCGTCTTCTTCAGCAGCGCATTGGCTTCCACATCCTAGCCGGAGCCTTCCTTCGGAAACACGACCTCAACCGGAGCGCCGGTTTTCTTCTCTTGAATCCCGCGGTAACCGAAGGAGATCCCGATCGGAACCTCGCCCGTTCCGGCCATCTTCGCCGGTTTGGAGCCGGAATGCACATACATCGCGATATTGTCGTGAAGCTTGTCCATGTACGCCCACGCTTTGTCCTTGCCTTCCAGCTGCACGAGTCCCGACACGGTCAGGAAGCCGGTTCCGGAGGAGGCGGGATTCGGCATCGTAATCAGGCCCTTG
This sequence comes from Paenibacillus tianmuensis, assembly GCF_900100345.1. Taxonomy (GTDB): domain Bacteria; phylum Bacillota; class Bacilli; order Paenibacillales; family NBRC-103111; genus Paenibacillus_G; species Paenibacillus_G tianmuensis. The sequence goes on along the minus strand of NZ_FMTT01000011.1, from coordinate 101,801 downwards.
TACTCCGGCTTAATCAAATCGGCATAGCTTTGCGGAACCGGCAGGCCGCGCTTCTCCATCTCTTTCTTGTTCACGATAAACGCCGTTTCCCAAGCGTCGATGCCGACCCAGCGTGTCGGACTGTTCTTATCCTTGAAGTCCGGTTGTATCCGGTCGACGCCCTGCGGCGAATACCCTTCGAGCATCCCGTTCTGATCCAGCACGAGCAAGCTCGTTGCGGCAAGCCCCCACACGACGTCGGCTTGCGGGTTATCCTTCTCGGCAATCAGCTTCGCCGTAATGATGCCCGTCGAATCGCGAACGATGTTCAGCTTCACGTCAGGGTACTTCGCTTTATACGTCTCCAGATATTTTTTGATCTGATCGTCTTCCAGCGCGGTATAAACCGTGAGCTCTTTGCTTTTCGTACCGATGCCCGCATCGGCGCCGGCGCTTCCTGTATTGCCCGCTCCAGCAGCATGGAAAGCGCCAGCATGAGGATCATCATAAGCGATAAAGACTTTTTCACGTCATAATCTCTCCTTTAATTGGATATGACACCTTGGGCTTAGCCCGTTATCCTAACTATAAGAGAGTTTTGTCAAACCCATATTAAATACACGTTAATTTATTGTATTGTTATTCTTTTTATTGGTTTTAATTTTTTATATATCCATAACCGGCTTTTCTGTTCGTCGCCCCGATAGGCTCCCGTGCATATGGTAGTAGCATACTTGCGAAACTTCTGCGAAGGAGCTGCTCCCCATGCCATACCGCATTATCGTCGATTTGTCACAGCGGATGCTTCATCTGCTGGAAGGCAACCGCGTAATCCGTTCGTATCGGATCGCTATCGGCAAAATACTGACACAGTCGCCCGTGGGCGAGTACAGGATTATTAACAAGGTGCCCCATCCGGGCGGACCATTCGGCGCCTTCTGGATGGGGCTGTCGCGCCCGCATTACGGCATCCACGGTACGAATAACCCGTCGTCCATCGGCCATGCCGTCTCCCATGGGTGCATCCGCATGTACAACGAGGACGTGCTGGCGCTTGCCCGCCTTGTCCCCATCGGCACGCGGGTAACGATCCGTCAGTAGTACACGGCAGGAACTTCCCCGCCCAGTAAGATTTTGCTTACCGCTTAAAAAGTAATCCTCTCTTGTCCGAACCATTTTCAGCTCGCATTCAGGTTCATGTCATGATTTCTTCATACTTATCTGCCATAATGCTATAAAAAAGCAGGCATCCTATGCAAGAAAGGCTGGGCGGAATGGAGCGGAAACACAATTTCTTTTATATTCAAGCAGCCCGCGGCGCTGCCGTTCTGCTGGTCATGCTGTTTCACGCTTCGCAAACGGGCCAGCATTATTTTGGATACAATTATCTCGGGATCAGCGAAATGGGACGCTCAGGCGCCTATACGTTTTTTTTCGCTTTGACCGGTTATTTAATGTTCACGCTGTATCGCGAACAATTCGGAAGGACGGAGCTGTTCGGAACGTTTCTGCTGAAACGGTTCTACCGCATTTATCCATTATACTGGCTCTTCACGGCCGCCGTCGTTCCGATATATTTTTTGGTGCCATCGTTCGGTTTCGGCTATGAGCGCGATCCCGCGGTCATTTTCAAATCGATGCTGCTGTGGCCGCAGGCTCAGGCGCCGATTCTGGGCGTCGCTTGGTCGCTGACGTACGTCGTGTGGTTTTATCTGATGTTCTCCCTGGGATTTCTCTTGAAAGAAAAAACCGTCGCTGCGATCTATTCGGGGTGGCTGACGATCATTGCCCTCCATGCCATCGGGTGGATTCAGGTGAAAGAGGGATTGCTGGGGCAATTTTTGTTTAACGAGGCGCACTTGGAGTTTTTCGCCGGCATGCTCGTCGCCTATCTCGTCCGCAAACGCCAGCTTGGCCGCAGCCTATGGTGGATCGCAGGAGGCGCCGCCGTCTACGCGATTCTCTGGGTGCTGCGGTTTGAGGAATCCGGCCTGCGGTATACGGATCTGCTGCATACGTTCGGATCAGCGTTAGTGCTGGTCGGGGTAACGACGTGGAAAGGTCCGGCGTACCGCTGGCTGAAGCCGTTCGCGCTGTGCGGGAACGCCTCTTATTCGATTCTGCTCGCCAGTCTGCCGATGATGTCGGTCACCTTCAAGCTGGCGCGGGCCGCGCATGCGGTGGAACGGATCGGTCCAGCGCTGACGGTCACGCTCTGCTTCCTGTCGGGACTGCTCCTCTGCCTCGCGGTGTACCGTTGGGTCGAAAGACCACTGAACGCGTTGACCAAAAAAGCCGTGAAAGCACGGAAGCGCAAAACCCAGGAAGCCTATTCGCGAGCCACGTAGACTCGAAAAGCCGTATTCCATAAGAGGAGGGGAAGCCCCTCCTTATGGAATACGGCTTTTTGAGGTTGTTGCAGCCACGCTTGGAGCGGCTCCCGGCGACAGCCGAGTTTATTCCAGCGCGTGATCTGCCGGGGTATACCCGCCCGACCATGCTTTACGCGACGTCCAGTCCGCCGCTTCGCCCTGCCAGAACGGGCGGTCCGCCGAAAGCCCCAGCGGCAGGAAAACGGTGGCGCATAAGTACAAGCTGCCGGTGGAGATGTACGGCTCCCCGATCTCCGGCTGATGCCCGCAGAAGCCGATCGTCAACCAGCCGCCCGCATCGAACGTGCCCGGCGCTTCGATCATGCGGCGCATGACCTCGGTAAGCGCGCAGCGCACTTGGGCCGGAGCGACATCGTCAGGCAACTGCTCGCGCAGCGCCATCTGGCCCAGCAGTTGGAACGCGCCGAAGCGGTAAGCGAGCGAACGCCCGACGACGGGAAACGTTCCTTCTGGCGAAATGGACCGCTCCTGCACGGCGGCGTAACGCAACGCCCTCCGCTGGACACGCTCCCGCAGGCTCGCCCATTCGGGATAGCGGTCGCCGACCGCCTCCAGAAGATCGAGCAGCATCGGCTGAATGACGAAGCTGTTGTAGTAATCCGCATGGTAATGAGGTCCGTCGCCGTACATGCCGTCGCCGAGATACCACTGCTCATGCTGCTTCAGCGCGTAATCGATCCGCATCGGGTCCCACGTGTCGTCGCCGATGACGCAGAGCGCCGCTTCGATCATAGCCGCGAACAGCAGCCAGTTGTTGAACCACGGCTTCCGGGAACGGGTCGCGCGCAGCGCTTCCTTCACGTTCGCCTTGACATGATCGTCCAGCCCGCTCCACAACGCCGTCGGTGCCCGCAGAATCGCATGGGCCAGAAAAGCCGCATCCACAATCGGTTGGTAGCCCTCGGAGAAATTCATCCGGTCCGGCGACTGCGGATCGGTCGTCGCATCCATCGCCAGCCGCGCTAACCGGACATATTCTCCTCGCAGCTCTCCTTCCGCTCCCGTCCTCGGGCCGTGCTCCAGCCACGGCGCGATGCCTGCGAGCAGCCGGCCGTATGCTTCCAGATACGTGTACAGCTCCCGGTCGTCCAGCTTCGCTTCCACCGGCATCCGCTCTTTCAGCTTGCGCTGCGACAGCGCTTCGAGCACCGGCTTCGCGATGTGCTGCATCGTTTGCAGCCAGTAGTCTCGGTCATCGGCATGAGTCGTCACGTTTGATCTTCCTCTCGTTTGTTTCGCAAGCGCCCCGCTACATCATGCCGGACCTCGACTTGTACTCCCCGGGCGTGACGCCGATGTATTTTTTGAACACCTTGGAGAAGTACGTCCGGTCCGAATAGCCGCAGCGCAGCGCGACGACCTCAATGGAATCCTTCGTCTTCTCCAACAGATCGGCGGCGATCTTCATCTTGTACCGGTGGACGTAGTCCGTGAAATTTTCGCCGGAGAGCTTCTTAAAGTACCTTGAAAAATAGCTCGGGTTCAAGTACAAATACGTCGCAATATCGATCGAGGTGATCGTCTCCGCCAAATGCTGCGCGATGTACTGGTCGATCGTCTGCAGCTTCGGCTCCTTGCTCGTCTGCGGCTCCCCGAGCCGTCGGCCGTTCATAATCTGCCGCAGCTTCAGCCCCATCAGCCCGAGCGCGTCGCCAAGCGTGAGCGTCTGCTGCAGGCAGGCGTACAGCGTCTCGCCGCTGAACGCCCGGTACTGGAGCTCAACGAGCCGCAGCCTGTCCGCGCACTGATGCACGAACGACGCCGGTTCCGGCTTCAGCTGCAGCGCCGACCGCCGGATGTCCGCCAGTGCTTTCTCCAGCAGCGCCTCGTCGTGATCCCGAACCGCCTGAGACAATTCGGCGTACTCCTGCTCGAACCCCCCGGCTCCCGGATGATACGCTTGCAGCAAGCCGGCCGCGGGCAGCACGGTCACCAGATGCTCCGTGTAGAAAGCGGTGTAGCGCTCTGTCGCCATGCGGCGATGAGCCGCGCCAATCTCCGTAACCGCCAGCTTGTCCGCACCCGAGCTGACGAAGAACGTCGTGCCTACACCGAGAAACTCTTTGCATTTGGCCTGGAGCTTCGCCAGAAATGCCAGCAAATGCTCCTGTGCGTTCCACTTCAAGGATGGCCGGTAATTGAACAGCACGGCCAACCCTTCGCCGTCGTTGAAGGTCGTGATGCCTTCGAACTCGCCCGCCAGCTCGGCCGCAATATTTGCGAAGCCGTAACGGATGAGCGGCAGGTCCTTGTGCGCGTAGCGCGAGAGCACGTCATAATATGATATGTAACCGAGCGCCAGCAAAAACGACGGCTGGTCCCAGACGAGGCCGAGCCGTCCGGCGGAATCGGTCAGGTAAGCGGCTTCTCCGCCGCGCAGCAGCTGCTTGAAATAAGAATCCCGCAGCACATTGGCATGCCGACTCCAATCCTCACGGTACGTCAGCTGCTCCGTCTGCGCTTTCGCCGCGCGAATGAACCTTACGGATTTCTCCAAGCTTTGCGTTAACTGCTCGGCCGTCAGTTCGTCCTTGATCAGGTAGTCGTCGACGCTCAGCTTGAGCGCCTTCTGCGCATAGTGGAAGTCTTCATGGCACGTCAGAAAAATGACCCGCACCTCCGGCCGCCGCCGCCGCATTTCCGAAGTTAGCTCCAGCCCGTCCATTTGCGGCAGGCCGATATCCGACACGACGAGGTCCGGTCGGAGCTCATCGAACAGCCGCAGCGCCTTGACGCTGGAGTACGTATCCGCGACGATCTGCAAGCCGAGCGCGTTCCAATCGATCAGCTGCCTCAAATATTTCAGCATCGGCACATCGTCGTCGATGATCAGGACTTTGTACATGACTAATCCTCTCCCGTTGTCCATAGTCGCTCGTCAGGCCCGCATATTCAAAATAACGGCTAAGCCCCCAGACGGGTTCGCCCGAAGCTTCATCGTGGCATCAGGCCCGTACGTCAGCCGAAGCCGCTGCAGCACGTTGATCAGTCCGACCCGCCGGTACGTCTGCGGCTTGTCCGTCTCGGGCCCCTCCAGCATCCGGTTCAGCGCCTCCCGCTCTTCGTCCGGCATCCCCTCGCCGTTATCCGTCACCCGGATCTCGAGACGCGAGTCCAGCCGCTCGGCGTCAATGTCGATTCTTGCATCGTCCAGCTTCTCAGCGAACCCGTGCAGCAGCGCATTCTCGACGATCGGCTGCAGCAGCAGCTTCGGCACCTCGAATTCGGCCACCTCGGGAGCCAACATTACCTTCAGCTCGACGTGAAGCTCGCTTCGCAGCCGCATAATGTCCATATAATGCTCGATCAGCTTGCATTCCGCGGCCAAGGAGGTCCGCTCGTTCACCTTCATGTACGCCCGTAGCAGACTCATCAGCGCATCGATCTGGCGGCTGTGCCGACGGTCGCCGTCCAGAATCAGGCTGCATTTGATCGAATTAAGCGTATTGATCAAAAAGTGCGGCCGGATTTGGGCGAACAGCGCCTGCAGCTCGATGACGCGCTTTTGCTCCTGCTCCTGCTCAATGTTCGTAATGAGCTGGTTGATCTCGTCGAGCATCCGGTTCCACGTCTGTCCGAGCTGCGCAATCTCGTCCTTGCCCTTGCCCTGAAACCGGATCAGGCGGTTTCCTTGGCTGAACTGCTTCGCCATGAAGTCCAGCTTCCGAATCGGCCGGTGCAGTCGTTTGGCCAGCAGCAGCGACACAATAAAGAACAGCGCAAAGAACGGAATAACGAACAGCATCGCGATATAAAAGATTTTATAAATTTGCCCAGCCACTTCTTGATCGGGCGTCTCGTAGATCATTTTCCAGCTGGTCTTGGACAGCACCGCTTCGCTCCGCAGCGTTTGGTCGGACGCGCTTCCGCCGCCGAACTGAACAGAAGCGTCCCCCGCGATCAGTCCACCTTCCTCGTCGTATAGCGCAAAAGCGCCGGAGGCCGCCTGCCGGAACAGCTTCTCGAAGTACGGATTCGTAATGCCGATGTAGAGCGTAGCCAAATAAGCGTTGTCCACCGGGTCCCGGATGACTCTGGCCGCGTAATAAACCGGTTCCCCCTTGCCTCCCTCGGTTTGGACGCGGCTCAGCCATTGCAGCCGCTTCGGCGTGTCGGGATCGACCTGGGAGCGGAGCTGCTCCCAGTGCTGCCGGAACGGAGCCAGCTGATCTGGCTCGCTGGATGGGATGATGAAGCCCTCGCTGTTGACCAGAAACATCCGGATGTCCGTATTGAGCGTCTTCGCCAGCACCAGACCGAAAAAATCTTGAATGTGCTGCTGTCTCTGGTAATCGGCAAAACTGGCGATTTGCCGGGTATTGGTGAAGCTGCGAAGCTGAGCCCTCGCGCTCGGGTCTTGTATGAAAAAATTCGACGCATACGTCAGATCGTCGATCGTCTTCGTAATATCCTTCGCCATCACGTCGACAACCGACTGGTTGGTCAGGCGAATTTTGTCCATCACCGCATCCCGCGTCATGGACAGCAAAAATACGGACACGATGACGATCGGCAGCAAAATGAGAATCAGAAACGAGAGCTGAATACGCCGGTAGTAGGAAAATTGAAACATGCTGTTCATGGTGTCAAAAGCTCCCCTTTCTTTCCTACCCCCCATTGTATCACAGAACGCATGCGTCATATCGGGTCCCGGCGCAAAGAAAGGACGCCCTGCGGCGCCCCTTTCCCTGACTATTTTTTGCTGTTCTCTTTGATGATTTTGTTCGCCTGATTGACCATTTGCTTCTGGGCATCCTCGGCAGACTTTCCGTCCAGAATGAACGCGCTGAAGCCGTCTTCGAGCACTTTCTTCAGCTGCGGCGCATACGGCGCAACGACCTCGGACGGAGCCGGCGCGTGAATGCGTTTGTCGAACAGCGCTTTGTCAAGCGAGTCGGTGTTGAAGAGATCCTTGCTTTTCGCGATCGTGCCTTCGATGATCTTCTTGTCGTCGGCTTTCTTCCAGCCGGACAGTTCCTTCTTCGCATCCGACGTATTCGTCGTTATGAAACGGATGAACTGATACGCTTCGTCCTTGTACTTCGATCCGGCCGCGACGGAAATGAACTGTCCGCCGATGCTCGTTTGACCGAGCTCCGCATCCTTCGAGGAGCGCGGCACCGGCGCGAACGCCACTTTGAAGTTATGCGGATACTTCTGCACGTCGGCCGAGTCGGCAACCATCCAGCTGCCCGTCACGAGCATCGCCGTTTTTTCGTTGAAGAACTCCGTCCGGTACGCCAGCTTCGCGCCCACGACGTCAGCGAACGGCGTTGTGGATTTGTCTTCTTTCTCCATCGCGCGGCGGAGGTTGAAGAACGTCAGCGTCGACGGATCGTTAAATTGGGTCGTGCCGTCTTCCTTCAGGAACGCGTTCTGCTTCTCGTTGAACAAAATCGGGTTGGCGTAGTCGCCCCAGTTATGGAAGTAAGCACCATACCGTTTGTTGTTGCCTTCGCCTTTAGTCAACTTCTTCGCGTATTCGCGGAAGTCGTCCCAAGTCCAGCCGATCTCCGGCACCGGCAGCTTCGCTTCGTCGAGCGCCTTCTGGTTCAGCAGAACGATCCAGTTGCTGCGCTGGTACATCGCAGCGTAGTTTTTGCCTTTGTATTTCGGATTGACGTAATACTCATCTTCCGGCTTCACGTTCTCTTTAGCGTACATATCGTCAAGAGGAGCCAGCACGCCTTGCGCCGCGCGGGCCAGCGTCTCGTCGATGCTCGGGAACAGTACCAGGTCGATCTGCTCGCCGGAGGACATCGTTACGTCCAGCTTCTTGAGCGTCTCTACCGAGTTGCCCGGCACGAGCGGCACGGACTCGACTTTGATGTTCGGATATTTCGCTTGGAATTGATCGATGAGTGCTTTGGTCGTCGCACCCATGACCTCGTTATCCCAGTTGTAATATTTCAGCGTCACATTCTTCTTTCCGCCTTCGCCGGACGCTTCCTGCTTCTCCGCCCCTTGGCCGCAGCCGCTCAGTACGGAAACCGCAAGTACCGCCCCGCTCAGCAGCAACGCGCTTGTTTTCTTCATGTGAACTCCCCCTCGGGTCATGATAATATAGGTCTCTATAGCTGCATTCTATAGCTTTCCCGCCCAAAACGATGTGTCTAATTTTTGCCTGTCCCGTGCAATATTTTGACCTTTATCCCTTTACCCCGCCGAGCGCGATTCCGTTAATGACCTGCTTCTGGAGCACGACGAAAATAATCAGCAGCGGCAGAATCGCAGAAAGCGAAGCCATCATGATGACCGCGTAGTTGTCGGCGAATTCGTCCTTGAACATTTGCATCCCCAGCGGGATCGTATACAGACTTTTGTTGATCAGAAAAATAAGCGGCGTCTGGTAATCGTTCCACGTCCAGATGAACTTGATGATGCCGACCGTCGCCAGAATCGGCTTACAAAGCGGCAAGATGATGCTCCAGTACGTTTTGAAATAACCCGCGCCGTCGATTCTGGCCGCCTCGATAAAATCGCTATGAATCCCCATCATAAACTGCCGAAGCAAAAACGTGAAGTAGATCGAGAACATGCCCATCAGAACCATGCCTTCGTGCGTGTTGTACATATGCAGCCATTTCATCAGAAGATAGCGCGGCACGAGCGTCGCCTGCTCGGGAATGACCATGAACGTGAGCAGCACGCCGAAGGCGAGATCCCGGCCCTTGAAACGCAGCTTCGTGAACGCGAACGCCGCCATCGACGAGAAAAAGATCGTGCACGCCGTCATGATCAGCGCCAGCTTGAGCGAATTGAAGTAAAAGAGATAGAACGGCACCTTGCCCAACCACACCTCTTGAAAGTTGCCGATAAAGTTCCAATCCGTCGGAATCCAGCGGATCGGGAATTCCATGACGTCCTTCTCGAACTTCGAGGCGGCCGAGATCATCCAGATCAGCGGAACCAGGAACAATACGGAGAACGCTCCGAGAAGGATTGTCAGGAGCCATTTAGTGAGATCGAATTTTCGTACAGGCATACCCTTCTACTCCTCTCTAGTAATGTACTTTGCGCTTCTGGAGCTGCCAAGTGGCAAGTGTCGCCAGTCCGACAATCGCGAACAGGAGCCAGGAAATCGCGGAAGCGTAGCCCATCTTGAAGTTGCGGAAGCCTTCCTCGTAGATGCGGAAGACGATCACCGTCGAAGAATCGTTCGGTCCCCCGCCGGTCATGAAGGCGACAAGGTCGAACACCTTGAACGACGACATCAGCAGCGTGATGAACAAAAAGGACGTCGTCGGCCCGAGCAGCGGCAGCGTGATCTTCGTAAACTTATGCCAAGGCGAGGCGCCGTCGATGCTGGCCGCTTCGTACATTTCTTCGGGAATGTTCGTCAGGCCCGCCAAGTAAATGACAATCTGGTAGCCGATGCCGGCCCAGATCGCAATAATAATGATCGAGAGCAGCGAGTAGTTCGAATCCGCCAGCCATTTGGGCGGGTCCGTGATGCCGAGGCTGATCAGAAACTGGTTGATCGGCCCTTTCGATGGATGGTACAACGCGCTCCATACCGCTCCAAGCGCGACGAGCGACGAAATATACGGGATGAAAAAAGCGACCTTAAAATAGCTTTTCCCGTAAACGCGCGAATGAATAAGCACGGCGAGTAGCAAGGCGAGAAGCATGCCAACCGGCACCGTGAGCACCGTGTAAATCAAGTTGTTTTTGAGCGCCATCAGCACTTTCTCGTCATCGAAAAGCTTCGCAAAGTTATCGAGTCCGACGAATTTAATCGAAGAAATCCCCCCGACCAAGTTCCATTCGCTGAAGCTGAGATACAGCGAGAACAAGACCGGAAATACGTAAAGCAGCACGATCCCGATAAATTCGGGAGCGAGAAACAGCCAGCCGACCAGCGCTTCCTTCTTGGAATTGTTCCACTTGGATTTGGCCGCTCCGCCCGCCGTCCGGTTCGAAATCTTGTTTGTCTCCATCGTTATCACCCCTGTAAGTGAACAATACTATTGTTGATTCTTACTATATAAGAGGCGGCGATCCCCGCGCTGCGGACGATTCTGACTGAGTTGTGCAAAATTTTTACCATGCCGGCAGGGTTAGAAGGAACGGGGCGGGTGATTTTATGCGGCGTTGGTCATAGCAAAAAGGACAATCCCGGTTGAGTCTCAACCTGAATTGTCCCACGATATGGTCTGTATTTACGGTTTTTTCTCACTCTTTCCTCCTTCTTCAGAAGCCGCCTTGATTTCCTCCAAGGTAATGAGTTTCTCATCGAGAAGAGGGGTGATGTCGAATTTAACATTTTTACCCTCGGCTACTACTTTCAGCGTATACAGTTTATCATTGATATTGATTTCGGCGGATTCGTTTGACATGCCTCCATGGAGATTCTTGTAGTTTCTTTTCATCAAAGCTTTCATTATAGCGTCAAAGTTATCCCGAAGTCCTGCATCTGATTTTGTTATGGTCTTCGCTCCCGGATCTTGAGTCTTCGCGGGAATGGAGCTCATCGCGCCCGTAACGTTAGCCAATTCAAACGTTTGGGTCTGTTCATTAAACGATACGTTGTAGCCTGTTAACTTCCCGATCTCGCGCACCGGCAAGTAAGCCGTACCTTCGTACACCAGCGGGCTCGTCTCCAATGGAGTTTCTACGCCGTTGACTTTGAAGTTGAACTTGGCAAAAACCGCCTTAACTTCTTTGCCGATATCTTCCGCTGCAAATGCTGTTGCCACCGATCCAAGCATCATTCCTGCCGCGAGGCCGATTACGAGTTTTTTCATTCATTTCTATCCGGGTAATCTATCAATTTCATTTTGCCAACAAGCCGGGATTGCGTGTAAGATAGTCATGAATACTTCTATTATAATAAGGAGGGATGGCTGTGACGTTCGGAGCCCGCGTGCTGAAGACAGGGTTTGCGGTTACCCTGGCACTGTATATTAGCGTATTGGTCGGGTACACGCCCCCTGTGATCGCCGGAGTCGCTGCGATTTTTGCCATGCAGCCATCCATTTACCGCTCGTGGCGTTATTTCCTTCAACAGCTGCAAACGAATACGCTCGGGGCCGTGCTGGCCTTGGTTGCCGGCATGATTTTCTCGAATGACCCGATCGCAGTCGGTATTGCTTGTATCCTTGCCATTATGATCTGCCTGAAGCTGAAAATGGAAGAAACCGTTGGCCTGACACTGGTGACCGTCATTGCTGTTATGGAAGCATCCGGGCAGTGGGATTTCGCGCTAAACCGGTTTTTGCTGAGCTTAATCGGGATTGGCTCGGCGTTTTTGATTAATATTACGTTCTTCCCTCCCCGCCCCAGAGTTCAGTTTGTGAAGCAGATCGAATCGATCTTCTTCAAAATGTCTCTGCTGCTGCGCACGGTCATATCGGACGAGATCAAGGAAAGCGTGTTCCGCGACGAAAAGCAGGCGCTCGAAGGAGCGCTCAAATCGCTGACGGACAAGTACACGCTGTTAGAAGAAGAGCTGCATAAGCTCAAGCGCGCCAAATTTAGCGAGGCCCGCCATTTGGTCGTCTACAAGCAAATGCTGCACACGCTGCACAAAGGGATGGAAGTGCTGGATGCCGTGGAGGAGCATTATTTTCAAGCGTCCCGCTCTCCGGAACTCGACCGGGAATTCGACCGCCATATGGAGAAGCTGATCAGGTTCCACGAACACGTGCTCTTGAAATTCGAGAATAAGCTGAAAGCGGATATTTCTGAAGCCGCGGTCATCGAAGTGGAGAACGAGCGCTTCCTGAAGCAGCTCATGAGCTGGTATGCCGATGCCAGCGATGGCGATCTGCGCCTCTCAATCGTAGCCGCGGCCATGTATGACTACGGCTACCATACCGGCAGGCTGAACAAGCTGGTCGAGCAGTTCGACCGCGGCGCGGAGGATAAAGAAAACGATTTGCTGGAATCCGTGTCGGCGTGGATTAATAAGAAGTAGGTGAACGGCCCTTTTGCAGACGGTGTGCTGTAAGAGGGCCGTTGTTTTATTGTTACATGTTGATGAAATGTGAGGTGACGATCTATGTCCATACTTGCCGAACGATTGCGGCACTTGAGAGAAAATAAAGGCTGGTCTCAAACCTATGTAGCCGAACGATTAGGTATCAAACGCAGCAGCACTTACGCCAATTGGGAGTACGGGATACGCGATCCGGATACCGAAACATTGGTTAAGCTTGCACAAGTCTTTGAAGTGACCACAGATTATTTAACAGGAGCATCGGACCATGTCCAGTTTCCGCCATTAGACGAGTTGGATCTGAAGTTATTTCAAGCGATTCGCAGCTTGAGCGATGAAGATAAGGAATACGTGCTAGGATTCATACAACGGATTAAGTGATTGAAAGTTCCGCGGCATTAGAGATTGCTGAAAGTGCTATTGAATATGTAAATCTCTTTGACCTTATGGATAGAAGAGAGTAAGTCGAAATGTTAAGTCGCAGCATATTAACAAATCTGCAAATGATTCATCATATCTCACACAAACACCAGACCTCGATTTGACTTTAATCAACAATACGTTTATACTTTGTATATACTTTTTTAGTTGGGGGCGGTTCCATGTTTCAGGTTCAAAAATGGGGAAACAGCTTGGGCATTCGCATCCCGAAGTCCCTTGCCTTGAAGGTGGGACTTGAGGAAGGCTCCGAGGTCGATCTAGACGTGGAAGATGGTCACCTTGTAATTAAGCCGAAGTCGTCCACTCTGGATGAACTTCTTGCCCAGGTTACGCCGGAAAATCTCCATAAAGAGGCTTCTACTGGCGAGCCACAAGGACGGGAGTCATGGTAACCAATACGTATGTGCCGGATCGCGGCGACTTGGTGTGGTTGCAATTCAACCCACAAGCAGGTCATGAACAAGCTGGGAAGCGTCCTGCTTTGGTCATTTCACCTGCCGCGTATAACGGGAAGGTCGGACTTTCTCTGCTCTGTCCGGTAACGTCCAAGATCAAGGGCTATCCATTCGAGGTCATCATTCCGCAGGATTTGCCTATCGAGGGGGTAATTCTCTCCGATCAGGTGAAAAGTCTCGACTGGCAGTCCCGACTGGCAACTTTCATCTGTAAAGTTCCAGATGAGACACTGGCTGAAGTTGTTTCAAAAATGGAGCTGTTGATTCGATAACAGCTTTTTGCCTTCCAATGGGTTACGAATATGTTGCTACTTCTTAAAACCCTTTTCCCCCGATCGGCCGGACCTTTACGCCGCCGACTTCCGCAATCAAATGCCGACAGCGCCCGATGAGCTCGCGCACTTTTTCGTTCTTCAGCGATGCGGCATGCGCCTCCTGGCTCTCCCACAGCACTGCAATGCCGTACCGTACGGCGGTCATCCGCTTGCCTGAGCGCCCCGTTAAGCCCGCATCGCCTTCGACAGCGCGGCCAGTTTGTTCATCGTATTCCAGTTGCGCGTGGTTACCATATCGCCTAGCTTGTTCAAATGTTTTGCCAGCTTGGAATCCAGTATGCTTTGACGGAACAAAAAGTAAATCTCGCGTCCGTGGATGTGGTATTCATCGTTATCGCGTTCGCTGGCGGACAACAGGTCGATCACCTTCTGCGGCGGCGCTTCGGTCAATAAGGAAACGTGGATGCTCTCGCCTTCCGCCAAGGGAATATCCGCATAAGGGCAATCCGCAATAATTCGCTCCAGTTCCTCGGCCGTCCTCATGACAACGGTGATCGAAATGCCAAATACCGCTCTAATCTCCCCTTCGATCCGCAGGCGCAGCGTCTCCGGGATCTCTTCCGATTCGAACAGGACATTGCCGCTTTGAATATACGTTTGGACCCGATACAGGCCCATCGTTTCCAGCGTGCGCTTCAATTCAGCCATCTTAATCTTATTGTGTCCGCCCACGTTAATTCCCCGCAGCAGCGCGATATAAATGGTCATTCTGCCACCTTCTTCTTCGGAAGTATAGTTATAAGGTCGGGTCGTGCTTGGTCGTAAATTTGCTATTCTTTAGTATACCTTCGACGCCCCCTTTTGAGTATGTTTTCATGACGGACATAAGCAGGTACTTTGTTGTTTTTCGCGACAAGCCAAATTTTGGTATACTAATCTTCAGGAGTCATTTCGACGGAACAGCGAGAGGTGAAATGAATGATGAAAGACCCGGTTATTGTCTTACCTTACAACGACTCGTGGCCTGATGAATTCAAAATCATCGGTGAGCGCATAAGACAAGCCCTGGGAGACGCCGCCATACGAATCGACCATGTTGGGTCTACTTCCGTGAAGGGGATCGACGCGAAGCCCATTATCGACATTCAAATTTCGGTGAAGCAGCTTGCATCGCTGGAGACTTACAAGCCGCAGTTGGAAAGCATCGGCTTCATTCACCGGGAGGAGAACCCCGACAAAACCAAAGCCTATTTCAGAGAACGCCCGGGAACGAAAAGAACCCATATCCATGAGAGAACATGGCAGTTGGTCCGAGCAGCTGACTCTTCTATTTAGAGACTACTTGCGCTCCCATCCGGAAGCTTGTACGACCTATGTCAAGGAGAAGCATCGTCTCATGGAGCTGTACCGGAATGAGCGGGAGAGCTACGTAGACGGGAAAACCCCTGTGATTTGGAGCATTTTGCAGCAAGCCCATTCCTGGTCTCAAGAAACGGGATGGAGGCCCGTAAATAGCGATAGGTAAACCACGAAATGGAGGAGAAAACCATGAACTACCATTTGGAAAGAGTCGCCAGCGGATCGGACGAACACGGGTTCGTTCGGAATCAACTGCTAGCCTACAATCTCAAGAACGTTGACGCTTCCTTGGAAACGATCAACTTCATTGTAAAAAACGAGAGCCAAGAGATCATCGGCGGCCTATTTAGCCGTCGGTTCGGTGAAGGTATTTTTGTTGAAATGCTGTGGGTAGATGAAGGCTCGCGTAAATTGGGACTGGGATCGCGCTTGCTTGAAGAGATCGAGCAGGCCGGAAGGCAGCAGGACGTAAAGCTCATTTATTTGGACACCTTCAGCTTCCAGTCTCCGGATTTCTATAAAAAGCATGGTTTCGAGGTATTCGGGACTCTGGAGGATTTTCCGGTCCAAGGGTGCACGAAATACTTTTTGAAAAAGGCTCTTTAGCAGGTAACGGAAAATGGTAAAATTCGACCTCATATCGGACATTCACTTGGACTTTTGGGTGGAACATTCGGGGAATTTGGCGAAAATGAACCGGCAGTTAGACGCTTTTATTCAGCTGCTTTTGCCTGCCTCTCCCTCAAGCACCCTAGTCATCGCCGGCGATCTTGGACATTTCAATAAGCAGAATGCGATGATGCTTACGAGGCTCAAGGAACTCTACAAACATATAGTCATCGCAGCAGGTAACCACGATTATTATTTGGTGTCCAAATCCATCAAAAATAAATACAAAAGGAACTCGCTCCACCGATGGGCCGAAATGAAGCAGCTCCTTGACCCGCTGCCGGGCGTGCATATCTTGGATGGAAACTCGATCGAAATGGATGGGATTCGGTTCGGCGGCTGCGGCATGTGGTACGATTTTCAGTACGGTCTTCAAGTATTAAAGGCTGACGAGGACCAGATTTACGATCATTGGAAAACAATTTCGAACGATTCCGTGTTAATCGAAGGAAGACCGAGATTGGTGAAATGGATGCGAGACTTATCTCCTTTGGTGATTTCATGACAATTATAGCACATATGTTCGCATGCGTATACAAGAGATGCTGATTCATCTCCCCCTTATCGAAGAGGGAGTCTTCTCAGCCTTAACGATAAAGGAGCGATATCCTATGGCTTCCAAGGCCGCAGCATTCTCCAAATCGATCCAGTCTTACTTAACCTATACCAAGATGCCTTGGGGGCAGTTATTCTATGCGACAGCCTGGCATCAAATCGATCGTTTTCTTGAAGGAGCCGGACAGTCGATTCTGGATGTCGGCAAGAGGAGCTTGCTTTATCGGGACGGTATGACTGGATAAGCAGCAGGAAGATTGGCATCGCCGGGCCATGAAACTGGAGCTCGAATTAGGGCGTCTAAGTCCGTATCGAGATATTGCGGTGTTTACCCACCTCATCGCCCGAAAAAAACCATAGCTTCCACTACGAATAGCGATTTGTAAATCTATCGCGATTAAGCGGTAGCGTCGAAGAACAGTACCGCAACGTGGCCGTCAGTACCGTTAACGAAAGCTGTGACTGGCCTTGTTCTTCTTCATGTGAAACCATGGAAACACATCGCCGTAAACATATAAAAAATAGATTAGGAGTGATGAACCATGTGGAAACCTGTCGATACCCGCTTTTACGCCAAACGATTACCCGTTGCGATCGCTGCGATTGACGACGGCGGCGAGGCCAATTTTATTCGTACGGTCCTGGAACAATTCAATATGGTTACGCTGTTTCATGCGATCGGCACGCCGGAGGATTTTCTGCAAGTGATCGGGCAAGGAGAAGAGAACGCTCCACCTTACCTTATTATTAGCGCTCATGGGGACAAGGGCGGAATTATTTTCGGGGAATATATCGAAGAAATCGACGTTTCGAGCTTGCACGATGAGGTTATGCTTCCGGAGACGATAGGCCGATCGATCAACCTGCCGGGAACGGTTGTCATCAATACGTCCTGCTCCGGAGGCGTGGAAGCAGCAGGAAAAGCTTTTATGCAGGGAAATCTTAAAGCATATATCTCCGCCGATATAGATGTTTCGGGAGAAGCGGCGGCGCTGTTTATCATGCACTTTTTCCATCAGTTGATCAAGACGGAATCGTTGGAAGAAGCCTGGCAGCACGCGGCCGCTTACGATGAGGAAAGCCGCTCCTACCGGTTGTACGTACCGGACGGCTTCTATCAGTTGACGCCGGAGGGACAATGCAATAAGACGACATATTAAGTCTGGGGATACCCCCGGAGGTGAGTCCGATCGGAACGATCGTTTATTTCGTAAGACATGCGGAATCGCTTTATATTGCCGGTAAGGAACGATCGAGGGGATTGACGGATAAAGGAAAAGCCGATGCGATAAAAGTGAAGGACATGCTCCTTCATGAGCCTATCGATCTGTTGATTTCCAGCCCGTATGAAAGAGCCGTTCTGACCATTCGGGAATTGGCCGACCACCTGCGCAAGCCCATTGTTCCAGAAGAGGATTTAAGAGAACGACAGGTATCCAGGGAAGACTTCTTCCTTTCGAAAGACCGGTTCATCCAATCGAAAAAACAGCTATACGACGATCCAACCCTCGCTTTCCCGGGCGGGGAGTCCAGCCAACAGGCGCAAGAACGAGCCGTAAAAGTATTAGCCCAGTACCTGGAGCAATATTCGGGCAGATCGATCGTCGTAGGCACGCATGGAGATATTATGACGCTGATGTTAAACTATTTTAACCCGTCGTATCACTTTGATTTCTGGGAATCGACGACCATGCCGGATATTTACAAGCTGGAGTTTCAGGGCAAAGCTTTATCGAACGTGACGAGATTATGGAAGTAATCTGAATCGCTCTGGGGAGGAAACGAATGCTACGGTTATTTCGCTATAATTGGATGGTGCGGGACGAATGGTTTGAGACCTTCGGGGCAATAAGCGAAGAAGAACTGCTGCGCGAACGCACCGGCGGAGTCGGCTCCATCCTGAAGACGCTGTTTCATATCGTTGATGTGGAGTGCAGTTGGATTCGGGCCATCAAGGGCGAGCCGGACCCGGAGCCTGCTTTCAATGACAACGCCAGTTTGAACAAAATACGGCAGCTATCCGCGCAGTATCGGATCGAAGTCGAGGACTTTCTCGTCCATTGGACAAATGAATCCGATGGAGAACCTGTTATGCCTTCCGGGATGGACGAAACGTTCACCCAAGGCGAAATTTTAAGACATGTGATCGCCCACGAAATTCATCATGTCGGACAATTGTCCGTCTGGGCCAAGGAACTCGGCTTGCGGGCGGTTTCGGCGAACTTTATCCGGAGAGGCTTATAGATAGTCAACCGCAAGGACTTGATGCCGCAGCAACGCAAGCAACTCCAGATCGGAGCCGTTGGCGTAGGCGACGTCGGCGAACAGACGGCGGTGAATGATCTCTTGCGCCCCGATGCCAAGCAAAAACAGGCGGGCGACCGAAGAAGTGCTCTTCCAGCCGTTCGCCTGTACGAAATGCAGCTTTATTTTGCAGGAATTCCCTGCCCGGTATATCGTACGATTAAATCTCGGCCCTCCGGGAGCGGTCCTTTAGCGCGTCTCCGGCCGATGCTCCGGCTGCCCTGTCACGACCGTACCGTCCGCAAGGCGCAGCCAGCTCTCGAAGCCGCGCTCGCCTTCGCGCAGCCGGATGATACGCGCTCCGCGCGGGAAATCGTCCCGGCCGTACGTGTTGTAGCCCGTCGCCCGGCCATAGCACAGGCGGACGCCGTGAAGCGTGCCGCAGTAATCGTTGACGTGGTCGTGGCCAGCGAACGTGCCCATGACGTCGCCCATTTCGACGAGCGCCGAAAACAGTCCCGTGTTGATCTTCGGGCAGCACACGTTCTCGTACTTATGCCCATAGCATACTTCACGCTCCCATACCTCCGCATATTCCGGCAGCGGGATATGGAAGAACGCCAAGGCCGGCAGCGGCGTGCCGCCGTTGTCCGACGTATAGGCTGCGGACTGCCGGACGTACCAATCGATCTGATCGCGGCAAATCCAGCCGTAGCCCTGAACGTGCGGCAGCGTGGACATGCAGCCGGAGTCGAAGCCGTACAGCAAGGCGGCCGGACGACCGGACGCATCCCGGACTTCGAGCACATAGTTGCCTTCTCCGGCGATGTCCGACGGACCGCCCGACGCTAACGCGTATTCGTAACCCGACACTTTATCCATCAGCTGCTGCCGGGTGATTTTCATCTCGGTATCGTGATTGCCGAAGACGACCGCCCACGGGATGCGCCGCTTCTCGACGACGGAAACCGCCCGGTCGAACCGGCCAAGAGGATCGTCACATTCCTTGTCCTCAATGACATCCCCGGTGAAGTAGACCAGATCGGGCCGCTCCGCTTCGAGTATGTGCTCCATCAGCTCCAAGGTACGCCGGTCTGCGTCGCCTCCGGCTTTCATATGCACGTCGGTAAACTGCACAATCGTAAACGTCCGGTCTTCCCGAAAAGTTAAAGCTTGCACTTGAATCGCTCCTCTTCGCTAGTGTTTATCGCGTTACCCTTCGCCGGAAGCGGCTGCCTGCCTTATACGCGGCGGCGTCGGACCCGCTCCGTGCGTCGACGGCGAACCTCAGGCCGTCTTCCCCGCCGCTTCTGTTTTATCCCCGTGCTCGAGCGGCTTCCAACCCGGCGTCTCTACCTTCACCATACCCGGAAGCACGATCAGCTCCTGTACGACATGCTCGTATTGCCCGTCCGTCATCTTGAGCGCCATGCGTACGCTTAAGGCGTTGCGGAAGCCTTCCTCCGTTTCCTTCGCCCGGCTCTCCAGATGCAGCACGGTGACGGAAGCGCCCGCGGCCTTGATCCGGTTCAGCATCGTACCGAGATTCCCGTCTCCGTCCCAGAGCTCGACCTCTACCTCGCGCTTGCGCTTCGTCTTCGCCAGAGCCGCCTTCTCCACCTTGTTCAAGAGGAACAGGCTGACGATGACCGCAGCCGTAGAGACGACGGCTCCGTAGTAAAAACCGGCGCCGACCGCAAGGCCGATAGCCGCCACGACCCATAACGAAGCCGCAGTCGTCAGACCCGACACGGTCGACCCCGTGCGCAGAATCGTTCCGGCGCCGAGGAAGCCGATACCGCTGATCACCTGGGCGGCGAGACGGGTCGGGTCCAGCCTCACGTTCGTTTCGCCCGCAAAATCGGAAAAACCGTAGCTCGACAGCAGCACAATCAGAGCCGAGCCCATGCAGACGAGAATATGCGTGCGAAAACCGGCCGAATGCCCGCCAATTTCCCGCTCCAAGCCGATCAGACCGCCCAGCACCAGCGCCGTAATAATACGAAGCGTCAGCTCCGCATAGCCGATATGCCACACATCCGGGGTCAACGACAGTTCCATGGGGACCTCCCCTTACTGCTCGAGCGGAACGGCGATCCGTTTCTTCTCGTGCACGTAGATGATTTCTTTGTACCCGGTCCGGGCCAGCAAATCCATCGCCTCGTCCAGCTGTGTCCCGATGTCATCGGGAAAATGGGAATCCGAGCTTAACGTAATCGGGACGCCATGTTTATGCAAAATGTCCAGAAAAGCCGGACTCGGGCAAGCTTCCTTGACCGGGTACCGGTAAGCAAGCCCGGTATTGATCTCGGTCGCCACATCGGCCTGCTTGAGCGCACGAGCCACGTCTTCGTACATCGGCAGCAGCAGCTTCTCCTCCGGCCGGTAATTGAACACCTTCAGATTGTCCAGATGAGCAATAATGTCGAACAAGCCGCTGGAAGCCGCCATTTTCACGTAGTCGAACAATTGCCGGTACAGCGCAAGCAAGTCTTTTTCCTTGAACAGCTCCTGCGTTTCCGGGTTGTCGAAGCCCCAGCCTTCCAGAAAATGAACCGACCCGATCACGTAATCCAGTTCGTACCGCGACAGCAGCTCCCCGAGCTCCGCCTCGCCGCCCGGGAAAAAGTCCGCCTCGACCCCGAGCGATACGGGCACGCCTGCTGCCTTCGCCCGGCGCACCACCTGAAGATACGGCTCGATAGAGCTTACGCAGACACGGTCCAGCCAGTACTGCTGCAGCCGGCCAAGCGGCGTATCGTCCACAATCATGTGCCGTTCGTAATATGGCCGGAACTCGGTAAACCGGTACAGATGATCCACCATCCCGAACCGCTCGATCCCGCGCTGCCTCCCCTGCTCGAAATAGAACGCGAGCCATTCGTCGCTGAAGCAGCCCGCCGCAAGCCGCTGCTGAAGCAACTCTCCCAACTTGTTCATCCATTCAAGCGAATGCGGCCGGTCGCCCAGCCGCCCGCTCTCCCAATGCACGTTCTCCAGCGCCCGCGCCGTCCGCTGCAGCCAGCCGGTCGAGTACGGGCCCTCTTCCAGGTGAAAATGAAAATCCAACTTCATCCCGCTTCCTCCTCAGTCCCTCGATTTAAAAAACTCCGACGAAAAAGTGTTCCTCCGCTTTTGACGATTGGTAGTCACTTGTTGTTTATTGTTGCTTATATCACTTTGTTTTTGTGGTTTCTTGTTGATTATTGTAGTCCTTTCTTCATCATCCGTCAATCTCAAAATAAATGGTGGCATTGATTGTTTTGGAAAAACCTTTCAAATCCTTTATACTGAATAAAAGAAGTTTTTCTGCCGAAGCCGAAACTTACACCCAAAGGAGCGATCCCCTTGCTAATCGATATCAAATCCAGATTGGACGAACCCGAAATCGCGGAGCTTCTCGAATATTCCATTTTTCCGGACCCGGCTCGGCTGGAGCAATCCTTAAGCGACTATAAGCGCAGCGAAGAGCTTGAATTGTACGGCTACGAAAAGGACGGAAAGCTGCTCGGCCTCGTTGGCTTCCGGATCGGTCCCGGGCGCGTGATGGAGCTGCGGCACATTGCTGTCCAGCCGGACTACCGGGGAGAAGGCTATGGCCGGGGCCAAATTTTGGAGTTGATCCATCTCAAGGGCCCTGCCGAAATCGTAGCGGAAACGGATGAGGACGCGGTCGATTTTTACCGGAACATCGGGTTCGAGATCGTCAGCTTGGGCGAAAAATATCCGGGTGTGGAGCGGTTTCGCTGCACCTATGCGGTTGAGCCGGAGGAGGAACAGGAAGCATGAGCCTTTCTTTGGAAATCGTTGAAATCCGGGCATACGAGCCGGAATCGTTGGAGCAACTGGCCGAGCTGCTGATCGACACTGTGGAGAGTGGCGCTTCGGTCGGCTTTTTGCCGCCGTTAAGCAAGGAAGAAGCCGTTAATTATTGGAAAAGCGCGCTGGAGCCGGGAGTCGTCTTGTGGGCGGCCAAGCTCGATCAGACGATTGTCGGTGCCGTGCAGCTCCAGCTCGCGCAAAAAAAGAATGCCGCCCACCGGGCGGAAGTCGCCAAGCTTATGGTCCATACCCACAGCCGCAGAAACGGAATCGCCCGCGCCCTGATGCTGGCCGCCGAAGAGCGGGCCTGTACCGAAAACCGAACGCTGCTTGTGCTTGATACGCGCGCAGGCGATCCGTCCAACCTGCTGTATCGGTCGCTCGGGTATGTGGAGGCGGGACGCATTCCCCGCTACGCACGCTCCGCGGACGGCAGCCTGAACGATACCGTATTTTATTACAAGGAGGTCGAGGTGTAGCGCCATGAATCAGCTCCTGCTCCTTCTCGCATGGCTGCTGGTCATCCAGCCGGTTACGACGACGCCAGAGGCCATCACGCAACCCACGCAAACCAACCAGGCGGCGCCGAATCATTTCACGGCCAAGGTTTCTTTATTAACCCATGCGCTCGAAAAGCAGATGGCCCTGGAGCCAAGTCTGGACTCCAAGATGCAATTTATTTCTCTGGATTGGCAGATGACGGACTGGAAGCTGTCCGAAGACGAGCAAAACGAACTTATCTCACATTTTCATACGAAATACGGCGTGGAGATCCTGTTCGACTCCTATCATCAATTAAAGGAGAAAAACAAGTTGGACCCGAAAACGAACCGCCTCTACGGTATCCTGCTCAATATTGAGAAACTGGAAATTCATTCGCCGGACAGCGTGACGGTCACCGGCGGAAAATACCGCTCTCCGTTAGGCGCCGCAGGAATGACCGCCACCTGGAAGAAAACGAAGGATGGCTGGGAAATCGTTAAAATTACCGGTAGTTGGATCAGCTAGGAGGCGCGGGATGAACAAAACAACGATATATTTGGTCCGGCACGGCCAGACGGAATGGAACGTGGAGCACCGCTTTCAAGGTCATCAGGATTCTCCGCTGACGGAGCTTGGCGTAAAGCAGGCTCGTTGGCTGGGCGACGCGCTGCTGGAGCAGCCGCTCGATTGGATCTACAGCAGCTCCAGCCCCCGGGCCGTCAAGACCGCCGAGCTGATCCGCGGCAGCCGGCCGAGTGCCATAACGGAATGCGACGAGCTGAAGGAAATCAATCTGGGCGAATGGGAAGGACAGACCACTGCGGAAATTGCGGAGCGCTGCCCGGAGGCTTACGAGCACTTCTGGCGTCAGCCGGACCGCTTCCGCGCCGCTCAAGCGGAGACGTTCGTGGAGGTGGAGCGGCGCGCCCTCGGCAAGCTCCGACACATTCTGCGCGACCATGCCGGGCAGGCCGTGCTGGTCGTCACCCATACCGTCGTGGTCAAATTGCTGATGGCTGCTTTCGAGCAAAGGCCGATCGAGCAATTATGGGAGCTCCCGTACATTCATCCGGCCTGCCTGTGTAAGATCGAATTTACTGAGGACGGCAAGCCGGACATCAAGCTGCACGGCGACATCAGCCATTATCAGGAAGCGCTTCAGCCTGTAGAAGGATAAATGACGCATGATCCGGGAGGTCTGAGAATGAGCATCGTACAAGTTACCTCTGATAATATCGCTCGGGAACACATCTGCTGCGCCATGTCGGACAAGAAAGTCCAGCGCGGCGTCAGCCTGAAGAAAGAATGGCTGGCTTGCCGTTTTCAAGAAGGGCTTGTCTTTAAAAAGCTGGACGCCAAAGGAAAAGTGTTCATCGAATACTTGCCTGCCGAGAACGCTTGGGTGCCAATCGATGCGCCGAACTACATGTTCATCAACTGCTTTTGGGTGTCCGGAAGCTACAAGGGACAAGGATATGGAGCGCAGCTTTTGCAAGAATGCATTCGGGACTCGGAGGGCAAAGCGGGCATCGTTGCGGTATCGAGCCATAAGAAGCGGCCTTATCTCTCGGA
Source organism: Paenibacillus tianmuensis (assembly GCF_900100345.1). Taxonomy (GTDB): domain Bacteria; phylum Bacillota; class Bacilli; order Paenibacillales; family NBRC-103111; genus Paenibacillus_G; species Paenibacillus_G tianmuensis. Next base: position 77,614 of record NZ_FMTT01000011.1, on the reverse strand, counting down.
GAAGTCCTACTACGTGAAACACGGATTCGAGGTGTGCGATACCGCTCCTCCCTATTTCGAGCTGCTCGTCAAGCGGTTCGATCCGAACGCCCCGCTTCAGAGAAAATGCCAGACAGCAGGCCGTTGCCGACGATAACGGTCTGGTCGTGCTGTATACGGATCAATGCCCTTTTACCGATCATTATACCGGTGAAGAGCTCGATGCCATTGAGCGGGCGTACGGAATTCCCGTAAAACGCGTGAAGCTCACGACTAAGGAACAGGCGCAAAACGCCCCGACCGCCTTCACGAAGTACAGCGCGTTTTATAACGGACGGTTTGTCACATACGAGATTTTGACCAAAGCCAAATTCGATAAGCTGTGGAGCACACTCGGGAAGCCGCAGGGGTAGAACGAGTACAGCTTTATCCGGGGCCGTGTGACAAGTCCGGCGCCTGCGGGAGAGCCCGCTCCAAGGCCGGATTTGCCGGCGTCGGGAAATACCGTTCGAGCTGAAGGAGAGATTAAGGGTGAAAATTGTATTTTGCAGCGATCCTCTGGATCCGAAAACGGCGGATGCCGACTACGAGCTTGAGTACCGCACGGCCGCAGGACTGGGGCTCCCCGTCGAGCTGATCTCGCTCGACGACTTGTTGGACGGGAAGACGGCACGCGCGGTCCAACGGGTCCGGGAAGCGAACACGGCAGAGCCTGCGATTTACCGCGGATGGATGATGAAGCCTGTGGACTACGAGCAGCTTTATTCGGCCTTGCAGCAAAAAAACGTCCATCTGGTCAATACGCCGGAACAGTACGTGCTCTGTCACCATTTTCCTCATAGCTACAGCTTTATTAAAGAGCATACTCCCGAGAGCCGTTGGTTGGATATCGCCGCGGTCCACTCGGACATCAACCGCGTCCATGAAATGCTGGCTTCGTTCGGGAGCCGACCGCTTCTTTTGAAGGATTACGTCAAATCGCGGAAGCACGAGTGGGAAGAAGCCTGCTATATTCCCGATGCGTCCGATCGGCAGCAGGTGGAGAAGGTGCTGCGGACCTTCATCGAGCGGCAGGACAACGGGCTGAACGGCGGAATCGTGTTCCGCGAGTACGTCGAACTCGAAAAGCTGGGGACGCATGGCAAAAGCGGCATGCCCCTATCGAAGGAATACCGTCTTTTCTTTTACCGGCACCGGCTGATCGCGGCGCAAAATTATTGGGAGGAAGCAGCCTACGACGGGGAACGTCCGGATCTGAGTGTGTTTGTTGCGATCGCGCGGCGGATTCACAGCAGCTTCTTCACCATGGACATTGCAAAGACGACCACGGGCGAATGGCTGATCATCGAGGTCGGCGACGGGCAAGTATCCGGCCTTCAGGATATGACGGATGTGGAGGCTTTTTACCGGTCGTTTCTGGACTGAGAGGTCAGATAAACGGCAGGGCGAAGTTTAAGACGAATAAAGCGGCGATGGTCACGAACACCGGGGAAATTTCCCGCCGTTTGCCCGCCGCGAGCTTCAGGATCGGAAATGCAACGAAGCCGAGCCCCATGCCGTCCACGATGCTGGAGGTGAGCGGAATCCCGGCCACGATGAGGAAAGCCGGCAGCCATTCTGACAAATCGTCGAACGGAATATCCTTCACGCCTTGGAGCATTAGTCCGCCGATCAGAATCAGCACCGGCGCGATGGCCGAATCGGGAATCAGCCGCATGACCGGACCGAGCGGCACCGCGCAGGCGAAAAGCACCCCGGCCGTTACAGCCGTTAAGCCGGTCCGGCCGCCGGAAGAGATGCCTGCGGCGCTCTCTACCGCCGTGACCGTCGGGCTTGTGCCCAGAACGCCGGAAGCGGCTACGGATATGGCTCCCGCCTGAAGGCTGCGGGTCGCCTTCTCCGGCTGTCCGATGAGCCGCAACTGCGCGTCGATGAGCCCGATGCTCTCAAATAGCACGACAAGCGCGAACGAGAATACTGCGGTCCAGAATACGATGGACGGCAGCCCGGAGAACGACATCGCCCCGAATACGGAGCCGTAAGCCGCCAGCGATAATCCCGTCCCCGCGCTCTCCCAGGCGAGCTGACCCGTTATGGCCGCCAAGCCGGTACCGGCCGCGATCCCGATCAGCAGGTTTCCCGGGACGCCGCGGACATACAAAGCCAAGGTCACGGCCAGCGTGGCAAGTGTCAGCAGCGTGTGCGCACTGCCGAAATCACCGAGCGCAACGATCGACGAACTGCCGGGGACGACGATGCCCCCCTTTTGCAGTCCGATGAAAGCCAAAAATAAGCCGACGCCCGCGCCGATCGCATGCTTGAGCGAGTCGGGAATCGTGGCGGCAAGCTGCTTGATCAGAGGCGTAAAGGCAAGCGCCGAGACGATCAAGCCGGATACGAAGACGGCCGCCAGCGCCTCCGGCCAAGGCAGCCGCATCCCCTGTACGACGGTGTACGAGAACAGCGCGTTTATGCCCATTCCAGGCACGATGATCAGCGGACTGTTCGCCCAGAGACCGACGAGCAGCGACCCGAAACATGCCGCAAGCGCCGTCGCGATCACCCCGGCCTCGTACGGAATACCTGCATCCGCGAGGATCGATGCGTTGACGGCGACAATATAAACAACCGTAACAAACGAAACGACGCCCGCGGTTATTTCCGTGCGGACGGTCGTACCGTACTGCTGTAGAAGAAATCGTTTGGTTATCATGCGGCATCCCTCCCGAGCGACGACCCGCGCGCTCTATCATTAGTTCCATACATAAAATGCCAAAGGGTGATTACTGCAATGAAACGGACGGTACTATCAAGCAACCGTTGCAGAAGGCCCTTTCTCGCAAACGGAAATGGAACGCTTGATTGCAAACGGCATCATTGACGATTTCACGAACGTAAGGGCAACGACCGGCGGACCGTGGATGCCTGCCAAAGATACGGACACTTTTCATGCGGCTTTTGACGCCTTGCCCCGCCAAGGACGCAGGGAGTATAAGCTCAGCCACTACGTCACTCTCTTCATGCGATCTGCTTTATTGTTAACCTGTTCGTAGTTATCTTATTACTAATTAAGACGACGTTGGTCCAGTTTTATTAAATCGACTACTTTTATTTTGCGGGAGGTCACATCATTGAATTATACTTCGTTTTATGTCGATCTGGCTCAGCAATATGCGCAGCAACAGCTTATCTCGCAGCAGGTTGGCGCTTTGGCAGGCGGCTCTGTGGGGCGCGGCGAAGCGGACCGGTTCAGTGACTTGGACTTAAATGTCTATACGTCGAACCAAGAACAGCCGCATTACAGCGCAAATGTGCTTTTTCAGGAGCATGTCATTCAGCTTCATGTCCACCCGCTGCCGCAGATGGAGCGAATTATTGATTCCCCTTGGGATTTCCGCTTTCTGGAGGAGGCCCGCATCGTTTCGGACCCTTCAGGACTGCTGCAAGCTTTGATCGACGATGCTTCGGCGTATTTTCAATCTCCGCAAGGCAGAGAACGGATGCTGTCGCAAGCCAAAGCCGCGATCGCCGAGCATCAAGCTTGGCTTCAGGAAAGTCTAGACGCCCAAGAACGAATGACGGCCAGTTTCGCCGCCGATGCCGTTTGGGGAGAAGCGGCTCAAGCCTACGCTTATTTTGTCCATGGCGCGATGTCGACCGGAGGATTGCTGCCGATCATGAGACAGCTGGACCTGTACCCGGCCTACCGGGAGATTCGATTCGGTGCAGGCAGCATCGATCCCGACAAACTGCTCACGTCGCTTCAGGCTTACCGCGCTTACTTGCGCGAGCGGAACGACGATGCGGATGCCTTCGGGCTGCAATCCGTTCAAGACGAGCTCACGGCTCGCAAGGCGGCACGGTACAAGGAAGCAGGCGACCCGGATAATCTCGCTTGGCAGCTTTATGCCGAGGCCTTCTGGTGCTATCTTGCCCTGGATGATGGCCTATCGTTCGAACAGCATGCCCGGGGACTGCCGGAAGCGATGCAGGCGCACCTTGTCACACTAGGCTTCCGAACGTATTCGGAGGAGCAGATACACACCTTAATGAAACAAGCAGAGCACTTGATCAGCCTTTCCGAAGAAGGCCGGGTGAGGTAACGATACCATGAGGAGAAAAAAGAGGGGAAAACGCAATCTATGGGCGGCCACCGCATTCATTTTGTATACGTCCTGCATGCTGTACATGATGTTTGTCGGATTCGGGCGGACGGTTCATGCGGACGAGTTTCGTTACAACCTGCATCCTTTTCGCACGATCGGCCATTATTTTATTCATTTTGACTCCATCGCTTTATCCGTTGTACTTATCAATCTGGGTGGCAACATCGGAATGTTTATCCCTTTCGGAATTTTGCTGCCGCTCTTGTTCCGGAGATGCCGGACGTTTCTAGGTTTTTCGCTCGGCTTCATCATTCCGCTGATCGTCGTCGAGCTTCTTCAGACGGTATTGCACGTCGGTTCCGGCGATATCGACGACGTCATTCTTAACTACGCGGGCGCCTCTCTCGGGTACATGGTGTACAGGGTTGCGTTCGGCAGGAAGCGTCACAGAGGATCGTCCGGTATTTCTATGGTATGAGAATATATTGTCCATATGTCTGAACGTTTTCCGTCTGAAAGGCGTAGATAAACAAGAACTATGGGAGGTCATCGCCATGAACGAACCGACATTGTAAAAAGCGATGGATACACTGGAGTTTCTGAGCCAGAACGAAGAAGCCCGGCGATTGTATGAAATGCGGCAAAAAGCGCTGCACGACGAAGCGTCCATGATCGATGGAGCCAAAGAAGAAGGAAAGCAGGAAAGAAAACGGGAAAAAGAAATTGAAGTAGCCAAAAACTTGCTGGAAATGGGCATGGACGTGGTCAAGATCGCTAAAGCGACGGGATTGCCCGAAGGCGAAGTAAGAAAATTGAAAGAGCAGCTTCACTAATTGCCCTTTGCTAAAATTTCATCTGCCGTCAGGAAAATACGTTCAAAAGAACGTGTTTTTTCTTAAACATCCGCTGCCTTGCAAGCCTGCTTAATCTTCACCCTCCGCTTCTTCTTCCCTCTCGGCCGAAACGGATAGCACATCACATCGTACTCCTGCCTTAGGCTTCGCCTGAGGCTTTTTCCGTTTTGGGGCAAGCAAATCAAATTCTTCATAATTTCTTAACGTAATCATTCATTCCACTTTACACAGCTCCCCTATAATCAAGTTGTCCAATTCAAGTGGAGGTGCTTATTTGAAATGAAGAAAAAGGCTTTTAAAGTCTTAACCAGCATCGTGGTCACCGGCAGCCTGCTCGCAAGCGGCACGGGATTCGTCTCCGAGCCCGCACCGGCGGCTTATGCGGCGGAAACTGCGCAAGCTCCATCCGTGTACATCGCACCGATCGACCGAGCTAAATTTTTAGCCGGAAGCCTCTTCGACTTCCGTGTGGAATTAAATCACCTGACGGCGATGCCTTCCTCCGTCACCATTACGGTGAACGGCAATGATGCCGAGCCATTTTTCGGCAAGCCATTTGTAAAAACCAACACGGACAAAAGCCAGGAGTTCACCATCCGGGACGTCAAAATCAATGAGCCCGGCACCTATGAAGTCTCCGTCAAAGCCGACAACGACTTGGCAAAAACCGTGAAATACGAAGTCGTGCTCGCCGACCAAGGCGGCAAAAAAGCGAAAAACGTTATCCTGTTCGTCGGGGACGGCATGGCTTTCCCGGATATTACGATGTCCCGCATCATGTCCAGAGGCATCACCGAGGGCAAATACAACAGTTTGCTCGAAATGGATAATTTCGATCAGCGCGCGGTCGTGACGACCTCCGGGATGGATGCGCTGGTAACGGACTCCGCCAACAGCGCCAGCGCGTACAATACCGGCCACAAATCCGCCGTGAACGGCCTGGGCATCTACCCGGACAATACGGAAAGCTCGCTCGACGATCCGAAGGTCGAGACGCTTGCGGAAATGCTCAAGCGGACCCGCGGTATGTCGGTCGGCGTCGTCACGACATCGGAAATCGAAGATGCCACCCCGGCGGCCGTCGTCTCCCATACGCGTCGACGTTCGGACAAGCCGGAAATCGCCGAAATGCTGTACAAGCTGCAGCCGGAAGTGATTCTGGGCGGCGGATCGGCTTATTTCCTTCCGAAATCGACGCCGGGCTCCAAACGGAAGGACGAGAAAAACCTGTTCGACATCTTCCAGCAACAAGGCTACGCGATCGCGGAGAACGCCACCCAGCTGAAAGCGGCGAATACGCCGGACAAGCTGCTCGGCCTGTTCCATACGGCGGACATGAGCGTATACTACGACCGCTCGACGAACAACAAAGCGGAGCTGAAATCGTTCACGGACCAGCCGAACCTGTGGGATATGACGCAAAAAGCGCTCGATACGCTCAGCAAAAACGACAAAGGCTTCTTCCTGATGGTCGAAGGTGCAAGCATCGACAAGCAGCTTCACCCGTTGGATTGGGAGCGCGCGGCTTACGATACGATCGAGATGGACAAAGCGATCGGCGTAGCCAAACGGTTCGCCGAACAGAACGGCGAGACGATGATCATCGTTACGGCGGATCATTCGCACTCCGTCAGCGTCGCAGGAACGTATTGGGAAGGCGATGGCAAGTCGGGACGCGAAGCGCTGCGCACGTACGAGGATTCCAAATTCCCGACGTATGTCGACAGTAACGGCGACGGGTTCCCGGACACGCCGGACGTTGACCGCAAGCTGGCTGTCGTGTTCGGCTCGCATCCCGACTACTATGAGGATTACAAATTCGATGCGGTGCCGACTTCCCCGACGGTAAAAAACAAAGACGGCCAATATGTGGCCAATCCGGCCAAGCTGGCGAAGCCGGACGATCCGAACCGCGACCGTTTCCTGCGGCCGGGTACCATTAGTCCGGCGGATAGCCAAGGCGTGCATACGGCTGACGACGTGCCGCTCATGGTATACGGCCCGGGGTCGCAATATTTCAAAGGCACGATGGATAACACCGATGTGTTCTTCGGCATGGCTAACGCGCTTGGCCTGAACGCATCCGATGCGAAATCGGATGGCAAAAACTGGGTTCCGCTGGCCAACTTCGTCAATCTGATGGGCGGTACGGTGAAATACAATGCGTCGGCAAGAGAAATTACGATACGAATCAACGACGGCACGATTGTTTTGAATCTGAATAGCGGCAAAACGACGAAGAACGGCAAAGATGTCGCGTTGGAGCATAAATTCGAGAACGGCACGACGTTTGTGTCCGGCAGCTCCATCTTGGAAGTGCTCTCGAAATAAACAAGGCGCGCGAGATCAACACACATGGAAATTACGGAGTGAATGGAGGCGTTATCCATGCGGCTTGAACCAAGAGGCATGACTGCCCTAACCGCCAGCCTGATCGCCGTTATGCTCCTCGTTCCCGGCTGCAATCAACCGGTTCCCCTGTCTTCCGGGGGGCCGGTTGATTCTTCCGTTTCGGCGGCAGCGTCCGCCCCGGCGGTGGAAACTTCGGCTGCCGGAACGCAGCTGAATCAGGCAGACGCGGTAGCGGGGAGCCAGACCGCAGCCACCAGCACGGAGGAGGCCGACAAAGCCGCTCAGCCAGTGGCGGCGGATGCAGGGCAAGCGGGCGGCGGGCAAACCGCGGCGGGAAGTCCGAGCGCAGGCGCAGCGGGCAGTGCGGCGGCCGCCCCCGGGGCAGCGGGCAATGCACCCGCAAGCACGGCCCCGGCGGGCGATGCAGCCACGGGGAGCGCAACGGCCGACGCGGCCGCCAAAGGCGCTCCCGCGGCAGCCGGAACGAAGCCAGCGCAAGAGAAGCCGCCTGCGGCCGAACAAGCGGCGTCCAAGCAAGCTAAACCTGCGGTGACGAAAAATATCGTGAAGGAAGCCGGTAAAACGCCTGTTTTGACGTTCGAGGACTTATACGCCGAGATGACGGTGCGAGGCGTTAAGCTATCGGATAAAGTGAACCAACTGGCTGGCAGAAAAGTGGAAATGACGGGGTTCATGGCTCCGCCGTTAACCGCCAAAGTCAACTTCTTCGTGCTGACCAAAGTCGCGCTCACCGTCTGCCCGTTTTGTTCGACGGATGCAGACTGGCCGACGGATATCGTGGTCGTCTTTATGCCCAAGGGCAAGGACGTGACGCCGACGGAGCATCAGGTCAAAGTGACGGGCACGCTCAGCGTCGGCTCGCAAACGGACGAAGAGACCGGCTTCGTCAGCCTGATCCGCATTAACGCGGACAACGTGGAGGTGCTGAAGTAATGCTGCACGCCGAGAACTTGACCAAGTCGTACCCCCTTCCGGGCAAGCGGCAGGTGAACGTGCTGAACATCTCCCACTTTGCCATGAACGCGGGCGAACGGGTGGCCTTGGTCGGACCGAGCGGCTCGGGCAAAAGCACCCTGCTTCAGCTCATCGCTGGCATCCTGCGGCCTACAAGCGGCTCCATCCGCCTGCTAGACCGGCAGCTCGAACGGCTGAGCGAAGCGGAGCTGGACCGGTTCCGCGCGCAGCATATCGGCTACGTATTCCAGAATTTCAACCTGCTGCCGGGCTTTACCGCGCTGGAGAACGTGCTGGCGGCCATGCAGTTCGGTAAAACCATCCCGCCGAAGGCGCAAAAACAGCGCGCCGGCGACCTGCTGGCGCAGGTCGGCCTTGAGCACCGGCTTCACCACAAGCCGGGACAGCTCAGCGGCGGCGAGCAGCAGCGCGTCTCCATCGCGCGGGCGCTGGCGAACCGCCCGGCCCTTGTGCTGGCGGACGAGCCCACGGCCAGTCTGGACCACGCCAATGTGGAGCAGGTGTTTTCGCTGCTGGCCAAAGCTTGCGAGCAGAACGGGACGGCCCTGCTGCTGTGCACTCACGACCCGGAGCTGGCCGGCAGACTGGACCGCGTCGTGAGCCTCCGGGAGCTTTCCATTTACGATACCAGAGAGGTCGGGTAATTCATGTCTTTGCTGCACATGGCTTGGCGCAACCTCATGAACCGGCGGGTCCAAACGCTCATCACCGTCATCGTCGTAAGCATCGGCATCGCGATGACGCTCAGCATCATGATGCTCTCCGCAGGCATCAAGCAAGGCATTGTCAAAGCGAGCGAGCCGTTCGGCATGATCGTCGGCTCCAAGGGCAGCGCCAATCAGCTCGTGTTCAACACGATCTTTTTGATGGATAACCCTTTGGCGAATATTTCGTTAGACTATTACCGTACGCTTGAAAACGATCCCCGGGTCACGCAGGCGGTTCCGTTTGCGCTCGGCGACAATTATAACGGGTTCCGGCTCGTCGGCACGACCCCTTCCTTCTTCGCGCTGAAAGGGAAGCCTAGCGACCCGCCTTATTTCCGGCTCGCGGCCGGGCAACTGTTCGACAAGCCGTTCGAAGCGGTGCTTGGCGCCAAGGTCGCCAAAGAAACCGGGCTCAAGGTTGGGGACCGGCTCATTTCGGGTCACGGCGTGGCCAAATCTTTACAGCACGACGAAGGCCACAAGGACCATCCTTACACGGTCGTCGGCATCCTGCACAGCGTATCGGCCCCTTCGGATCAAGGGATTTACGTCAGCATGGACAGCTACTGGATCAGCCATGAGCATGCAGGAGAGCAGCAGCACGATGAAGACGAGCATGGCGTGACCGCCGCCTTGGTGAAGCCGCGAAGCTACGTAGATCTGATGAAGATGTATCAGGAGATCAATCAAGGCAAAGAGGCGCAGGCGGTGTTCCCCGGACAAGTCATCGCCAAAATCTTCGATATGATGGGCAGCGGCGAACAAATTTTGAAATATATCAGCTACGTCGTTCTGGGCATGGCCGGGCTGACCGTCGTTCTGGCCCTGTACGGCTCCACCGTAGAACGAAGGCGGACCGTCGCCATCCTGCGCGCCATCGGCGCAAGCCGCAGCGCCGTCGTCACGATCGTGCTGCTCGAATCCGTGCTGGTGGTCGTCTTCGGCTGCGTGCTCGGCACGGCGCTCGGCGGCGGACTCACCTGGCTGTTGTCGGACTATATCGGCTCGCAAATATCCGTGACCGTCGCGGTCGCGTACAGTTGGGACGTAGCTGCCGTTATCGGAGGCGTTGCGCTGCTGGGCATGTTCGCGGGCATTCTCCCCGCCGTCAGCGTTTACCGGACGGAAACGGCCCGTTATTTGCACACAGCATAATTAAAGCTTGTAAAAACGACCATCGCCCTCGCTTCAGCTCGGAAAAGACTGGAGGAGGGCGATTCGCCGTTTTAGCGCTGCAGCAGCGCCGTTATTTTTTTCTCAAAAGTGGCATAGTCGGCAGCACCGGTAATTTTATCCGCGATAATCCCGCTGCGGTCCACCAGGTAAGTTGTCGGGATCGGCACAATACGGTACGCCTGGGCCGTCTCCGCCCGTTCATCGAGCAGCACCGGAAACGGCAGGCCATGCTCTGAGACGAACGCCCGGACGGATTCGATCCGGTCCTTGGCCGTAATGTTAACCGCCACCAACTCAACTTGGTCCTGATACCGCTCATGCAGCCGGACCAGCGCCGGAGCCTCCACTTTGCACGGCTCGCACCACGAGGCCCAGAAATTGACGATCAATGGCTTGCCGCGAAATTGCTCTGATGTGTACGTTTGTCCATCCAACGCCGTGAGCGCGAATGCGGGCGCCTGGGCCCCAATCTTGGCCGCCGTCCCGGTACGAGCCGGGTACTTGGAATACAGCGCTAAGGATACCAGCGCGATCAGAAGCAAGAGCATCCCTTTTCTTTTCATCGTTTCACCGTCCGTTCTTGTCCAGCCTGTCCCCTTTATTGTATCGGAAGATTGTTTCCCGAATGTCAACGTCAATGTTTGTAAAAGAACGATCTCAAATGGTAAAATCAGGTGTGGTGCTGCAGCCCCGAGACGAAGCATACGGAGGCTTGGAACAAGATCAATTGAGCCGGGTTTGAGCTAAAAACATTATCAGGGGTGGAAAAGCAAATGAAAAAACTTTTACTTTTGGCATTGTGCCTCTTTTTGACCGGATCGACAGCCGCTTATGCCTACCAACCCCAGAACGATCCACCGGGCATAAGGAACAAGTCGAATGATGTTATGGATTATTTCTCTGTTGAAGCCTCGAAAGAGGGCAGCTTCTTCTTTACATCCGGGGACGGAAAAGAGGAGCTGAAACCTAGTGTAGACGGCACGATTTATCGGGTCGTGATCGGTTCCAACGCGAATGCCACATTTACAGCCGTGTTTCCGGATGGTTCCGAGCAAGCATTTGAAATGGACAAATCCCATCACGGATACTTGGTCATTCCGGTCGAGTCTGGCGTCAAGTCGCTCAAAATTAAAGTTGGAACGGACGGATCGCGAACGGTCAAGGCCAACTTGCACCAGTATCGCGTACATACGGAAAAAAATAATTTCATTTTCAATTATAAAAAATGGAAGAAAAGAACGAAATAAGAGGGAACCGTCACACAGTCCCCTCCTCATTTCCAAAGCAAGCAGCTGTTAACCGAAGCTTGCTTGCAATAGAAGCCCTCCATTTCCTTTCACGATCATTATAAGCACAGAAAGGACAGGCCGGGGCCGATGGCATCTATTTATTGCGTCCCCCTCCAGAAACGCAATAAACGGACATGGAGCGGATTTTCGGCACGGCGGCGCTGTCCAGTACGTTCAGACGAATCCGGTCCGTACGGACCGGAGCAAACCGGTCGATCTTCTTATGGCCGACCGCGCTGCCTCGGACCAGTTCAACCCACTGTCCGTCCAGCATCGCTTCCAGCGAATATTCCCGGATGCGCTCGCCATACCGGATATCTTCAATGAGGATGGTATGATCCAGCTCCACAGTCTCTTCCAGCACCAATTCCGCCGTGCCTTCGGCACCCTTCACCTCGGCGAGGGAGCTGCCAAAACGGCGGCGGATCTCCTCCCCGAACGCCAGTACGCGCTTCACGTCCGCCTCCGGCAGCAGCCCCCGCCGGTCCGGAGCCACATTCAGCAGCAGCGTCGCTCCATGCCCGACCGAGCGGTAATACACGTCCATGAGCTCCTCCAGGCTGAGCAGGCTGGCTTCGTCGTCCGGATGCCAAAACCAGTGATTCCTGCGTATCGGCACGTCGCATTCGGCCGGAAGCCAAGCCGGCGTCTCCGGCAGCCAGTTCACGGACGCCTCGGTAAACATGCTGGCCCGGGCCGTCTCGGCCGTGTTCCAGCACGGATACGGCGCAACGCCGTCCTCGTTCCCAACCCATCGGATCGTCGGGGCCCCCATGTTGAAGATCATCGCGTCCGGCTGATGCCGTTTGACAAGCGCGATGATGCGCGGCCAATCGTACTCCCGGCCCTCGGACCCCGCCCCGTCGAACCACACCTCGACGAGCGGCCCGTACTGCGTCAGCAGCTCGGTCAGCTGTTCGGCGTAAAAGTCGTCGTAAGCGGCGCGGTCCGGATAGCAAGCCGCATTCCGGTCCCAGGGCGACACATAAATGCCGAACCCGAGCCCCTCGCTTCGACAGGCATCCGCACATGCGCGTACAACATCGCCGTTTCCGTCAAGCCACGGGCTTGACTTTACCGAGTAATCCGTCGTCCGGGTCGGCCACAGGCAGAAGCCGTCGTGATGCTTTGCGGTCAATATAAAATAGCGGAATCCGGCCTGCTTCGCGATCCTTACCCACTGGACAGCGTCCAGCGCCGTCGGATAGAACCGCTCAGGCGAGTCCGAGCCGTCGCCCCATTCCTGATCGCAAAACGTATTGATGCCAAAATGGCAGAACATCCCGAGCTCCATATCCTGCCAGCGGAGCTGCTGTTCCGTCGGTATAGCTAACGGTGGTTCATGCTTCATCATGCCGTAATCTCCTTCCGTTCTTCGAAATTTTTTGGGAAACCTCGCAGCCAAGCCCGCGCTGCCACTCCGTTGGGAGTACAGGCGGGCTTGATGTTGTCATTCGTTCCTCTGCGGATTACTTCTGACCCTTGGCTTTAAAGCTGTCGTTCATTTCCTTGATATGGCTTTGATAGCCCGTATCGTCCTTCATCGTCTTGACGAATTTGTCCCAATCCTCGATCGTCGCTTTGCCGATAATGACGTTGATCATCATATCGTTGATCTTTTTGTTCCAGTCGGCTCCTTTTTCCTTGAACGGCGCCGATTTCGGCAGCCCGAATTCCGGATTCGGCGCGGATTGTCCCGCGATGGTATCGATCAGTTTTTTATTGTATTCGAGGACATCAGCCGGCATGCCTGGCACGCTGGCACGCTGGTATTTATTAAAATAACCGGTTAACCATTGGCCGGTGGTGTCGCCTGAATAGCCTTTCTTCTTGCCTTCTTCCGTTTGCGTGACCGCTCCGTCCGCACCGATCGTATAGTCCGTATCCTTGATGCCATACGTTCCCAGATTGTAGCCTTCCTCGGTCGCGGTATAATCGTATACTTCCAGAATGCGCTTCAGCTTCTCCTCACTTACTTTCTTGCTGACGAGGAATTGGCCGTAATAGCCGATGGCCTGCTCGTAATGCGCCTTGCCGTCTGCAGCCTTTGGAATCTCATAAGCCACCAAGTTGGCGTTCGGATTCGCTTTTTTCAAGTCTTGGTTGAATTTATAAGCATCATAAACGTTCGTGATCGCCGCTCCGGCTTTTCCTTGAACGAGCATGTCGCGCACCTGCTGGCTCTTCATAACCGGCAGATCCGGCACAATACCTCCGGATTGGAATGTTTTATTCCAGAACTGCATCGCTTCTCTCGCCTGCGGCGTCATCCAGTTCGGGGTGATGCTGCCGTCTGCTCCTTTCTGCCAGCCATATCCCCCGCCGAACATACTGACCAGAAACCCGGCCGGGCCCGGCGAACCGAATAGCGCCAATCCGTACGTGTCGGCTTTGCCGTTGCCGTCCGGGTCGTTCTTCGCGAAAGCTGTGAGCACGTTATTTAGCTCGTCCATCGTCTTCGGCGGCTGCATGCCGAGCTTGTCAAGCCAGTCTTTGCGCAGCAGGAGCGCCTCGGAGCCGTCCAGCGGACGCACCCGCGGCAGCGAGTACAACTTGCCTTTAATGGAGGCGTTATCAAAAACGCTTTGCGGATATTTGGATAAGTTCGAGTAATTTTTGATAAACGGCGTCAGTTCCCAGAACGCGCCTTTGTCGATCGCATTCAGGAAGCTCGGCGTCGTGTTGAAGTCCTCCACGAACATCACGTCGGTAATGTCGCTCGACGCCAGCAGCACGTTCAGCTTTTCCGTGATGTTGTTAGCCGGGATATAATTGATTTTCAGATTGACGTTAAATTTCTCGCCGATCTTCTTGAGCCCTTCCAGCTCCCCGGTCGGCGCCGCGCTGAAAGCGATCGTCGTGACGGTTATATCCATCGGCTTGCCGGATTTGCCCTCCCCTTGGGCTGCCGGAGCGTCACTGGACGTCTTCCCGCCGCAGGCGGCGAGTGAAGCGACCAGGGCGACCGATACGGCGCCTGCTGCGATTGTTTTCATCGTTTTCATTCTAGATGACCTCCCTTAAATATGTTTCCGTATGTGAGGCGAAATGTCCTTTATCGGCGAACGGCCGGACACAGTCAGACTTGAATGCCATCAGCCTTTGACCGAACCCACCATCATACCCTTGACGAAATACTTCTGCAAAAACGGATAAATCACAACGATCGGCAGCGAGGAAATGACGACAGCAGCCATCTTGATGACGTCGGGCGGCACGGTCTGCTCGCTTTGGATCATGGCCGCAACGCTCGGGTCGGCCACCTGCGTGGACGCCTGAATCAGCAGCAGCTGGAGCAGCACCTGCATTGGCCGCAGCGAGTCGTCGTTAATGTACAGCACCGCGCTGAAATACGTATTCCAGTACGCCACCGCAAAAAACAGTCCGAAGGCGGCCAGCGCAGGCAGCGACAGGGGCAGCATCACCCGGAAGAAAACACCAATGTCCGAGCAGCCGTCGATGTTGGCGGCCTCCTCCAATTCGGAAGGCATGTCTTGATAGAAGTTTTTCATCAAGAACACATACCAGGCCCCGGTCAGCACCGGCAAAATAAGCGCCCAGATCGTATTGGTAAGGCCCAGGCTGTCCACCAGCATATAGTTCGGGATCATCCCCGGCTGAAACAGCATCGTGAGCAAAATCGCCACGAGGAAAAACTGCTTTCCCTTCAGCCGTTTGCGCGACAGCACATACGAGAGCGAGCTGGTCACCACAAGACTGAGCAGGGTGCCGACAACGGCCAGCACTGCGCTGATTCCCATCGACCGGATGAACGTCCCCGTCGACAAGATGTACCGGTACGAGTCGAGACTCCATTTTTCCGGAAAAATAACGACCGACTTCGTCACGTACTCGTTCGCGTCGGTGAACGAGATGATCACCACGTACAGAAACGGCAGCAGCGTCAGCAGCGAGATGATGGTCAACAGCACGTAATTCGCCGCTTGAAAAAAACGGTAAGAGGCCGATGCTTTCATGTTAGTATAGCCCCTCCTCTCCGAAACGCTTCGCGAGACGGTTGGCCGTAACGACGAGGATGAGACCGACGACGGATTTAAAGACGCCTACGACGGTCGCATAGCCGAACCGGCCGTTCAGAATGCCTACGCGGTAGACGTAGGTGTCGAACACCTCGGCCACGCTGGATACCGGCGCGCTTGCCATCAGGTAAATTTGCTCGAAGCCGACCTCCAGCACTTGTCCGAGCCGCAGGATGAACAGCACGATGATCGTGCTGCGGATGCCCGGCAGCGTAATGTTCAGCATCTGCTTCCAACGGTTCGCCCCGTCGATCTGGGCCGCTTCGTACAGCTCTTGGTTAATCGCCGTAAGCGCCGCGAGGAAAATAATCGTCCCCCAGCCTGCTTCCTTCCAGATGCTCTGTGCGGTCAGCATGAGCCAGAAGCCGTCCGGGTTCGTCAAGAAAGCAATCGACTTGCCCCCGGATTCCGTAATCAGTTGGTTGACTACGCCGGTGCCTTGGCTGAGCAGCAGGAAGCAGATCCCCACAATGACGACCCAGGACAAAAAGTGAGGCAAGTAAATAACCGTTTGTACGAATTTCTTAAAGAACAGCAATCGCACTTCGTTCAGCAGCAGCGCCAGCACGATCGGCATCGGGAAGAACAATAAAATGTTCATGAAGCTGATCCCCATCGTGTTGCGGAACAAAATCCAGAAGTCGGGGTTCGAGAAAAATTCCTGGAAATATTTGAACCCTACCCACTCGCTCCCCCAGAAGCCGCTCCAAGGCGAGTAATCCTTGAAGGCCAGTGCCAATCCCCAAATCGGGAAATACTTGAAAACGAGAAAAAACAGCAATCCCGGCGCCGCGAGCAAGTATAAGCCTTTGTCTCTTCGCAAAGCGACCGCCCATTCCTTAATGAAGCCGTTTGTCTTCCGCCCAGCTCCGCTCTTCCGCAAGCCAGTTGGAGTGTTCGCACCGCGAACCGCTTCCGTTTCGGATGAACTCATGCTTCCACCTCCTGCGTATGTCAGATCAATCCGTCTTCGATCGAATATGTCTGCATCGTACAGCGAAGCGGAGGCGACGGCAAGGCGCAATTCTTGGGGCGGTTTCCGGGCAAAAAAGGAGCATCGTCCCTCTCGCCAAAAGTGAAAACGACGCGTCGGCGCACGATGGATCGCTGTCATACTCACTTCTTAACTTCGCCAGCATTACAAAAAATGAGCATGACCGCAGTCTGCGCTTTCCTCCCCATAAGGTTGATCCAGTCGGGCTTGATAAAATAGGAGGCCAATGAACCAGGCTGTAGAAGCGTTTTTGAACGATATATGGGGTCAACTCATTGCCATTTACGATAAAGAGTGTCAGAGAATTAACGCGTTTCAAGACCAAAGTCGGCTTCAAGCATGATTCCAAGACTATCTTAAAGTGACGTTGAGAAAAGGAAAATTCAACTGGGCACAAGGCAAAATTCATATCGACATGGATGAATCGTCCTTCCGGAGCGACAGCTCCTATAAGTTCGAAGCCGGCACTTACATAGTCGAATTGACGGATGAAATGTTACTTCATGACTTTTTTCCCGCCCTGCGTGACCGAATAGAGACCCTATTCCGCTCCGATCATTATGGTCCTCATTTTTTTGATTACCGGTTTGAACTCGTATTCGAGTTTGAGCGGGAGCGATCTAAGCTGCGCCACTCCCAATGCTTAGTGAATGAAGAGAAGCTCCAGGGTCTCCAACAAACGCTGCGCAGCTTTATTGACACCGAAATTATGGAAGATCTTCCCGTGCTTCCAAATGAAAAGGACGAGTTTTTCGGCTCTACGCCATAATCAGTGCTTGACAGACAATATGGCAAGTTGAGCGTTCAGTTATACAATCTTAATGCTTGATTTCACTGGTATCTGTATGCCTCGCATTTTTGTTGGAAGGGGTCAAGCACTGATTTCGGTTTTGAGCCAGTTTTTCTTCGCACATCATCTGGTAAATCCGGATCTGATGGAGCAGAGACAGGAAGTCATCGTTCCGCTGATCCGGCGTGCCTGATTCAAGGAAAAGCTAATGATATTATGCAAACCATTGAGATTGGCATCCTATCCGAAGAAGAAGCCGCTTACCGTGAAGCGCTGGACTTTATCTGCGGTCTCCTGCAGCAAGGTTTTCCAAAGGGATACGAGCTAAAGCTGGAGAGCAAAGAAAAGCGCTACTTGCCGTTAAAAAAGCTGGCCAAGTCAGGTCTGCATCAGTTTTTCGCCAATGCGCTGCGTTACCCGACATTATTCCCTCAGCTTGCGGCTTATGCGGAGCTGGCTATGGAGGAATTCGCCTGGTACCAGGATGTGGAGCCAAGCGAGAAATCGGTCATGCCCGGCACCTACGCCGTATTCGGTCTCGGCTTGAGCAGCGATGCCTATTTTCCGTTACTTCAGCGTTACATGGTGCTGGTCGATTCGGAGCATCAGTCCATGCAGGACGGCTATGCGGAAGCTTTTATCGAAGCTCATGGCCTGACACCCGAACGTATGCCTGTCTTCGTCGCTATTCTGCTTGGCGGCAGCGAATCGGCGAAGCCTCTCAAAAACCTGGCAATAAATACTCCCGAGCTGGGCGAAGCACTCATACAGGAGCTTGAGACAAAGGAAGATTATGATCGTGAAGTCGTGATATACCGCATATTCGGCAGTACCAAAAAGCTGGCTCAGGCGGCAAAAAAGGAGTCATCCCCTGTAAAGGAACAGCTTGAGCGGCTATTGGAGCTGACAGGGGAGGCGTAACCGGAAAGGTTTGCCTCATACCGCAACATAGTCTATAATCAGTACTGCTTTCATCTATGATTCTACTACATACATCTAGGAGGCAACATCGCATGAAATCTGGAACATGGAACAAATGGAAACGCGGTCTGGCCGGGGGATTGCTCGCGGTCACCTCAATGCTCGGAACGATCGTACCAGCTCTAGCGAACGAAGCACCGCAGGTTACGCCTCAGATCAGTAAATGGTCTGTAAGCGTACTGAACGAAGGCGAAAAATATGGCATTTTCCCGCTGTCTTGGTACTACGACGGAACCTTTCAAAAGCCGATTGCTCATGATAAATTTCAATCGTTAGTCCAGGCGACCGGAACGAAGCTGGATGCGCTGGGATTAAGCAAAAAGGGCGATTTCACGCTACCATCGGGAACTACAACGATAACAAGAGATACCGTTCTCCAATCTTTATACGGGTTGTTAAAGCAGTACGAGCTGCCGGCAGCCTTCGAGATGGATAAAGACGCTGCACCAGTTCCGTATTTGCAGAAAAAAGGCATCGTCCAAGGAACCGGCAGCGGTCTGGAGCTGGATCAACCGTGCACCGTCGAGCAGGCGGTCGTGATGGCCAGCCGGGTCATTGAATATGCCTATGAAACCGCCGATGGTGGGGCCAAGGGGCTTTTCTGGAAAGTGACGAAGGGGAACAATACGCTGTATTTGCTCGGATCGATTCACCTGGGGATTCCGGAGATGTATCCGCTGCGAAAGCAAATCAAGGATGCCTTCCAATCGTCCGACGCACTGTTGGTCGAAGTGGATCTCATGCCGGACGACACGGCGGGGTTGGAGTATTTCACCGGTCTGACGAACTATAACGACGGCACGACGCTGAAGGACCACGTATCCAAGGAAACGTACGAAAAGCTGGAGCGTGTAATCGACAAATTGGGGCTGTCCAAGCAAGCTTTCGATCAGTTGAAGCCTTGGGTGATCACCTCCAACCTGTCCCTTACTGCGCTCATGAAATCTCCTGAGGAGTTGGCGCAGGCGACCGCTTTGGGTGTCGATATGCACTTCCTCTCGAGTGCTAAGCTGGCCGGAAAACCGGTTCAGGAGCTGGAAGGGTTCAAGCTGCAAGGCGATGTTCTGAGCAGCGCGTCTCCGCAAGAGCAGGAGAAAGAATTGAACGCGGTGCTGGACCATCTGTTATCGCCTGACGCTAACGCTCCGGATGCCGCCACACAATTCAAGCAGTGGCAGCAGCTGTGGACCAAGGGGGATTTGGACGGCTTTAGCCAGTCTTTCTCCGCTTCGCAGCAGTTTACCCAAAGCGAGATGGCTCAAAGGCTGTTAGGGGAACGGGACAAGAACATGACGAAAAAACTGGCGGAATTGTTGGAGAAAGATGGAAAATCCACCTATTTTGTCGTCGTCGGTGCGGCGCACTATGCGATGAAAGATATGGTTATCGATCAATTGAAGCAAAAAGGCTACGACGTGCAGTTTATAAAATAAATGGATTGAAGGTTTTTCAATCAAAACAGGTCCGGCCTTATGCCGAACCCGTCTCACGGAACTGACCGGGCGTTTGCCCGGTTTGTTTTTTGAATACGCGGATGAAATTTTTCGGCTGGTAGCCGACGCTCTCCGCCACTTCGGCGACGGACAGGCCGGTCGTCTTCAGCAGCGTCTTGGCACGCTCGATGCGGTAGGCCGTCAAATATTCGATGAACGACACGCCCACAATGCGCTTGAACAGCTTGCTGAAATAAGGCGGGCTGAGTCCGCAGCGCTCGGCGACTTGATCCAGCGACAAATCGATATGATGATTCGCCTCGATGTAAGCGACGGCGGTCTCAAACGTCCGCTCGTATTCCTGATGATGCCTTTGCTGCACCTTCCGGGCAATCGGACGGATCAGCCGCTCCCGGAACCAGTCGTTCAGCTCTTGGATCGAATGCACATTCTTGATCTGCACGTACAGGTCGGTTTCGTAGCCGGTCCCGTCACTGCCTTCCTTAAGCGACAGGTTGAGCAGGAAGACGACCCGCAGCGCGGCCGTGAGAAGCTGGTAATAGGCCGTCCGAATGCGTTCCGTCTCCCGCAGCGTCTCCTGCGCATAGGCGGCGAACTGCTCAAGCTGCAGCTCCGCTTCCGCGGCATCGCCGTTGCGCAGCGCCTGCTCCAGCCCCGCTTCGAGCTCGAACGGGTACGGGTAGGACTTCGCTTCGCTGGCGTCTCCGTCCCCGCTGCGGATCACTTGACCGGTCCCGGCCCAGAACCGGGAGCGGATTGCCATCGCCGCCTGCGCGAACAGCCTTGGCAAGCCTCCCGGCTGCCCCGGCCCGTCCCCAAGCCCTGCCGTAACCGGCAGCTTCAAGTAGTCGGCCAGCACGGCGCGCAGTCCCGTGGCCAATTCCTGCACCTGCATGAACCATGCCGCAGGGTCCTCCGTATCTTCCCAGAGCCAGACGGCAATCTGATCGTTCAGCAGGTTCACGACCATGCCGCTTGCGCGCTGCTGCGCGAGTACGTCCTGCGCGATATTTTTCATCGTAAATACGATCAATTCCTTGTCACTTTCCCGGAACCGGCTGCTGCCGTCCAGCGACTGATCGTAAGCGAGCGCGAAGACGGCATGCATGTGTTGATAAGGCACGTCGTAGCGTTCGAACAGAACCGGGAGCTGCTCCGACGTATAATGCGCGTAATGTCCCTGCAGCCACTGCAGCGCGAACGCCTCGCGAATGGCCGGAAGCTGCCGGTTCAGCTGCGTCTGGAGACGCGTTGTCGCCTGGTTCAGCTCCGCCCACCGGTTTTGAACGTAGCCGATCTCGTCGGCCTGAAGCTCCTCGTCCCGGTTCCCGCGCACCTGCGAAACCAGATGCTCGATTGGCCGGTACAGCCGCTTCGTGCTCCAAGCCGTCGCCGCTGCGCCCAGCAGCAGAAACACCAGTACGATGGCAACGGTGATGACGGCGATGCCGCGGGATTTGGCGTTCAGCTCCTGCAAGGGCACCATATCGAGATACGTCCAGCCGTTGAACGAAGAATGAAGGGCGGTGACCAAATAATCCCGCCCTTCCCACGCGAAGGAGAAGGCGCGTCCGGGATGCTCTCCCACCTGCTCATACAATCCTTGAGGAGCAGGCTGCCCGGCCGACGAGACGACCTCCCGGCCCTCCTCGTTCAATACGAACGAGAGCTCGCCCGGATAAGCGGAAAATCGCGTCATATTTTCCTGAAGGAACGATGGATTCAGCTGCAGAAGCAGCAGCCCGATCGGCTCCGAGGCTTGGAACGGCACCTGGCACACGAGGGTCACGCCCGCCTCTCCCCCGGGGGCGTCCCCCATAAACCGGAACGTATCGTTGCTCCAGTACATCGCTTCACGGGAAGCAAGCAGGCCTTGCAGCTGCCGGCGGTCCTCCTCTCCGGCTACCTTATGACCGCCTTGATCCGGCGATACCAGATAATCGTCTTCGGCAATATACATGACAATGCGGCTAATCTCGGCGTTGCTATTTTGAAGCGAGGATAGATTTTTGAATAAATTGGAGTAAAAGCCGGCGTAGTTCGTCCATTTCTGCTCCGTCAGGTTGCCGTTGAAAAACGAACCGAGCAGCATCTGGAGCGCATTGCTGCGGACCCGCTGGAGCGCCGTATCGATGGAGTACGAAGCGTGCTTCAAGACGCGGGCATTGGCTTGGTCCACTTCCTTACGGATGGCGGACGACGAAAACCAATAGCTGGAGATCCCGACAAAAATGACGGGGAAGATCGAGGCAAAAAGCGATACGGCGAGCATGCGCCGCAGCATCGACTTGCGAAACAAAGCAAACGGGTTCCGTATGCGGAAATAGGTGCGTTTCATGGTGTGTGACTCCCCCTCGCTTTCTCCACTTTAGTCTACTGCGTCGTCCGGCCGTTTGGCAAGACCGCAGGCGCACCGGTCAAAGGACGGCGCGCCCGCGTAGATGCTTTCTATGGTTTGTCTGGCTAGCGCTACTTCCCCTGCGGGTCGGCTGCCGTGATCATGTGCAGCAGCACTTGAGCGACTTCGGCGCGTACCGCGTGGACCTGCGGAGCAAGCCGGTCTTCCGCCTGCCCCTGCAGGAAGCCGAGCTCAACCGCCTGCCGCACCGCATCCACCGCCCAAGCGGAGATTTGTCCGGCGTCACGGTAGGCCGCAAGCCGCTGCGCATCCGGCGCTGCCGCCTTGCCGCCCTGGAAAGCGTAAGCCCGCATCAGCATGACAGCCATTTGCTCCCGGGTGATCGGTTCGCCCGGGGCAAACGACGTGCCCGTCACCCCGTCGACTACCCCCGCTTTATGGACAGCCGCAATCGCGTCCGCATACCACGCCTTCGGATCCACGTCGCGGAAAGGCGTCTCCGACGGGCTTGCTTTCAGTCCAAGGACGCGAACAAGCATAGCGGCAAATTCCGCACGCGTCGTAGCTCCTTGGGGGTTGAATTCGCGTTCCGTCACGCCGCTGACGATATGCTTGGATGCCATCACCTTCAGCGTGCGGTGCGCCCAATGATCCTCTGGCACGTCCGCGAACGATTTGTCGTAATCCAGTACGGCGAACGTGCAGCAGGCCGTAACGGCCGCCGACATTGTACCCGCCGCTTTATCGATCTTCGCCCCGACAAAATCCCATGTCTTCGACGTTTCGTTATATGCGTAAATGCCCAGCCTGTCCGGGTCGGCGGTCCGGACGGCATCATAAGGCAGCTTCAGCACGACCGGCGCGGAGAACTTCTCCGGGCGGAAAACCGGTTTGTTTGGCGCGACGGCGCTGATTCCGAGCTCATACACCGTCCCCGCCAACCGCAGCTCGGACGACGGGTCCGGCTTGGCCGCATTCGGCGCGACCGCCTGTTCTGCCGCCGGGCGCAGGCGTACAACGATCCGCGCGTCCGCCGTATCCGAAGGCAGGCGGCCGCTCACTTGTTCCAGCACCGCGGCCGGAATCGTGAGCGCTGCCTTGCCGATTTCCACTTCCAGCGGATTATTCCGCAGCAAGGAGGCGGCTTGCGCAGGGAGTGCCAGTTCGGCTGCCGCTTCGTCCATGCGCAGCGTCACTTTACCATCCGCTACCCGCCGAAGCTCCTCTTCCTTGACGACGACCGTCCCGGACTTCTTCGACGGATCGTTCGATCCTGCCGCTGCAGAACCGGATGCTCCGGGCTGCGGAGCGGGACCCGGCGAAGCTCCGGATGTAGAGGAGCCCGAGTCCGAGCCGGAATCCGAATCGGAGCTCGAATCAGGCTTAGGCAAGGGGCTAGGACTTGGTCCAGGCTTCGGACCCGGGTCCGGGCCGGGACTCGGCTTCTCGGGCTCCATACCCGTCGTGGTCACCGTCACGCTCGGCCCCCCGGCGCTCCAATTGCCCGCGCCGTCCACCGCCTCGACGCGGAACGTATACGCCATGCTCGGGGCCAAGCCCCGGATCACGGTCGAATACACGCTGCCGGGCACAATAGCCGATTGACCGGCACCCCAGACGACGCGGTATCCGGCTACGCCGTTGTCATCAGCGGCTGGCGTCCAAGTGAGCGTGACTTCGCCGCGGTTCACTTCCGCCGCGGTTAGCGTACTGCCGGGCGGCCACGTAGGAGCGGCCGTATCCGGTCGCTCCGTACGCAAAGTCGTTACCGTGACGCTCGGACCGTCTGCGCTGACGCGTCCGCCCGCATCCGCCACCTGTACGGCGAACGTATAAGTCGTGCCCGGCGCCAATTGACGCACGTCATGCCCGTAGGTACTGCCGCTGACGCTGGCGATCGGGGCTCCATTCTGATAGATTCGGTACGTCGCATCGGTTACCGTGCTCGTCACCGCCCCGGACCAGGCGAGAGATACGCCGGTTTCCGAGACGCCAGCGGCCTGCAGCGCGCCGCTCTCCCAATGGGGTACGAGCGGATCGCGCAGCTTGATCGTGTGTGTCGCCCCTGCCGAACCGGCCACGTTGACCTGCACGACCAGCTTGGGCGACGTCTGAAGGATCTGCACCGTGCTATCCTGGCTTACCGGCGCCAGCGAGCCGCGGTTCAGCTCGACGGTCACCGACGATTGCTTCTGCGTCGGATCGGAGACGGAGAGCGTAATTACTCCATTCTGTTCCTTCGCCACCACGGATACCGGATTTCGCGCCGTCAGCCCATCGACCGTCCCCGCCTGCCAGAAATTCGCCGCCGTGATTCCGAGCGACGGCTTTCGCACCGCCTGCACCTGAGCATTGTTCGCGAGAATCGACACCGGCGGCTGCGCGCTGTAGCTTTGGATTGCCGCCGCATTCCGGTTCGGCAGCAGAACGTAAGCGTAATCCGCGTTCACCGGCTTGACGCCGTGAGCGAAAGCCAGACTTAAGTAATTGCGGGTGATCGGCGTCGCGCTGAACCCCGTATTGATGTCCTTCCATGCCCCGGTGCGCGCTTCCCGCTTCATGGCCACATTCGCGCCGTTCGGGAAATAATACCCGATATCCGTCCCCGGAACGTTCCCGGTCAGATGCGCCCATTGGACCGTCCGATTGAGATCCGTGGTCTCCTCCGGTACGACGGCGCCGTCGATTGTCAGAAGGTTGTCGTTCCCGTCCGTGAGCTTCCGGTTCTCGGCGATGGTCTCCACGGGATTGCTGCCCGTAGAGGTAATGCCGGCGCCGAGCGCGACGATTTCGTCATCGAGCAGGAACCAAGATTTTTTGCCCTGCAGGTCGCTGCCGGTGAGCTTCTTGAACGTAAAGTCCATGCCGACCGCGCTGTACAGGCCGTCCAGCGTAGAACCTCCCACCCACGTTTGGGTGTTGGGATAGCTCGCCCAATCGGTCGCCGTCAGCGTTTTGCCGGAGCCGTCCGTCGTCGTGCCCGGCAGCCGGAACGAATCCACCGTCGGCCAAAAATCGTTGCGGTACTGCGTCTGATCCTCATTGTACAAATACGTCATGCCGACGCCCGTATACCAGCCCTTCAGGTTTTCGCCGTTGCCCTTCTCGAACGAGGAAATCCGGTCGGAGAAGAGGCTGACGCCGAACAGGTAGCCGGGACGGAAATGAAACACTTTGTCCATGCCCGCCATGATCTGGCTCTTCACCAGCTCGCCCCGCGGCTGCACGCCGGGATCGTTCAACAATCCTTTTAACAGCTTGATTTCATAAATCGACGAGGACGCCTGATAATAATTCGTCGTGATTCGATCCTTTGTAATCCATTCCTTGACCATGCTGCGGTAAGCTGCCGCTTTATCCGCCGGTGCGCCGTCGGACATGCGCAGGATGGTCATCATCAGTCCCCGTGCGGAGCCAGCGGTTTGCCGGGAAATGCCCCGCCCGTTCGTCATATCGAGCGCAAGCCCGTTATGGATGATCGGTTCGAAGCTTTGCGTCACCCAATCGTATACGTTGTTCGTCCGCGAGTCCGTAATCGGCCAAGGCGAGCCGTTCAGCATGTAGCCCATATCCGCAGCGCCCTTCAGCCACACCCCGCCGTACCCTGCGGTATAAGCAATGTTCGTGTGCTGCACCAGCGAGCCGTCGCGGTACACCCCGTCGCCGTTCGTCGTATAGACGAACTCGCTGCCGATCGCATCGCGGCCCTGTACGATTTTCGCGCCGTTCTTGTCGAGCACGCCGCGAAGCGTGACGACCAGCGCTTTGTCCAGCAGGTTCGCGCCGTTCTGCTTCTTCCCTTTCACCCCGAGAACGGAGGAATAGAGCGGGTCCGGGCAAAACTTGTCGATCGCTCTTATGTACTGCTCCACCTGTGCCGGGCTCAGATCGTCATACAGCAGCACGAGAATATCGTTTACGGTTTGAGCCGCCCCGATCTCCCAATCCCACCAGTTGTCATACGGCGTTTTGTTCTCGTTGTACCGGTTCGCGTACATCCAGTCGAGTGCCTCGACAAGGTCCTTCTTCAGCACCGGATTGTTGTACAAGGCCGAGTAAGGCGTCTTATAAGCGACCGCCATCGTTCTTAAGCGGGAGAAGTTCGATGTCATCTGCGCAGAGACGGTCGTGCTGGCCAGATCGCTCCACAGATACGTGCGGCCCGCCGCCGTGTTCAGCTTGTTCCAAAATCCGGTTTGCTCCGCATTGCTGACGGAGGAAGCCAGATTGTCCAGAAAATAAGCGTAGTCGGCATCCGAGGGGTCATAACCGGTACCACCCGTCAGCTTGTCCAGCCACTTCAGCCGGATCGTATCGTAGGCCTGCATCATTTGGGCGCTTTCCACGCTAACGATCGATTGAGCCGAGAAACGGCCGTCATCGGTCCGGGCGGTAATGGTAGCGGTACCCGCCTGGTTGCCCGTAACCAAGCCCGAAGACGATACGGAAGCGACCGAAGCATCAGACGACGACCAGAGCACCGTCACGTCGGATGCCGCGCTGCTCGGCGTAATGACCGGAGTCAGCTGCGCGGTTTTCCCCACTTCGACGGATACGCCGGTTGGCTCCAAGGCAAGATCCGTCGCCCCGGTCCACTCCGTGAGCGTCACATCGTCCACCCAAGCGGCGCCGGAAGCAAAATCGAAGATCGGCTCCACCACGACTTTATTCACGTTCGACGGAATCGACAGATACAGATCGTACGGCCGCCAATCGTTGGTTCCTTTTAATTTCGGCGTAAGCGGACCGTCGCCGATTTTCGTACTGGAGTTAAGATACTGCGTCCGGACATACATGCCGCCGCTTCCGGCGTTCACATTGTCCGTCTTCATCCACAAAGACAGCTTGTAGCTTTTATTCGGTGTGACGAGCGGCGATTGTGTGACGGAAGCCCGATCCGACGTCGTGCTTCCGGACAGCTTCAGAGCCTTCGTACCGCCATGCGTTTGTACCGAGTCCACAGCGAAGGCGCCGCCGCCAACCTTGAATCCGCCTGTCCAGTTGGACGGCGCTTTCCCTCCCGTCCACTTTCCGGAGCTGTCAGTGACAACGGTTTCAAAATCGCCGTTCAACACCAAACTTCCCGAAGCGGCCATCCCGATCCCTCCTCCTGTCGGGACTAACCAGCCGGGCATCACTAATGCCAGGATCGTCAAAATTTTCACCATGTTCATTTTCATTCCGGTCCCTCCCAGCGGCTTTCGGCCAAACGTCCCCCAGTTCAAGCAGAACGCGCGGGACTCCGGCCGCTTTTGCATCTCTATACTTACAAAAACACCAACCGCTTGGCAAGGCTCAATTCTTGAATATCGGCCCGGGCAAAAAATGTTCCCGCTTTTTTCCCGCCGCAGGCAGCCATTTTCACACGAAAAAACCCGTCTTATGAAGCCCATAAGGACGGGTTAGATATCATTGTCGTTTTCCTTGGCGCCATCAATCCTATGAGGTAGCTTCCGCAAAAAAATAAATCCAAGACCTGTATGGAAGCTTCGCTCTCCCAAGATCTTGGATTAATGCATAACCACCCCAAGGCTCAAAGGGGAACGGGGCTCCTCCATCCATTTGCTTAACCGTTCCCTGCTGCACCAAACGCCTTTTTTTACACGCTCCGGGGACATCTCTAGAATTTCCCCTATCTCTTCATAGGATAGCTGACATTCGTACTTCAGCGATACGATCAGCTTCGCCTCATCCGGCAGCGCATCAACGGCTTCGAGGATGGTACGGGGTCCGAGTTTGACCTTATTCAGCCTGCGTTTGCCCGAAGCTTTAGCCATTTTGTACCGGTGAATAAGCACCCGGTAGGCAACTGTCCTCATAGAACCGGTCATTGACGCAAACCCTTCCTCCGCATGTCTGCGAAACACCTCGACGAACGTACGCTCTACCTCCTGCACCGCAAGCTCGCGGTCTTGGAGCAGCCGGTGCGCAAGCCGGTAGATCGGATCATGCAGCGATTCGATAAAGCTGTGGAATTGTTGAAGCTGTTCTTGGCCGTCTGCAGAAGCCTGCTGATATTGCTGTGGATTCATGCTTTTTGCCTCCGTTCTCATCGTCTATTTCATTATAAGTACCTGATGTGTACTTCAAGTGTCTTTTTGGGAAAAGTAGAAAAGCTTCTGCACTTTTTTTATTAGACACAAAAAAGCAGCCTAACCCCCGATTCTTGAGGTTTAGGCTGCCCTGCAGCAGTTATCTTATTTGTGCTTAATGCCCAGCGTGACAATCTCGTAAGGACCGACCGGCAAAGTCAAGCTCGGGCCCTCCGAAACGAGCGGCCCCGCTTCCTCCAAGACGTTGCTTTTGTAGACCGATTCCGCGCCGCGGGCCGAATGCAGCCCCAGCTCCGTTCCGGCCGCTTCCATGTTGAACCATCTCAGCATGAGATCGCCGGAAGCCTCGCTCACTTTCATGGACGAGAACGCAAGTGCGTCGCCCTCCCAGCGGTACGGAGCATAGCCCGAAGCGATCGAGCCGCCGTGCACGCCGGTTTGGCTAACCGTCCACGGAACCTGGAACAGGTACGCCTCGGCAAAAGCGCCCGAAGCCGAACCGTCGCCGCTATGCGGAATAATCTCCAGCCGAACCGTCTGCTCGCCGAGACATTGCGCCTCCGGCGTCGGGAACAAGCCCCAGTCGCCCAGCTCGCTGACGGACCTAAGCAGCGTGACGGCAATCGTATTCCGTCCGTCCCGCAGCACTTCGTACTCCTGAAGCCCGAGGTTGGCGACCGTGAGGCCCGCCCCTGCTCCGCTTACGTCGACGAACGCTTGCTGATGCTGCGCATTGCTCGGATTTTCCCACTCGGCCGCCGGCTCGTTGTCCCGCGTCGCAATCTCGAAGATCGAATCGGCGCGGTGTACCGCCGTCTCCACGTCGGTCGGGAAGAGCGCGCGCAGCCGGTGATCCTTCGCCTGATTGTTGAAGGACGCCTGCAGCTCGACGCCGCGGCCGCTGCGGCTCAGACTGACCTGCGTGCGGATCGTGAGCGGCACCATGTCCTTGACACGCTGCCCTTTGCGGTGCGGGAAATAGACCAGCTCTCGCTTCTCCTGCTCGAACACGGCATCGCCCGAGGCCGGAACCGACCATTCGTGCACGATTTCCACCGTCGCACGGTATGGCGTATCCTCGACGACGCGGATGTCCGCCTGCAGCCCTTTCGTCGTCAGCGTCGTCTCGCCGTTCGGCTGCTTATACATGTACTCGTTGCCGATATCGCCGGTATTCTCGTACACGCCCAAATCGCGGAACGTGCGGCCCGTTTGCTTGTCCGTCACGGTGAGGGAACCGTCCTCCGCGATCTCGACGCGAAGCAGGCCGTTCTCCATCACACGTTCGCCGTTCAGCAGCGAAGCGGCGTCGGCAGCCGGGGACGAAGCTGGTTGAGCCAACTTGAGCCACGCGTACGAGGCAACGCCAAGCGCAGGCACGTTCTGCGCCTCGAAGGTGAGGCTCACCCTGCGGCACATATACGGCTGACGGAACTTGTCGTCCGGCAGGTCATAGCCGAACTGCAGGCCCAGATCCTGCATCGTGAACGGCACGGCGCGGCCTTCCGCATCGACTAGCGTGCGCCCGGAGACGTCGAACGCCTGCATGCGGCTGCTCATCTCGTCCAGCGGGAAGCCGTCGCGGAAGTATAAGCGCTCGGCGTCCAGCTCCACAGTGACGACTCCGGTCCGATCCCATCCCGTCATATTGAAGACGACGAGCGGGCGCGCCTCCGCGCCCATGCGGGCGAAGACGGACGTATCGACCGCTTCCGCAATGACGCGCTTGCTGTCGTCAACGATCGTCTCGGTCACATGGCGGCTTTTGTCGAAGCGGGCCAACATCTCGCGGTGCACCTCGTCCACGCTGCAGCCGCAGATACTGTCGTGCGGGTGGTTTTGCATCAGCGTTTTCCAAGCGTACGTGAACAAGTGGTGCGGATACTCCTTGCCCAGCAAGTGCGCGAAGGACGCCAGCGGCTCGGCCACTTTCTCCAGCAGCGCTTGCCCCTGCTGGTTCATCTGCTTCAAGTAAATGCGGGCGGACGCGGTATTGACCAGCGTCGACCATCCGTCCGTGCGCTGGCTGCGCAGTTCGCCCTTCACCACGGACAGCTCCCGATCCACAGACCGGTTCACGGCTTGCAAGTAATCCGTCACGTTCGAGTGGACGAAGTCGGTGTCCGGGAACAGCTTCTGCGCCGTGCGGATCGCCTCGGACAAGTCCTGCTGGATCGGTTGGTGGTCGCAGCCGTTCATGAACAGCAGCTCGCCGGTGGAAGCGTATTTCTCGGCATCCGCCAGCTTACGCTCCCAATACTCCTTCGCTTCCTTCTCGTCCGTCGGAACTTCCATCCCGTTGCAATACCAGTTCGCAAACAAAATGCCAACCACCCGCGAGCCGTCCGGGCCTTCCCAGAGCAGCTCGGAGAACGACGATTCATAGTCCGAATCGGACACGGTATTGTTGAAGCCCGTCGGCTTGACGCCGCGGCCGAACATTGCGTTGTCGATGCCGGCCTGGCGCAAAATTTGCGGCGCCTGCCCCATGTTGCCGAACGTGTCGGGGAAATAGCCGACCTTGGTGATCGTCCCGTACCGCGCTGCGTCCTGATGCCCGATCAGCAGGTTGCGCAGGTTCGCTTCGCTGCTCGTCAGGAAAGCGTCCTGCAAAATATACCAAGGTCCGATATGAATGCGGCCTTCCCGGATGAACGCTTCAAGCTGCTCCTTCTTTTCCGGGCGAACCTGGAGATAGTCTTCCAAAATAATCGTCTGGCCGTCCAGATAAAAGCTCTTGAATTCCGGATCGCGCTCAAGCGTATGAAGCAGCGTGTCCATCAGCTGGATCAGCAGCATATGATGCTTTTCGTAGGGCAAATACCATTCCCGGTCCCAGTGCGTATGGGAAATGATATGCGCGGTTCTTTTTTTGCTCATGGCTTGTGACGCCTCCTCCCCGGACTACTCTCCGGTCACTTGGATATGAACTTCCTTCGGCCGGTACACGGACTTCAAGCGGCCTTCCCGGTCGACCGCGAAGAGCACCGAACGCTCTTTCTCCAGCACAAACGAATACCGGCGGCCCGTGGCCGGGTCCTTCACTTCCACATCGGTATCGAAGGCGAATTCGGACACAAAGACGAACAGTGCGCCGTCTTGGAAAGCGAGCTTCCGTCCGTACACGCCCGGGAATCCTCCGCCGCGAAGCCATTCCAGCTCCGCTTGGAAGCCCGCCACCGTCAACGCGTGCTGGTACAGCATCGCGAGCGGCTCGGCACGCTCGTTCAATTCGATCGGCAGCGGGCACCAGAGGAGCCGCCCCGAACCGAGCGGAACGTCGATCAGCTTGTCGGCTTTCGCCTCTGCGACTTCGTCCGTCCGGACTTCCTTCGCCACCTCGGCGATCCGGCGCTGTCCGAACGAAACGGGCAGCAAGCGGCCGTCGAGCTCCAGCATTTCTTCGCGCCGCACGTTGGCCGGACGGTAAGAACCGACCGCCTCCTTGAGACGCTCTGCCGGCTGCCAGTAGGCATCCAGCCCGAGAGGACCGGTGACGAGCAGCGTCGCTCCGGTAGCCTGTACGATGTCGATCAATTTCGCAAATGCTTCGCTATCGATATTATGTGCGCTCGGCAGGATGATCAGCTTCGCCGGCGCTTCTGCGAGTGAATCCAGATGGTATTCCCCGACTCCGCGGAAAGGAACTTTCAGCTCGTAGGACAGCATTCGCGTTAGACGGGTCGTCGCATCGAACGCCAATTTCCGGTTGGAAAAGTCGTTGGAATACGGGAAGACGACGGCGACCTCCTCCAGCTTGCGGCCTTGGAACAAATCCCGGCTCTCTTCCATAAAGCGGCCGAAGTCGTAGGAAACGTCCGCCTCCGGCTTCTCCGTTCCGTCCGCCCGCAGCGCCCCGATGTGCGACTCATTGGCGTTGTCCATATAGAAGTTGGTGTTCCAAATCCAATGAACCGCCCCCGCGCCGCCTGTCGAGAAAGCATAAGCGTATTTGCGCTCCAGGATGCCGCGCAGCTCCGTCTCCGATCGCTTCGCCCGTCCGTCCGGCGTCTCCACGTACATAATGCCGGTCTCCTGCACGAGATTCGGCTTATCCGACGTCTTCGCAAAGATGCCGTCCCAGACCAGATGATCGTTCAACCACCACGAGTGAACGGTCGTGTAATCCGACGCCTCTGCATAGAAGAACGGCGATGGCCGCTGCGCGCCCAAGGCTTCGTCCTGCCCGACGACGACCAGATGGTCCGGGCAGACGTCCTTGATCGTGTCGTAAAGCTGCTTCGCCCACCGGTTGTGCATCTCCATCGAGAACAGCGCGTAGTCGAGCCAGCGGGTGCCTTTTTTCCCTTGGTGCATATCCTGCACGTTGAAGTTGATCTCTTCCGGCTCCGGCGGTACGGCCGCTTCAAAGTCCGGAAGCTGCTCCGGCGACATGTTCCAGCGCTCCTGCAGCAGGCCGATCGATCCATGCCGCTGCTTCAGCCATTCGCGGTAAGCCGCCAGCTCGAACGGATCGCGGCACGACCGCGGGCCGTCGGAGAAAATCTGCGGCGGATCGAACATCGACGGCTCGTTGATCAGATCCCAGTCCACATGCTTCGTATTCCGATGCCGCGAGACGATCGAACGCACGAACCGTTTCTGCGCTTCCACGCTGCGCGGGTCGAGGTAAGGATTGAGACCCTCCCAAGGCTCCGGGGTAAACGAAAAGAACGTGAAGGTGATCTGCAAATCATTCTTTTTCGCCGTGAGCAGGAAGGCGTCGATCGAGCGCAGCACCTCTTCCGAAGCGTGCCCGTCAACCTGCATGATATTGCGGTACGCCGTCCAGATGCCGGTCCGAATCCAGTTGATCCCGGCCTTCCTCATCTGTGCCATGTCGCGGTCCCATACGGCCGCATTCGGCAGGAACAAAAACTTGCGCGCCACATCCGATGTCATGTACGTCATCCCGACAACCGGGAACGGACGTCCGTCCTTGACAAAATAATCCCGACCGCAGCTGATCGGAGCGCCTGCAGCAAGCAGGTTGGCGTCGAAGCCCCAGAAGCCTTGACGCAGGATGCGTGTCTCCCCGTCCGGCGCTTGCGCCTGACAGATGATATGGTAAAAGCCGCTCTGAATATCAAGCGGGACGGAAATGCGGTGAATATTCAGCTCCTCCGTGACATCCGCCTCAAAGCGGTGCTTCCAGGAGACTTGCCCTGCCTCGTGCTCCAGGGAAACCGAGAATTTCCAAGCCCCGTCGCCCGACCCGGTCCCGCGCCCGATCCGCTGCGTTTGCAGCGTAAGCATCGCCCGCTCGCCCGGCTCGTACGAAGCGTAATTCGGCTTGATCCACAGCTCGGTCACGCCTTTGGCGCAAAACGCGACCCACTCCTTCAGCGCTTCGGCCCCGCCCTCGTTCCAGAATGCCGCAGTCAGCGGCAAATGGACGAACAGCCAGCGGCTTCCGGTGAAGGGGCCCTTCGTTTGTTCCCAGAGCACGACCGGCGCGGCCACCTCGCGACCTTCGGCCGAGATGCCTTTCAGCAGCGGATAAATATGTGTGTCCATCGGTCCGGCAGAGCCCATCTGATGCGGCAAATCGCTGCTCTTCGTCACATGCGGCACCAGGTTCCACGTATCCGCTATCGTGAGCAGCGCTTCCTTGCCGGCCAGCAGCGGAATGTCGGCTGTGGCTGCCAGCTTCTCCACCGGAGCCGCATCGACCCGGAGCGCTTCATGAATATGAAGCTGCTGATGGTAGGCGGTTTGCTCGGCTTCCACATGCCAGCTTCCGTTCTCCGCCCGGACCGGGAACTTGAACGGCGCGCCTCCGACGCTAATGAGCCCGCCGCCCTGCCGGAGAAAGCCGAGAATCGCGGACCAAGCGGCTTTCGGAAAATACGGCGCATGCAGGTTGACGAAGCAGCCGCCCTCGGCGGAGCTCAGCGCCTCCGCCAAGCGGTCCGCCGGGACGACCTGCCCTACACCCCGCAGCAGTCCGGCATCGACCTGCATCCCTTCGCCGAGCGGAAAGCCCGGATCGTAGAACATGACGATCGGCTGTGTCATACAATCCCTTCCTTCATCGCTTCGTATACAAGCAGCGAGAACAAGCTGTTGGACCACGCAAACCACTTGCGTGTGAAGACGGTCGGGTCGTCCGCATGAAAGCCTTCATGCATGAAGCCGGTATCCGCGTCCGTCGCCTCCAGCATCGCGAGCATTTCCAGCTTCTCCTCTTTCGTTACCGCCGTCAGTCCTTGCATCGAAAGCGCCATGTGCCAAATATAATCCGGCGGCGTGTGCGGGCTGCCGATCCCTTTGGCGACTTTGCCCTCGTAATAGAACGGATTTTGTTTGCTCAAGGCAAACCGTCTCGTATTTTGATAAATCGGGTCGTCCGGCGTCGTATAGCCGATATACGGAATCGACATCAGTCCCGGCGTTCCGGCATCGTCCATCAGGCAGTAGTTGCCGAAGCCGTCCGTCTCGTAAGCGTAAATCGGGCCGAATTCCGGATGGCGGTAAATGCCGTACAGCTGAATGCCGTGATCGACATCAGCTTCCAGCTTCTTCAACTCGTCGACGAACGCCAGATCGCGGAACACCCATTCGGCCATCTCGCGCATCTGCCGCAGCGTCACGACCGCGAACATGTTCGACGGAATGCTGTAGTGGAAATCGCAGGCGTCGTCGCTCGGACGGAAGCCTGACCAGATCATTCCCGTATAGTTCACCGGCATGCCCAGCCCGTTGTTGCGCAGCGAATCCGTCGGCATGTCGTTATTGCGCGTGAAGCGGTACGGCGACAGCTCGAAGTGGCGCTGCTCCGTTTTCCACAGGTCGACCGTTTTGCGCATCGCGGACTTGAAGTTCGTGTCGAAAATGTCCGTCCGCTCGGTTTCCTTCCAGTACTTGTAAGCTAAGCGCATCGAGAAGCAGATCGAATCGAGCTCGAATTTGCGTTCCCACACCCACGGGGACATTTCGGTCTCGTCCGTCGTATTCCAGTGCCAGTCGTTCGCCGATTCGTTGAAGGCGTTGGCATACGGATCGATATGGATATATTGAATGTGCCGTTTAATCAGTCCGGCGATCAATTGCTGCAGATCCGGGTCGTTCTTCGCCAGCGGCACGTAATGAATCACTTGCTCGACGGAATCACGCAGCCACATCGCCGGAATATCGCCGGTAATCACGAACGTCGTTCCGTCTTCCATCCGTTTTGTCGTCGTCGCCAGCGTGTTCGGGAAGCAATTTTTAAACAATTGCAGCAGCTTGGGACGGTGAGCCAGCTTGACCTCCGCTTCCGCCAGCACGTCCTGCACCGCCCGCGGCAGCTCCATCGCAGGAATCGGAATTTTAGGTAATCTGAATTGTTCCATCTCGTCCGTCAACCTCCATTTTTTCTACTACTCACCGAATTTTTTTGAAAATCGGGGCTCGCGCGACGCAGTAGCACGCGGTGGGGTATCCACTGGAGGAGCGATAGCGTTCGCCTTGGTCCTCGGGAAATCTCCGCTATCCAGCGGCTTCCAATCCAAATTTCCCGAGGACCACAGCGACCGGAAGAGGATACCCTACCGCCACCGCCTCACGTCGCTGAATACCAGATTTTCAACAAACCACTATCCCTTCACCGCACCAACCGTCAACCCTTGAATGAAATACCGTTGGAAGAACGGGTATGCGAACACAATCGGCCCCGTCGCCAGAACGACCATCGCCATCCGCGACGTATCCTGCGGCAGCGATTGCAGCATGGCTACGCCCATCGACGGATTGCTCGTATTTTGCAAAATAAACTGCATGCTCGTCTCGATCCGCATCAGCATGGATTGCAGCGGCACCAAGCTCGGCTTGTCAATATAGAGCAGCGCGTTGAACCAGTCGTTCCAGTACCCGAGGGTGCTGAACAAGCCGATCGTCGCGAGCCCCGGAAGCGATAAGGGCAGAACCAGGCGGAAGAAAATCCCGAATTCGCCCGCACCGTCGATTTTTCCCGATTCGATAATGGCATCCGGTACGCTCGTAGAGAAGAACGTCCGCATAATCATGATGTAGAAGGCGTTCACGGCCAGCGGTAGAATGAGCCCCCAGATGGAGTCCTTCAGCCCAAGCAGCTGTGTGACGACAATATAGGTCGGGACAAGCCCGCCGTTGAACAGCATCGTAAAGAAAGCGAAAAACGAGAAGAAATTGCGGTATTTGAAGCTCTTGCGCGAGACCGCGTACGCGAACAGCGCAATCATAATCATGCTGAGCACCGTACCGATCACGGTAACGGCAATGGTGACACCGTAGGACTGCAGCAGCTGATCCCCGGCTTTAAACACATAGCGGTAAGCTTCCAGACTCCATTTCTCCGGAATGATCCGGTAACCGTTGCGCGCAAGCGTCCCTTCGTCCGTAAACGAAATGATCGTAACGAATACGAAAGGAAACACGCACGCAATAGCCAAAATGCCGGCAATCAGGTTGAAAATCACGTTCCAAGCCGGTGACAAATGATGAAAATCCCGGCTTCGTTTCATCGTTCGTGCAGACACGGTCATCCCCTCCTTTTTTCCATGTGGATTAATACAATGCGTTGTCTTTATTGAATCTGCGAACAATGGCATTGGAGGTAATGACGAGCACGAAACCGACGAACGACTGATACAGACCGGCCGCGCTGGTCATGCCGATTTCCCCGGTAAATTTCAAGCCGCGGTATACGTACGTATCGATGACGTTGGTAACCGAGAACAGCGTACCCGAATTGCGCGGTACTTGATAGAACAGCCCGAAATCCGCATAAAAAATACGTCCGATCGCAAGCAGCGTCAGAATGGTAATCAGAGGCGTCAGCATCGGCACCGTAATGTGGCGGATTTGCTGCCATTTGTTCGCTCCGTCGATCATGGCCGCCTCATACAGCGACTTGTCGATCCCCATGATGGCCGCCAAATAGACGACACTGTTGTAGCCGATCGTTTTCCACAAAAAGACGAGCGTCAAAATAAGCGGCCAATACGTCGGATCGTTATACCACTGCGTGGCGGTGAGCCCGAACGCTTTGGCGATTTGGTTGATCATGCCTTTGTCGAAGCTGAGGAAGCTGAATACGAAATACCCGACAATAACCCAAGACAAGAAATAAGGCAGGAACATCCCCGTCTGATACAGCTTGGCCAGCTTCTTGTTGGCGATCTCCGACAAGATGATCGCCAGCCCGACGGCCAACACCAGGCCGATTACGATGAATACGGTGTTATACAGCAGCGTATTCTTCGTAATGAGAAAAGCGTCCTTCGTGCTGAACAGAAATTCGAAATTTTTGAGCCCGACCCACTTGCTGTTTATAATGCTGGCCAGGAACCCGTCGCGGTGGTACCGGTATTCTTTAAAAGCGATAATCGTCCCAGCCATCGGCAGGTAAGAGAAGAAAAGAAACCAGATTGTGGCGGGAAGCACCATGATGAGCATGGCTTTGTTCCGGCTGATATCTTTAAGCACACCCTTCACATTCATCACCCCTCGCGTTCAAAGAGACGGGGCGAATGAATGCCATTCGCCCTGTGCCCCGTTCTTATCGTTCACCCGAGAAAGCTTCGGTCAAGAAGCTCTGTTGCTTTTAAGAAGCTTTATTATTTTTTGGTTGCTTTCCATGCGTCGATTTGACGCTGCGCTTCTTCCATGATTTTGTCAAGGCCGGCAGCTTTCAGCTTTTGGTTGGCCTGCGGAATAATTTGATCCGGATCGACCGTACCGGTCATCAGAGGCGCCCAGAATTCTTCTTTGACGTTCTGTACTGCTGCGATTTCGCTAGTCACTTTGGACGGGTCGAAGTTGAAGCCGAGCAGCGCGGCAGGTTTACCGGTGCTGTTGAATTTTTTGAAGCCTTCCCATTTGTCCTTCGGATCGGTCGGGTTCAGGTACGTGATCATCAGGTTACCCAGCGAGAACGTCGGCATATCGTAGTTTTTCGATGGTTCCGGCAGGTTCTCCATCACGTTTTCGCCAACTTTTTTGTAGTGCACGTTCTCGATCCCGGAGTCGACCATGTTGCGCAATACCGGATCGGTGTTCAGCAGGTTCAGGAACTCCATCGCTTTTTCCGGATTTTTGGAGTTCGCCGAGATCGCCTGCATCGAGCCCATAACGGACCAGTTGTAAATGTAAGCCGGGCTGGCCGGTGTGGATACGACCGGGTAACCGTAGCTGGCTGACCAAAGGTTGTCCGCGAACGGCTGCGTCGTTGCTTTGTCCGCGAACCATTTGCCGGTTTTTTGCACGTCCGTCGAGGAAACCATCGTTGCCGCTTCCGTAGGAATGTAGCCGGCTTTATAATATTTGTGCATCGTTTGGAGCGTTTGCTTCATCTCCGGCGTTTCCAGAACGTTGACGACCTTGTAGTCTTGGTTGTCTACTTTGACCGCCATCGGCATTTTCTCGATCACGTAGTCGTACGGTACGAATACGCCGTAGTTTTTGTCGACGGAGAATGGAATGACGCCCGGCTCTTTTTCTTTAATCGTTTTCAAGAGCGGCTCCAGGCTTTCCAGCGAGTTCACGTTCTTGATATCGAGGTTGTACTTGTCGAGCAGCTGCTTGTTGAAGCGCCATACCTCTTGCGCCGGCAGCTCTTTGTTGGCCGGAATGCCGTAGTTGTGGCCGTCGACTTTGGAACCGCTTAAGAAGGCGGGATCAAGCAGGTCCTTGATGCCTTTGCCTTGTTTCTCAAGCAGATCGTCGATCTTCATGAACGCGCCTTTTCTTGCGTTCTGAACGTAGTCGAACGCCCAGGAAGACGTGAACATGATGTCCATCGGCGTACCGGAAGCGGTCATGACCTGCAATTTTTGCGAGTAATCGCCAAAGTCGATCATGTTCATTTTGACGGTAACTCCGATTTTTTCTTTCGTATATTTGCTGACCTCTTCCATGACCCGGTCAACGTCCTTTTGAGGTGTGCCGATCGTATACCAAAGCAGCTCAACAGGTTTGCCCGCGGCGCCTCCTGCGTCCTGCGCGCTGTCCTTGCTGCCTCCGCATGCGGTCAAGACGACCGAAGCCGACAGCATGAGCGCGAGTCCGGCAAACAGGCTTCTTTTTTTCATTTTCATGTTCGCAGATACCTCCCTTTTTCTTTCAAGCAGCCGTTGAATCGTTTCAATGGCTACCTTTACATTAACTCAAGAAAGCATTTACAAATAGGCAAGAAACTAAAGGTATGCTGTACAAAATAAAGAAAGGGTCTGCCGGTGTTCACCCTTCACAGCAGCCCTTTGTAATCCGTCGGGGAAATCCCGACATATTTTTTGAATTGTTTGTAAAAATAACTGGTTTCCCAATACCCGACGGTTTTGGCGATTTCCTGAACTTTCAGATGCGTCTCCTTCAACATCGTCTTCGCCTTCTCGATGCGGTACTTGTTGATATATTCCGTAAAGTTCTCGCCCGTTTCCTTATGGAACAGGTGGCCGAGATACACCGGATGAATATTGAACTGCCCGCTGAGCGTCTTCAGCGACAGCTCTTCGGCGTAGCTGTCGTGAATCAGCTTCAGCACCTGCTGGATGACGGGGCTGCGGACGTCCTGGATTAACGAATCGACAGTTAAGCCGGCCACCGTCTTTACAGCGTCGGCCATCCGGTCCACCGTACCCGCATGCAGCAAGGTGCCGAAGGCTTCCTGATACAGTTCCGACGAATCCGTATGTTTGATCGCTTTCAGCTCCATCTTGAACCGGATCATCAGTTCGACGGAGATTTGCTGGAGCCGGGCTGGCGTCATTCCCTCCTGCGTCAGGAGCCATTCGTAATCCTGATCGATGCGGGCGAGCAAGCCATCTTTATCTTTGGCCAAAATAAGCTTGGAATATTCCGTCCATTCCAGAGGAAAATCGAGTCCGGCCGTCTCGCCGGAAACGGCGATTTCCTCGTAATCCAGAATATCGTTGTCGGGATAGAGCAGAAAGAACTCCTGCGCCTTCTTCGCATGGGCATAGCTTTGCGCCGCCTCGTAAGGCAGCCGCTCCACGCTGCCGAGCGATATGCGGCAAGACCGGGAAGCCGCGGCGAAATCGGCCTTCGTCCGGGCCAGCATCTCCAGCGCGGTGCGCTTGCCCTCCGTTGGCTCGTCCAGCGTAAAGACGACGACCAGTTCACCGTCCATATTGTGAAACGGAATGACCGACAAGCCCGGCAGCTTCTGTTCCGCTACATAGTCAGCTTCGCCCGCGTCCCCCTCAGGAAAACGAATGAGCGCCACTAGCACATAAGAACGGTTCAACTGCAATTGCAGCAGCTCGGCTCGTTCGTCGAATTCGTTCGGGGCAATCTGGCCGGTTAGCCACCGGTGCATAATGTGCTCCTTCAGAATGCGCATGTCCTGTTCGCCCAAGACGCGCTCGGCCTGCGCGGCGTTCAGCTTGTCCGTCGTCGTGGTCAGCGTGGAGCGAAGCTCCTGCACGTCGATCGGCTTGAGCAAATAGTTTTCGATCCCAAGCTGCATGCCTTCCTTCAAATAGTCGAACTCGTTGAAGCCGCTCAGGATGATGACCTTTAGACCCGGATTCCATTCACGGACGGCGCGGATAAGCTCCAGTCCCGTCATAACCGGCATCGAAATATCCGTAATCAGAATGTCGGCAGGCGTGCGCTTCAAGGCGTCCAGCGCCTTCTGCCCGTTCCCCGCGTGACCGACGATTTCGAGTCCCAACGCGGCCCAGTCGATAATATCGTACAGCCCTTCAATAATGAAAGGCTCGTCATCCGCCAAAAACACTCTATACATCGGATTCGCCTGCTCCTTCCTTTTCCGGGAACCACACGGTCACGGTCGTACCGACCCCGGGCTTGCTCTTCAGCTCCATCCCAGCCCTGCTTCCGTGCAGCAGCTTGAGCCGCTCGTAGACGACCCGCAGTCCGAACGAACCGCCAACCTCTTCGGGCGCTCCGAGCGCTTCCTTGATCTCCTTGAGCCGCTGCGGCTCGATCCCTCTGCCGTTGTCCTCCACTTGGACGCGAATCGTCCCGTTCTCCCAGGAGAACCGGATGACGGCGCGGTTATCGTCCCGGTCTGCCTCGATGCCGTGAACGATGTAGTTTTCGATGACCGGCTGGAGAAACATTTTGACGACGGGAATCCCATACAGCTCCCGATCACATTCGATGGCGTAAGTAAACCTGTCTTTATACCGAATACGGAACAGCTCCAAATACAGGCGGCAAGCCTCCAGCTCGTCCTTGAGCGTATAGACGGCCTTCTGCTGCACGACGTTGCGGAACAGCGCCGACAGGCTAAAGATCATCTCGCCTACGTCATGCGCGCCTTGGGAGATGGCCCGCATCCGGATCACTTCGAGCGTGTTATACAGAAAATGCGGATTGACCCTCGCCTGAAGCGCGACGAATTCCGTATGCTTTTGCCGAATTTCCGCTTTATACACCCGCTCGATATAGCGGTTCAGCTCGTCCAGCATATCGTTGAAGCTGCGGGAAATTTGGCCCAGCTCGTCTTCCTTCGGCTCGATGATGCGCGAGGTCAAGTCTCCGGTCTCGACCTTTTTCATAAACCGGATAATTTTGTTCGTCCGCTTGGCGAAATTGATTACGACGAGCGACGGAAACAGAATGGCGATCAGAATCCCCAGCACGCTGGCGATGAGGATCGTCCGTTTCCAGCCTTGGGACGCGTCCGCGATCTCTTGCTTCGGAATCGCGCCGACCACGACGTAGCCCGCCTGGTTTTGCGCCAGCGTCGCAATATACGATTCCTGCTCCAGCATGCCCGTCTCCTGTTGAATTTGATTCATGTAGGGATAAGGTTTGCCGTAATACGTCCCCGAGGAATCGAAAATGACCTGCCCGTCCGGGGTCAGCACGAGAATCGTCCCCTTGAGCGTCTCTTTGTAGCTGGCCAGCGACTTCCAAATGCCTTCGGAATCGAAATAAATCAAAAGCTGCCCGATATATTTCAGCGAGTTTTTGTCGTTCATGGCAGCCCGGACGGCAAACAGCCGGGGGTTCCATTGATCGATTTCTTTGCGGATCCACGGATTCGGCACGGAGACGTTCTTGTTGTCCAACGCCATCGCATCCGGAACATACGAGCGGACGGCATTAGTCAAATGAAGCTTCGCCGATTTTTTCCGGTTATACACATACAAGTACTGCTTCTCCGCGCTGTACAGCATCAGATTCCGAATATCCATATCGTCCTCAAGCCGGTTGGCAAAATAGGACAGGCCGTAAGGAGCGACATCTTCTTCATAATATCGGTTCAAACCATGCTCAATATAATCCCGAAAATCATGCTGCAGGAAATACGAGATGTCGGCAGCCAGCCTCGGTTCGCGATAGACACCCAGCACCATCGATTGCACCGACTCGTATTTTTCGCTCAAAAACGCGTTTACGCTCTCCATCGCCTTCTTCTGGTTGTCCATCTCCCGCTGTACGACAGATTGCGACATCACGTGAACCATCAGGTACGAGAGCGCGATGATGGTCAGAATGATGAAAAGGGCAAACGAAAGCAGCAGCTTCATAAATAAGTTGTTTTTGATATATCTCCGGTATACGCTTCCAATCATTTCGTCCCCCCCCTGCTGCCGTTCCTGCGCTTCGATCTCTAAATTATAGCATGCCAGAAAATGAATCGGGAAATGTTCCAAAATAGTTCAAAAGTTCGGATTTTCACAAACGAAATCCCGGGATTGCTGTGATCTAAGTCATATTTTCCGGGACAAGCTTTCCTCACAATAGAAATAGACCATGACAATCCTCACAACAATCCGTGACGGTTTGCCAAAACAACAGGTTCAGGAGAAAGGTGGAATAGGAATCCCATGGATGTAGTGATGCTCTCGCGCATACAGTTTTCCGCAACGACGATTTTTCACTTTATTTTCGTGCCCATCTCGATCGGATTAGCGCTGATGATTGCGATCATGGAGACGATGTACGTAGTCAAAGGCCAGGAAGAATATAAACGGATGGCCAAGTTCTGGGGCAAATTGTTTCTGATCAATTTCGCCGTCGGCGTGGTCACCGGGATTTTGCAGGAATTTCAGTTCGGTATGAACTGGTCGAGTTATTCGCGGTTTGTCGGGGACGTCTTCGGCGCTCCGCTGGCCATCGAGGCTTTGCTGGCGTTCTTCATGGAATCGACGTTCATCGGCTTATGGATCTTCGGATGGGAGCGGCTGTCGAAGAAGGTTCACCTGGCCTGTATCTGGCTGGTGTCCATCGGCACGATCTTGTCGGCGTTCTGGATTCTCGCGGCCAATTCCTTCATGCAGCGTCCGGTAGGCTTCACGCTCAATAACGGCAGAGCGGAAATGAACGACTTCCTCGCTCTGATCACGAACGGCCAGCTGTGGTGGGAATTCCCGCATACGGTGTTCGCCGCTTTTATGACCGGAGCCTTCTTGGTGGCCGGGATCAGCGCCTGGAAGCTGCTAAAGCGCCAAGACGTGCCATTCTTCAAACAATCGTTTCAACTCGCGATCGTGATCGGACTGATCTCGTCCGTCGCCGTCGCGCTGTTCGGCCACCAGCAGGCGCAGTATCTTGTCGCCACCCAGCCGATGAAAATGGCGGCCAGCGAAGGTCTCTGGGAAACGAGCAGCGATCCCGCGCCTTGGACGGTCACGGCGTTCATCGATCCGGTGAAACAGCAAAATACAATGGAAATCAAAGTGCCGTATCTGCTCAGCTATTTGTCGTACAGCAAATTTTCCGGCAGCGTGCCGGGGATGAAAGACCTTCAAGCGGAATACGAGCAAAAGTACGGTCCGGGCAACTACATTCCGCCGGTGCGCACGACGTTCTGGAGCTTCCGCATTATGGTAGCCGCCGGCTCG
Organism: Paenibacillus tianmuensis; assembly: GCF_900100345.1. Taxonomy (GTDB): domain Bacteria; phylum Bacillota; class Bacilli; order Paenibacillales; family NBRC-103111; genus Paenibacillus_G; species Paenibacillus_G tianmuensis. Next base: position 33,681 of record NZ_FMTT01000011.1, on the reverse strand, counting down.
GTCATGATTTTGCTGGGCCTGTACGGATGCTATCTCGCGGCCCGCAACAAGCTGGAGCAAGCGGGCAAGTGGTTCCTGCACGCGATGGTGTGGGGCATCTCCATGCCGTTCATCGCCAACACCTCGGGCTGGATTATGACGGAGATCGGCCGTCAGCCATGGGCCGTATTCGGGCTTATGCGCACCGAGGACGGAGTATCCCCGAGCGTCAGCGCCGGGCAGGTGCTGTTCTCGCTGATCTCGTTCACCGGCGCCTATACGGTGCTCGCCATCGTCATGGCCTACTTATTCATCCGAGTGATCAAAAAAGGACCGAATGCCGTCGAGCATGCCGAAAACGCACATGCGGACGATCCATTCGACAGGGAGGGACAACATGCTTTCTCTAAATGAGCTTTGGTTTATTCTTGTGGCGGTTTTGTTCGTCGGCTTCTTCTTTCTGGAGGGCTTCGATTTCGGCGTGGGCATGTCAGCGTCGCTGCTGGGTAAAACCGACGGACAGCGCCGGGTACTTATTAATTCGATCGGTCCGTTCTGGGATGCGAACGAGGTCTGGCTGCTGACGGCGGGCGGCGCGATGTTCGCGGCTTTCCCCAACTGGTACGCCACGCTGTTCAGCGGCTTCAACACGCCGCTTGTCGTTCTTCTGCTAGCCTTGATCGGCCGGGGCGTCGCCTTCGAGTTTCGCGGTAAGGTCGACAGCCGGCGCTGGAAGCAGACCTGGGACGGCGTTATCTTCATGGGCAGTCTGCTGCCTCCGTTCCTGTTCGGGGTCGTCTTCGCCTGCCTGCTGAAAGGCTTGCCGATCGACGGGCAGATGGAAATGCGCGCCGGATTGTTCGACATCGTGAACGTCTACAGCGTCATCGGCGGAGTGACGGTCACGGTGCTGTGCCTCGTGCACGGCCTGATGTTTACGACGCTGCGGACGACGGGAGACTTGCAAGAGCGGGCGCGGGCGCTGGGCGGCCGGCTGCTGATCCCGCTCGCGGGGCTGCTGGCGGTATTCGGAGCGATGACTTACGCAATGACGGACGTATTCCAGGTTCGCGGCGGCATTTTGACGGTCATGGCCGTTGCCGGAGTAGCCGCCTTCATCCTCGCCGGAGCCTTTAACGCCAAGAAGAAGGACGGCTGGGCGTTCGGCATGACGGGAGCCGTGATCGCTCTGGCGATCGTATCCGTGTTCATCGGACTGTTTCCGAGGGTGATGATCAGCTCCATCGACAGCGCGTTCAACCTGACGATCCACAATGCCGCTTCCGGTCCTTATTCGCTTAAAGTGATGACCTATGCGGCTTTAAGCCTGCTTCCTTTCGTGCTCGGCTATCAAATCTGGAGCTACTTCGTCTTCCACAAACGCGTGCACGAAAAGCAGCACTTGGAGTACTAACATGGGAAAGGCGCTGCTCGGTTATCAAGGCATCAAACCGGTTCTCGTCATCATAACCTTGCTGACCTTGGTGCAGAGCGCCGCCATCTTAGGTCAGGCGGCATGGCTGGCGGAGGCCGTCTCCGCCCTGTTTGCCGGTAAGCCGCTGCAGGAGCTGACAGGGACCGCGCTGCGGTTTCTGCTCGCATTTCTGCTCCGTCAGGCGGCGGGACTCGTTCAACAAAAGATCGCCTATCGCTATGCCGAGAAGACGGGCGCGAGCTTGCGCAAGCAACTGATGGAGAAGCTGTTCGAGTTCGGGCCAAGGTTCGCCAAAACGGAGGGCACGGGCAATCTGGTTACGCTGGTGCTGGACGGCATCTCACGGTTCCGTACTTTTCTGGAGCTGACGATTCCCCGTATGCCTTCCGCAGGGGTTATCCCTGCGGTTGTGCTGGTGTACGTGTTCTGGCTCGATATCGTGTCGGGCGTCATTCTACTCGTAACGATGCCGATTCTCATCGCGTTCATGATCTTGATCGGACTCGCCGCGCGCAAGCAAATGCAGCAGCAGTGGCAGTCCTACCGCGTCTTGTCGAATCATTTTGTCGATTCGCTTCGCGGGCTGGAGACGCTGAAGGTGCTCGGCCGCAGCCGCTCGCACAGCGAGACGATCGGGCGGGTGAGCGACAAATACCGCTCGGCGACGATGCGTACCCTGCGCGTGGCGTTCTTGTCGTCGTTTGCGCTCGATTTCTTCACCATGCTGTCCGTCGCCTCGGTGGCTGTCAGCTTGGGGCTGCGGCTGGTGAGCGGCGACCTCATGTTGGTGACGGGGCTTACCGTACTCATTTTGGCGCCAGAGTATTTCCTCCCCATCCGCTTGGCGGGGGCCGATTACCATGCCACCTTGAACGGCAAAGAAGCCGGCGAGGCGATCCGGGCCATTCTGGATCGGCCATCCGGGACAAAAGCCGCGCCCGCACTTCCGGCCTCGTTCGTCTGGGGCAGCGACAGCGAGCTGACGCTTTCCCGGATTCAGGTGCGGCATGAGCCGGAAGGACCGCCATCGCTGCAGAACGTGTCCGTGCGAATCCAGGGCTTGCGCAAAATCGGCATCGTCGGCGAGAGCGGCGCAGGGAAGTCAACGCTGATCGACGTGCTGGGCGGGTTTCTGCATCCGACGTCCGGGAATATCGAGCTTGACGGGTTCAAGGCTAGCTCCATGCATGCGGAGGCCTGGCTTAGCCAAACGACGTATATTCCGCAGCATCCGTATTTGTTCCACGGCTCCTTGGCGGACAATGTCCGCTTCTACGCTCCGGAAGCGCCGCAGGAAGAAGTCGACCGCGCGATCGCCGCGGCCGGACTTGCCGGACTCGTCGCCGACCTGCCGGGCGGCAGCGGGGAAATCGTGGGCAATGGCGGGCGGCCGCTGAGCGGCGGTCAAGAGCAGCGCGTCGCCCTGGCTCGCGCTTTTCTAAGCCGTCGACCGGTCATGCTGCTCGATGAGCCGACCGCTCATCTGGACATCGAGACGGAGTACGAACTGAAAGAGACGATGCTTTCCTTGTTCGAGAATAAGCTGGTGTTTCTGGCGACGCACCGCTTGCATTGGATGCCGGATATGGACTGGATCATCGTTCTGGATCAAGGGCGTGTCGCGGAAACCGGCACGCACGAGGAGTTGCTGGCAAACAAAGGAATCTACTACGAATTGATCACATCACAGCGGGAGGGGATATCATGAAGCGGGAAGCTTGGCTGCGCCCGGAGTCGCGGGCATTTTACTGGCGGTTCGCGGCGATTGTGGTATTAGGGGCGTTAACGGCCGGGTGTGCCGCTTCCCTGATGTTCACTTCCGGTTATCTTATCTCCAAATCGGCGCTGCGGCCGGAAAACATCTTGATGGTCTATGTCCCGATCGTCTTGGTCCGAACCTTCGGAACGAGCCGGGCGGTCGTGCACTATGTCGAACGTCTCGTCGGACACGATACGATCCTGCGCATGATCTCGCACCTGCGCGTCCGGCTGTACCGGCTCCTCGAACCGCAGGCGCTGTTCATCCGCTCCCGCTTCCGCACGGGCGACATGCTCGGCGTGCTGGCCGATGATATCGAGCATCTGCAGAACGTTTATCTGCGCATCGTGTTTCCAGGCATGGCTGCTTTCATCGTGTTCGTGTTGTCGGTTGTGGCGCTGGGCTGCTTTGACGGAAGGTTCGCGCTGCTGACGGCCGTTTATTTGTTGATTCTCGGTCTCGTGCTGCCCGCCGTTTCCTTAGCGGTCACGCGGAAGAACCATACGCTGATCAAGCGCCAGCGCAGTGGCCTGTACCAGAAGCTGACCGATGCGGTGCTCGGAATGAACGACTGGGTCGTCAGCGGGAGAGCGTCGAGCTTTATTGAAAGCTACGAAACGGACGAAGCAGAGATGGCTAGACTGGAACGGCGAACGAGCAATTGGACCCGACGCAGAAACGCGATCGCCCAAGGGGTGGTCGGCCTCATGGTTGTCTCTATGATTTATTGGGCGGGCCAGCAAGCGGCCGACCAGCGAATCGCCGTGACCTTGATCGCCGCCTTCGTGCTCGTCGTGTTCCCGGTGGCGGATGTGTTTCTGCCCCTTTCGGAGGCTGCAGAGAAGCTGCCGCAGTACCGGGAATCGCTGAGCCGACTGACGGCCATTGGCGGGCAGGCCGACTCGCGCGTGGCAGCCCAAGGCGATGGCGACGGAGCTGCCCGTCGGGAGCTGTCCAACGGCAGCACCCCTGCCCCGGTGCGGGACGAGCGTGTGGCTGCGGCGGTCTGGACGACGGCGCATATTCAAGTCGATAATGCGTGCTATCAGTACGAGCCCGGAAGCCGCTGGGAGGTTGATCGCGTATCGCTGGATCTTCCACAGGGGAAGAAGATCGCGGTCATCGGCCGCAGCGGCGCAGGCAAATCGACGTTGCTGAAGCTCATTCAGGGGGCGCTCGTCCCCACGCAAGGCCACGTGGCCATGAACGGCATGGCAGCACATTCGCTTGGCGACGGCATCTCTGGAGTCATCTCGGTCTTGAACCAGAGCCCGCACCTGTTCGATACTTCGGTGGCGAACAATATCCGGCTCGGGAAGCCCGAAGCCTCGGACGAGGCCATCCGCCAGGCCACCAAGCTCGTCAAGCTGGACGCCCTGATCGAATCGCTGCCCGCAGGCTATCGGACGCCCATGCACGAAACGGGACAGCGCTTTTCGGGCGGCGAGCGTCAGCGGATTGCACTTGCGCGCATCCTGCTGCAGGACACCCCAGTCGTGCTGCTGGACGAGCCGACGGTCGGACTCGATCCCCGGACCGAACAGGAGCTGCTGGCCACGATGTTCGATACGCTGCGGGACAAATCCTTGATATGGGTTACGCACCATCTGGTCGGGGCCGAGCAGATGGACGAAATTATATTTATGGAAAACGGGCGCGTCGAGATGAGAGGCACGCACGCCGAATTAATGGAGCGCTATCCGCGCTATCGGAATTTGTACCGTCTGGACCGGCCAAACGAACCGGTTCTATAATTTCAGCTGGCCTTAAAGGGCGGTGAGTACCGCTGCTGACAGCCATTGTCAGCAGCTTTTTTGCATGCTGTCAACTTTCGGTTATACCGCTGTTCGTTCTTCCCAAAACAACCGCTAAAAGATGAGTGCAAAGGAAACAAGGACCACCTAAAAAAGGTCGTCCTTGCTCTTAAAACGATGGGAAGGGAACCGTGAGTGACCGTTCAGATCTTGAGGAACGCTTGTGCATGGATATACGGGCACGGGCTACGAGATTTGTATGCCTTTCTTGAGCGACTTCAGGTCGCCATTCGGATTGACCAGCAAGGGCAGCATCTTCACACTACGAACCATTGGGGAATGGCACTGCCGGCATACCGGCACATCCTCGAACGCAAAGTTGTCCCGCATCCACCCCTTACATCCTTCCTTGCTGCAAGACCAGATCGTCGTGTTTTCCTCAGGGATATCCTCTAACGATTTCTTTTGAAAATTCACAGTTAACCCCTCCCTTGATTTAAAAAACCCTTGATCCTAAAAAAAACTGCCCTCAACACAAGTTAAGGGCAGTTTGCTTGGACTTACATTACAGCTTTACAACATTTTCGGCTTGCGGTCCGCGGTTGCCTTGTACCACATTGAACTGGACACGCTGGCCTTCATCCAACGATTTGAAGCCGTCACCTGTGATCGCGCTGAAATGCACGAATACGTCGCCGCCGCCTTCCATTTCGATAAAGCCAAAACCCTTGTCAGCATTAAACCATTTTACTGTACCTGTTTGCATTGTATTACCTCCAAGATTTGATTTAACATGTCTTTTTTATCCATTAAAGAAATAAAAAATTCACATATTGGAAAAGGCTCCATCACACAAATGATAACCCTTTACAATATGTGAATTAACAGGTCAAATTTATGATTAACTTTAGTTTAGCATAATTAGATCCAAAAGACAAGTTTGTTACCGGAAATAAAGTTAGAAAAATAATAAAGGCCCAATAACGAAAAGCCAGTAGGATTCATCTCCACTGAATTTCCTCTTCGCATTCGCGTAGGGCAGTATCCTAAACAGTTCTTTTCAGACCTCGGGGCAGCCGAGTTGAGGGACGAAGTTTTACGGATTCTTAACTTGACCCTGCACGGTAATAACCTTATAGTTACTACAAATGTATGACGTGAGAACAAATGTTAGGCGGTCGTTCATGTTAAATTCCGAGGAAAAAAAGCTAATCGTGAAAATCGCGAAGCTATATTATTTTGAAGCTTGGACTCAGGAAAAAATTGCGGTGAAATTCGGCATTTCACGGCCCGCCGTCTCCAAGCTGCTCCAGAAGGGACGCGACGAAGGCGTCGTAGAAATTCTTATTCATGACGATACGCTGGAAACCGGCGAGCTGGAGAAGGAAATCGAAGCGGCCTTCGACCTCAAGCAAACGATCGTTGTGCCTACCCGCGACTTGAAGCAGGAACTGGTTTACAGCACGGTCGGCAAAGCGGCGGCCGGTTTTGTGCTTAAGGCTATGAAGCAGGCCGAGCGCATCGGCGTATCGTGGGGAACGACGCTGTACCACGTCGTGAAAGAGTTTCCTTTTGAAAAGAAAGAGAACCTCAAGATCGTCCCGCTTGTCGGCGGGATGGGCAATGACAAGGTCGAAATTCATTCCAACCAGATCGCGTACGAGCTGTCCAAAAAAATGGGCGTAAAATGCGAATCGCTGTATGCTCCTGCGGTGGTGGAAACCGAAGAGCTGCGGGATAAGATCGTCGAGCTGCCGAACATTTCTTCCGTTCTGGAGGAAGGCAAGCAAATCGATCTGGCACTGGTTGGCATCGGGAATCCGTTTGCCATGTCGACCATGGAACAAATCGGCTACTTGAACCAAGAAGTGCTGCAGCAATTGAAGGCCTTGAACGCGGTGGCCGATATCAATTCCCGCTTTATCGATCAGGATGGAGCCCTTTGCAACCACCCTATCAACAATAAAGTGATCGGCATGGAGCTGGAGCATCTGAAAGCCGTAAAGCTGGTAATCGCCATCGCAGTCGGACTGCACAAGGTGGATAGCATCCTTGCTGCGCTGAAAGGCAAGTACGTGCATGTGTTGATCACCGACGAGCCAACCGCATCCAGTCTCGCCGCGAAGTTAAAATAGAGCCTTGATCGCAGCCGAATGAACCGGCAACGGAGGGAGCATGAAAGAAACCCGGCTTGACACTTTTCTGTACTGCAACGATTGCAAGAAAGAACCTTCAACCCACGAAAGCGGATTGAAGGTTTCTTCTATATATATATTGCCTACAACAAGCCCACAAGCTCAAGCCCATACGCAATGCCGTCATGACCGACATCCTTTGTAATATAACGCGCCACTTTTTTCACGGATTCCGGTGAGTTCCCCATCGCCACGCTATGGCCGACATATTGGAGCATCTCCAGATCATTCAGGTTGTCCCCAAAGGCGTACACCTGCTCTCGCCGAAAGCCGAGCTTATCGATGAACCGCTCGATGCCCTGCGCTTTGGAGCCGCCGAAAGGAAGGACGTCCATGGACAGCCGGTGCCAACGGACAAAGTCCAGCTTCCGGAACCGCTCGATGTAGCCGGATTCGTCCTGTTCGGTGCAGAACAGCATCGTTTGGTAAATGTCCTGGTCTATGTAAAAATGCGGATCGTATTCGGGATGCGGATATTGCAGCGTTCCGATGCTTTCCTCGACGTAAGGATGACGCCTGCTGCTGCTTCTCATCCCCTCGTCGTCCAAATAAACGAGCGGATGACCTTGATGCAGCGCGTATTCGGATAACGAACGGATGACCTCCGTCGGAATCGGGTTGGTATAAATCAGCTTGCCGTGCAGCATCACATATTGGCCGTTGAAGCCGACGAAGGAGTCGATACTGAGCTCGCGCCGCAAAGGCTCAAGCATGAACGGAGAGCGGCCTGTCGCAAAAGCGATCTCATGCCCCGCCTCCTTCAGCGCCAGGATGGCTTCCTTCGCGGAAGCAGGCAGCCGCTTGTCATGATCCAGTAAGGTCCCGTCGATATCAAAAAAAATCATGCTTCGCGTTCGCGTCACATCAACACCTCGGTGTAGTAAAATTCTATAGCTGTTCTTCCGCCGGCAAGTGGAGAGAGACCTTATCGTGTAGTTGAAATGGCAGCGGCGAGCTGATCTCCCATTGACCGTCCTCGGACCGGACATGGTAATGGAATTCCTTTCCCTGAAACTGCACGTTCGTCACTTCCCCCGAAATCCCGGCTTGCTCCGGAGTACCGAGCTTGAACTGGTCGGGCCTGACCGGATACATGCCGCACGACTTGAAATGATCGGCGACGCGGCCGCCCTGCCATTGAACGGTACCGTCCGTGCCTATCGGCACAAAGCTGTCGCGGTTCCAGCGTCCGCGGATCAGGTTGGCCTTCGACACGAACTTCGCGACAAACTCGGTTTCCGGGCGAAGGTAAATGTCCTGCGGCGTCCCGATCTGCTCGATGCGCCCGTCCTTCATCACGACGATCCGGTCGGCCATGGCGAGCGCTTCGCCTTGATCATGCGTCACGTACACGATGGCCGTTCCGGTCTGGCGGTGAATCGCTTGAATCTCGCGGCGCATATCCATGCGCAGCATCGCATCCAAGCTGCTGAGCGGCTCGTCCATCAGCAGCAGCGACGGCTCCGCCGCAATCGCGCGGGCAATCGCCACCCGCTGCTTCTGCCCGCCGGACAGCTCATGCGGCATGCGGGTGCCGTGCTGCTCCAAGCCGACCATCTGGAGCACGCTCGCAATCCGCTCCTGCTCCCTCTCGCGAATATACGACGGAGTTTCCTTATGATGGCGGATCGGAAACCGGATGTGTTCCGTCACATTCATATGCGGCCAGAGGGCAAAAGCCTGAAACACCATGCCGATTCTCCGCTTCTCCGGCGGCAGGCTGAAGCCCGGCTTCGTTACCGTCGTCCGGTTCATGCGGATTTCCCCGGCGGTCGGCTGCTCGAAGCCCGCAAGCATGCGCAGCAGCGTCGTTTTGCCGCAGCCGGAAGGACCGAGAATAGCGACGAACTCGCCCTTCTCGATCGTTAAATTCAAAGGCTTCAGCGCCTGAAAGGCTCCGAACGTTTTGCTGACTTCCACTAATTGAATGCTCATGAAGACTGGACTCCTTTTTGGGCTGAGAACTTTCGAATCAAGTGCAGAAGCCCCATCCCCACCATAATCAAGAGAACGATCAGGCTGGACAATGCGGTAGAATACAGCGTATTGCCGGCTTGCTCGAAGCCGAATATCGTCACGCCGATCGTTTGCGATCCGGTCGACCATAATAACGCGGACACCGTAAGCTCCGTGAACGCCGTCAGGAAGACGAGGAATGCGCCGCTCAGCAGCCCCGGCAGCAGCAATGGAAGCAGGACGAAGGCCCACTTTTTCCAAAATCCCGCGCCGAAAATATGCGCCGCCTCCTCCATCGAAGGATCGATTTGCGTGAAAGCCGTAATGCCCGCCCGCACCTGCAAAATCATGAATCGGCATACATACGCGATAAACAAAATGCGGATTGAGCCGTAAATGCCGGGATTCCAACCGGGAATCGGCTGCATCCACGCGAAGATCATGGTCAGGCCGAACACGATCCCGGGCAGCGTGTAAGGCAGGGCCACCGCAAGCTCCGACGATTTGGTCAGCCACGACGGCTTGCGTACCCGCACATAGGCGAGCAAGGAGCCGAACACGAGACAAATAACCAGCGTCGTCGCCGATAGCGTCAGACTGTTTTGGATCGACTGCCACACTTTTTCATTTTCGAGCAAAATGTATTTATAGTTCGAAAGCGTCAAGTTTGCAGGTTGGAAAGGAAGCCCGTACGCCTTTTTCAAAGAAAGGGCAATCATGGACACGAGCGGCACGACCGTGATGACCGCGAGAAACGCCCATATGGCTGCGGTGACCCAAGTCCGATGCTTCCCCAGCGCAAAGCGCGGGCTGTTATCGACGATGACGGTATCGGCCGCTTTGATTTTGCGGACCGCGAGCCATTGCAGAAGCGTGCCGATGATGGCGATCACGCCCAGCATGACGGATAAAGCGGCGCCGCGGGAGAAGGCGGACGGGCCGAAGCCGATAATCTCTTCGTAAATGAGTGTGCTAAGCACGGAAATCTGCTTCGGTATGCCCAGGAACGCAGGGATTCCAAAGTTGTCGAGCGAGGCGAGGAACGCCAGCAGACCGCCGGCCGTCAAGCCGGGCAAAGCCAGAGGAAGGGTGACCAAACGGAACGTTTTCCATCTTCCAGCCCCGCTGGCCCTTGTCGCCCACTCCAGATCCCGCGGGATTTTTCTCAGCACATCCACGGTCAGCAAATACACCAGCGGAAAATGATGAATCCCCATGACGAAAATAATGCCGCCGTAGCTGTACATGCTCCACGGCTTGGCGTCCGGGTTCACCAGATGCAGCAGACCGGCCGCAAGCCCTTGGCTGCCCATAAAGGAAGACCAGGACAGCGTCAAGACATAAGACGGCAGTATAAAAGAAAGCAGCATCGCCATATGCAGCGTTTTCTTGTGCTTGATGTCGCTGTAGGCCATCAGCCAAGCGGCCAGCACGCCGAGCGCAATCGAGACGAGAGAGGAGCCGGCCACGATCACGAACGTATCGTTTAACGTCTTCCACAGGCGGCTCTGCTGCAGCATTTCCGAGTAGTGCGTAAGCGTCGGACCGGCGGTGTCCTGCATGCTTAAAACGATCAGCTTGCCGATCGGCAGGACGAAGAAGATGAGCAGAAGAATAAGGGCAACGCCTACAAGCACTCGTTTCAATAGAAAGGAAGGAAAGGACAAGGGGACAGGCTTGTCCCCTTTCCCCTCATGGGTCCGTTCAAGCCGAATCTGTTTGGAATCGATCATAGACTATTCGCTCCGCTTCTTATTGCCCGAAGACGGAGGTAAACTGTTTCTTGTCCGCTTCGCGCGCTTCCGCTAATTTGGAAATCTCCGAAGAAATGACTTTAAATTGATTGATGCTTTTCAGTCCTTTCGGGGCTTCTACACCTTCGCGGATCGGCGTGTACCCGATGCTGGAAGCGAGCTTTTGGCCGTCCTCGGATAGGACGAAGTCCACGAACGCTTGGGCCGCTTTTTCGTTGGCCGCATTTTTCAAAATGCCGATCGGCTCGGTAATGACCGGCACGCCCTCCGACGGATACACCAATTCAACCGGGGAGCCCTTCGCCTTCTCGCGGGCGACGAGATAATCGACGACCATGCCGTACGATTTCTCCCCGCTTGCGACAGCGTTCAGCACCGCGCCGTTTCCTTTGACGACCGCGACGTTGTTCGCTTTCAGGCTCTTGAAGAAGTCCCAGCCGAAGCCATCCGTACGGGAGAGAACGCCGACGTTATACGCCGCTGCACCGGAGTAAAGCGGGCTTGGCATGATGGCGGCATCCTTGCTCTCGGCCGTGGCGAGCGCCTTCCAGGAAGTCGGCGGCGTTTTTACCTTTTGGGTGTTGACCGCGAGCACGGTAGCCATCACTTTCGTACCGGAATAAGCGCCGTCCGGATCGACGAGATCTTTCGGGACTTTTGCCAGCTCAGGCGATTTATTAGGAAGCGAGCAGATTTTGCTTTTTCAAGCCTTCGAACGTCACGGCGTCGGCCAGCAGGAGAACGTCGGCTTGCACTTTCCCGGCTTGATTCTCCGCTTGCAGCTTCGCGGTGACTTCTTCGGTGCCGGAACGGAAGCTTTCCACCTTCACATCCGGGTATTTCTTATTGAAAGCCGAGACGAGCTTCGAGACATCGTCTTCCGGCTGGGACGTATAGAACGTAAGCTTGCCCGAGGGGGTGTTCGTTTCTTGCTTGGCAGGCTCCTGCTTCGAACCGGGCTGCGCTCCTTGGTTGGCCGCCGGTTGTCCGCTTGTGCCGCAACCGCTGAATACGAGTAATGCCGTCAAGCTCATCAGTAAAGAACCTTTTTTCAACAACCTCATTCTCTCCCTACGCGATGTATTTTGGTATGTGATATGTTCAGTATATAGAACATTTGTCAAACGGCTGTTAATTTGAATGTCAACCTTTATAAACATCTTATATATAGATCCGATAACTCAGGATAAAAAGTAGCGCCGCACCGCTGAGGCAACGCCGTCTTCCTCGTTGCTGTCCGTTACTGCGTCGGCGGTCTGCTTCACACGGTCGCTGCTATTCGCCATCGCAATACCGAGCCCTGCCCACCCAATCATGTCCACATCGTTGTCGTAATCGCCGATCGCGGCGACTTCGGCCGCATGCATCCCGTACATCCGGCACAGCGCTTCGAGCGCCGTCCGCTTGCTGACGCCGGCCGCATTGATATCGAAGCGCCGCTGGCCCGTTTTCGTCAAAGCCAATTCGTTCCACGACCGCAGCTCATCGTACAGCCTAACCAGCAATTCGGAGTCTTCGCTAATGACCGTCGCTTTGTATAGCGGCTCGGACGCCGCTTCGGCGAAGGCGGCCAGAGGCCCCGCCTGCTTCACTTGAATGCGGTCGGCTTGCTCCCGATAGTTCTCGTAGGTCAACGGCAGGTCCGGGTCGATGACGACGTTAGCCAGCGGCCAACTCGCGTTCATCTCATTCACTTGCTCTACAAACAGCGTCCGGTAGCCGTAAAAATGTACATATGCGCCTGCTTCAGCCGCCAGTTCCGCAATACGCTTGGCCGGATCGGGCCGGATCGGAAAGCCTTGCACCCGTTCGCCGCTTACCGCGTCCAGGATGACGGCGCCATTGAAGGCAATCAAGCAGCCGTCCATCCCAACATGACGGGCGTGGAGCCAGACCGATGCGGGGAAGCGCCCCGAAGCGATGGTGACGTTCACCCCCTTTCGAATCGCGGCTTGCAAAGTGTCGCGAACGGCAGGCGTGATGATTTTGCTGCGGTTCAGCAGCGTGCCGTCCATATCCAAGGCGAGTAGTCGATACATGGCTTCGCTCCGTTTCAAGAGTGTAGGTCAAACCGTGTACATGCTGGCCGAGTCGGGCAGAAACACCTGGCCGCCGAAGACGGCGCTTGCCGTTCGCTTCATCAGCTCGAAATTCCCGTCGCTGGGCAAATGCACGAGCACCAGCTTCTTCACGCGTGCTTTCTCGGCAATCGCGGCCGCTTGACCGGCATCCATATGTCCTTGTCCCGTCGTGTGGTAGCTGCCTTCGCAGATCGTCGCTTCACAGAGGAATATATCCGCGTCCCTGGCCAGCTCAATCAACGATTCGCAATACGAGGTATCGCCCGAATAGACGAGGACCTTGCCTTTGTACGTGATTTGACCGCAAAACAGGAAATCGTATGCTCGACAGGGACGAATTCGATGTCCGCGCCCGCGAGCCGGACTTTCAAATCCGGGCGGATCGGCGTGATGTCCGAATGCGGACCGTGCAGCTTGACGAGCATGTCCGACGGCTCCTCCGGCGCGAAGAGCTTGAGCCTCTCGCTCATCCGGTTCGTGCGGAGAGCTCCGACGGCGGCATACTGCAGTATCCCGATATCCGCCATATGATCGTGATGCAAGTGGGACAAAATGACGCCGGACAGCCGTTCGACACTCGTATGGTAAGGAAGCCGGCTCATTACCCCGCTTCCGCAATCCAGCAAAATCTGCCCCTCGTCCGTTGTGACCAAATATCCCGCAGTTGCTCCGCCGGCAGAGGGATACCCTCCCCAGTAGCCTAGAATCGTTACCTGCAACGTCCTCACCTCAAGTTGTCGTTTTCCATCGCTTTTAACTTTAACATTTGTTCTTGGCTTGTACATTTGTCATAAATATAGGTCTAAAGGGGTATAGGGTCAAGTTAAGATACTGTAAATGACCCGGACAAGCCTTGCGCAGGCAGGAGCGTTGAAGGAAGCGTATCTAAGGTTTGAAGCATGCAAAGAGCTCCATCATGAAGCTATGACGGAGCTTTTTTCGCCGCTACATATCTGTTTCGGACAATCGATAAACGGCCCTATTGGCCGTATTCAACTCAGACTTGACTTGCTGTTTCCGCAAGAGGACCTCCCCTTGATTGCGGGCGGCATCTTGTATCCTTTGCGCGGTAAACTTGGAGATGGGCGCAGGGAGCTTATCCACCAAGAAAAATCCGACTTCCGCGATTTCTTTCCCGTCTGGTACGGGCGTCCCCTCCCATTCCGTTACTTTAAAATCAAAAACATAGGCGTTGCGCCCGGATAAATAATAGATGCCCGACAACGTAAAATCGGCGGGATGCATCACCACCTGGATTTCTTCCTGGCATTCCCGGATGGCGGTTTCCCATGCCGCCTCTCCTTCCCTTTGCCGGCCTCCCGGCAGCCCCCACTTCCTTTTCCCATCCGCATGACGAACCAGAAGAACCTTGCCGGCATCGTCGAAAATGACAAGGCCTGCCCGAATGATCGTTTTTGCCGGCATACCCGCTCCACCTCCCATAGGAGTAGTGTATGCTGCCAAGGTCCAAAAAGAGCGAGGCCGACTTTTCCGTTCTCCTAAATCCTGTGTCTAACGAAATCGCAGCGTGGTATAATGTTAGTGATTGGAGATGATCAGGATGACGGAACTGCTGGACCCGCGGAACGACTTTGTGTTCAAACGAATTTTCGGCAGCGAGGAGAATAAAGATGTGCTGCTGGCCATGAACGAACCGACATTGAAGAAGGCGATGACGACGCTCGAATTCCTGAGTCAGGACGCCGAGGCCCGCAGGCTGTACGAAGCGAGGCAAAAATATTTGCACGACGAAGCTTCGATGATTGAAGGAGCGAAGACGGAAGGAAAAATTGAAGTCGCCAAAAACATGCTGTCGATGGGCCTCGATATTCAATTGATCGTTAAAGCAACCGGATTAACGGAAGAAGAGATTCACGCCTTGAAACCGATGTAATCCATCTTTGGATACGAACGCCAGCCTTTCGAGGTTGTCGTTTTTTTGCTTGAAGGACATAGTGGACTGGCACGGAGATTCTCCTTGAATTATATCGCTTCAAACGCGCCTGGAATGTTGTATAATACAATACTATACGTACCTATACGTAAAATCTAAGGAGCCTTGTTCTCCCGGCACAATGAAAGGTACTGAACGCGATGCGAAAAGTTTCTCTACGAACAGTTTTGCGCATATATACTCACGATATCCGGCGTATTGTTACGAATTGGGTCACCCTGACGGTGGTCTGCGGGCTTATTATGCTGCCATCGCTTTACGCTTGGATTAACATTTATGCATCCTGGGACCCCTACGCCAATACGAAGGGCATCAAGGTCGGGGTCGTCAATAACGACACCGGCGGCACGCTCAAAGGGATCACCTTTAACATCGGGGACGAAATCGTCCACTCGCTGAAGCAGAACGAGAAGCTCGGCTGGACCTTCTATAATACGAAAGACGAGGGCATAGCCAAGGCGGAAAATGGCGAGGTGTACGCCACCATTGTAATTCCCGACGATTTTTCGCTGAAAATGAGCACGATGCTTAGCGACCAGCCGGTCAAGCCCGATCTGGAATATTACGTTAATGAAAAAGAGAATGCCATCGCCTCGAAAATGACGGATGCTGGCGCCTCGACGATCCAGAGGGAGATCAGCACCACCTTTATCAAGACGGTGACGGAAAAAGTGTTCGAAACACTGAATCAAGCCGGCGCCGAGCTGGATCAGCGGTACCCGCAAATCGAAAAATACAAAAATTTGCTCTACGTCCTGAATGAAAATATGCCGAAGCTGAATCAAAATCTGGATGAGATGCTGAACCGGGCGGAGAACGGTTTTACCCAGCTGAATAAGACGGCGGATCATGTTCCTGCGGTTCAGGATACGCTCGGCAAACTCATTGAGCTGAACGATGGACTAAGCAAGGATATGTACACGGCCAGCGGCAACATTAAAGAAATCGCGCCGGATGTGAAAGAGAACCTGTATCTGCTCCAGACGATTTTCAACAAGTTAGCCGAGACGACCGAGGACCTGAACGAACAGCTGACGCTGTACAAACCGGAGGTGCTTACTCAGCTTGATAATGCCGTCACAGATCTCGATCAGTTGCAGCAGCGGGTGAAGGATTCTTCGGAACAGCTGGAAAAAGCGGGCGTAACCGTGCCCAACGAAACCCTCGAATTAGCGTCTGATATCGCAATGGAGCTGAACTTGTTCCGGGGGCTTCTGACGGATTTAAAAGCGAATATCAAGGATGTTGGTGCGGCTGAGAAGATTTTAAATAAGCTGCAGCCGGTCAATGATCGGATCTTGGATAAGATCACCAAATTTCAGACCGCCGTCAATGAGCTACTTGCTCCGATTGATGAAGCCTTGAATATCCGGACGTTTGCCCGTCTTCGCGACAATCTGGAAAACATACGGCAGCTGTCTTCCGGGATTAGCTCGTTTACGAGAAACTTAAGTACGACGCTGGCCTATAAAAAAGCCAATGTGGACGGCAAGCTGTCCAAAAGCATCGACTCGATTAGCAACATGATAAACCGACTTCTTAAAAATGCAAATTCGTTGGCTCAATCCTCCGCAAAAGGCTCGTTTCAGCTTAGCAAGGACTTGAAAAGCCTGGCTCAAAGGCTGGAGGAGTGGAAGGGCAAGACGGCCGATCTCCGGAAAAATATCGCGCAGAATCAAAACCTGGAAAAATTACTGCCGGATCTGGCCCGGATGAACTTTGCGATTGCGGGAAGTATCGGCAAACTGTCACTTGAGCTCGACCAAACCCTGTTTCCGAAAACGGAATCCTATCTGCAAAAAGGCTCGAATCTTCTCGCCGATGTGAACGTAATACTTGGCAACACGCAGGAGGATTTGGCTGCGGCGAAGGACTTGATGGCAGGCATGGCATCCGGGGGCAAAATAGCGGTGGACGATATCCGGAATTTCAAAGAGCGCGTGCCGGACCTTCAGCAGCGCCTGAGCGATCTGACGGCAGTCTTCCAAAAAATCGACAGCACGGTTGATGTCAAGGACATGATCCAGCTGCTGAAAAACCGGGGCATCGCAGACAACAACTTCCTTGCTCTTCCGGTGACGATGAGCACGCACCCGTTATTCCCGATCTCGAACTATGGAGCGGGTATGACTCCTTTCTATACGACGCTGAGCTTGTGGGTCGGTTGTCTGCTGCTCACGTCTCTGCTCACCGCCAAGTTCCAACCGGCGGATTTCAGCTTTACCTCGCATGAAGAGTACCTGGGCAAATATCTTTTGTTTGCTACCTTGTCCGTGCTGCAAGGGCTTATCGTAGCGCTTGGAGATATCTTTTTGCTGAAAATCGGCATTCAAGAGGCCGGATTGTTCATCGGGCTCACGGTGCTTTACTGTGTTGTATTTTCCATGATCATATACACGCTGGTCACGCTCTTTAACAATATCGGCAAATCGATCGGCGTTGTTCTGCTGGTGCTCCAGCTCGCCGGCTCGGGGGGTACGTTCCCGATTCAGGTGACACCGGCTTTCTTTCAAACGATTCATTCGATGCTGCCGTTTACCTATGCGATCAGCGGGCTGCGCGAAGCGCTCGCCGGGGTAAGCTACCCGACGCTGATGAGGGACGTCTGGACGTTGGTCGGATTTTTCGTCTCTTTTTTGGTCATAGGTTATATGTTCAAACCAGCACTCACATCGTTTCTGAGCAAGTACTCCAAGCAGTTGCATCATTCAGGAGTAATAGGGCACTGAGGAAAATACGCCAGCCTCCGGAGGTTGGCGATTTTTTCTTGTGCGCCGGAATGGCCGAACCCACAAATGGAAAGGATGATCGGATTGAAGCCGAATATCGGAGATATATATTGCGTATACGTCGAGCAGTTGCAGCGCTATGCCGCGTGTCAGGTCACCGGAATCAAGGAAAAGTGGGGTAAGCCGCTGGCCGCCGTGCTGGAGCTTGACTGGACCGGGGACAAGCTGCCTACGGAAGAAGAGCTCGATAAGATGAAACCGCTGTACTGCGACCACTTTTCGAACGACCAGCTTGAACATTCGTATGTCAACCCGCAGGTCCCCAAACATTACATTTTGGCAGGAAACCGGCCTCCGCTCGTCACCGAAGATACAAGCAGATACAGCGGTTGGCATACAGGCAGCAGTATGGTCTACCAATTGAAGTGGCGGGGCATTCCCGAAGACCGACGCCGTTCGTTCAAGGAAGCGGCAATGGACAATACGCCGGTTGTCGTGGGTGGCGTGCAGATGGCCCGCTCGACCAGCGAAATCCGTGACGCCACGCTCCAGCAGTTCTCCGACTTGTCCGAACTGAAACAGCTGCCCTGCCTGACGCGCATCGCCGCCGACCGTCCCTATGAGTCGCTGCTGTCGTATGTTAACGACAATCCGTTTATATACGAGCTTCGGTTGGAGAACCACGGCTATACGTCGATCGACCTCCGAAGCAGCAGCTTGGCGCGCCTGATCCTTCAGGCGGACGGATTGGAAGAGCTGTTTTTAAATAAAGGGTTAACCTTTCTATCGTTAACGGGTACCCCCTCGCCCAAGCTGAAAATCCATGCCGAAGACGGCGGACAATGTCTGACGGCCGCCTTTACGAATAACGTACCGCCGGTATGCGGTCTCGAACGTTTGTCGGGGCTGCACGTGAAACAGGTGAAAGACCTGGATCTTGGGCCGATCGTCCGAAGCTACCCTCAGTTGAAGGAGCTGGACCTAGAGGGCAAACCCGGCAACATCGTTAATCTTCAACAACTCGAACAATTAACGAACCTTAGATTATTCAGCACCTACGATATATTCGGCTTCTCCGGCGAAGCATTCCCCGGTCCGGATCGGCTGCCGAACCTTACTTGGCTGTGGATGGAAAGCCTGCCCGCCGACGCCGCCAAAGCGATTAAGGACAAGTACAAGAAAGAAGTTCCCAAAGGTCTGGACCTGTCGATCACCAAGCCGCGCAAGCCCGAATGGCTGGCCGAAAATTTCAATAATCCTTTCCGCGACTGGGACGGACGGGACAACATCACGGAGGCTCGGGCCAAGAAAGCAATGAATCTGTACAAAAAGACACTTGCGGCCATAACGACGTTAGCGGAACAAATTCGGGGCGGCGGCATGACGGCAGCCGAGGCGGAGTCTGCGCTGGACACATTAGTGTCCGATTACACCGAAGCGTTCAATAAAATGGACCGTAGAAGCGGCTTTATCGAAACGGTGGAGCGCGAGGAAATTTATACGGTGCTGGAGGATCTGCTCAACGGGGCACGGCAGCAGTTGTCTGCTGCGGGCGTCGAAGTGGACGTGGATAAGCTGTTCGACACGTTCGATAAGCTGCGCGATTTTTAACGCCGGTAACCTTTAACGCAATAAGTAAAAAAGGGAAGCCCCGCTATAGCAGCGAGCGCTTCCCTTGCTTCGTTCTGTTTAAAAAGGGTTCATCACATGGAAAAAGACGTTGGGCGACGCCATCCGGTAATAGTAGCTGCACCAGCCGACGCCGCGGTTGTTGAACCGATTGGACGAGCTGTACACGAGCCGCTCCTGCTCCAGCTCTTCGATCTGCCCGATCCGGCCCTCCACATAATCGAGCAGCCTTAACGAAGCCGTATCCAGCCGGTTGACGACTCCGCCGTAGCGGATATCGATGACCTCCCAGCCGAACGGCTTGAACATCCGCAGCCACTGGGCGCGATGGGCGGCCCGCAGCTCCCGGACCGCTTCCGCAATCTCCGGCAGCACTTCCGTCGCGATGCGCCGCAGCGTCCCCGTATCCTTATCGTCGTATGCCCGCTTGAGCTCGATGCCGATCTCGCTCTTCCGCTTCAGCACGCCGCACAGCCTCTCCGGCACCTCGAACAAGTAATCCAGCTCAGCCTCCTTGACGCGACGGCTGCGGATATCCTGCTCCACCTTCGTATAATGCGCGGACAAGTCCAGTCCTTCGATCTGCTTGTCGAACAGTCCGAGCAGCACGTCCTGGTACAGCAAAAACTTGGAAGGATTGCTCTGCATCCGGTTGTTCGGCTCGGAGCCGGGCACCTCGTCCAAATCCTTGAATGTCAGGAAGGCGTCGGCCTCGATACCGGTGCAGAACTTGACCCGCTCCGCCAGCTTCGCCTGATCCGGCTTCGCTTCCGAATACGCATGCTCCGCGTAGAGCTGCAGACCGAGCAACGCCGCAAAAGGATTGCTCTCCATGCCGTCGTCGCCCCACATCGTCGCATAAACCTCGCGGATGCCTTCTCTTTTGCACACCTGCAGAGCGGCATCGGAGGCATTCAACGACAAGCCGTAATTGACCCCGAACGTGTTAAACACCCAGACGGCGCCGGCAAACACCAAGTTGCAGCCGAGGGGACGGTGCTTGGCAATGAGGTTCTCGTAGTCCTCCTGCTCCATGTGGTTATAATCCCAGTACACCATGTCCACATCTTTCGGAATGCGGCGCGCCATCTCCTCCGGAATCTGCGTATCCATGTCATAGTAATCGCTGCCGTTCTGCGAAGCGAGCTTCAGGAACATATCGCTCCACATCATCGCTTTCAAACCGCGGCGGCGCGTCATGTCCAGCACTTTGTCCAGATGCGCAATCATAATCTCGAACCGGCTCGTGTAGCCGTTGCGGTCCAAATATTTGCCGCGGCCGACCTCTTCCGCCTCGTCCATGCCGATGTGGATTTTACGGCTGCGGAACGGAGCGCTAGCGGCCTCGATCATCTGTTCGACCAATCGGTCCGTCCGCTCGTCACCGACCAGCAGCGCGCCTTTCGTATCCTTGTAATGCTTCACCGGCTCCCACTTCAAGAACTCTTCCAGATGCGCCAGGGCCTGGATGCTCGGGAACGCCTCGATGCCGAATTGGTCGGCGTAATCGTCAATCTCTTTCAGCTCCGCTTGCGTGTACCGGCCGCGCATATAGCCGAAATAAGGTTCTTCGCTAATTTCGTACGTATCTTCCAAATACAGCATAACGCTGTTTAATCCCATTAAAGCCATCTTGCGAAGCATAAATTTGAAGCTGTCGAGCGTCAACACCGCATTGCGGGACAAATCAAACATCGGTCCGATCGTATCGAACTGCTGCTTCTCCCGAAGGTGAAACGGCTCCCCATGAAGGCCGTGCTGTACGAGAAACCCAAGCCCGCGAAAGAACTGATGCTTTTGACCGTAGCGAATATAGGCCTTCCCCTGCTCCATGCCGACTTCCAGCTCGCCGGACGACGGCTCGACCCGGACGACGATGCCGTCTTCCGCCTCAACAATCTGAAGCTCCTGTGACAATGCGCGAATTCCCGGCCATAAAACGTTTAAATTTCCTTCAAACCGCAGCTTCATCTGTGCTTCCTCTCCTTGTTCAAGTATCCTATCTTCTTCTATTATAAGAGAAAGCTGCGGTTTAGGAAATGTTTTACAAGGATGAATCGTAAGTATAAAAACCTTTGCCCGTTTTGCGGCCAAGCCGGCCGGCTTTGACGTATTTGCGCAGCAAGGGGCAGGGACGGTATTTGCTGTCTCCGAAGCCGTGGTGAAGGATCTCCATAATGGACAGGCACGTGTCCAGCCCGATGAAATCGGCCAGCTCCAACGGCCCCATCGGATGGTTCATTCCCAGCTTCATTACCTTGTCCACCGCTTCCGGAGCCGCAACGCCTTCGTAGACGGTATAAATCGCCTCGTTGATCATCGGCATCAGGACGCGGTTCGATACGAAGCCAGGAAAATCGTTCACCTCAACGGGCGTCTTCCCCATGCGCTCGGCCAAATCGCGGATTTGCCCGAATACCTCGTCGGAGGTTTCCAGGCCGCGGATGATTTCAACCAGCGGCATCACCGGAACCGGATTCATGAAATGCATGCCGATTACCTGCGAAGGCCGCCCGGTCACGGCGGCGATCTCCGTAATCGGGAGCGAGGACGTATTCGTAGCAAGGATCGTATGCGGCGGGCAATGGTCGTCCAATCGCTTGAACAGCGTCGTTTTATGGTCCATACTTTCAATAATCGCTTCGATGACCAAATCGGCCTGAGCCGCTTGATCCAACTGGGCACAAGGGAGAATCCGCGCCAGAATGCTTGTTTTCTCTTCTTCGGCAAGCTTTCCCTTCTCCACGCTCCGGGCAAGACTTTTCGTCAGACTGTTGATGCCCTGATGAAGGGACGCTTCGGCAATATCGTGCAGCAGGACGTTCAATCCTGCCGCTGCGGCGACCTGGGCAATGCCCCTGCCCATTTGCCCTGCGCCAATCACCATAACCGTCTGTATCGCCATGCTCCACGCCTCCCATTTTTCATTTTAATATGTTATTTATTAACGGTCCCTGCCGCTCCCCGCAGCGATCACATATTTCGGCGGTACTGCCCGCCCACTTGATAAAGCGCATGCGTAATTTGCCCCAAGCTGGCGGCCTTGACGGTTTCCATCAGCTCGGCAAACATGTTGCCCCCGTTCAAAGCGGTCTGCTGGAGCCTCGCCAAAGCGGCCGCAGCCTCGTCTTGATGCTTCGCTTGAAACGCGCGCAGATTGGCGATCTGCTGCTCCTTCTCCCCAGTGGTGGCGCGGGCCATCGGAATCGGCAGATCGTCTACCGGCGGGTTCGGATTCCGGAAGGTATTCACGCCGATGATCGGGAGCTCGCCGTTGTGCTTTTTCGTTTCGTACAGCAGCGATTCATCCTGGATTTTCCCGCGCTGGTACTGCGATTCCATCGCCCCGAGCACGCCGCCCCGATCGCTGATTCGCTCCAGCTCAAGCAGGACGGCCTCCTCCACCAGATCCGTCATCTCTTCGATCACGAAGGAACCTTGGAGCATATTTTCGCTTTTGGCGAGTCCGAGTTCTTTCGTGATGATCAGCTGAATCGCCATCGCCCGGCGCACCGATTCCTCTGTCGGCGTCGTGATCGCCTCGTCGTAGGAGTTCGTATGCAGCGAATTGCAGTTGTCTATGATCGCGAGCAGCGCCTGCAGGGTCGTGCGGATATCATTAAAATCGATTTCCTGCGCATGCAGCGACCGGCCCGAGGTTTGGATGTGATACTTCAGCTTCTGGCTGCGCTCGTTCGCCTTGTATTTCTCTCGCATCACCGTAGCCCAGATCCGTCGCGCCACCCGGCCGATCACGGTGTATTCGGGATCGAGCCCGTTGCTGAAAAAGAACGACAGGTTCGGCGCAAAATCGTCGATGTGCATGCCCCGGGACAAGTAGTATTCAACGTACGTAAGGCCGTTCGCCAAGGTGAAGGCGAGCTGCGAAATCGGATTCGCCCCGGCCTCCGCAATGTGGTAGCCGGAGATCGACACGGAGTAGTAGTTCCGCACCTCGTGATCAATAAAATATTGCTGAATATCGCCCATCATCCGCAGCGCGAATTCCGTGGAAAAGATGCACGTATTTTGCCCCTGGTCCTCCTTCAATATATCCGCCTGCACGGTTCCGCGAACCTGCTTCAGTGCTTCCTTGGCGAGCTGCCGCCTTTCCTCGTCGGACGGTTCCCTCCCCTGCTCCTGACGGAATTGGTCCACCTGGCCGTCGATCGCCGTATTCATGAACATCGCCAGAATGATGGCCGCAGGGCCGTTGATCGTCATCGAGACCGAGGTCAGCGGATGACACAAATCGAACCCGGCGTACAGCTTCTTCATATCGTCCAAGGTGCAGATGCTGACGCCGCTCTCCCCGATCTTGCCGTAGATGTCCGGCCGGTAGTCGGGGTCCTCGCCGTACAGTGTCACCGAATCGAACGCAGTGCTGAGCCGCTTGGCCGAATCGTTCTTCGACAAGTAATGAAACCGGAGGTTCGTCCGCTCCGGGGTTCCCTCGCCCGCGAATTGACGCTTCGGGTCCTCCTCCGTCCGTTTGAAAGGAAATACGCCAGCCGTGTAAGGAAACGTTCCCGGGACATTTTCGCGGTACAGCCAACTCACCAGATCGCCCCAGTCATAGAAGCCGGGCAGGGATACCTTGGGAATCTTGAGCCCGGACAAGCTGGTGGTCACAAGCTCGGTGACGATCTCTTTGTCCCGGACCTTGGTGACCAGTTGCGCGCCCGCATACCGGCTGCGCAGCTCCGGCCAGCGGGCTAAGAGCGTCCGGGTCCCCGGGTGCAGGCGCTGCTCGTACTTTTCTTTCAGCTCCTGCAGCATGGTGATGCTGTCCTCCGTCGCGTGCTCCAGCTTCATCGCTTGCATCGTTCCTTCGATTTGGTAGCAGGCGCGCGCAAATTCCGCTTCCTTGTCGACGAAAGCTTTGTAGCTGCGAACGGTCTGCACGATCTCTCCCAAGTACCGAATCCGTTCGCCGGGAATGATGACCTGCTTCTTGAAGCTTTTCTCCGTTGAGAAATCCGGAACAGGCCAGTCGCCGCCGCATTTGCGGTTCATCTCGGAGATGAGCGCGGTAAACAGCCTGTTGACTCCGGCGTCGTTAAACTGGCTTGCGATCGTCCCGTACACCGGCATCACTTCGTAGGGCTGCTCGAACCATCCGCGGCTTCGCTGCACCTGCTTTTTCACCTCGCGCAGCGCATCCTCCGAGCCTCTTCGTTCAAATTTGTTGATCGCGATCAGATCGGCGTAGTCGAGCATCTCGATTTTCTCCAGCTGCGAAGGCGCGCCGAATTCGCTGGTCATGACATACAGCGTCAGATCAGAAATTTCCGTAATCTGGTGATCTCCCTGCCCGATTCCACTCGTTTCCACCAAAATCCAATCGAAGCCCGCTGCCTTGACCACCGCTAACGCTTCGCGGATCGCCTGCGACAGCTCCTTGCCCGAATTGCGCGTCGCCAGGCTTCGCATATAGACGCGGTCCGAATGCACCGCATTCATGCGGATACGGTCTCCCAGCAAAGCGCCACCCGTCCGCTGCTTGGTCGGATCGATGGACAGGATGGCGACGCTCTTGTCGGGATAATGCCGCAGGAAACGGCGGACCAATTCGTCCGTGAGCGAGCTTTTTCCCGCGCCGCCCGTACCGGTGATCCCGACGACCGGGGCGTCGGACGGCCAGCCCTTCATCTGCTCGAACACGGCATGCAGCTCGGGGCTGGAAGGAACAGACGCGACGCTCAAGCTCTCGGCGGCCGTGATGCTTTGTGCGATGGCGTGGTGATTTCCCTGCCTCAGTTCCTCCAGATCGGGCACGTAGCCCGCAACCGTTGAAAAGTCACATTCCTCCAGCATGACATCGATCATGCCTTGCAGCCCCAGCTTTCTTCCGTCCTCCGGCGAGAAAATACGGACGACGCCATAGTCGTGCAGCCGCTTCATTTCCGAAGGAATAATGACGCCGCCCCCGCCTCCGTATACGCGGATATGGCTTGTGCCCCTCTCCTTCAATAGATCGATTACGTATTGGAAGTATTCAACATGCCCGCCTTGGTAGCTGGAAATGGCGATGCCCTGCACGTCCTCTTGGATCGCCGCTTGCACAACCTCGTCCACGGACCGGTTGTGCCCCAGATGAATGACCTCCGCGCCGCTAGCCTGCAATATCCGGCGCATCACATTAATCGAGACGTCATGACCGTCAAACAAAGCGGAAGCGGTAACAAACCTGGCCTTGTGCTTTGTTCGATACACTCGCGCAGTTTCCAAACAAATCTCTCCTCATAGCGAAAAATCGAAGTACTGTCGCAGGACTTCCGCCGCTTACGACTTCAACAGTTCGTTGGAAATAACGATCCGGTGAATCTGGTTGGTCCCCTCGTAAATTTGCGTCACTTTCGCATCGCGGAACAATCGCTCCAACGGATGCTCGTTCGTCCATCCGCTGCCGCCGAGCAGTTGCAGCGCATCCGTCGTGACCGCCATGGCGGTATCGCTGGCGAACATTTTGGCCATGGAAGCTTCCTTCGCACAAGGCTTGTCATTCTGCCGCAGCCAGGCAGCCCGGTACACAAGCAGGCCTGCGGCATCAACCCGGGCACCCAGCCCCGTCAGAACGGGCTCCACCGCATGCTGCCGCTCTGTCGGATACCGCGCCTTCACGAAGCGCTCGGTATACTCCAAGGCGGCTCTGGCAATGCCGAGCGCCTGTGCGCCGATGCCGATCCTCCCCCCGTCCAGAATCGACTTGGCCATGACGAATCCGTGTCCTTCCTGCCCCAGCCGCTGTTCGGCGGGAAGACGGACCTGGTCAAAGGTCAGCTCGCATGTATTGGAGCCGCGCAGACCCATCTTCTTTTCCTTCTTCTCCACCCGGAAGCCGGGCGCAGCTTTCTCGACCATAAAAGCGCTGACCCCGGAAGCCCCTTGTCCCGGATCGGTCGCGGCAAAAACGATATACACGTCCGCTTCGCCCGCGTTCGTAATGAACACTTTCGATCCGTTCAGGATGTAGTCTTCGCCGTCCCGAAGGGCGGACGTCCTGATCTTGGCCGCATCGGAGCCGGCATGGGACTCCGTCAGAGCAAACGCCCCAAGCCATTCTCCCGAGGCCAATTTTGGAAGGTATTTCTTTTTTTGCTCCTCCGTCCCGTAATACAGAATAGGCAAGGTCGCAACCGAGGTGTGGACGGACAAAATAACGCCAACCGTGGCGCTTGCTTTGGATATTTCCTCGATGGCGATCATATACGAAATCATATCCGCGCCGCTTCCGCCCCATTCCCGGGGAACCGGCAGCCCCAGAAGGCCGCAGCCGCCCATTTCGTTGACGAGCGCACGCGGAAAAGCATCGGACTCCTCCATAGCCGGGACGGTTGGAGCGATCCGGCTAGCGGCGTATTCGCGCACTTTGCTCCGGAAGCGCTCCTGTTCGTCCGTGAAACAGAGCTCCATCAGACGTCAACTCCCCCTTATTCATCCACCCGAAGCAAAATCGCATCCCCTTGTCCGCCCCCGCTGCAAATGGCCGCAATTCCAAGCCCGCCTCCGCGACGTCTCAGCGCATGAATCAAGGTCAGAACGATCCTGGCCCCGCTGGCCCCGATCGGATGCCCGAGCGCGATCGCGCCGCCGTTGACATTGACCTTATCCTCGTCCCAGCCGACGAGACTGCCGCTGGCAAGAATGACTGCAGCGAACGCTTCGTTGACTTCGAACAAGTCAATCTCCTGCAAGGACTTGCCGGTTTGTTGCAGCAGCTTCTGAATGGCGAGTCCAGGCGTTATCGTATAATATGGCGCTTCGACGGCAACGGTCGTATGACCGATGATCGAGGCGAGCGGCGAGCAGCGCTCGCGGACCGCTTTTTCCTCGGACATGACTACCAGCGCGGCCGCCCCGTCGCTAATGGCTGAAGCATTGCCTGCGGTCACGGTGCCTCCCTGCACAAAAGCGGACGGCAGCTTGGTGAGCTTCTCCGCATTCGTATCGGCGCGGGGGATTTCATCCGTATCGACATCCGCGTAAGATCCCGCCCCGCAAGCGACGGGCACGATTTCGTCCTTGAACAGCCCTTGCCGTATCGCCTCCACGGCTCGCCTATGGCTCCGCAGCGCCCATTCGTCCTGAAGCTGGCGGCTGATGCCTTTCTCGGCGCCGATTCTTTCGGCGTACTCTCCCATGTGGACATGCTGAAATGCGCAGTGCAGCCCGTCTCGTATCATCAGGTCCGTCACCTTCTTGTCTCCGAGGCGGTAGCCCCAGCGTGCATCGGCCGTCACGTACGGCGCGTTGCTCATGCTTTCCATCCCTCCGGCTACGATCGTCTCCGCATCGCCGGCCCGAATGATTTGATCGGCCAGCGTAATGCTGCGCATGCTGGAGGCGCACACCTTGTTGATCGTCTCCGTCTGCACGCGCCAGTCCAATCCGGCCAGCCGCGCCGCCTGACGCGACGGAATTTGTCCCGCCCCGCCCTGCAGCACCATGCCCATAATGACCTCATCGACTTCGGAGGGAGCCACCTTTGCTTTGTCCAAAGCTCCTTCAATGGCGATGCCGCCGAGCTCGACGGCTTGCTTGCTTTTCAATGCGCCGCCGAATTTCCCTAATGCCGTGCGGGCTCCCCCAACAATCACAGATTTTCTCATGGCTTCTCCTTCCGGGCTTTCCGTAAGAAAGCCGCGTAATCCTAAAAAATTTCCCGCCTTCCAGCTTCGAAAGTCATCCTCTTCCGGCCCATACGTCCATGCCCTTGAGCATGTGCAGCGCTTTGGCATCGCGCATGTACCGTTCGACGCGGTACTCCTTCATATAGCCGTAGCCCCCGAGGATTTGCACCGCATTCGTCGTCGAACCCATGGCGGCATCGGCCGCAAAAGCAAGCGCCCGAGCGGACGGTTCGGCATAAGCCAGCCCCTTGTCCTCATTCCACGCGGCCTGACGGACAAGGAGGCTCGAAGCCTCGGCAGCCGCGCACATCTCGGCCAGCATGAACGCCACCGCCTGATGCCGCGCAATCGGCTTGCCGAACTGCGTCCGCTCCTTGGCGTAAGTCAGCGATGCCTTCAAAGCTCCATGCGCAATCCCGGCCGCCAGCGCAGCCAAGCCGTATCGGGCGCTGGCCCACGTCTCCCCGGCGATGGCGGCCCCTTGTCCGACACTGCCGATCAGCTGTCCTCCGGATAGGCGGCACCGGTCGAAGGTCAGATGAGCCATACCAGAGGAACGGAGGCCAAGAGCTTGGGTAACGGGCCGTACCTGCAAACCGGGCATTCCCCGTTCTACGAGAATTGCGGCGGTTCGTTCGGGTTCCCCCTCGCCTTCCACATTCGCATATACCAGGAACAGGTCGGCTTCCGTGCCATTGATAACGAACTCCTGCGTCCCGTCGAGAACGTACCCGTCCCCATCCGGCTTCGCCGCCAGCGTGAAGGCAAGCGGAGGAAGCCCTCCGGGCCTTGGGGGAAGCGCTCCGGCCCCAAGCTTCCGGCCCTCGATCAGCGCTCGCAACTGCTTCGCTCCGCCATGTTGCCCGAACCTGTACACCGGCCACGTCACAAGCTGAACATGCGTCCACAGCGCCGCCCCTAGCGAAGCGCATCCTCCAGACAGCTGCTCCAGCAGCAGGACGTAGCTTGCGAAGCCTCCCCCGGCCCCGCCGTCCGATTCGGGCCAAGGCAAGCCGGCAAAGCCCAGCGCCGCCATCTGGTCGAACATTCCGCGGTCGAACGCTTCCGCTTCGTCCAGCTGTTCGGCCTTCGTTTCCACTTCCTTGGCGACAAAGTCACGCACCATGTCACAGATCATTTCCTGCTCTTCCGTAAACTCGAACCTCATGAAATCTCTCCTTTGAACTGCAAAGGGACTTACGATGAAACGGCATTCTACCCCCATGTTATGTACTATTTAGGATAAATATGATGTCATAATGGAACCTGAATCCGTGAAGTGAGCTTTTTGAAAAAATTGAGATATTGATAATATAGAAGGGAATACAGTCTGAGGTGGGAGACGCATGATGAAGATCCAATTTGTTCGCTCCAGAGAGCTCATTTTTTTACACATGCTGGACTTGCAAGCGCTTGCAAATCATTTTCTCATACAGGATTTAAAAAGCGCTTTAACCATACCAAAAAGCCGCATCCAATGAACGTCAGTCAACACTGAAAAATGGGGTTTCAATCAAACACCGTTTACCGTTGTTTCTTAATTTGAAGGTTGAATGCTGGCCAGCATATCAATTAACAACAAAGAACGACATGTAAAATATATCATATGAGGTAAAAAAATAGAAGTAGTTCTTTTGTATTAATTAAACATTGGTTGGCAAATTATGAGCGAATTCCCGCCCATAAAGACTGGCGCGATTTTTACGTTTAATACAATTTTTGGAACGGTTTCGTAGTAGATTCGGAAAAATTCGACGGTTGCACGACATTTGGTGTAACGAAGATGGAAAGGCCCCGTGCCATTATTCCGAAGCCTTCTTTTCATGCATGGCCTCCCGGTATTTGCCTGGGGGCATGCTCATTTTCCGGGAAAACGACCTCGTGAAGTAATGAATGCTGGAAAATCCGGATTTCTCAGCAATTTCGATCAACGATAAATCGGTGTGCTTCAATAAATACACGGCTCGGCGAATTTTTTCTTGTTGAACGAAGTCGATATAGCTCATTCCGAGTTCCTGTTGAAACAATCGGGACAAATGGCGGCTGGAAAGATGAAGATAAGCGGCCACTTCCGCCAACGTCATCGAATGCGAAAGGTTATCTTTCACGAACCGGATCGCCCGACTCAACGCATAGGCGGCTGGCTTATAACCGGAAGCGCCAAGGCCCGAAGATGGAGTTTCAGCTTGAAAGGTGGAACAGAAAGAGAATAATAGCGACAGAGCAGCGCTCTTCACGTAGTGCTCCGTTATGGGGACCGGTTCTTGCACATGCTTAAGAAGCGCGGTCCAGATTAGTGTCGTGGGATTCGTGTATGTATCGTAGATCACAATGCGATCGGCAACCGCAAGCTGCCGAAACTGCCGGACAATGGCAGGGTCCGTGTTCTCTTCGTCGACTTCGAAAGCGACATACAGGAGAAACATGCCTTGCTTACTGCGGATTTGGTGGCGGATGCCAGGTCGCGATAAAAATAACGTTTCCTTACGCAGGGGAAAGAGCTTGTCACCGTCCATATATATCCCCTCTCCTTCCCGGGCATAGCAGATTTCAAAAAAGGAATGCTGATGAACGGGGTTGTCAAAATGAGCGGGTTCGATTCCCCAATAATGAATGGTGAAGGAGGCGGATTGATTCCGGAGACGCGGGACGATTTCGTTTAAATAGGCTTGAATTTTATGCGGATGATCGAACATGATCCGGCTCCCCCTTGGCATGAATGTCCGAAATGTGCAACGACTTGACTGATTTGATCAAATACAACCAGCCGGTTTCTCTCTACAATAACATCATGGATAGCGATCCATCAATTTGGGGGAGGCTGACAGGATGATTACCCAGGAGCAAGTTGATTTTTATCATGAAAACGGATATTTGTTGGTGAAAGGCGTATTCAGCAGCGAGGAAGTAGAAGAGATGCGAACCGCAACAGATGCGATTATCGACCGCGCGGCCAAATCGAAGTTCGATCGAAGCGACACGTGGCAAGGCGATTATTTGCCGCCGGAGCAGTTGAAGAAGCTCGTATTAAAGGGCTTCCACGATGTACATTATCATGACGCGGTTTTTACCCGGGCGCTATGCCATCCTAACATGTCGGCCGTGCTATCCAGGTTAATTGGCCCAAATGTGCAAGTCCACCATTCCAAGATGCTGGTCAAGCCCCCGGAAAAAGGCGCGGCGTTCCCGATGCATCAGGATTATCCGTATTTCCCGCATGCGAATCATTCGATGATCGCGGCAAGTATCCACTTGGACGATTCCGACATGGAAAACGGCTGTCTGTGCGTCATTCCTGGAACGCATAAAAATGGCCCGATGCCGCACGTAGGAGCCCACTATCTGAACCATAAAGAGTATCCGATCTCGTCGGGTACGCCTTGCCCGGCAAGTGCGGGAGATGTCCTGTTCTTCAATTACTTAACGATTCACGGCTCCGACGTCAATCGAAGCACACGGCCGAGAAGAAACGTGCTGGTCCAATACCGCGATCCTGAGGATTTGCCGACGGAAGAAGTTCACGTGAACTGGGGGCAGGGGCTTATGGTTTGTGGCCATAATCCGATATTCAAGGAACACAAAGGGGCTCACTAGGTTTTTGCAAGCAAAACGGATTAGTTGGATAGCCGACCTTCCACACCACCGTACGTACCGTTCGGTATACGGCGATTCCTCAGTTCACGCAGGGACTTGTCGATAGTAATCTAAAAAGAAGAGGAAGCCTAAACCTTTGAGGGTGTTATTGCCTAGGGATTTCGAGAGGATCGGGCTATTGGAGATTCTCCAGTAGCCCTTTCTTGTGTTTGCGTACTCCCATATCCTCTCAGGAATGTGCGCTCCCGCATATTCTCCATGTACCCGCACCATTTACACCAGCATGTCCGGATAGTGTATTGGACTTCGCTTTGTGCGGCAAGCTCGTCTTCTTGCTTTGTGCCTGATGATGTTCGTGTTCCTCGGGTCGGAAGTTTGCCTCCGACTTCCTTCAGATTCCACCTCGCGGTGGACACCCTTGCCCTTGGCTAGTGGTTGACCACTACCAGCCCCCACAGCGGACTTTCACCGCCTAGGTAATCGCCATGCGTGGCGCACGGCAACGAGCCTTGAGGATTGGATCCTCAAGGCTCGTTTATTTATTTAATCATATCAATCAGTAGGCATCTCAAGCGGATAAGTTCATTAGGATAATTCATTTCATTTATGACCAATAGATTTATTAATGATTATTATTGCTGATCTCAAAATTACAAAAATTTCATTCATTAACAGTAATGCACTTTATATAGCCAAATCTCGAATCTGTACATCAATTTGACTTAATCTCATTTCTAAGTGTTTGGCATCGACTATATTCTCTGGGAAATATAAGCCGGCTTTAGCTGTATTCCCATCAACTAACCCCAAAACTTGCTCAAGAATGATAGCGGCACCAAGCCCCACCATAGTAGCTTGGCCATTTGAACTGATGATTTCGCGACTTAGCGTAGATGGTATGCCTTCAAAATTCTTGCCCTGTACTTCAATCGTTATATTATGTGAAGCCCTCTTTCCATATTTGGACCCAAAAGATTCACTCATGGATACAGCAAATCGAAATGATTTAGTTTTAGTAGAGGCTCCGATACTAAGAACGTCTGCGAATGAGTGGGCTGTAGATTCTTTATTCATACCATCCACTTGAATATTGGAGTGAGTAATATTGTTCTCATCGCGTTCCCATGTCCAGACTGAGTCTTTAATAACAAGTGGGTTGGAATCATTCGGGAAAAGATATTGATTCTCGTCAGCGCCACCATCGCCATATTCGTCATTCGGATCAAAATTTGCTACAATCTCCATATGATCTATGCTATGGAAATCTTGAGCGTAATGGATAGCGAGAGTAGAAGGGATGCCTGCCATCCAATGACTAGCAATGATTACCGGTGAGGACTGTGCGCCATGTATATAGGTTGCGATATCCTCTCCAATAACTGGTACACTTCCTGAAATGGTGACGAATGGAATCGATCTATTTTGAGCAAATTTTTGAGCATTGAATGTTCTATCTCTAAAAAATATACCTACTGCACTGAATTGGTTTTCTTCAGTAAGACCAAGATCAAGGCGATTAAGGTCAACAGCTATAGCTGTTGCATTTCCAATCTCATCAGCAACTGCCTTTGATTTGCTTAGATTACGACCACCTACAACAATGGGCAGGTCTGGTTGAAATCTACGAAGGTGTTTAGCCCCCCATTTCCCTACGACCCCAGTCGCACCAATCAGCAAAACAGGTAAGGATGACTTATGTTTGACCATGTTTTTTTCACATCCTAATTTAGATTTTAAAAAAACCTTTTAAAAAAAGTTTCTCTAATGCTCTCTTTCTTTAATCCAGCACAATCTGCGGTGAACTACCCGCCACCTACGCTTTGCTTAGAGGTGGGGGCTTCTAAGGTAATCGTACCCAACGGTACGAAATTGACTTAGCTATCGAGCCTGTTCCATGCTCTATATATGATTATGCTAACAATCGCAATCCTTCACGCTTGATATTGATCGAAGCATTCCAGTCTCGATCTGCTACAAAACCACAATCGCAGTGGAATGTACGTTCAGAAAGTGATAGAGACTCCTTCACTTGACCGCAACTTGAACATGTTTTGGATGAGGGAAACCACTTATCTATTTTGATAAGCCTTTTTCCTTGTTCCTCCAACTTGTATTGGAGAAATGTCGTGAACATGCCCCATGCATTATCGGCAACGCTTTTGCCGAAATGAAGGGCTTGTGACATTCCCTTCATGTTGAGATCTTCGATAACTACGCAATCATACCGTT
>NZ_FMTT01000024.1 GCF_900100345.1 Paenibacillus tianmuensis | reverse complement strand
ATATATAGAGCATGGAACAGGCTCGATAGCTAAGTCAATTTCGTACCGTTAGGTACGATTACCTTAGAAGCCCCCACCTCTAAGCGAAGCGTAGGTGGAGGGTAGTTCACGCATATAGGCACGTACCGTTGCGCAATGCCGGGTGCAAGTATATATTGCATCATAACAACTAGACGGAGGCCTGTATGAAAAAGCTAACTGTAGGCATTCTTGCCCATCGAGTAGGCAATATATTTCCGAACTCCAAGTTTTTGAGCGACCTTGTAACGGAAGGGAGGAAGCTGGGGGCTTGCGTATACGTATTTTCTCACAAGGATGTACAAGAAGACAGCAGAACGATTCGCGGCTTCACCCCGATATCCGCAGGACGATGGGCGGGAGAACCTTGCCCGTGGCCGGATGTCGTAATCGATTTCTGCCGAAAGCTATATAAACCGTTTCGCGATATGCGCCGTCGCGAGGATTTGTTCGTTTATGCCAATCATAAATTTACTTACAAATGGAAAGCGATGAAGCTGTTTGCCGAATCCGACAAGTTAAAACGCTGGATTCCCAAGACGTTTCTGTACTCGCCACAAGCGTTAGAACAGATGATTGAGACGCATGACCTAGTCTATGTGAAGCCGGGGAATGGGACCGGCGGGCATAGCGTTCTTAAAATCAATAAAACTGGCGACGGCTACCGGCTTCAAGGACGAAAAAGGTCAGGCCGTATCGTGGCGACGCCGGTAATGACCAAACAGAGGGTCATTCGTTGGATTAACCGTTGGGTGCAAACTGAAAAAATACGATCCGGATCATTTATGGTCCAGCAAGGACTGGATTTGCAGCTTATCCCCCGTCGGCAGGTCGATGTTCGATTGCTAATTCAAAAGAACGAAATTGGAAACTGGGAAGTGACCGGCAAAGTTTTGCGCGTAGGCGCTAAGAATAGCCCTACTACGAATTTAAGCTACGGGGATGGAAAAGCGATGGTATTTCAGACTTTCATCCATTCCCGTTTCGGATTGGATAAGGCGAAAGAAATTGAGCTGGAATGCGAGGAGCTTGCTCATCGGTTGATGGAAGTTGTGGAAGAACGGTTTGGCTCTATGGTCGAGTTTGGGTTGGATGTGGGAATTGATGTCAACGGACAAGTGTGGCTGATTGAGGCCAACCCTAAACCAGGCCACAGGGCCTTCATCAAGGCGAAAGAAAGTGCCACTTACCTAAAGTCCATCAGGCGGCCAATTCAATATGCCATACATTTGGCCAATGAACATTTGGGCGAAGGAACAAACGATCCATGTTGTGAACAGGCCATCAGGGAAAACGTGATTCTCGACATGGATTGATCGCCAGCGTGATGGCGCTCGGACAAAAAAAGTACAATGAAGGCCAGGCAGAGCGCCTGGCCTTCATTGCCGGAAAAGGAGCTTTACTTTCGTTCAAAAGCAGATTCCCGGCCCCTCGATTACAGCCCGGCCTTCACAAAATCGCCTTGTACGCCGGCGATCAGAGGGGAAGGCTCGCCCGAATAAAACAGCTTCAGCTCGTGCAGAGCCCGGGTGCAGCCGACATAGAGCAGCTTTGCGTCCTGCGGCGTCTGCGCGTATTGGTCCGGATCGACGTCCACAAGCAGGACGGCATCGAACTCGAGCCCTTTGGCCATGTACACCGGAACGACGGAGACGCCGCCCTCGTACTGCTGCTGGCCCGGGACGATCAGGTTCACGCCGTCGCATCCGGCGGCGTGCAGCTGCGCGTGCAGCTCGCGGCACCGCTCTTCCGTGCGGGCGAGGATGGCCAGCGTGCCTGTGCCCTCTCGTTGCCGGTGTTCCCGCACGGCTTCGGCGAGACGCTGCGCCAGCGCCGGGCCGTCCGCTTGCGCGAGCTCGACCGGCTCGCCGCTGCGGAATACCGGCACGGCCAGCGCCGACGGCTCGGCAAGCCCGCGCTTCAGCACTTCGTTCGCGAAGTAGATGATTTCCATCGTCGAGCGGTAGCTGCGGTTCAGCGTATAGTACGCCCGGTTCTCTTCTGGGAACAGCGCCAGTAGTTCGTGCCAGTCCCGAACGCCCTGATAGGCGTGGATGCCTTGCGACAAATCGCCGAGAATCGAGAACGAACCGTTCTTCGTGTGCAGCGCCAGCAGCGCCACCTGGAATGGCGAGAAATCCTGTGCTTCGTCGATGACGGTATGATCGAAGCGCAGATCGCCGTGAATGCCTGCGAAGCGCTGGCGAATATAGAGCAGGGGGGCCAGATCCTCCGGCTGCACCAGCTTCTTCTTGGCTGCCGCGAGCGTGGATTGCCGCAGCTCCTCGGGAATGAACCGCTCATCCGCCTCGGATACGAAGGGCAAGGCGCCGGACTCCGCCGTGCGGAACAGCTCCTTATAGAAGCCGAACGGCGAATAGGCCGGCCATTGCTTGCCGTAATCGCGAAGACGGGCGGAGCCGCGCTTCTTGTAGTCCTTCTTCAGATGGACCTCCCACACCTTATCCAGCTCCATCGCCAGCCAGCGCTTGATCCGGGCCAGCACTCGCTCGCGGCGCTTCATCAGCGGCTCGTGCTTGTATTCCACCGTGTACCAGTCGCGGATGGTGCCATGCGGGAGCCTGGTGCCGTCCCACGGAACGAAATCCGTCTGCGGCACCGCCTGCAGCTCGTACGCATTCAAGAGTCCGTTGAGCCACTCCATGAAGCGGAGTGAGCCCTTAAACCGGCCGGGCGCCGTATCGTCAATCACCGGACGCGCCGTGCCGACGGCGAACCAATGCCGCAGCGCCTGTGCCGGATCGGCCAGCTTGACCTCGTGGTCCAGCAGCTCCAGCGCCCAGTCGGAGAACGTGGTTTGCTGGATATGCCCGACGCCGAGCTCCGGCAGAACGCCGGAAATATAATCGAGAAACATGCGGGAAGGGGCGAAAATGATCATTTTTTCCGCTTTGACTTGATCCCGGTATTGATAGAGCAGGTAAGCGAGCCGGTGCAGGGCCACGGTCGTTTTCCCGCTTCCGGCGACGCCTTGAATGACGAGCGCGTGGTTTTTGCCGGCCCGGATGATCGTATCCTGCTCTGCCTGGATTGTCGAGACGATATCGCGCAGCTTGTTGTCCTTGTTCTCGCCGAGCCGGTAGAGCAGGAACTCGTCCGTGACCGCCATCGCGTCCGATTCGCGGTCGAACGTATCGACCACGCGCTGCAGAATTTGCTTGCGGATGACGAGGTTGCGCTTCAAATAGACGAGCCCTTCCACAACGCCGTCAGGCGAATCGTAGCTGGCCGCCTCGGTCCCACCCGTGAACGAATAAAAAAGGCTCGCTACCGGAGCGCGCCAATCGATCACCATCAACTCGGGAGAGTCCGCCTTTTCCACGCCGGACTTGCCTATATAGAGCGGGGCCGGACCGGGCTTTCCCGTTTCGTGAAAATCCAGTCTGCCGAAGTAAGGCTCGGGCAGCCCGTGCGCCAAGCCGCGCCGCTTGTTTTCGCGGATCGACTCCAGCACCTGCTCCGTCAGGTCGTCTCCCGTATAGGGCGGTATAGCCTGAAGTGCCTCCAGATGCCTTTCCATTTCTTGTATCGTTTGCTCCAAGCGTTCTTTTTCCTCCAAGTAAGCGCTTTGCAGACCGGATTCCATGGGGTCCGTACCTCCGTTCGTATTATGAATTCCCAAAAATGGACAAGAGTAATACTATAGCACAACGGGGCTTGGCATTGCAAGCGTTTTAAACATTTCCTACCCCTTGTTCAAAGTCCCCACCGTTCGTTCCATTATATTCATGACCTGACTGCCCCATGAGAGACGACGGGGTCAAGATAGAACAACCATATTTTGGCTCCATGTTCAATGCTATTCATGATATGGAATAAAGTAACTACAAGCGACGAATACTACTCGCATTAACTTAAGATTGAGGTCAAGGAACCATGCAGCTTTTTTTTCGCAGAAATAAAAGCATGAACCGCTCGCCGGCCCCACAGCAAAACAACCAGCAGGAAGGCGGCAACAACGCATCGGGCAAAGGCAATAGCCCTTCGGACGGCGGGAAACCGTTGGATAGCGCGCTGCAGAATAATTTGGAAGCCATCCGATGCCAGTTTGGAAACAGCTCCGATCTTATTGTCAGGATGATTGATGCCGGACCGAGTGCTGCGGTTCAATGCGCATTTGTCTACATCAGAGGTCTTGTGGATTCTCAATTCGTATTCCGATTCATAGACTCGTTTCTTGCCGAGGCCGAGAAAAACGAGTTGGTCGATTCTATTCAGGCGACGACAACTATGGATTGGGTATTGCGGCATATTCCTGTCACCGTTGGGGATATCCGTGTCGGAAACCAACTCCAGACCTTATATTCTTCCTTGCTTACAGGACAAACGGTGCTTCTGATCGACGGATGCCGGGAAGCGTTGTCGGTGAACACAAGCGGAGGGGAATATCGAAGCGTTAGCGAACCTACGTCACAAACCGTCGTTCGCGGACCGCAGGAAGGATTTACCGAATCCGTTCATACGAACATCGCCATGATCCGCCGAAAAATTAAAAACTCGAACGTGAGGGTGGAGTCAAAGCAAATTGGGCGCGTGACGCAAACGGAAGTCTGCATCATGTACATTCATGGCATTGTCACTGAAGATATTCTCCGGCGCGTGCGGGACCGTCTCGCACAAATCGATATTGACGGCATCCTGGAAAGCAACTATATTGAGGAATTTATTCAGGACAGCAAATATTCCGTTTTTCCGACCGTTAACAATTCCGAGCGTCCGGATGTGATCGCCGGAGCCTTGCTTGAGGGACGTGTCGCCATCCTGATTGACGGAACGCCCTTTGTTCTGACCGTGCCGGCGGTGTTTACACAGTTTCTGCAGGCGGCAGAAGACTACTATCATCGGTCGGACTATGGGTTGATCCGCATGTTGCGATATTTGGCACTTGTCATATCCTTGCTTGCGCCCTCGCTCTATATTGCGATCACGACCTTTCATCAAGAGATGATTCCGACTACCCTGCTGATCAGCCTTGCCGGACAACGGGAAGGGATTCCTTTTCCCGCTTTGATCGAGGCGTTGATGATGGAGGTGACGTTCGAGCTTTTGCGTGAAGCAGGCATTCGCATGCCCAGAGCCGTCGGTACCGCGATATCGATTGTCGGCGCTTTGGTGCTGGGAACAGCGGCGGTTGATGCGGGACTGGTTTCTCCGGCGATGGTCATTGTCGTATCGATTACGGCGATTGCCGGGTTTATATTTCCTAGTTTCGAGCTAGGAATTTCGGTGAGGGTTCTTCGATTTGTGTTTATGGGGCTCGGTGCATCCTTCGGGATTTTCGGCATCATTGTTGGGCTCGTTGTGCTGGTACTGCACATGAGTCATTTAAGCTCCTTCGGCATCCCGTATTTGTCGCCGATGGCGCCGTTCAGGCTATCCGATCAAAAGGATGCCATCGTGCGGGTTCCGTGGTGGCAGATGTATACACGTCCCGATTCTTACCATCCCCTGAACCAGCAGCGCGTTTCGAAAGAATCCGATCCGAAGCATGCAATGCAGCACAACCAGGGAGAGCAGACTCAAAAGTAAGGGGGAGGACCGTCTTGCGGCGAATCGCTTTATGGATCCTATGCTGTCTGATTATGGTGTCGACGCTTACCGGCTGCTGGAGCCGGCGGGAGCTGAACGATATTTCCATTGTCGTCGGCATGGGCATCGATAAACAAGATGGCGAATATTTGCTGTCCGCACAAGTCGTCATTCCCGAATCGGTATCGTCGAAGCAGAGCGCAGGGGGAGGAGTCCCGACGTCCATCATGAAATCGACGGCTCCCACCATGGTCGAAGCCATACGCAAGATGCTCAAAACCTCCCCAAGATACTTTTACCTATCACATCTGCGGGTGTTAGTGATTAGCGAACAGGTGGCCCGCGAAGGGATTCAAGACATTTTCGACTTTTTTTCGAGAGACAATGAGCTCCGCGACGATTTTTACATCCTGCTTGCCAAAGGTCAGCGCGCGGAAGACATCTTGAGCGTTGTCACGAGACTTGAAAAAGCGCAGGCGACCAAGCTGTTTAAATCCCTGGAGTGGAACCGCAAGTTAACCGGGGAAACGGCAAATGTGTTTTTGGACGAACTGCTGGCCGACTTGACCAGTACGGGGAAAATGGCGGTGCTGTCGGGTGTTGAAATCATAGGGAATAAAAAGCAGGCGGAACAAATCAAGAACGTTCAAAAAAGCGCCGACTATGCGCATTTCAAGATGACTTCGATCGGCGTATTCATGGACGATAAGCTCATCGGTTGGTTGAGCGAATCCGAGAGCAGAGACTACAACTATATTACCGGGAAAATCAGAGGCGCGGTGGAAAGGATAGCCTGTCCGAAGAAAGACAGCTTGGACTTGCGCGTGAATCGGGTCCAAAGCAAACTCAAGACCAATGTCGTGAAAGGAAAGCCGCAGGGCAGGGTGGATCTTTTCATAGAGGCCGACGTTTCGGAAGTGCATTGCGTCATCGAATTGGATAAACCGGAGTCGTTATACGAGCTTGAAAAAAAGTTAGCGGAGAAGCTGCAAGCATCCTTGCGGCAGGTAGTCCGCAAAGCGCAGAAAACGTACGGCTCGGACATTTTTGGCTTTGGCAACGCGATTCATCGCGCCAATCCGAAAGCTTGGAAAAAGCTGAGCAAGAATTGGAACAAAGAGTTTGTATCGATGCCCGTTGCCATTTCCGTCCAGGCGAAGGTCAGACGGACCGGAACGCAATCCAATTCGTTTATTAACGATATCCAGAAGAAAAAGAAGAAGGAGCAATAGTCATGCTGGCGGCTGCAGGCATTCTTGCTTTCGGAGCGGTGATCGTTTGGATGGAAGTGCCCGATCTTCTGAAGAACAAAAGAAAGAAGGACTTTTGGGTATTTTCCGTCCTGTTGACTTTAGGCCTCGGGTTGGCTATCGCTAAAAGTATGCGGGCAGAAGTACCTAATCCATTGGAATGGATCGCGTACCTGTACAAGCCGCTCAGCGATTTTATCTTCGGATTGTTGGAATCATCGGATTAGCAGGTGACCAGGTATGGATGATCGAATTAGCGCAAGACAATTTTTGGTGCTTGTCATTTTTTTTACGATTGGAAGCTCCATCTTGTTCGTACCTTCAGTCACCGCTACCTACGCCAAACAAGACGCATGGATCTCCATCGTCACCGGTATCGGATTAAACCTTCTCCTTGTGTATCTGTATATCGCCGTTGCGGATCGTTATCCGGGTCTAAGCCTGGTGGAATTGAGCCAAAAGCTGCTCGGCAAGTGGTTCGGCGCGGCAGTGGCGGTCTTTTTGATTATCAATGCGTTTGTGATCGGAGCCGTATCGTTAGTCGACTTCGCAGGAACGTTCGTAAGCAGGCAGATCATGCCCGATACCCCTGTATTTGCGGCCAATATTCTTTACGTGCTGCCGGCCGTCATCGGTTTGCGGCTGGGATTGAGGACGATAGCCCGTGCCGCGGAAGCGATGTTTCCGCTAATCACGGCGTTGTTTATCATCATGATCTTAACTGTGGCGCCCAATATCAATCCGGAACATTTACAGCCTGTGTTCGAAGCGGGATTCAAAGCGCTCGCCAAGGCCAACATATCGTATTTTGCATTTTCTGCCTTTCCCACGGTCTTTCTCTTAATGATCTATCCTTCTTGCGTGAAGGAAGGTAAAAAAGCCTCGAAAGCTTTCCTGCTCGGGATCTTTATCGCAGGACTGTTTTTGCTGATCATCACCACGGTATGCATAGCCGTACTTGGGGCGGAAGGAACGGCTCGTCAAGCATATTCCAGCTATACGCTGGCTAAGAAAATCAATATCGCCGATTTTTTTACGCGGATCGAAGTGCTTATGGCGACATTTTGGCTTATCGCGCTCTATTTCAAGCTGGTCGTTTATTTTTACGCGGGGATGAAAGGGTTGGCGCAATTGTTTAACATGCAAAATTATCGCGCTCTGGTGCTGCCATTGGGAGTTATTTCCGTTGCGCTCTCCCGCATTTTATATCCAAGCGCCGCTTACCGGCACGAATGGGATGCGAAGATATGGCCTTTGTATGTTGGAACCTCAGGAGTGATCATCCCCTTGCTGCTGCTTGGGACAGACGCCGTCAAAAAAAGATTGCGAAAACGTTGATTCCACAAGGAGGGAGTCTGATGGACAACACCAAAAAAATAACCGTCCGGCAACTTCTGTTGCTCGTCATTCTTTTTTCGATCGGCAGCTCCATTTTGTTCATCCCGTCCGGTGCAGCAACCTATGCCAAACAAGGGGCTTGGCTCCCCATCGTAGTCGGTATGGCGCTGGGAGTGCCGGTCATCCTGTTGTTCTTGAACTTGGCTCGCCGCTACCCTGAAATGACATTTGTCGAAATCAGCAACCGGCTGCTTGGAAAATGGCTGGGCACAGCCTTTTCGCTCTATTGGATTTTAACCTCTTTTCTCGCCGGATCGACAACACTGGTTTATTACATAGGCAATTTTATCACGACGCAAATCATGACCGAGACGCCGGAATATACGATTAATATTATGTTTATCGGGATCATCGTCATAGGTTTTCTGCTTGGGTTGACTACGTTTGCCCGTGCTGTGGAGGTGTTGTTTCCGGTCGTTATCGTGCTTTTTTTCGTTCTTATCCTCTCCGTATCCCCCAAAATACAAGTCGAGCATTTCCTGCCCGTCATCGATTTCGGAATCAAGCCGTTCA
This sequence comes from Paenibacillus tianmuensis, assembly GCF_900100345.1. Taxonomy (GTDB): domain Bacteria; phylum Bacillota; class Bacilli; order Paenibacillales; family NBRC-103111; genus Paenibacillus_G; species Paenibacillus_G tianmuensis. The sequence goes on along the minus strand of NZ_FMTT01000024.1, from coordinate 73,244 downwards.
TTAAGGCCGTCCTGTTGCAAGTCAATTATACCTCGATTACGCTTGTCTTTTTTTTAATGATTTACCCCTCTGCCGTCCAGGGAGGGATTAAAGCTTCGAAGGCGCTGCTTGTTGGTAACCTGATCGGAGGCTTGCTGCTGCTGATTATTACTGCGGTATCCGTCGGCGTGCTGGGGGCCGAGACGACAGCGCGGCAATTTTATCCCAGCTACGCGCTTGCCAAACGAATTAATATTGCCAATTTTATTACGCGAGTCGAAGTTATCGTAGCTACATTTTGGATCATCGGGCTTTACTATAAAACGGCGATCTATTTTTACGCTATGCTGAAGGGGACTGCGCAGTTGTTTAAATTGCACTCCGAGCGTATTCTTGTACTGCCTCTGGGGCTGATCTTGACGGTCCTTTCTCTGGTCGGTTTTCCTAATTCCGCCTATCAAATACAATGGGACGAACGAACGGGAGGGGTATATGTTCCGACGGCTGGGCTGATCTTTCCGCTGGTGCTGATCGCCGTCGATACGTTCCGCAAAAAGAAGAAGCCGTGACGGCAGGTCACGGCTTATATATTCGCTATAACATGACGGCAGCTAAGCCGTTTATTCCGGCGCCTTGCGGCACGGACCGATAAGGGCGCGGGTTCCCCGGGAGTAGTGGAGCAGGGCAGGAGTCCCCAGCTCCAATCCGAATTCGCGTGTCAATGCACGGCAACTGAAATCCACTTCGGCCGTTTGCAGCTCCCATGGCGCGTGAACGACCTCTCCCCGGTATAGTCCGCCACTGCGGCCGCATCGGCAATAGTAGATATAACGCTCCATAAGCCAGTGCTCAATCGTTCCTCGCCGGGCGGCGAACGGGGCGGAGACGGGGCGGTATGTGGCGCGAAAGGCTTCTTCCGGCAGGGAGGCGGAACGTCGGCGGCTATCAAACGCAATGGTCCGGCCCTCCGCGCGGAAGCGCATCTTCGCTTGATGGTACGGAAGCCGGTACCACTGCTTCGCAATAGGAACGAGCAGAGGGTGGGATGCGTCCATGGACAAAAAAAAGATGGCGGATTCCCCGCCCGACCGGACATACGTACGGACGTTAATCTCCGGAAACGAGCGCATCCAGGGCAGGGTAGGCATATATTTCAACCGTATTCCGCCAATGCGGAAGGGAAGGATGCCGATCCACGCCTGTCCATCCCAAGTGTCGATATCCAGCGCCTCAGGCACGAAGGAACGAATCGCTTCGACGGGAACGGGCCAGTGGGCGAATAGGAAATGCTCCCAAGTCTGCTTCATCGTCCATCGGAAAGCGGGCATCTGCGTATTCAACTCGACCCCTCCCTTTTGCAGCTCGTCGTCATCTATGCGGATTCGTTACCGGCTTCTCCCACGGATCATAGGCCAATTTTACCTTGGTCACATGACTGGTCCATGCATCGAGGGCCACCATATCGTCGGAGTTGACTTCCCGCAAAGCGCGTTTGCCGAGCGCGCTGATCGCCAGCTTCATCTCATCCGTGCAAGAGTTTAAAAAGTTTTCCAAATAAATAGCTGCCTCTTCTTCGTTAAACTTTTCCTGCATCATTCCGGTGTAGTAAGTAAGCTGTGTCGGAGGCTCCCAAGGGACGGTTTTCATTACTTGATCGTGCGTCATGGCCCATAGCAAAGAGGTGCCCATATAAACTCCACTAGCTCCTAAAGCAATGGCTTTAAGGCATTCGCCAGGCTGCGAATACGCGCCTCCGGTCAGAAGGCTGATCGAGTCCTTGACGCCTCGTTGGCGAAGATAGCGGACCGCGCGCGACAAGGCGTAAATCGTCGGCAGCCCGAAGTCGTCCTCCAGAATCGGCGCGCCGCCTTTCGTCCCCGCTTGCCCCCCGTCGAGACTGATAAAGTCGACGCCGGCTTGAATGGCGATTTCCAGATCATGCTCCAGAACGGCGCTGGCGCATATTTTTACGCCAATCGGTACACCTCCGGTCAGCTGTCGGAGCCGCTCAACCACTTGCTTGAGACCCTGCGGGCTCGAAATATCTTTATGGCGGCTCGGAATGACGGTGATGTCCTCGTTCTGCACCTGCATGATCTCACTGGCTCTTCCTTCCAGATCGGCGGCTTGCAGAACACTTGCCGTTCCCGCCAGCGCTCCTTGACCGAAGCGGATTTCAATCGCGTCGGCTTGCTTTAGTATTTCGGGCGATTTAGACCAATGACCCGAATTGTATTGAATAATCAAGTGTTTGGCATTCTGCCGTTCCTCCGGTAAAAATCCTCCTTCACCGGTATTTGTGCTTGTCCCGGCTTTGGCCGTTCCTTTGGCGATGGCGATTTTGACCTTTTCGCTTAAGCCTACGCCATAGCCCATCCCGGCAGCGAGTATGGGAATGCGAAGCACCAGCGGCTTTTGCGCTTTGGGCCCAATGACGGTTGTCATGTCGATATCGACGTCCTGTTCCGTGGGAAGCGTAGACAATTGCGCGGGAGAGAACACGAGTCCCTCAAAATGAAGAAATTTGCGCGGGCTTCCGAACGGACGTTCGATCACAGCGCCGGAAGCGGCGCGAAGGCTGTTCTCCACGACGGTAATGGGGCTGATTCGAGTCATTGCCGTTACCATTTCCCAGATGTTGGACTCGTAGGGATTGGACATTATTCGTTTCGTAAAGCGACCGACAATCCACTTGATGATACCTCTTGAGCACAATAAAGCGAGCAGGCCGGCAAGAGCGACGGCCGCAAGCGACCCGACAAACGAGCCGAACATAAACCAAGCCCATTTCGCTGACATGAGAAAGACCTCTTCCGATTCGAATCGTTAAAAAGAAAATCGTAACGCTAGTGTGTGCATGGAAGAGGTGTAATATACCAAATAAGGAATTTTTTCTCCACGGGGCGAGCGGTTCGAACTAAGGGCTATAAAGTGGATTCATGAGATGAATTCGCCCTTTATTTGGAAATATAGTATACTTTTATGTATGCTAAGTCCAAGATGGGTAATCTTAAGATGTACTTAGGTCAAGGAGGGTGCTAACGATGGAATTCCGAACCGAAAAAGACACCATGGGCGAAATTCAAGTGCCTGCGGACAAATTATGGGGCGCTCAAACCCAGCGGAGCAAGGAGAATTTCAAGATCGGCACAGAGCGGATGCCGCTGGAAATCGTCCGGGCGTTCGCGCTGCTGAAGAAGGGGGCGGCGGCAGCCAACCTGAAGCTGGGTAAGCTGGAGCCGGAAAAGGCGGAGGCGATCGCTCAAGCGGCCGATGAAGTCAGCGGCGGACAATGGGACGACCATTTTCCGCTTGTCGTATGGCAGACCGGCAGCGGGACGCAGTCGAACATGAACGCGAACGAAGTCATCGCCAGAAGGGCGTCACAGCTGCTCGAAGCGAAAGGAAACGGGCTGCGGATTCACCCGAACGACGACGTGAACCGCTCGCAAAGCTCGAACGATACGTTCCCGACCGCGATGCATATCGCCGGTGTGTTGGCGGTGCAGGAGCGGCTGCTTCCCGCGTTGAACCGACTCAAGGAAACGCTAGGAAATAAAGCCAAGGAATTTGAGGATATCGTCAAAATCGGACGTACGCATCTGCAGGATGCGACGCCGCTGACGCTCGGGCAGGAAATCAGCGGCTGGTGGGCCATGCTGGAGAAGACAGGGCGGATGATCCGCGAAAGTCTGGAGCCGATGCGGGAGCTGGCGATCGGCGGCACGGCCGTCGGAACGGGATTGAACGCCCATCCGAAATTCGGCGAGGCGGTGGCCGGGGAAATTTCCCGTTACACGGGAGAAACCTTCGTCTCGGCCGAGAACAAATTTCATGGGCTGACCAGCCACGATCAAATCGTATACAGCCATGGCGCGATCAAAGCGCTTGCCGCCGATCTGATGAAGATCGCCAACGATGTCCGGTGGCTGGCAAGCGGACCGCGCTGCGGCATCGGCGAGCTGCGCATTCCGGAGAACGAGCCGGGCAGCTCGATTATGCCGGGTAAGGTGAACCCGACCCAGAGCGAAGCGATGACGATGGTCGCCTGCCAGGTGATGGGCAACGATGCGGTGATCGGCTTTGCCGCCAGCCAAGGGAATTTTGAATTGAACGTGTTCAAGCCGGTCATTATTCACAACTATTTGCAGTCCGTTCGTCTGCTTGCGGACGCGATGGATTCGTTCAATGAGCATTGCGCTGTCGGCATCGAGCCGAACCTTGAGGTTATTCAGCGGTACTTGGACGAATCGCTGATGCTGGTTACGGCGCTGAACCCGCATATCGGCTACGAGAAAGCGGCAGCAATCGCCAAATCGGCGCACAAGGAAGGGTGGACACTCAAGGAAGCGGCGATCCGGAGCGGCTACCTGACGGAGGAGCAATTCGTATCGACCGTGTGTCCGGAAGAAATGATTCATCCGAAAGAATAGACGGCGAAGAGACAGCCTGCGAGGGCTGTCTTTTTCGTGATGTTCATCGCGACGAAGTTCTCTTGCGGGGCTTGCGGATTACTTTTTCAAGCCTGCAGATTGAATGGGGCTCAGTTGGGTCATGCGCGTGAACATCAGGGCCATTTCCCACGGCGTATGATCGCGGCCTTGTTCAAGCCAATGTTGAACGATGCCCAGATGCGCGGAGATTAAATAGGCCATCAAATAATCCCACGGAACCGGCACGCGGTCTTCGCTGTGGTGAAATTCGTTGAACTTGTCCAATAAATGAACTTGCATGAACTCTTTGAACTTCGAGGAAAAGGCCGGGTCCCCCTTCGGCCCCAGCATCACGCTGAAAAAGCGGGCATGCTCGCCGAAATATTCAAACAGCCGGACAGAGAACGGAAAGGGGGTATCCTGGGACTCGTGCAAGACCAAGTCCAGCGGATCGAACGTTTGGGCGATCTCTCGGAGCCCCTGCATCATCTCTTCGGTGATTCGGTCCAGAAGATCGAATTTATCGGTATAGTGCAAATAAAAGGTGCCCCGGTTCAGCCCCGCTTTTGACGTGATATCCTTCACTGTGATTCGTTCGAAGCCTTGTTCCTCCATCAGCTCAAGCAGCGCCTCCCGCAGCATGTGCATCGTCCGGACAATTCTAGGATCGTTCGCATTCTCGGTCACTACCTTCAGTCCTTTCGCTTCAATAGAGTTGTGTAAAAATTGTCAAATTTAGGATGTTTTTTGATTGTTTAGTAGACATTTTCCGCCGGACTGTTCATGGTATCGTCTCCAGTTAACACTATAATAGACAGTATGATTATTAATCAACACAAAGTTCATTTTAGGAGGCGTAGTTATGGAAAAGTCCGCGATTACCGATTTTGGTCAAGTCCGCGAGCTTAGAACCCCGGAAGAGCGTTTTAACCCGTTCCGATGGTACCGTAAAATGAGAGAGGAGTCCCCTGTCCGTTGGGATGAGGAGCGACGCACGTGGGATGTTTTCAGTTACGAGGAAGTGAAGACGGTTTTGGATCGGAAGGAGATCTTTTCGTCCCGTGTTTTTCGCGACGGGAAGTCGCTTTTCGAGAACGGTCTCCTCAATCTCGATCCGCCGAAGCATACGCAGATGCGCGACATTGTAAATAAAGCTTTTACTCCAAAGGCGCTTAAGGAGTGGGAGCCGCGGATTCAGGCGATTACCAGCGAATTGTTGGATGCTGTCGGCGGGGAACGGGAAATCGATCTGGTTGAGCAATTATCTTACCCGCTTCCGGTTTTGGTGATTGCCGCGATGCTTGGAGTTCCTGCGAAAGACAAGCGCAAATTTAAAGACTGGTCCGATCAGGCCGTAGCCGGACCGGCAAACAACAGCGAAGAAGCGAAAAACGAGCAGCTCCGGAAGCAGCAGCAGGTGGTCGGAGAGCTGTATGCCTATTTCAAGGAAATCATCGAGCTGAAAAAACAAGAGCCTGCAGACGACATCATTTCTGTCCTGCTGCAAGCCAGCGTGAACGGAGAGAGCCTGACGGAAGAGGAAATCGTCGGATTTTGCATCTTGCTGCTCGTTGCCGGAAACGAAACGACGACCAATTTGATTACCAATGCGATTTACACGTTCCTGGAATATCCCGAGGTGTATCGTCAAATCAAAAATCAGCCGGACGAATTGCTGCCTGCGGCGATTGAAGAAGTGCTGCGTTTCCGTTCGCCTGTACAAGCTTCATTTCGTATCGTGCAAGAGGACATCGTCTTGGGAGGAAAGAAGCTGTGCGCACAGGAATACGTCATCGTCTGGATGGGGGCGGCCAATCGCGACGAAAAGCAGTTTCAGGATGCGGAGCAGTTCGTTGTGCCGCGCAAGCCGAACCCGCACATGGCCTTTGGCCGGGGCATCCATTTTTGTCTCGGGGCGCCGCTGGCCCGCATGGAAGCGGAGATCGCCTTAAAAGAATGGGTCCGGCGGTATCCTGATTTCAAGTTAAGCGCGGGCTTTACGTTAAAGCCGCTTGAAAGCTCGTTCGCGTATGGGATTAAAGAGCTGCTGCTTACCGTTTAAGGCAGCTTAAATGCAAGTTCGAGACCAAACGCAGCAGTAGGTCGGTCAAGTCAACCGGCCTGCTGTTTTTTTGCACGTTTTACCAAGGAACGGGTCGACGGGAAGGGGGTTATGGTATAATATGATGAAGCACGTTTTCGAAATACGGCTTGTACATGCCGGTGCCATACGCTACAAGTTCCATCAGCATAGGAGAGGAAAGTTGACGGATGAAGACGCTTGTTATCGCCGAAAAGCCGGATATGGGGCGCAATATTGCGGCAGCCATCGAGCCGAAGGCGAAAAATCAACGCACGCATATTGAAGGCGAGCGGTATATTATCACTTGGGCCATCGGGCACCTGCTCGGCCTCGCCGAACCGGATGCATACGACGATAAATACAAAAAATGGAATTTCAACGATTTGCCGATCATTCCGGAGCGGTTCAAGCTCGTACCCAATCCGAAGACGAAGGACCAGCTCAAGGTTATCGGCGAGCTGGCAAAACGGAGCGGGCAGCTTATTAACGCTTGCGACGCCGGGCGGGAGGGGCAGCATATTTTTTCCCTCATCCAGCGGCACCTGAAGCTTTCCCAGCCGGTCAAGCGGCTGTGGATCTCCGACCTGACGCCGGAGACGATTCGCAAAGGCTTCGCCGAGCTGCGCGAAGGCGCGGAATTCGAGCCGCTGACGAGGGCGGCCCGGGCGCGGAGCGAGGCGGATTGGCTGATCGGGATGAACGGCTCGCGCGCGTTTACGACGAAGCACCGCGAGCTGCTGTCCGTCGGGCGGGTGCAGACGCCGGTGCTGGCGCTTCTGTACGACCGGCAGAAGGAGATCGAGGCGTTTACGTCGAGCAAGTACTTCGAAGTCGAAGCATGGTTCACGCAAGGGGAGACGAAGTACCGCGGGCTGTGGCAGGGGGACAAGCTGACCGACGGAGAGAAAGCGGCGGCGCTCGCGGCCAAAGTCAAAGGGAAGACCGGCCGGATCGAGAGCTACGACGTGAAGGATACGAAGGAGTACCCATTCAAGCTCTACGATCTGACTTTGCTGCAGCGCGAAGCGAATGCGAAGTTCGGGTTTTCCGCCAAAAAGACGCTTGATCTCGCCCAAGCGCTCTATGAGAAGCATAAGGCGATCAGCTACCCGCGGACGAACTCCAACTATGTGACCGAACAGAACATTCCCGAGATGCACCGGGCACTCGACCAGCTCGGCAAGACGGGCTACGCGCCTCTTGTCCAGCAGGCGGACAAAAAGCTGGTGCACAAAAACAATAAAGCGGTCTGCAATCCGGCCAGGGTGGAAGATCACCATGCGATTTTGCCGACGCACAAAATGCCAAGCGGGCTCGCGCCCGACGAACAAAAGCTGTACGACTTGATCGTACGGCGGTTTTTGTCGCATTTTTATCCCGCGGCGATGTACAAGCTCCATACGATCGTGACGTTGGCCGAGGGCGAACGGTTCAAGAGCACGGTGAAGCAGCTGCTGTCCCTGGGCTGGAAGGTCATCTATGCCGATCAGAAAAAGGAAAAAGAAAAGCCGTCCCAGGGCAAAAGCAAAGCCGAGCGAGAGCAGGACGAGGGTGCCGTCGCCGAGGAGGAAACGGACGCTCCGTTCACGCTGAATGCGGCGCAGGCGGTGCTGTGCAAGGACAGCGCGGCGAAGGAGAAGGAGACCCAGCCGCCGAAGGCGTACACCGAAGGCACGCTGCTGAAGGCGATGGAAAGCGCGGGAAAGCAGATCGAGGACGAGGAGCTGCGCGACGCGATGAAGGATTCCGGGCTCGGAACGCCGGCGACACGCGCGTCCGTCATCGAGCGGCTGAAGCAGGTCGGCTACGTGGTTATGCAGGGCAAGCGCATCGCGATCACGCCGAAGGGCCGTACGGCGGTCGAGCTGATCCGCGGCGCGGGCGTCGAGCTGCTGACGTCGCCGGAGATGACCGGGCAGTGGGAGCGGCGGCTGAACGAGATCGCGCGCGGCTTGGCGTCGGACGAGACGTTCATGAAGAACGTTGAGCGTTTTGCCGCCCTGATCGTCGAGAAGGTGCGGGGACAGAAGCCCGCGGCGAAGCAGGCGTTCGAAGGCGCTGCGCCTTCGAACGCCCCGCGCCAGCGGCGCAAAAGCGGCGCGGCGGCCAAGGACGCGCCGGAGGGCCCCGCCCGCGCGTCCGGCTCCGCGCGGGGCAAGCGCAGCGCGCGCGCAGCCGCGGCTGTGGACGAGCCGCCTGCGGCGGAAGCCGCGCGCCCCGCGAACGCGCGGCGCGCACGGTCCGCCCCGGGCGGCGAAGACGCCGCAGCGCCGATGGCGGCGCTGGGCGCGTGCCCGCGCGCAGGCTGCCGCGGCAGCATCATCCGCGGCAAGCGCGGCTACGGCTGCAGCGCGTATAAGACCGGCTGTACCTTCGTGATCTGGAAGGACAGCTTCGGAGCTTCGCTGACGGATGCCGCCATCGCGTATTTGCTGAAGCACGGGCGCACCGCGCTGATGAGGCTGGTCGACGAGCAGGGACGGTCGGTCGAAGGGCGGCTTGTGCTGCAGGACCCGAACACGGGACAGCTGAGGCTGGAGCCGGTGTCCTCTTAAAAGTCTGGCGGGCGGCAAGCCTTCATCGGTCAGGCTCCCGGGCAAGTCATTTTATTGTGGGGTGAATTGAGCGCCTATGAAAGAAATTCCCATTCCGAATGTCCGCGCGAACCAAGCCGGAATTGTCCTGCTGGTTGCGCTTGCGGTAGCGCTGCGCCAACCGGCGCTGATCGCCGCCTTGTGGGCGATTCAAATGCTTGGCTTGTGGCAGGGCATTCGCGCCAATCTGATCGTGCAGCTCGCCGCCCCGCTGCTCCGCAGCCGTGTGGCGGGCGCGCCTACCGAATCGCGGGAGCTGCTGCGGTTCAACAACGCGATAACCGTCGTGCTCCTTACCTTGTCGCTGCTTGCGTTCTGGATGAATCCGGGCGGCTGGTACGGATACGTCCTCGCAAGCATCGTGGCGCTTGCCGCGCTCGCGGCTCTATGCGGCTTTTGCCTCGGCTGCTTTCTGTATTACCGGTTCAAGCGCCTCCGCAAATAACAGGCTCCGAAGCGCAGCCGGGCGAAGAGATTATAAAAAAAGCTTTCACCGCAGAGTCTGCGTGAAAGCTTTTTTGCCGTTAGGCCTTACCAGGGCAGCACGTAGAAATAGACGGAGCAAAAGTGACAGATGCTTCCTCCCAGCACGAACACGTGCCAAACGGTGTGGGCGTAAGGGAGTTTACGCCATAAATAAAAGACCGTGCCGACCGTGTACAGCAGGCCTCCGGCGACCAGCCAGCCGATTCCGGCTGCGGGAAGCTGCTCCTGCAGCGGACGGAACGCGAACATGACCATCCAGCCCATCGCGATATAGAACAGCGTGGAGAGGACGTTAAACCGCTTGACGAAAAACAGCTTGAACACAATGCCCAGCAGCGCGAGTCCCCACACGACGCCGAACAAGCTCCAACCCAAAGGGCCGCGAATCGTGACGAGCAAGAACGGGGTATAAGTGCCTGCGATGAGAACATAGATGGCCGAGTGGTCCATAATTTCGAACAGATCGATCCAGCGCGCTTGGCGGGCGCTATGCAGCAAGGTGGAGCAGACGTACAGCAGAATGAGCGAGACGCCGAATACGGTGAAGCTGACGATATGCCAGACCGTGCCGTTCTGCAGCGAATGGAGCAGCAGCAGAACGAGAGCCGCGACGCTGAGCGCGGCGCCGATGCCGTGGCTGATGGCGTTGGCCCGCTCTTCTTTCCAAGACGACAAAGTCAACTTGCGTTCATCTCCTGTCGGTTGATGGATTTCTTCCATTATAACCCATGACCGGAGAAATGACCAACTCTTAGTACCAGCCCGTAACCCGTACCGGAAAACCTCTGGGCGATTCGTTCCCTCGTTCGTTGGAAATAAGCAGCAGCCCGGGAGTATCGCGGATTCCTTCCGCGAACAGCTCGAACGACACGCGGGGAAAATCCGCTTGCAAGACAACGACGTTGCCGTCTGCTTGAATGACGCGGATCGCAAGCTCCTGCGGCTGTCCGCTGACGACGCAGCGGTAATGCGAAGGCTCTGCGGCGGATTCGGCATCCACGCGCTTGTTGAATTCCAGCACGACGAGCTGGCGGTCCGGACGATGGACCTGCAGCACCCGCGGCGGTTCCCGGTACATCGGAAGGCTGATGGAATACTCGTAGGCCGTCCAGAACCGGTAACCGAGCTCGCCCGCCGATTTGGCGAACTCCCGAATCCAGGTCCGGCTGCGTCGCATCCGGGCCAGTGAGCCGATATCCGCCTGGATGCCCAGCGGAATGCCCGGATGAACGGCCCGGATGCTCTCCGCGAAGGGCCGGTAATGTCTTATGTAATCGGATGGCAGATGCATCCGCATCCAGTCGGGCCAATGGGTCTGGAGAATGTGGGCGTCCGGGCGGACCGTCCGGATCATTTCAACCGCATCCACGCCTTGGTACTCGCGAAGCGCTCCGACAGGATCTTGACCGGCGTCCACCGCAAGGGACCACGTCGCGATTTTGATATCGGGTCGCGTTTCGCGGACCCCGCCTGCTCCGTTGATCAGCTCGTTCAGAAACCCGTTCACCGCCTGTACCCGAAACTCGATCCACAGCAAGTAACGGCCGCGGTCCTTTTTGTAGTACAGCGGCGAGGAGGAGTAACGAAATTCCGGCATGTCGCTGCCGCTGAACTGCTTGAACGCCGCCCGGGCATACGGGCCGACATCGCCGTACACGCCGCTCGACAGTCCGTTCCATTCGGGAAAATACGGCTCGGCCACCTCGAAGCCGGTGAACGGGTGCGTGCGGACGAGATGGGCGACCGCCGCTTTTTTCCATGTCACATAGCGGTGGCTGAAAGGGGATAGCCGGGTAAACCCGTCGTTGACCGGCTTCAGCAGCGTCATTTGCCACTCCGGCCAATCCGCAGGCAAATTCTCGGTCGTGAACGTCCCGTTGCCGATCACCATCGCCCAGACGTCCATGCCACGCTCGCGAAGCGCCGCTACGAGTCTGCCGTTTACCCTGGTTTCATCCGTCACAAAATAGCGTACGGTACGGAATCCGGCCAATTCCAGCTCGGAAGCGACGCTTTCAGGGGAACGGTCGAGATAATAAGCAAAGGTCGGGTCGATTTGAATCGTAGGCCGACTCGGGGCTCGGACAGACATGCGTATCCCTCGCTTTCCTTCATAAACGGTAACCGTTTATTCGATTGCTTTTATAGAAACGTTTCCTTTCATAGTACGCTCTATGCTCCGCGGGTTCAAATTAGAAGTGCGCGTATGCTTGGAGTCGGAGCGGGGCGTGCGCCCCAAAGCCATTCAGATTATGTATATGAACCCGCTAGCAAAAAAATTTGCTGAAAGTTTTTTGGCTCAAAACCGAAATCAGTGCTTGACCCCTTCCAACAAAAATGCGAGGCATACAGATACCAGTAAAATCAAGCATTAAGATTGTATAACTGAACGCTCGACTTGCCATTTTGTCTGTCAAGCACTGATTATGGCGTAGAGCCAGTTTTTTTATTGCTTCCATTTCACATGATTGGGATCATTCCGGCTTAGCCCAAAAAGAAACGCCTCTCGTATTCGAGGGCGTTAAGTCCGCAGAGATCGGATGAGGTTACACGTTGTCGTCTTTCGGTTTGCCATGGTCAACAATAATGCCGACGAGAACGAGAATGGCGCTGACTCCATTGGTGATATCGTTAATGAGATGATCGGGGATGTCGTATCCGTAGCTGCTCAAGGCAAGCTTCGCCCCGCCAAGAATACCTAGAACGAACGCTGGCTTTTTCCATTTTTCACGCATTGGTCCAACCTCCTTTTCGATGGACTCCATACATTCTTATGAATCTTCAAAAAAAAGGAGTGGACTACTGAAGAAACGGGGCATTATCCTAGTTCATGCGGTCGTCAAGCGCCGGGTCAGTCCCCAGAATAGCAGCGCAAGACCGCTTATGGCAGCGCCCAGCAGACAGACGCCGGTCCAACCGGCCCGCGCGTACATAAGCGTCGAGGCAATCGAGCCGACGGCGCTGCCGATCGAATAGAAGATCATGTACGCGCCGGCGAGACGGCTGCGGGCTTCCGGGCGCACGTTGTAAATCATGCTCTGATTGGTCACATGCACGGCTTGCACCGCGAGATCGAGGAGAACCACTCCGGCGATCAGTGCCCATAGGGAGCGTTCGGTCAGATTGATCGGCAGCCACGAAACCAGCAGCAGCGTCAGTGCGATCCCGGTGGTCCGCTGTCCCAAGCCGCGGTCTGCAAGCCGTCCCGCACGCGCTGCCGCCATCGCTCCCGCTACGCCGATGAGCCCGAACGACCCGATCGCGGTATGGGAAAGCGACAGCGGCGGCGAGCTGAGCGGCAGCACAAGTGAGGTCCACAACACGCTGAACGAGGCGAAAATAAGAAGCGCGAGGATACCGCGGATGCGCAGCACCGGCTCCTGTATGAATAAAGCGAATACGGAGCGCAGCAGCTGCGGATACGTCATCGGCGCCTTCCCGTGATCTTCACGCGGCAGTACCCGGAACAGGAGCCCGGCCATGAGCACGGTCAATCCGGCTGAGACGAAATAGACTGAACGCCAGCCTGCGAGATCGGTCAGCGTCCCGGCGACGGTTCGGGCAAGCAGAATGCCGATCACTACACCGCTCGTTACCAAGCCGACGATCCGGCCTCGCTCGGCGGGCGCAGCCAACGTCGAGGCGTAGGCCACGAGCGCCTGCGTCACTACGGCAAGCAGGCCGACTGCACCCATGCCTGCGAGCAGCACGACGGCGGTAGAGGCGGTGCCGACCACGATAAGCGCCAATACAGACAACAGCATTTGGCCGACGATTAGCTTCCGGCGGTTCACCAGATCGCCGAGCGGGACGAGCAATAGCAGTCCCAGCGCATAGCAGATCTGAGTGGCCGTGATGACAATACCTGCGGCGGCGCGGTCAATTCCAAGCTCGGTTGCCATCGCATCGAGCAGCGGCTGCGCATAGTAGACGTTGGCGACAGCAAGCCCGCAGGCGACGGCAAACAACAGCGCGACGGAACGGGACATCGCCGGTGCGGAAGGCGGGTCCCCTGCGGCTAAAGGCTCTTGCAGCACCTCCGGTTTTGCCTCGTTGTGGTCTTCAGCAAGAAACCCCGCCGTTTTTTCAAGCCTGTCCATCGTTTTTACCTCCTGACAAGTAAGAATATTTTCTACCAAAAAGTATAATATACCGATTGGTATATAATGTGCCTCGTAAATATAACTCTCGTACATGTCTGCTGTCAAGAGGCCGTTTGGTCCGGGAAGTAGGCTGAAATTCCAGCGAGACGCGTCTGCGGAACGTCGACTGAATTTGACAGTGACGGCTTCAAGGCCTAAAATCATATTATACTAATCGATATGAAATGAGGCAGATTTTATGGTACGGCCAAGAGCGTTTGATGAAGACAAGGCTTTGGATGCTGCGATGCGGCTATTTTGGGAGAAGGGGTATGAAGCGACTTCTTTAAGCGATCTCACGTCCGGAATGGGCATACAGCGCCCAAGCCTTTATTCGGCCTTCGGAGACAAGAAGGCGCTGTTCGAAGCTGCGCTGCGCAAATATACGCATGCTCACTCCTCCTACGTCCGGTCCAAGCTGCAAAACGCTGCTTCCGTCAAGGAAGCGTTCCGGTCCTATTTCGAAGGGATTGCGGCGGAAGCGGACGAGGAAGGGCCCAACAAGGGATGCTTCTGCATCAACGTCATGGTGGAGCTTGCGCCGCATGACGCCAAATTCGAGGTTCTCACCAGAGAGCATCAGATGTATCTGGCTGCCCTGTTTCAAGAAACGATCGAACGCGGGATACGGTCGGGAGAGCTGAAGCAAGTCGGCAGCGCCAAGGCGTTGGCCCACACCTTGCTCGTATCGGTCATCGGACTTACCGTGCTGATGAAATCCCGTTCCGATCGTTCGGTTGCGGACCATTTTATCGCGACGATCCTCGAATTGCTGAAGTAACTTGACCAACCAGGATTATAATGATAAAAATTACGAATAATTGACAGGGCCGAGCGGACGGAGTAAAATTTGAAAAAAGAAAGGCAACGACCTGATTTGCGAACCTAAACGGAAAGCGGTGTAGCGACTTGAAGGAAGAACGATCGGTTCCGATTCATATTTTGACCGGATTTTTGGGCAGCGGCAAGACGACGCTGCTGACCCGTGCGCTGGATTATTACAGACTGAGCGGTAAAAAGCCCGCCGTTCTGATGAACGAGCTGGGCGATGTGAATCTGGACGGAATGCTCGTCGACGAGGACGTGCCGATGACCGAAATGCTCGGCGGGTGCATCTGCTGTACGATCCGCGGCGATCTGGGCATGGAGTTGAAGCAGTTGATCGAGGAGCACCAGCCGGACGTCGTGTTCGTGGAATGCACAGGAGCGGCCAACCCGATCGAGATGCTGGACGGCGTCACCGATGCTTCGCTCCTGACGAAGGTGGAGCTGAAGTCGGTCATTACGGTTGTCGATGCGGCGCAGCTCAGCGAGCGTTCGCACAGTCCGAAGGGCAAGACGTACCGGCTCATGCAGGATCAGATCCGCTGCGCGACGCGCATTTTGCTCAACAAGGCGGACCTTGTGCCTCCGGCGGAGCTCGTGCGTCTGGATACGCTGATCCGGGAGCTGAATCCTGCTGCCCCGATTCTGCCCACCGTGCGCTGCGAGATCGAGCTGTCCTTGTTCGACAGCCTCGAGGGCGGCGTAGCGGAACGGCGCCACGCGGCTTCCGCTTGCCGCTGCGGACATGAACATGCGGAGAGCGGAGCTTGCGGAGCCGAAGGCCATGATCATGACCACGGAAGCGATGCGCATCATCACAGCCATGAGCATGTGATGGTCTACACGCATTATTTTGCACGGCCGATGGACAGTGAGCAGTTTGAAGCGCTGATCGGACGGCTCCCGCGGGAAATTTACCGGGCCAAAGGCATTTTACGGTTCACCGATACGGTTAGTCCGTTCTTGTTCCAATATGCTTATCGCGAGATGGATTTCGTGAAAATAGCGCCGAAGGAAGAGCTGCCCAGCGTGGCGGTGTTTATCGGCGAGCACTTTGACCGGTCTTTTCTGAAGGCTGAATTGGCAGCTCTGGAAGGGCGGTAACCTTGACTCCCGCTGTGGATTCAGGCATTATTAGGAGTATCTGATAGCGTATTCATAGGGAAGAGGTAGGTATGGGAAATCACGAGCATGAGGTTCAGTCGACCGTTCAAGATATTTTGAAGGCCATGTCGGCCAAAGGCTGGCGTATCACCGACCAACGGAAGAGCCTTGCCGCCTTATTCGCCGAATCGACGGGCTATTTGTCCCCCAAGGACGTTTATGATTATATGAAGCAGCCTTATCCCGGCGTCAGCTTTGATACGGTGTACCGCAACCTGCGCCTGCTGAGCGAGATGGGTGTTCTGGAACAAATTTACTTAAACGACGGACTGAAGTTCCGCTCTCGCTGCCAGTCGCACCACCATCATCATCTCATCTGCGTGAACTGTGAGAAAACAGTGCCTTTCGAGTTTTGTCCGATGAAGCAGATCGATAACCTGCCGTGCGATTTTCAAATCGTCAACCACCGGTTTGAAATTTTGGGCTACTGCTGCGACTGCGCGCAGGCGGAATCCCGCGAGGCAGGAACGGAAAAGCATTAACAAGGCCAGGCCGCCATATGGAAGGCAGTGTACCTGTGAAGGGACACTGCCTTTTGTTTGAAGAATAAAGCGCATGTGTGAAGTAAGACCCTTCGCGTCGTGCTATGAGCGGGGCAGAAGGCCTGATGGGAGCTGCCGAGGCGAAGAACTATGGAAAAGCGATATTTGAAAAAATGAATCGCAGCCGGGTCGATATAGACCTTGCGATCTTAATAGGAGTTGTAGTTGTGGGTAGGCCGCAGCTAAAGGGAGTTAAACGAGGAGCGATCAGCTCCTCTTTTTTTATGACTGAATAGTGAAAAAATCCCCAAAAATCGATTGACAGGACACTAGGCCGATGCTAATATACTGACATAACTAAGTAAATTTATCGGAATTGTTAGTTAGTCACCGGACAACCGGAACGCCATATAATGAGCTGTGGGCGATTGACCCGCCCCTCCGATCCGATAAACGGAAATTATAAGCAGAATTGATAAATGGGGAGAGAAAAGGTTATGCGCACACACACAAATCATGTGCTACGGTTGTTCGGTAAATGGTCAATATTCAGCGTACTTACGATATCGCTCGTCGGGTTGACGGCTTGCGGCGGAGCCAAACCGGATTCGGGCGGGGCCGCCCCGGCTGACGGCACGAAGCCTGCGGCTTCTGCGGCAAAGCCGATTGAGCTGCTTAACGTCTCATACGACCCGACGCGCGAGCTGTATCAAAGCTACAATAAAGCCTTTACCGCCTATTGGAAGAAGACGAAGGGACAGGACGTCACCTTCAAGCAATCGCACGGCGGCTCCGGCAAACAGGGACGTTCGGTCATCGACGGGCTGGAGGCGGATGTGGTGACGCTTGCGCTGGCCTACGACATCGACGCGATTCAACAAGCGGGATTGATTCAAGCGGATTGGCAAAAGAAGCTGAAAAACAACAGCTCCCCGTATACTTCGACCATCGTCTTCCTCGTGAAGAAAGGCAATCCGAAGGGCATCAAGGATTGGGACGATCTGATCAAGCCGGGCGTGCAAGTCATTACGCCGAACCCGAAAACGTCCGGCGGCGCCCGCTGGAACTATGTGGCCGCTTGGGGCTACGCCTACCAGAAGAACAATAAAGACGAAGGAAAGGCGAAAGAATTCGTGCAGCAGTTGTTCAAAAATGTGCCGGTGCTCGATTCCGGCGCGCGCGATGCGACAACGACCTTCGTCCAGCGCGGCATCGGCGATGTGCTGATCGCCTGGGAGAACGAAGCTTATCTGTCCATCAACGAGTTTGGCAAAGACAAATTCGAGATCGTCACGCCTTCGATCAGCGTGCTTGCCGAGCCTCCGGTCGCCGTCGTCGACAAAGTGGTCGACAAGAAAGGCAGCCGTGAAGTAGCACAGGCGTATCTGGACTACTTGTACTCGGAGGAAGGGCAGGAGATTGCGGCCAAAAACTATTACCGTCCGCGTCTGGAGTCGGTCGCGAAGAAGTACGAGAACCAGTTCTCCAAATTAAACCTGTTTACTATCGATGACGAGCCGTTCGGCGGCTGGGCGAAAACGCAAAAGACGCATTTTAGCGACGGCGGCGTATTCGACCAAATCTACAAACCGTAACAGACAGGGAGAGAATAGACGATGGCGAAAGCTTGGAAAAAGCGCAGTATTTTACCCGGATTCGGTTTATCGATGGGTTTTACTGTATTGTACTTGAGTTTAATCGTTCTCTTCCCTTTGTCGGCTATCTTCATTAAAAGCTCCGGGATGGGCTGGGAGGCTTTCTGGCATACGATTACCGATCCCCGGGTCATCGCTTCCTATAAGATCAGCTTCGGCACGGCGTTCGGCGCTGCGCTCGTGAATTCGGTCTTCGGCTTTATCGTCGCTTGGGTGCTGGTCCGGTACTCGTTTCCGGGCAAAAAAATCGTCGACGCGCTCGTCGATTTGCCCTTTGCGCTGCCGACGGCCGTCGCCGGGATTGCCCTCACGACCATCTATTCGCAGAACGGCTGGGTCGGCAAGCTGCTGGAGCCGTTGGGGATTAAAGTCGCCTTTACGCCGCTCGGTATCATGCTTGCACTGACGTTCATCGGCATTCCTTTCGTCGTCCGGACGCTTCAGCCAGTGATGGAAGAGTTGGAGAAGGAGGTCGAGGAAGCGGCGGTGAGCCTCGGCGCGAGCCGCTGGAAGACGTTCGTCCGCATCCTGTTCCCCGAGCTGCTGCCTGCGCTGCTGACCGGCTTTACGCTGGCGTTTGCCCGTGCGGTGGGGGAGTACGGTTCGGTTGTGTTCATCTCCGGCAACATGCCGATGAAGACCGAAATCGCGCCGCTCCTGATCATGACGAAGCTGGAGCAGTATGATTACGCCGGCGCGACGGCAATCGCTTTGGTCATGCTGGTCATTTCCTTCGTGACGCTGCTCGTCATCAATTTGCTGCAATGGCGGGCGAACCGCCATGTCACATCGGCATAAGCCGGGGAGGGGAGGAAGGCTATGGCCGGTTACGTAGCTACCGCGGTGAAATCGGGTTCGGCCGCCGCCGAACGTCCGCGTCACATTACCGAGCCCCGGATCGTGAAATGGGCGCTCATTACCGTCGCTTTGCTATTTTTGGGATTTTTACTCATTCTGCCTTTGGTCAGCATCTTTGTTGAAGCGTTCCGCAAAGGCTGGGAGGTGTATGCGGCTTCGCTGATCGAGCCCGATGCGGCGGACGCCATTCGCCTGACGCTGCTCGTTGCCGTCATCACGGTGCCGCTTAACCTGCTGTTCGGACTGGCGGCGGCATGGGCGATCACGAAATTCCAATTTAAAGGAAAAAACCTGCTGATCACGCTTATCGACCTGCCGTTTGCGGTGTCCCCAGTGATCTCGGGCCTGATCTTCATCCTGCTGTTCGGCGCGAAAGGCTGGTTCGGCCCGTGGCTACAGGAGAACGATCTCAAGATCATTTTCGCGCTGCCGGGCATCGTACTCGCCACAGTATTCGTCACCTTCCCGTTCGTCGCCCGGGAACTGCTGCCGCTGATGCAGGCTCAAGGGACGCTGGAGGAAGAGGCGGCCGTAACGCTAGGCGCCAAGGGGTGGCGCATCTTCTGGAAAATCACGCTGCCTAACATCAAATGGGGGCTGCTGTACGGAGTCATCCTGAGCAACGCCCGCGCCATGGGCGAATTCGGCGCGGTATCGGTCGTCTCCGGCCACATTCGCGGATCGACCAATACGATGCCGCTGCACATTCAGATTTTATACAACGAATATAATTTTGCCGGCGCGTTTGCCATGGCATCTTTGCTCGTCCTGCTTGCGGTGATCACCTTGATCGTCAAAAGTGTCATCGAGTGGAAGCACCATCAACAGCAGCTTAGCCGGGAAGGGGAGACCTGATCATGCATATCGTGGCCAAACATTTGACGAAAAGCTTCGGCAGCTTTCAGGCGACCAAAGACGTCAGCTTCGAGATTGAAAAAGGGAAGCTGATCGGTCTGCTCGGACCGAGCGGTGGCGGGAAAACGACAATCCTTCGTATGCTCGCCGGATTGGAGGAGCCGGATTCGGGCGACATCCTCTTTCACGGGCAAAAGGTCAACTCGCTTCCGCCGCAAGCGCGCGGCATCGGCTTCGTGTTCCAGAGCTACGCGCTGTTCCGCCACATGAGCGTGTTCGACAATATTGCCTTCGGGCTGACGGTTCAGAAGCGCAGCAAGGCCCAGATCAAGCAGCGCGTGCAGGAGCTGATCGAGCTTACCGGCTTGGGAGGGCTTGAGAAGCGGCTGCCGCACCAGCTTTCCGGCGGACAGCGGCAGCGTGTCGCCTTTGCCCGCGCCATCGCGCCCGAGCCGCAACTGCTGCTGCTGGATGAGCCGTTTGCGGCCATCGACGCCAAGGTACGCAAAGAGCTGCGCACCTGGCTGAAGGAGATGATCGACCGTGTCGGCATTACCACCATCTTCGTCACGCACGACCAAGAGGAAGCCGTCGAGGTGGCCGATCAGATCATGATCATCAACCAAGGCCGGCTGGAGCAGCAGGGCACGCCGATTGAAATTTACAAGCAGCCGGAAACGCCGTTTGTGGCGAATTTCATCGGCGAATCGAATCAGATTGGAGACGCCACGACGCTCAAAGGTTTCCCGGCTGCCGGGGCGATCGAAGGCGCAAAAGCGATTATTCGCCCCGAGTTTATCGAGGTCGGCTTGCCCGGCGAGCTGCCTTATCCGTCCGCAGCCGAGCAGGGCGTCGTCAAGAACGTCTACTTCCGCGGAACGAATTGGCAGATCGAAGTGACGCTCGGCAGCGAGAAGCTGTTCGCTTATCGCTCTTTGGAGCTGCCGCAGCTTCATGCCGGAGACCGGGTGAGCGTGTTGATTCACCGTTTGTACCTGTTCAACGAAGACGAACATCTCACGTTGGAAAACACGCTGAAATCCGACCCGATGCCGGTGCACATTTAATTGAATGAGGTCGCAGAAAGGGGGAGTCGATGATGGAACATCATATTACGATACGAAGCGAACCATACGAGTTGGCGGCAAACCTCCATTATCCGCTGGCGGAAGAGGAGGGCGGAAAGGGCTGCGGGTCGGGCCGTTATCCGATCATCATCATATGCCACGGGTTCGTCGGCACGCGAATCGGCGTCGACCGCTTGTTCGTCTTGGCGGCGCGGGAATTTGCCCGTCACGGCTATATGGTGCTCCGATTCGACTACGGCGGCTGCGGCGAGAGCACGGGCGATTACGGCGCCGGGGGCTTGAACGCGTTGATCGACCAGACGCGCACCGTCCTCGATTACGCGCTCGATATCGACTGCGTCGACCCGCAGCGGGTCGTGCTGCTCGGACACAGCCTCGGCGGAGCCGTCGCCATCCTGACCGCCGCCCGGGACAAACGGGTGAAATCACTCGTACTCTGGTCGGCCGTCGCGTATCCGTTTAACGACATCGTGAACATCACCGGGAAGAAGACGTACGAGACGGCCGTTCAATGCGGCTCGGCGGATCATCTCGGTTATGCGCTGCAGCCGGTCTTTTTCGAATCGTTGTCGCAGCACCAGCCGTTTGAGCAGCTTCGCAAATTTAACGGCGACGTCCTGCTCGTCCACGGTACGGCAGATGACGTGATTCCCGTCGATTACTGCTTTCTGTACCAGAAGCTGTTCTGGCTGCGCAGTCAGGGGCAGTGTGAGAAAGAAATTATTTTCCAGGCGAATCATACGTATTCGGGCAGTCTGGCCAAAGAGCAGTTGTTGACCAAAACAAGGGATTGGCTGCTGTATATCGACAAACGCAAAAACGAGTGGTACGATTGGACGATTTAACGGGAGAGCGAATTTTTTTAACATACAAAACCAACTTAACACATAGGAATATAAAACTTTAGATGTCGGAGGGATTAGGATGACTAAGCCGCTCGATGTGGATGAACTTTGGACGAAACGCATCCTTCAAAGTGTCAACGGACTCGAATACGGTACGGTGCAGATCGTCGTGCATGACGGACGAATCGTGCAAATCGAACGTACGGAACGCAAACGTTTTGAATCGGATTCGGCATCCCAGCGCCATCTGCCTGAACAAAAACAACATAAGCGCACCCCCTGATGCGAACTGGTCCACCGAACCGCTGGAGACCTCCCGAACTGCATGGCACATTGCCGCGCGTTCGCCGGAGGTCTCTTTCTTTTTTTTCGCTTCAAAATGAATAAAAGGAGTGTACGAACATGGCTAAACTCGTTATCCAATCGATTGAATCCGGCCAGGGCGCCGTCGTATGAGACGTAAGCTGGGGGAGAGGCCGTTCTCGCTGGCTTTGCTGGCGGTGCTGCTATGGCGTTCCGGCGCTGAGCCCGGACTATTCGTTCATCATTTAAGGAAAAAACAAGGAGTGAATGCGAATGCTTACCCATAGCTCTGTATCCGGGCAGTTCGATGAGGCTGACGTGCTTCAGCTTCCCGATCACCGGTTCGTAACGCATTGCTTTGAACGCTATGGCCTCAATCGGGGCATTTACAATACGATTGACGAGTGTCTGTACCGTTTCGGCGTGCGAGACATCGTCCAGCGCCGCCAGGCCGTCCTAGCCTTTCTGGCCTCGCTGCAGCCGCCGGACCGGACGAAAGGAACGTATTTGAAATTCGGCAAGGGCGGCTTGACCAAGCAACTGTTCGATTTTATGACGAAGCCCAAGCTCGTTGGATAAGCGTTATCCCTGCGCCCCCGGCCGTTGAGCAAGACTCAACGGCTTTTTGCCGTTGCAACCTCCACTTGCGCGGGCTTAATCGCGAACAGCGCAACGAGGACCCCGGCGAGTACGGTAGACCGCTGCCAGATCCCAAGTTTTTTTCGCTTTCAAGCCTGTCGAACCACCTTTCCGGGAGAGAGGGTTAGGTCTTTGGAATGAAAAAAGCCTCCGGCGGTCCGGTCGACATGTAAATGTTATTTTATTACATATTTCAGAGTTTTATTCCATATTTTATTGATCACTGGAACGTATGTGTCATTGTAAAAGCGAGAGGTCTATTATATAATGTACTGGTTAATGAGAAAGGAGATTTGACCAGTGACTAAAAACAAAGCCATTATCTTCATGCTCCTCTGCTTTACGCTGATCGTATCCGCATGTGGTACGAAGCCTGCAGCTACGACCGCCGACAAACCGGCGACTGGGGGAGATAAGGCAGCAACAACTTCAGCGTCCAAGGACTCCAAGCTTGAGCAAATTAAAAAAGCGGGCAAAATCGTATTAGGCACGAGCGCCGACTATCCGCCGTATGAGTTCCACAAGGAAATCAACAAGAAGGATGCAATCATCGGCTTCGATATCGAGATCGCCAAAGAGATTGCCAAAGACCTCGGCGTTACGCTGGAAATCAAAGATATGAAACTAGATGGTCTGCTCGCCGCTTTGGATTCCGGTAACGTTGACTTCGTTATTGCCGGCATGACACCGACGGAAGATCGCAAGAAAAACGTGGATTTCACCAACATCTACTACACGGCTATCCAACGTGTGGCCGTCCGCGCGGAGGACAAGGATAAATACAAGTCCATCGCCGATCTGAAAGGCAAAAAAGTCGCCGGCCAAAAGGGAGCGACGCAAGAAAAAATCATTAAAGAACAAATGCCGGGCTCCGAGCTGAAGGCACTTCCCAAAATTGCCGATTTGATGCTGGAGCTGAAAAACAAGAAAGTCGAAGCTCTCGTCGTTGAGCAGCCGGTAGCCGAAGCTTTCTTGAGCAAAAACAAAGATTTGATGCTTGCGGACATTAAGCTGAGTACGGAAGACAGCGGGTCGGCAATTGCCTTGAAAAAAGGCAACCCTGAGCTCGTGGAAGCGATGAACAAAACGTTGGACCGCCTGATGAGCGCCAAGTCCATCGATAAAATGGTAGCCGAAGCGAACGAGCAAGTCGATACGCAATAAGCAAGAGGACGGAACCATCCGTTCCTTACAGCATACCGAACAAAAACCTGAGCGGAATTCTCCGGCGGGTTTTTGTTCAGTTATACACTTATTTGACAGGAAGGGGGAAGCGAATGGATTTTTCATTTTTATCCAAGTATTACATGTTTTTTATCGACGGAGCGAAGATGACGCTCATTTTGACCATCTTCACCGTCATTTTCGGAGTGCTGCTCGGCATGGTCATTGCCCTGATGCGCATGTCCCGCATTTGGCTGCTTAAAGCGTTCGCGGTTTCGTATATCGAATTCATCCGCGGGACGCCGATGCTGGTGCAGCTGTACATTTTTTATTACGGGCTTCCGAAGCTGGGTATTCACTTTCCCGAGGTGCCGGGACTCGGTTCATCGTTTCCCGATATGATGGCGGCGATCATCGCACTGTCCATCAACAGCGCTGCGTATGTGGCGGAGACGTTCCGCGCGGGCATTCAGTCGATCGACAAGGGACAAATGGAAGCGGCCCGCTCTCTCGGGATGCCGCACGCGATGGCCATGCGCTTTATCATTTTGCCGCAGGCGCTGCGCAACATTCTCCCGGCGCTTGGCAACGAATTCATTGTGGTGATCAAGGAAACGTCCATCGTCTCCGTCATCGGGATCGGCGAGCTGATGTACAAAGCCGACACGGTGCGGGGCAATACGTTCCAGCCGTTCGAGCCGCTCATCCTGGCGGCAATCATCTACTTCATCATGACGTTTACGCTGACCAAGCTGCTCGGCGTCGCGGAAAGGAGGATGAAGTCCTCTGATTAAAGTAACCGGTTTACAGAAGTCGTTCGGGTCCAACCTTGTGTTGAACGGAATCGATATTGAGATCGCGAAAGGCGAGGTCGTCGTCGTCATCGGACCGAGCGGCTCGGGCAAAAGCACGTTTCTGCGCTGCTTGAACCTCCTGGAGGAGCCGACGGGGGGAGACATCGAATTCGACGGCATGTCGCTGCTGCGCGGCAAGCACGATATCAACCAACTGCGGCAGCGGATGGGCATGGTGTTCCAGCAGTTTAACCTGTTCCCGCATATGACCGTCCAGGAAAACATCACGCTGGCGCCCCAGAAGCTGAAAAGCGTCAGCAAGCCGGAGGCCGACAAGATCGCGCAGCAGCTTCTGCGGCGCATTGGTCTAGCGGACAAGTCGTCCAGCTACCCGTCGCAGCTGTCCGGTGGACAGAAGCAGCGGATCGCTATTGCTAGGGCGCTCGCCATGTCGCCGGCCGTCATGCTGTTCGACGAGCCGACCTCGGCGCTCGATCCGGAGATGGTTGGCGAGGTGCTGGACGTCATGAAGGAGCTGGCAGCCGAAGGCATGACGATGGTCGTCGTCACGCATGAGATGGGCTTTGCCCGGGAAGTCGGCAAGCGTCTCATCTTCATGGACGGCGGAAAAATCGTCGAGCAGGGCAATCCGGACGACATCTTTTCGAACCCGCAGCATCCGCGGACGAAAGAATTTTTGGCCAAGGTGCTCTAAAAAAAGTAAGCCGCGAACATCCGGTTCGAAACCGGGTCGCGGCTTTTTGGCGTTTATTCGGCAGCGCTCACGCTGCGTTCGAATTCGTCGCGGATCGACTGCAGCAGGGCAGGGTCAGCCACTACATCGTAGGCGGTGAACGCCAACGCTTTGGCGCCGAGCAGCATGCCTTCGAAGGCTCGGGGCTGCATGGCCAGATCGCGGAATTCCTTCGTATGCAGCAAATGCTTTTCGTCAACGACCTTGACGTACGGGTGAACCGCCGGGCAATGCCGAGATACGTTCCCAAGATCGAGCGAGCCATGGTCCTTGCCGTATTCGATCTCGTCTTCCGGGATGCCCAGACCGGCGAGATTGCGGGTAAACGTGTCCGACAAATGAGTATTCGTAATCAGTTCGTCATAGGAGTACTCGTAATTAGACCATTTCATCGTACAACCAGTTTGCAGAGCGGCGCCTTCCGCGCAGCGGATCACCTTTTGCACGGTTTCGTTCGTGTAGGGGCGGCTGGCGGATCGGATATAAAATTGCGCAGCCGCGTAATCCGGAATAATGTTCGGGGCTTTACCGCCCTCAGTGATGATACCGTGAATCCGTGCATGGCTGTGGAGCTGCTGCCTCAGTGCGCCGATCGATTGGAACAGAAGCAGCACCGCATCCAGCGCGTTGACGCCTTCATGCGGGCTTGCCGCGGCATGAGCCGCCTTGCCGAAAAACTCGAACTCCAGCGCATCCATAGCCAGCGAGCTGCCCGATTTCTCGTACGTGTAGTACGGGTGGGCCATCAAGGCGAAGTCGACGTCGTCGAACAGACCGGCGGCCGCCATATCGACCTTCGCGCCTTTCGTTTCCTCTGCCGGAGTACCGTATACCCGAATCGTTCCGCCGAGTTGGTCGATAACGGCTTTCAATCCGACGGCTGCCGCAAGGCTCATGACGCCGATCAAATGATGTCCGCATGCATGTCCCAGCTCCGGCAGCGCATCGTACTCGCACAGGAAGGCGATAGTCGGTCCTGGCTTGCTTGCGGCGTACGTCCCCAGAAACGCCGTAGGCAGCCCGGCGTAAGGGGCTTGCACCGTAAAGCCATGCTCTTTCAACGCTTCGATCAGGCGCGCCGACGCCTTCCATTCCTCGTGGCCCAGCTCGGGGTTCTCGCCGATAAACCGGGAAATGTCCGTGAACGATGGGGCATGCAGGTCGATGGTCGAGGCAATTTGTTGTTTCATATTCATTCTCCTTTACTTCTTTGTAACTTGAACTTATTATAACGAAAAAAGCGGAGCAAACAAAGAAAGACCCCGCTGCAAGGGCTTGCAGAAACGGGGTCCGGGTGTCGTTTCATAATTTAGGTTCGGTTATTGCATGTTGCGGCGCTTGTCGATGATTTGCTCTTCGAGCTGCTTTTTAATTTTTTGCATCGCATCGACTTCCAGTTTATGATTTTGCCAGAATCGAACGCCGGTCAATGCCAAAGCCTCGTTTATGGTCAGCTCGACGGAAATTTTTTGCTCCTGCGGCTCGCGTACTTCGTAACTCATGGTGCATCGCTCCTTCTCATTAGGATTTGAGAGTGCATCAATAAGCTGTATTTAGCAGGGGACTTGAGTGTATATTTTCGGAAAAAGCCTTGATCTTCCTTGGTTTCAATATAACATATCATGTAACATATTGCAAGGGCAGGGCACAAAAAAGAGGCCCGTCCGGCCTCGGTTATTTTATCCGTTCCTGCATCCGAAGACGTTGGATGGACAAGACAAGACGATCTATTTTTTGACTGAGCTCTACTACCCGGGGATCGACAAAACTTCCTTTTTCCTCCACAAGCAAGCGAAGCTGCATCTGCATTCGCTCCAAATGTCGTCTCAATTCCGCTTCTTCCATTTTTCAGACCCCATCCTAACGATGTGAAAATAGTAA
Organism: Paenibacillus tianmuensis; assembly: GCF_900100345.1. GTDB lineage: Bacteria > Bacillota > Bacilli > Paenibacillales > NBRC-103111 > Paenibacillus_G > Paenibacillus_G tianmuensis. The sequence goes on along the minus strand of NZ_FMTT01000024.1, from coordinate 46,220 downwards.
GTCCACTATTAGTCTATTATAATTCAATCCAGTTGTAAAATATGTAAATCGTTGTCGAGTCTATTCTTAAATTTTTTTTAAGGAAACCGTCGGACCGTATAATCCCCTTCGGGAAGAGGTATATTACGGTCGACGGGAGGTGAGCCGAACATGGACAGCGCCAAGGCGAATACGAAAAACAATCCGAATTTCAAGGAGAACAAATTTACGGAAGAAGAGGCGGTCATGCATGCGGGTAAGGTGGCGGACCGCCCTCCGAATTTGAATGAAATCCCGAAGGAAACGAATCCGCAGTAAATACAAAAACGGTAAAACCCCGGAGAGCGGGCAGTTTTACCGTTTTTCCGTGTCTGCTAAGCCTCGGCGTCGTTATTGTGCCCGATAGCCAGATTGGCGATTTTATCGTTCATTTCGTCCGGGATGCGGGTTTTGAAATAGCCGACGACCGCTTCGACCGTTTTGTCCGCCTGCCCTTCGGTAATGCCCGCTTGCTCGGAGACGAGCTTGACCAATTGGTGCTTCACGCGTTGTTCCTCCTCTTCAGGATCTACGGGATAAGCATCTAATAGGATGTGCTCCTTTATGGTTTTTATGTGGCAGAACATGTTATATTTATACCAAGACACAACAAGCCTGCTATTGCTTTGGCTCGAACAAAGGAGACATCGGACGGATGATCATCGTACGCAATCTAACCAAATCGTTCCCATCCGGGCAGCGGGTACTCGACCGCATCAGCTTTCAGGCGGACGAAGGGGAACTGGTGGCGCTGCTCGGCGCAAGCGGGAGCGGCAAAACGACCTTTTTCCGGTGCTTGATGCTGAAGGAAAAATGGAACGACGGCCAGTATATTTACGACGGTAAGGATATTTCGGGCACCGGCGCCTGGGAGAAGTTCCGACTGAACAAGCAGTGGGCCTATTTGGAGGAAAAGCCGAGCTTGAATTTGAAAAAGACGGCTTTGAAAAATGTGCTCAGCGCGCTGCTGTTTAAAAAATCGTGGTGGCGCTTTCTAACGAATTCCGTTTCGGAAGACGACCACATGGAAGCGATGGATTACCTCGATAAAGTGGGACTGCTCGACAAAGCGCACGAGCCGGTGGAGAAGCTGAGCGGCGGGGAGAAGCAGCGCGTCGCAATCTGCAAGGCGCTGATCAAGGGAGCCAAGGTGATATTCGCGGACGAGCCGGTGTCCGGCTTGGACCCGGAGGCGGCGAGCCTCGTCATGCAAGATTTCAAGTCCATCTGTCAGAAGCATAAGCTTCTCGTGTTTTGCAGTCTTCATCAGGTGGAGCTTGCCGAAAAATTCGGGTCGCGCATTTGGGGACTGTCCGACGGGAAGCTTGTGGTGGATATTGCGGGCCGGCGGTTGACGCAGCGGGAGAAGGAACTTATTTTTTAATGGAATCGTTACATATAAAAAAAGGTCGACCTTGACATTAATGTCCGGGCCGATCTTTCTTTAGTTAACCGCAGGATTGCAAGCGGCGATGCGATTTGCAATGAATCCGCCGTGCAAACGGCCGGTTTCGATAAACACCTCGTTGGCGTTCGCGCCCGAAGCGATGACACCGGCGACGAACAGCCCGGGAACCGTCGTTTCCATCGTAGCCGGATCGTACTGGGGAATCCCGTCTGCTTCCGACACGACGGCTCCGGCTCCCGCTAACAGACTGCGGTCCGGGCGGAAGCCGGTCAGCGCCAAGACGAAGTCATTATCGAATTCCTCTTCGCGTCCTTCGCGAGATACGGTGACGGACGTTTCCGTGATGCGGACGACCCGGGATTGAAACAGCATCCGAATGCGGCCCTTGTTGACCATGCTTTCGAAGATCGGCTTAACCCACGGCTTAATGACCGGCGAGTAGGTTTCGCCCCGGTAAACGACGGTCACCTCGGCGCCTGCCCGCAGCAACTCCATTGCGGCATCGATCGCGGAGTTGCTTCCGCCGATGATCGCGACCTTCGTGCCGGTATACGGATGGGCTTCGCAGAAGTAATGCGCCACCTTGCTTAATTCCTCTCCCGGGATGCCGAGCATATTCGGCTGCGAGAAATAGCCGGTCGCGACAATGACATAACGCGCGGCTATCGTAGAAGCTGCGCCGAAACGATTCTGTACCGTCAGCTCGAAGGTTCCCCCCGGCTGTACCGCCAAATGGGTTGCCGTATGGTAGGGACGAATGCGCACGCCGCTGCGGGCCGCTACATTCCGGTAATAATTCAAAGCTTCCAGCCGATAAGGCTTATCGTTAGGCGTCGAGAACGGGTATCCGCCGATCTCAAGCAGCTCCGGCGTGCTGAAAAACTGCATATACGTCGGATATAAGTATATCGAATGCACGACGCACTCTTTTTCGATAATAAGAGGATCGATGCCGATCTTCTGCAGCTCCAGGGCCGCGGACAAGCCGCAAGGGCCAGCCCCGATAATGACGACTTCTTCCATTGGAATGCTTCACCCGCTTTTTCAAATGTATGGATAGAGAGAGAATCCTGTTGATTCTCTACCCATAGTACCTTATCGGGCCGACGGATGCCATCGCTTTGTTTCCCCGGGAGCCCCTAGGCTGTGCGCCGGACTTTTAATCGACCTACCTGAACCCCGAACCGTTGACAAAAACTGGCCTGCTGCCCTAGGATAAGCTTGAACGCTGCGATACGGCGGCGCAAGACTAGCCCCTTGGAGGTACGGACATGTTAAAAGGCATTCCTTCGATTCTTTCTCCCGAATTGTTAAAAATTATGATGGAAATGGGACACGGCGATGAACTGGTGCTGGCCGACGGCAATTTTCCGGCGGCGAGCCATGCGCAGCGTCTGGTGCGCTGTGACGGACATGACATTCCCCAACTGCTCGACGGAATATTAACCTTTTTTCCATTGGATACGTATGCGGAGCATTCGGTCGCCTTGATGGCCGTCGTTCCCGGCGATCCGGTGAAGCCAGTCATCTGGGACGAATATCGCGCGATTGTCAAGAAGCACGCGCCGGAATTCGCCGAGCCCGCATTTGTGGAGCGGTTCGCGTTCTATGAGCGCGCCAAACAAGCGTATGCCGTCGTTGCGACGGGCGAAGGGGCGCAGTATGCGAACATCGTGCTCAAAAAAGGCGTCGTCAAGCCGTAACGCCAATCATAATCCTTCCCTGAATCTCATAGATTAAGACTACGAATCTATGACTATGATTTCAGATGAAATGGGGATGTGCCGATGATAGCCGTTCTGAGAAACCGTCTGGCCCGCGGAAACGAACGTCAGCTTCAGCTTTTGCTTGCGGGATTTTTGCTTGGCAATTTAATTGCCGTCATTTTGTCTGCCTATTGGACAACCCCCCGGGAAAAGCCGGTTCCCGTCCATTATACCTACACCACGTTTGCGGCGGCGAACGGAGTGAAGCTGCATGCGATGCGGACGGCTCCCGACAATATCGAGCTGAAGCACATCGTGACCAACGTGACCGCGACGCCGGATTACGGGATTAACGGAGGCTTTTTCTGGAACGGCGACCTGCTCAGCATCGCCGTTGTCAACGGCAAGCCGCTGAAGGGCGAATCCCACGACTACGGCTCCGGCTGGTACAACATCGATTATCCGAAAGGGACGCTTGTCTGGGACGAAGTGACGCGGTCGTTCTCCGTCCAGGTGGCGCAGGAGGCAGGGGAGCTGCGAATGACCGATCCGAACCGCTACTGGGCGCAAGGCGGGGTCAGCATGTCTCTCGGGGCGGAGGAGCGCTGGATCGAGCAGGCGAAGAAGGAGGACATGCCGGCGTTTGACGAGCCGAGGCTGCGCTCGGGAGCCGTATTCGACCGGCAGCAGAACCTGTGGCTTCTCGTGTCGGACAAGCCGTGCACCGTCGAGCAATTCCGCCGGGCGGTGCTTGAGACGACTGCGCCGGGACAACTGGTCGACGGCATTTTTCTGGACGGCGACGGCTCCTCGCAGATGCAGAACGGACAAGTCCGGCTTAAGGGAGATTCCCGGGAGGTCTATCAGATGCTAGCGCTCAAGTCGAAGTAAAGAAGGCCGTGGGAATGACGATTCCTGCGGCCTTGATTTTTATTTTCAAAATAAGGAAAATGGAGGAAAAAAAGCGAAACTTTTACGCGTATGATGCGTATTACGTCATGAGTGCATAACCCTAGACGGTCAGGAGGGAAGGACATGCTTGGAGTGTATTGGGGGCTGTTGATTACCGGCGTCTTATTCGCCTTGGTGACGGTGCTGCTCGGCGACTTGCTCAGCAACGCGCTGGACGGAATGTTCGATTTCATGTCCGGCGACGTGCTTCACTGGCTGCAGCCGATGGTGCTCTTCACTGCGATTACGGTGCTTGGCGGGGCCGGGGTGCTGCTGACGGGCTATACTTCTTTGGTAGCGGGGGCGGTCTTTGTCCTATCCCTGCTGGCTGCCGCTGCATCTGCCGTTCTGATTTATTTTGTCTACGTAAAGCCGATGGAGAAAACCGAAAATTCGGTCGCATTCTCGATGCAGGATTTGGTCGGCCGCATCGGCGAAGTGACCGTGCCGATTCCCGCGCGGGGCAGCGGCGAGGTTGTGATGCGGATCGGCGGCGGTGTGACGAATCAAATTGCGGAAAGCTTCGACGGGACGGAGATTGCGGCAGGTCTTAAGGTTGTGACGGTGGAAGTGAAGGACGGCGCACTGCTTGTGTCTTGTCTGGACTCCAATCATTAATTACTTATCGAAGGAGCGGTGCAGATGGATGGAATAAGTGATGCCTTGTTGGTTCCCGTGATTGTCGTTGCCGTCATCGTAGTGTTGGGCCTGGCATTCTGGGCGCGGTACAAAACGGTCAGCCCGGACGAAGCGATGATCGTGACCGGTTCGTTTCTCGGCAGCAGAAACGTCCTGACGGACGACAACGGACGCAAAATCAAAATCGTGCGCGGCGGCGGTTCGTTCATTCTTCCCGTATTCCAACGGGCCGAGTTTTTGTCACTGCTGTCGCATAAGCTCGATGTCTCGACTCCCGAAGTGTATACGGAGCAAGGGGTGCCGGTGCTTGCCGACGGCGTGGCGATCATTAAGATCGGCGGGGCCGTCGAGGATATCGCTACGGCTGCGGAGCAGTTTATGGGCAAGCCTACGGAAGCGCTTAAAGGAGAGGCGCAGGAAGTATTGGAAGGCCATTTGCGGGCCATTCTCGGCTCGATGACGGTGGAGGAAGTATACCGGAACCGGGACCGCTTTGCGCAGGAGGTCCAGGGCGTCGCAGCCAAGGATTTGAAAAAAATGGGGCTGCAGATCGTTTCCTTCACGATCAAGGATGTACGCGACAAGCAGGGCTACCTGGATGCGCTTGGTAAGCCGCGGATCGCCGCGGTGAAGCGCGATGCGGAAATCGCCGAAGCGGAAGCGCTCCGCGATGCGCGGATTCAGAAGGCGCGCGCCGAGGAGGAAGGGCAAAAGGCCGAGCTGCTGCGGGACACGAATATCGCCGAGGCTTCGAAGGAGAAGGAACTGAAGGTAGCTGCCTTCAAGAAGGATCAGGATATGGCCCGTGCGGAAGCGGATCAGGCCTACCACGTGCAGGAGGCGCGTTCGAAGCAAAGCGTCGTCGAGGAGCAAATGCGCGTGGAGCTCGTGCGGAAGGAGCGCGAAATCGACCTCGAAGCGAAGGAGATTTTACGCCGCGAGAAGCAGTATGACGCCGAGGTGAAGAAGAAGGCGGACGCCGACCGGTATGCGGTCGTTCAGGCGGCGGAAGCGGAGAAGGCGAAGCAGATCACGCAAGCGGACGCCATGCAATACCGCATCGAAGCGGAGGCGAGAGCGCAGGCGGAGCAGAAGCGGCTGGAAGGTCTGGCGATCGCGGATGCCGAGCGGGCCAAAGGGACGGCGGAGGCGGAGGTGATCCGGCTGCGCGGCTTGGCCGAAGCGGAAGCGAAGCAGAAGCTCGCGGAGGCGTTCGAAAAGTTCGGCGAAGCGGCTGTCCTCGATATCATCGTCAAGATGCTCCCGGAGCTGGCGGGCAAGGTAGCCGAGCCGATCAAGTCGATCGACAAGCTTACGGTTGTCGATACCGGTCACGGCGAAGGCGCGGCGCGGATTAGCAACTATGTGACACAGTTGATGGCGACGGCGCCGGAAATGCTGAAGAGCGTCAGCGGACTGGACCTGGAGAAGCTGGTGAAAGGCTTGACGAATCGCACGAGTCAACAGAATTCCGTGGCGAATCAACCGGCTCTAGTCCCGGCCCCTCCCGTCGATTCGAATGCAAAGCCGGAAGCGTAAGGCATATTTCTTTTCGAAAAAAATAAATGAGATTAATTATGGCTCAACCTCAAAATCAGTGCTTGACTGCTAGCCCAACATCCGGTGGCGGTTACATTCGATGAGAATGCCTGCTTTATAGCGACTGCGATTTCGTGTGAAGTAATGGCGGCGCTGAAAAGCTTTTATACGATTGTGTCGACCTTCTACTGTTGCGTTTGTCCAGCAGCAATGATGGTAGTTCACGATCTCCACTTTCCAATTGCACATCGTCTTGAGGGCGCTTCGGACCGCGGTGTGGTCGATTCGATCACCTTGCTCACACCAACGTTCCTCTTCGTCCTCTATAAAATCCCAGTCTGGCAATGGCCAAGTTCGGCGAGCAGTCATACCATGTCGTGAATGCTTCTTTCCACTCCCACACGCTTCGAAGCAGAGGGGAGTAGTTCAGCAGCGATTCCAACCGTTTTTTACTTTCTTCACCTAGCGACTCTGCAGTGCTCGTCGACGAAGTTTTCCTGGATATAGAGGACGAAGAGGTCGGTTTTTCTTTCGGCATGCTTATTGTCATTCTTAAAGAAGGCCGCTCTGCATTAAAAAATCTGAATGAGGCGCTCCAGAGAAAGAGGGCCGTTCAGATATACTTTACCGATAGCACGTTCAATGAAGACAATATAATAAAACTGACCCGGTGTGTTTTGATGCCGGATGACAAGCATTATTTTGATTTTGAGGAGCAAGGTACCTACTTCAAAGTTAATCGGGAGCATGTTGATGCGGAGAGGGGCAAACTGAATCCTGGCATTTAGGCATAGTAGGATGAAAATTTTTTTTGTAACAAAGGTGTTGACAATATACAACTACAACTGTAGTATATAACCATAGACTACAAACGTAGTTATAATCATATGGGAGGAGCTATACAAAATGAACGTAATATCAAAAGTAGCCATGCAACATTAATCAGTGTTATATTACTGGGTTCATCGGTGAACTTTGTGGCAGAGGCGAAATCTTTAAAGGAAGCTTAAGAAAACCAATTCCTTTTCTAAAATGAGTATGATTGAATTTTTATCCAATTAATTACATAGGAGGATTTATCATGAAATTAAAAAAAGCAATTATGGCGTCTATGATCGTATCCAGTATGTTGGTTACCGTGGCAGGGCCGCTTCCTGCAGGAGTTGCGGCTGCACAAGAGCAGAAGCAGCCGGAGGTTAAGAAGGTTAAGATTGACAAAGAGATGGCCTCAAAGCTACAGAAAGTGATGAAACAGTTTGCGGGGAAAGAGATAAAGTTGCAGGATGTTGGCGAGGTGGAATTTGGAGATTTTGTAGCGGTTAAATCGGTAGACGGAAAATATAAAATCCACTTTGACACTGAAACAGGTACAGTAGCTGGGGCTCGCGCAACGCTCCCAATCAATGAAATCGATGAAAAGGATCGGAAGCAGATCCTTCAAAAGCTAAAAAAGCTGGATGCAAAATCTGAAGAAGTGCAAGTAATCGGAACGTATGATGCCAAGAAGAATAAATTTAAAGAAATACTTTATGCTTTTGAGAGTAATATACTTTTGACCGTTTATAACTAAAAACGAACGCACACTAAAAAAATCAAGGTATATGAAATGAAACAGTGAAAAGTTTTCCATCCCTAAGAAGCAAGCAGATCGTCGTCTACACCAGACGATTTCTGCTTGCTTTTGCGTTATAGCTACAAGCGGGTTTCGGACAAACAAACGAAAAGCGGTAGCTGTACAACTCCATGATCTCGATGATCGAGCTGGTAATGATGATGCTGCCGGCCTTTTGCTTCATATGAGGAATCGCAAATTTAACGCACAGAAACGTCCCTTTCAGATTGACGAACAGCGTATGGTCGCAATCCTCCGGCTTCGCCCCTTTGTCTTGAAATATTCGGCAATAGCGTTATTTTGCCAAAAACTCCGAAGAATATGTTGGCAGCATCCGACCGGACGGGACAGGTGGCGCGGGTTATCCTTTTATGGTATGCTCGCTTCAAGGTCTAAGCTCCGTTCGGATCGGAACGTTCGAGGCAACCCACCGAACAGACTGCCTACGGCTCTGGGAGGGAGAGAGAGCATGAACGAATTTATTAAGATCAAGGGGCTGGAGGGGGAACTGAAAATTTCTCATAAAAAGAGGGATTTCGGACTCACGGTCTCGACCCAAGAACTCGTTTTCCAAAAGCCGCATGCCAATTATCATATCAGGCTTGAAGATATTATCAGCATTTTGCCGTACGAGCCGCCGTCCGGCGCTCGTCCGATTACGTTCCAAAAGAGGGGTGCCTCCGGAAGCGAATCCGTCAGCATGCACTCCGGAATGCCGCATTACTGCCTGTATGTGAAGGAAGCGACGGTGCATAACCGCAGCGGCATATTTCGGCTTGATGGCGCGCAGTTCGTCTTGCCGATATTGCGTGATTTGTTGCTCGCGATTTCTCAATACGGCGGCCTCAAAAGTATTTCTTGACAGATTTTTACCATTCCCGGCCCTCTTGCAGCGCCATGCTGGCAGCAGGGCTTTTTGTGCGGCGAAAATTGCGAAACGGCTGCGAGCATGTCTTGTAAAAAGTTCCCATGCTAGTACTATGGTTCGGTACCTAGTATAATATATTGAACGCATGAGTAACGAAGGAGGAAAGACGATGAATTCGTTTGATTTTCATAATCCTACCAAAATCTTGTTCGGTGCGGGCAAGCTGGAGCGGCTGGGCGAGCAAGTTGCGTCCTGCGGCAGCAAAACGGTACTGCTCGTTTATGGCGGCGGAAGCATTAAAAAGACCGGCCTGTACGATCGCGTCCTCACGCAGCTTGCCAACGCGGGTGTCCGAACCGTCGAACTGCCCGGCGTTGAGCCGAATCCCCGGGTTACGACAGTGCGCAAGGGAATCGAGCTGTGCCGCGCGGAAGGCGTCGATTTGATTCTGGCCGTAGGTGGAGGCAGCGTAATCGACGCAGCCAAAGCCGTCGCCGTCGGCGTGCCTTATGAGGGAGACGTCTGGGATTTTCTGATGCGGAAAGCGAAAATTACGGCGGCGCTGCCGCTCGGTACGGTGTTAACCTTATCAGCAACGGGCTCCGAAATGAACGGCAACGCCGTCATCACCAACTGGGAAGAAAAGCTGAAGAAATCGTTCGCCAGCATTTACGCTTATCCCCAATTTTCCATTCTGGACCCAACGCTGACGTACACGGTGCCCGCAGATCAAACGGTGAATGGGGTCGTGGACATGATGTCGCACGTCTTCGAGCAATACTTCAGCCTCACGCCGGATACACCTCTGCAAGAGCGGCTTTGCGAGTCGATCCTGCAAACGATTATTGAGAACGGCGAACGGGCTTTGGCCGAGCCGGAGCAATACGAGGCTCGCGCGAACCTGATGCTTTGCGGCACGTATGCACTGAACGGTGGCATGATCAGCGTCGGCGTGCAGACCGACTGGGCGACGCACGCTATCGAGCACGAAGTGAGCGCAATCTATGATATTGCGCATGCGGCGGGACTTTCCATTTTGTTTCCGAACTGGATGAAGTATGTATACCGCAGCCGTCCGGAACGGTTCGTGCAGGTTGCTGTCCGGGTGTGGAACATCGATCCCGCAGGCAAAAGCGAAGAAGAAATCGCGTTGGCCGGCATTCAGGCGACGAGAGATTATTTTACGCGCATCGGCGCGCCTGCTCGTTTGGCCGATCTCGGTATCGGGGACAGCGAAATCGGCCGAATGGCAAAGGAAGCCGTTAAGTTCGGCCCGATCGGATCGTTCAAGGTGCTGCATGAGGACGATGTCAAGGCTATTCTGCAGCTAAGCTTATAAGAGGGAAGAAAACTCATCATGAAATCGACAACCGCAGAGCGAATGAATCATACGATCTTTGTGCTGGTCACCTTGTTATATTGGTGCTCGCTCTATGTCTACGTGCCGATCCTGTCGCCATACCTTGATCATCTGGGCGCCTCCTATACCATGGCCGGGATCGTGCTCGGCAGCTACGGGTTGACGCAGATCGTGCTGCGTCTGCCGCTCGGGATCACGTCCGACCGTTTTAAGAGCCGGAAGCCGTTCATTGTGCTCGGCATGCTGTGTACCGCGGCCAGCTGCCTATGCTTCGCCTTGGGCGAGCAGCTTGGCTGGGCGTTCGCCGGCCGCGTGCTGTCGGGGGTAGGCGCCTCGACCTGGGTTGCGTTTACCGTCATGTATGCCGGATTATACCGCGGCGAACAAGCGACCCGGGCGATGGGCACGATCAGCCTGCTCACCGTCGCCGGGCAGCTTTTCGGCATGAGCATGAGCGGCTACTTGGTCAAATGGGGCGGATGGAACGCCGCATTCTGGACCGGGGCGGTCATCGGACTGGCCGGGCTGGCGCTTGCTTTCCTGCTGAAAGAACCGAAGGAAAGCGGCGACCGGTCGCCGATGCGTTTCACCGATCTCGCGCCGGTGATGAAGGATAAGCTGCTGCTCAAGGTTTCTTCGTTGTCCATTTTGGCGCACAGTGTCTTGTTTATTACGATGTTCGGTTTTACGCCCTCGTACGCTTTATCGCTGGGGGCGGACGAGGCCGGGCTGACACTGCTTGTATTTGCTTTCATGATTCCGCACGCCGTCAGCTCGTTTATGACCGGCAAAGTATTTGCCCCGCGCTTCGGAGCGTGGAACGTCGTGCTGCTCGGCTTTGCGGTCAGCGCCGTGTGCTCGGCGGCAACTTCACTGGTGTCCGGTTTCGGGCTGCTGCTGCTGACGCAGGCGGTTAACGGGTTTTTCCAAGGACTGCATTTCCCGCTGCTCTTGGGACTCTCGATACAGCACATCCCGGAACAAAAGAGGGCTACAGCGATGGGGCTGTACCAGGCAGTCTATGCGATCGGCATGTTTGCGGGGCCGTTCTTGGCCGGCGGCTTGAACGAGTGGGCGGGACTCAAGAGCGGATTTTATTTGGCTGGGGTAATCGGGGCGAGCGCCGTGGGCTTGACCTTGTTCTGGTTCAGGCCCCGCCGTCAGCGGTCGGACGCTTCGCGGTCGTCGCTTAGCAGATAGCGCGTATACAAAGCACCGGAAACGGTGCTTTTTTTCATGCTCAACCGATTCAAGCAGCTGGACCACCAAGCGTCTTTTATAAATATACTATGGGCATCCGGACAAGTAACCATACTTCTTATGCAAGCCGTGCATCTACTAATCATGCGAAACTTCCAGAAGAGGTGATTCTATGGCTTGTGTTTGTAGTCGTTCCGTGCGAAAAGGGAAGGTTACGGCGGCGAAGCGCGTATCGTTAAGGTTAATCAAGTGCTGGTTACCGTAGATGCAACGCCTTTGGCCGACTTCGTGCTGGCGGCCAAAGTTCAGAACCGCTGTATCAAACCGTTGTCCGAACGGAAATGCGTGTTCAAAGTCGTGTCGTCTTGCTCGCAAACCAGAAAGCTCCGGATTATTAACGGACAACGGATCGACGGTTTTTGCCTGACCTAAAGCGAGCCTGAGCAACAACGAAACGGGCAGGGGAGACCCTGCCCGTTGTTTTGCCGTCCTGTTATATAAAGCACGTAGAAACCGTCCGGCCCTCCTTCACATAAACCCGGGGAACCCGGGCGCTGATACCGCATACGATCTCGTAATGGATTGTATGCGCATGGCTTGCCACATCGGCGGCGGTCACTTTGTCTTCCGGCGTGCCGAAAAGCAAGACTTCGTCGCCGGGCTTCGCGTCCGGAATAGCGGTAACATCGAGCATCAACTGATCCATACAAATCGTTCCGGATATCGGCGCAGACTGCCCGCGCACCGTCGCAGTTCCCTTGTTGGAAAGCGCCCGCGGCATACCGTCCGCGTATCCGATCGGCACAATGGCTATTCTGGTATCTTTATCGGAGGCAAACGTGCACCCATAGCTGACCGGCTCTAACGCTGGGACGTCCTTGAGCGATACGATTTGCGATTTGAGCCGCATGGCCGGCTTGAGGGGAGCGCCCGCGATAGCGCCTCTTATCGACGGCTTCAAGCCGTACAGACCGATCCCGACACGAACCATATCCAAATGCATATGCGGAGAAGCAATGGTTGCGGCGGTGTTGCAGCAATGCCAGACAGGAACGGAGATACCGGCTTCCTCAAAAGCGCCGCGAAATTCGAGAAACCGGGCAAATTGCAGCTCCGTGTAAGCCGGGCTCGGATGGTCTGCATTGGCAAAATGAGTAAATACGCCCTCCAGCGTCACATAGGGGCTCTCGTTTGCACGTCGGGCAAGCCGCAGCGCGGCTTCCGCGGACGTAACCCCGAGCCGGTTCATCCCGGTTTCGATCTTGAGATGAATCCGGGCTGTCCGGCCTAAGCTCTCCGCTTCGCGCATCACCGTTTCAATTGTCTCGCCGGTAAACACCGTCAGCGTCACGTCGGCGGCCACGGCCTCCCGGATCGCTTCCGGGGGCGTATAGCCGAGCACAAGGATCGGGGCGGCAATGCCGGCCGACCGCAGGCGGAGCGCCTCATCCAGAAAAGCGACTCCAAGACGGTCCGCGCCGGCGCTCAGTGTCGCCTTTGCGGTTTCCACCGCGCCGTGGCCGTACCCGTTCGCTTTGACCACTGCCATCCACTGGCAGCCGGGCTGGAGAAGCGACTTGAAGTACGCCGCGTTCGAGGCGATGGCATCCAGCGAGATTTCGGCCAATGTCGGACGGTGGCTGAAGCTGCCGTCCCAATCCACGTAGTCTGGTTCGGTCATAATCGAACAGGGAAGCTCTTCGTGCGGTTTCACATTCCTATCGTTCCTTGTGTGCATGTTGTGCTGCTCCTTCGTAGTAGATATAGAATTTATAAGTTATCAGCGGAGCTGATTAAATTCTATATCGCAAGTAAAGTTTCCGCTAAAACACGAATGTATCTTCCTCGAAAAGGCTTCGATAAGAAGCTTTTCTTATGATTTGCGGAATAAACAATAATCTCCCCCGATGACGGGGGAGTTTTTCTTAGTTATCGACTAGATACGGTTTCCAGTGCTTTGTGCGCAGGCACATAGTCGTAATTCAGATCTTTTGCAACCGCTTCGTACGTGATGGCGCCGCCTGCCGTGGTGAGACCTTTGGCCAAGGCCGGGCTGTCGGCGATCGCTTCCTTCACGCCTTTGTTCGCGATTTGCAGGGCGTACGGAATCGTTACGTTCGTCAGTGCGATGGTGGAGGTGTTCGGAACCGCCCCCGGCATATTGGCTACCGCATAGTGGACCACGCCGTGCTTGACATACGTAGGCGCATCGTGGGTCGTGATCCGGTCAACCGTGGCGAAGATTCCGCCCTGATCGATGGCAACATCGACAACAACGGAGCCTGGCGACATGCTGCGAACCATATCTTCGCTAACCAGCTTAGGCGCTTTGGCTCCTGGAATGAGCACCGCTCCGATGACGAGATCGGATTGACGCACCGCTTGGGCGATATTATATGGGTTGGACATGAGCGTTTGAATTTGCGGACCGAACTGATCGTCAAGCTGACGGAGCCGGTCTGCGCTTAAATCGATTACCGTCACATCCGCGCCTAAACCGACAGCGATTTTCGCTGCGTTCGTGCCGACTACGCCCCCGCCGATGACCGTGACTTTGGCCCGCTGTACTCCGGGCACGCCGGCGAGCAGCACGCCTTTTCCACCATACGGCTTCTCCAGAAACTGCGCACCGATTTGCGTCGCCATCCGGCCTGCAACCTCGCTCATCGGAGTCAAAAGCGGGAGCGTACGGTTGACTTCAACCGTTTCGTACGCAATGGAAATGACACCCGATTTCGTCAGGGCCGCGGCCAATTCCGCATCGGCGGCCAGGTGCAGGTAGGTGAACAAGATCAGACCTTCCCGGAAATAACCGTATTCGGAAGGAAGCGGTTCTTTGACCTTCATGATCATTTGGGATTTTTCCCAAACCTCTTGCGCGGCATCGGCGATCAAGGCTCCGGCTGCCGCATATTGCTCGTCCGTAAAGCCGCTGCCAAGGCCTGCTCCTTTTTCAATATACACGCCATGGCCCGACTGTACAACTGTGGACACGCCGGCAGGCGTAATGGCCACGCGGTTTTCATTGTTTTTAATTTCTTTTGGCACGCCGATAATCATGATTGCCATCTCCCTTGAAAAATGTGGTTGGATTGTTTCGGTAAGCTGAGTATATCGAACAAATCCGGCGTTTTTCTTCGTGAAACGAGCTGAAAAGAATTGGATGCTTTTGTGTTTTTTCACAAAACGTAAGCGTTTCCGCAGGTGGGACGGGCCTTTTTGTGTAATATCACAAATGGGTTCGACCATTTTTGAGTAACAAGACAAATGCAGACGGGAACGAGTGTGCTACGATTTAGACATCAATTCGTCACAAAAGCGAATGTAAGCGCATACTGTAGTTCCGGAAATTAACTATCGGAGGAGATTTTTTGTGAAAAACAACAATGAATTAAAGCGGGGACTGGAGCAAAAGCATATTACACTAATGTCGCTTGGCGCGGCAATCGGCGTCGGCTTGTTTCTTGGGTCCGCATCGGCAATTAAGGTAGCCGGGCCTGCGATACTGATTGGCTACATGATCGGCGGGCTGGCGATATTCTTCATTATGCGGGCGCTGGGGGAGATGGCCGTTCAGCAGCCGGTGGCCGGTTCGTTCAGCCGCTATGCCCGGGAATATATGAGTCCGGTATTCGGCTTTTTGACGGGATGGAACTATTGGTTTATTTGGGTCGTTACGTGTATGGCCGAAATTACCGCCGTCGGGATTTATATGGAGTATTGGTATCCGGGGGTGCCGAGGTGGATTTGGGCGCTCGCCGCGCTGGTCATTATGAGCCTGGTTAACCTGATTGCCGTTAAAGTTTACGGCGAGCTGGAGTTTTGGTTCGCGCTCATTAAAATCATCACGATCATCTTCATGATCGTCGTCGGCGTAGGCATGATCGTATTCGGTCTGGGGAATGGCGGTGTCGCCATCGGAATCAGCAACCTATGGAGTCACGGAGGCTTTTTTGCGAACGGCTGGTCGGGCGTGCTGCTAGCGATGCAGATGATCATGTTCGCCTATCTCGGAATCGAAATGATCGGGGTTACGGCCGGTGAAGTCAAGGACCCTACGAAAGCGCTCACAAGAGCAATCGACAACGTGTTCTGGCGCATTCTCATCTTCTATGTCGGCGCGCTGTTCGTCATCATGTCGATCTATCCGTGGACGGAAATCGGCCTTAAGGGCAGCCCGTTTGTGATGACCTTCGAGAAGCTGGGCATTCCTTACGCCGCAGGTATCATTAACTTCGTCGTGCTGACTGCCGCGCTTTCGTCCTGCAACAGCGGCATTTTCAGCAACGGCCGCATGCTGTACAACTTGGCGCAGCAGGGAGAAGCGCCTGCAGGCTTTGAGAAGGTATCCCGTTCCGGCGTTCCGTCCCGTGCGATTATTGTATCCGCATTCTTCCTGTTGATCGGCGTCGTGCTCAATTACATCGTTCCGGAAAAAGCGTTTACCATGGTTACTAGCATCGCTACGTTTGCGGTCATTTGGGTATGGGCGGTCATTCTGATCTCGCAAATCCGCTTCCGCAAGAAGCTTTCGGCCGATCAAGCCGCTAAGTTGATTTACAAAATGCCGTTTGCGCCTTACAGCTCTTACGTCGTGCTGGCATTCCTCGTGTTCGTGATCGGGATTATGGCTTACTCTCCGGATACCCGGATTGCGCTGGTGGTCGGCCCGGTATGGTATGCGATCCTGCTCGTGGTTTATTTCGTGAAAAAGAAAAAAAGCGCCTCTCCTGCCGGAACGAACGGCGTGGAAAGACGCGTAGACGACGGCGCGACGCAGGTATAGGCAAATCAAACGGCATGGATCAGGAGGACATGAGCTTATTGGTCTTCAGATCGATGTAAAGCGCTACCTTCTGGTCCATGCTTTTTAAGTCGATCTCGCCGATTTCGGCAATCCGGGACAGACGATAGTTCATCGTATTCGTATGGATATGAAGCGCGGCAGCAGCCTCCTTGGCATTGCTGTCGTGCGTCAGAAACGTCTCCAGCGTATCCAACAGATTCGTATGATGGTCCCGGTCGTATTCTTTAAGCCGCTGCAAGTGGCGGTTCACCATCCGATGGGACTTCTTGTATTCGTAAATGGGGGGCAGGAACCGGTAAAAGCCCAGATCTTCGTAGTGGTGAATATTTGTTTGATTCGGGAACAGCTTCTTCAGGCGCAGCAGCGTGAGCGCTTCGCGGTAGCTTGTCTCGACCTTGCCGTAATCTTCGTACAGAGAGCCGCAGGCGGAGGCCATCGCGGACACGCGAAACCGGTCCTGCATCTGCTTGGCAAAATGATTGATAAAGCCGCTGGCATGCTCTTTCCAAGACGTCGATTTGGAAGGAGAAGCGAGCAGAATGAAATGATGATGATCCGACGCATGGCATACGACGGAGATGCGCTGCGTCACCGACATCAGATAGCGGATTTGCTGGAGCCGATGATCATCGATCGATTCCGGAAATTCGAACACCATGACGTAAAAGGCGGGAGGCAGCGTCAATTGGATTTGAGCCGCTTTGTCCCGGACGGCTTCTTCGGTGGTCAGATGTCCCGTAAGCAGCTGCCAGAAAAACTCCTGATAGCCTTCCTCCTGCTTGCGTTTGCGCGTTTGAATCTGCAGCAGCTTTTGTTTGGCCGTTTGCGCGGCCTTTTTTAATTGCTGCATGCAGTTATCGTCGATGGGCTGCTGCACCTCGAGCGCCCAAATATATCCAAGAACTTCCTCGTCTTTGCGAATGGCGACGGCGACACGGTCCCCAAGACCGACATCCGTAATGGAGGCGATCCTGACCGGCTCGTCGGACTTCATAAGCTGCGGAATAGCCCCTTGCCTCCACAAGCTTTGCACCACCTTCTCGGGTACCCGCCGGCCGATGATGGTTGCGATGCGGGCTTCGTCCGTCTGACGATCGTGCGCGCTGTAGGCGACAAGCCGATGATTGGCGTCTTCAATCGTAACCGGGCAGCGAAGCACCTCGCTAATGGTTTCGGCTAACGTTTCCAGACTGTCGAAATGCTGATCGAAGGGCCCTTTTTCGGCGGTCATGCTTCATTTCTCCTTTTTAAAGTTTCGGATGGCAGCGGTACCATTTTAACTATAAACAAATTTTTTTGTCATGGGAATCCCCCGAAGGGGATCAAAATTTAACTCTATCGTGATATAATGGACGAACGCATATTCTCATAGAAATGGAAAGGGATTTTCGATGTCGTTCCGTCAGCTTGTAATCATTGTAGGAATTACCGTACTTGGCATCACTGCGGCCTATATGGCCCAAATTCCGGTCGTCTTCGGCTTTTCGGCAGGGCTGCTGGCTCTTATTCTGATATCGCTCCGCAGCGGAATTGGAGGCAAGGAGCTTGGCGCCGGGATACTGGAAGGCGTTCGCCGTACCAAGGAGGTCGTCTGGCTGCTGCTGCTCGTCGGCATGATTCTTCCTTGCTGGGCGGTCAGCGGGACGATGGACGAACTGATTCAATGGGCGCTTGCCGTCGTGCAGCCGCAGTATGCGCTGACCTTTTCGTTTCTGATCTGCGCGTTCGTGTCGATGATTCTCGGGACCTCGACCGGGACGCTCAGCGCGGTTGGCGTTCCGCTCATCGGGATGGCGCTCCATGTGGGTGTTCCGCTGCCATACGCCGCCGGGGCCGTCGTCTCCGGCATCTTTGTCGGCGACCGAACGTCGCCGTTTTCCAGTGCGCACCAGTTGATCGCAGCTTCGACCGAGACGTCCGTCCCGCGGCAATGGCGGGCGATGGCTCCGACCTCGGCGATTGCCGTGCTCGCCTCGCTGGCCTTTTACGGGTGGCTCGATCTGCGGACGGCGCACGGTCCGGTGGAGCAACCGGCCAACCTCATTCCTTCCAATCTCGGTGAATCGCTCGTACTCCTGATCCCGATTCTTGTGCTTCTCGGCTCAATCGTGCTGCGGCTGAAGACGAAATACGGATTTCTGTTATCCATTGCCGCCGCTATTATAATAGGAAGCCTGCAAAAAGGGGTAGGGCCGGCCGATTGGCTGAAAGCGATGTGGAGCGGGGCGGAGCATTCGATTGTCGAAGGCAAGGGATTGCTGAGCATGATCAGCCTCGTCTCGCTTATTGTGCTGGCCGGGGCGTTCAACGGCATTCTGGAGCGGTCGAACATGATCAGCGCATACATCGAGCGGATGATGGGGGCCATGCCTTCGCTCGCTTCCGCCACATGGCGCACGGGAGCGTTCGGCTTCGTCCTCTGTCTGATCTCCTGCACGCAGACGCTGCCGATCATCATGTCCGGCCGCAACATTTTACCGCTATGGAGCCGTCGGTTCAGCTCCGCGCACCTCTCGCGTGTCATCGCCGATACGAGCGCCGTTCTGGCCGCGGCCGTACCGTGGAATTTGCTGGCCGTGCTGTGCAGCACGTTTGTCGGCGTGCCGGTGGAGCAGTATTTGCCCTTTGCGATTTTTTTATGGAGTCTGCCGCTCTGCACTTATTTATATTCCGCTTATCTGGATCGTGCGAAAGTCCGCGTTCAAGCCTGAGACATCAGGCTTTTTTAGTTACAAATCTTGCGAGAGGTGCACCATATACGATCACTCCTAGAAAGTTAAAAAATAGCAGTTTCTTTACATAAGATTCGTTAAGTCTCCGCCCGGTTCCTTCTTATTGCTCATAATTTGGTTAAAAGCATCCTGATACTAGCCAATAAAAACTGCTCGTAAGGCAAAAGAGAACCTCATTGGATGTCTTACAAGGAATTTCGTCTCTCCATGAAGAAGTGAAGTAACGGGTTCGCTGAAAAGAAAAGAATAGTGGGAGGGAAACCATGACGGAAGAAGAAGCAAAGCGGCTGCTGATGCTGCACAGTTTCTCAATTGATGAGGCGATCGACCATCCGAAGGGTCAAACCGGATTTCTGATGTCGCTGCGCCCGTACCGCGGCTTGATCGAAGAGAACTTTCACGAGATCATGTATGCTCTGTCCATTCTGCAAAAGAAGCTGGGGCCGGAGACTCCGCATCTGGATCGGGATCTTGTCACCGCCGTATGGGGGATGTGCCACTTAAGCCGGGCGTGGGGCGTTCATTCGGACGGCATGCTCCGTTCTAACGATTTGATCGTGGAAGAGGATGTGTGCCGGTTAGAGGAGTGGATCGAAACGATTTCGTATGCGTTTCTGAACCTGTTGGAAGGCAATGGGGATGAGGCCTTTTTCGAATACTTGGAAAGCTATGGCGCATTCCGGGAGCCGAAGCTTGAGGAGGAAGGGTGACTTGTGATGCCCGGCAATGCTGTTCGCGGTAGAGCTTGCCCGAGTCGCTATCTCTGCGAATGGAAGAGTGCGGCTCGGGCTTGGGGATACACAACTGGTTTAAGGTTTAAAACGGCATTTCAGCAGATAAACTTCGTCGAATGCGTTGATTAATTTGCCAGGGTCTGGTACGAAACTCGTCAGACCCTGCTCCTTCTTGCGTACGATCGCGCCTAATGTAATGGGCTCCTCGGGTATGATCTTTTCGCTGCCGATAATCGAGCCCCACGTTGACGAAAGATAAGCTCCTTTAGCTATGGAGCCCTTACTGGAGGAGGAGCCGCCTTCGTCCCGCACCGAAACAATCCACATTTGCTCCTTATCGTTTACACTGGTCAGGCTCCAGTACAGCTTATTTTCGTGCTTGTTGGGCCTAATACTCGTCCCCATCGATGCCAGCGTCTCCTTAAACGCTCCGTTCACGTAATGCTCCATCCAGCAATCAATCTGGTTGATATTCTCGTCATCCGTTTGAAACTTATAGATGAATAAACTGTCCGTGCCTGCTGCGCTTCGGATTGACGCGTATTCGTCATCCGTTATCGGAACATAGCTTATCGTGTTTGCTTTATCATCTGGTGAAGCATTTGAATCCGTGCTTGTATTGACCGGCATCGCAGGCTGCTTCTTCTGTGCGTCATTCCAGATCGCGGCCGCAAAGGCAAGCGCAAACAGACAGGCGAGAACTACTTTTATTTTCATCCGGATAAGACCTCCCAAAACGTTAGTACGGCGAGATTCCCTTGCCATAACTAATATACCATATCATGGGTATTGGCCCAATACCCATAACCGTCCAGCTGCGCGCAACGTTTGGGCATTGCCAATTTGATTTAAAGACAATTTAAAGATTTGTCTTTAAATACCGGTTAGCGCTATGATCATATTGAAAACGTTATCAAACGAATGAAGGGAGCTGTCTTGATCGATGAGAAGTGTGGAGGAACTGGAGCATAAGCTTGCCGAACCGTCGCCTGCTTTAGTGCAGGAGATGAAGTCGCTGGAGGGAGACATCATGCTGCTCGGGGTGGGCGGCAAAATGGGGCCGAGTCTGGCCAAGCTGGCAATCAACGCGATCCGGGAATCGGGGGTCGACCGCAAAGTATACGGCGTGTCGAGATTTTCAGAAAAAGGGCTGAAGGAAGAGCTGGAGAGCTTCGGCGTCGAAACGATTGCGTGCGATCTGCTGAACGATGAGCAGCTTCAGAAGCTGCCTGATGTGAAAAACGTCATTTATATGGCTGGAACGAAATTCGGCACCACGGGCAAAGAGTATTTTACATGGGCGATGAACGCTTATTTGCCGGGCCGCGTGGCGGAGAAGTTCCGCGATTCACGGATCGTGGTATTCTCCACCGGCAACGTCTATCCGTTGACTCCTGTCCTACAGGGCGGAGCGAGCGAATCGATGGCTCCGTCGCCGGTCGGCGAGTACGGGCAGTCGTGTCTCGGGCGGGAGCGGGTGTTCGAGCATTTTTCCCATCAATACGGAACGCCGATCTCCATCTACCGTCTCAATTATGCGATCGATCTGCGGTACGGGGTGTTGCTGGAAATTGCAAAATCGGTGAAGGAAGGCCGTCCGATCGACGTGTCCATGGGGCATTTCAACTGCATTTGGCAGGGCGACGCCAACGAAATTGCGATTCGTTCGCTGCTGGTCTGCAAGCCGGGGGCGGAGCTGTTGAACGTGACCGGTCCGGAGACGGTGTCGATCCGGTATGCGGCTACAGAGCTCGCCAAGCGGCTCGGAACGGAACCGGTGTTCACCGGACAGGAGGCGGAAACGGCGCTGCTTAGCAATGCGTCGAAATGCATGCAGCTGTTCGGGTATCCGCGGGTATCGCTTTTGCAAATGATCGATTGGGTGGCCGAATGGGTGCTGCACGAAGGCCAGACGATTAACAAGCCGACGCATTTTCAGGAAAGAGAGGGGAAATTTTAACGTATGGGCGGCAGAAAACAGTTATCTCCCGAACAATCCCGGGCGCTGCACGAAGGGCTGGTCATTCCGGCTCATCCGCTGGCGCTGGACGAACAGCGACGGCTTGACGAGCGCAGTCAGCGCGCTTTAACCCGCTATTATGCCGCCTCCGGCGCCGGAGGCGTCGCGGTGGGCGTGCACTCGACGCAGTTTGAAATCCGCGAGCCGCAATTCAATCTGTTCGAGAAGGTGCTGCGGATGGCCTCCGAGGAGGTCGACCGGGCCAACATCACGCGTCCGTTCCTGAAAATCGCCGGCATTTGCGGCCCGACCGAGCAGGCGCTGAACGAAGCGGACACGGCGGTCGGACTCGGATATGACGCAGGGCTGCTGAGCATGGGCGGACTGCAAAGCTTGAGCGAGGCGCAAATCCTCGAACGCACGGCGCGGGTCGCCGAAAAGATGCCGGTTATTGGCTTTTATTTGCAACCGTCCGTAGGTGGAAAGGTATTCAGCTTTGACTTTTGGAAGGAGTTCGCCACCATTCCCGGCATCGTAGCGATCAAAATGGCGCCGTTCAACCGGTACCAAACGATCGACGTGGCGCGGGCCGTCTGCTACTCGCCGCGGCGCGACGAGATTGCGTTGTACACCGGCAACGACGATAACATCGTGAACGATCTGCTGACCGTCTACCGCTTTATGGTGGATGGCAAGCCCGTGGAAAAACGGATCGTCGGCGGGCTGCTCGGGCATTGGGCGGTTTGGACGCACAAAGCAGTCGAGCTGCTGGAGGAAATCAAGCAAGTGCGGCAATCGGGGACGATCGGCAGCGAGTGGTTGACCCGGAACGTGGCCGTTACGGATACGAACGCGGCATTTTTCGATCCGGCGCATGGGTTTGCCGGCTGCATCCCGGGCATCCACGAGGTGCTTCGTCGTCAAGGTCTGATGAAAGGCATCTGGTGCCTGAATCCTCACGAAACGCTGTCTCCGGGACAGGCGGAGGAGATCGACCGGATGTACAGGGACTACCCGGAATTGAACGACGACGCGTTCGTCCGCGAGCATTTGGCATCCTGGATGGCTTGAGTTTCCAGGCCCGCGCTTAAGCAGGAGCCGCGCATGAGGCGCTTCAAAAGATATAGTTTCCAGGGGAAGAGGATGAACGAATGAAATCGAACGTTGAGGATAGCCATGGGCTGTTGGCGTCGGCGGAACGGCTTGCGGACTCGCTGG
Source organism: Paenibacillus tianmuensis (assembly GCF_900100345.1). Taxonomy (GTDB): domain Bacteria; phylum Bacillota; class Bacilli; order Paenibacillales; family NBRC-103111; genus Paenibacillus_G; species Paenibacillus_G tianmuensis. The sequence goes on along the minus strand of NZ_FMTT01000024.1, from coordinate 23,468 downwards.
TGGCATTTCGCCGCGACCTTCACGCCGAGCCCGAGCTGAGTCTGGACGAGCGGGAAACGTCCCGCAAGGTGGCGGAGCAGTTGACCGGGCTCGGGCTTGAAGTGCGGACCGGCGTCGGCGGCTACGGCGTGACGGCCGAGCTTCACGGCATCGGACCGGGGCCCGTCATTGCGCTGCGTGCCGACATGGATGCGCTGCCGGTGACGGAAGAGACCGGCCTCCCGTTCGCCTCGCGCCGCCCGGGCATCATGCACGCCTGCGGCCATGATGGGCATACGACGATTTTGCTCGGCGCGGCCCGGCTGCTCACGGAGCGCCGGGAACAGTTGAACGGCAGCGTGCGGTTTCTGTTCCAAGCGGCGGAGGAGATCAACGCAGGCGCCAAAGCGATGATCGCGGACGGCGCGCTGGACGGCGTCTCGGAAATTTACGGGCTGCACAATTTGCCGACCCTTTCGGCGGGCAAGCTAGCGACTCGCGCCGGGGCGCTTATGGGCTCTGTCGACCGCATCGAGATCGACATCGAGGGCAAAGGGGGGCACGGTGCCATCCCTGACCAGTGCATCGATCCGATCGTTGCGGCTTCGGCCATCGTTCTAGCGCTGCAAACCGCAGTAAGCCGCGAGCTTTCGCCGTTCGCCCCTGCCGTCGTGACCATCGGCAGCCTGCAGGCCGGGGAAGCGAACAACGTCATCCCGCACCGGGCTCGTCTGACCGGGACGGTACGGACGTTTGCGCCGGAAGTGCAAATAGGGATGCGGGAGCGGCTGGAACGGCTCGTGACGCGGATCGCCGAAGGCTATCGCTGCCGGGCCGAGCTCCGTTACATTCCGCAGAATCCGGTTCTTGTCAGCCACCACGATTGTCTGGCCCACGCTGAGCGAGCCATGGACAGGCTTCTGGGGCGCGAGCGGCGGGTACAGGCGGAGCCGACGATGGCGGGCGAGGACTTTTCCGCCTATTTGCAGCAGGTGCCGGGCTGCTTTTTTTGGCTCGGCTCAGGTCCCGAGACGGGAGCGGAGCAGGCTTTCGGGCTGCACCATCCCCGGTTTACGCTTAACGAAGCGTGTCTCCCGGTCGGGGCGGCGGCGCTCGCCGCCATTGCTTTGGAGCGTCTGGCGGCGGGGCAGGCATAGCGAAGAAGCGATACGCTGAAAACGTCACCTTTTTGCAATTGGCAGATTCCTCTTGTCAGGTATAATGGAGATAGATTGAACACAAGCATGGGTAAGGCGGTGTTGTCATGTTCGGGACTGATCGTCCGTCCACTGTAGAAAAAGGGATTCCGATAGCGCTGATCGGACCGGAGCCGATGATTCCCGTCATGCTGCAAGCGATGAAATCGTTTCCGTCCTTCGTCCCCGTCACCGGGGCGTACGCGAATCTGGAGGAAGCGGTTCAATGGACCCGGGACCTTATGGACCGCGTCGAAGTGATCTTATATTCGGGGCCTCATCCATACCAGGTATGCCTCGATCGCGTCCAGCTGCGCGTACCCGCTCATTTTGTTCCGCTGAACGGCTCGGGACTGTACCGGTCGTTGTTTCGTGCGGAGCGGATGGGGCGGCTCGGCGCCATGTCGGTCGATACGCTGACCCGCCAGCCGTTCGTGAAGACATTCCGCGAGCTGGGCCAATCGCTGCCTGAACTGACGTTCTATAGCGGCGATCCTGCGAATACGGAAGCGATGGTTCGTTTTCATGCGGAGCAACATGCTCAGGGGAACACGGCGATTGCCTTGACCGCGCTCCGTTCCGTATCGGTGAAGCTGAGCGAGCTTGGCGTGCCGAACGAATGGGTGCTGCCGACCGAGCAGGATATCATCGTTGCGCTCGAGCGGGCGCTGTTGTCGACGGAATCCCGCCGCAGCAAGGAATCGCAAATTGTGGTGGGCTTGATCGACGTGGACGGGTTCCGCAAAGCGGCCGATCTCCGAAAGTCGGAGCATGATGTGCAACGGCTGAAGCTGGATATTCACCGGATGATGCTCGAGTATGCCGAAACGCTCGAAGGACATTTGACCCCGCTGGGCGGCGACGAATATTTGTTCGTCACGACGCGGGGGACGTTCGAGCGCCATACGGGCGGATATAAATATATCCCGCTGGCCAAAATGGCGCAGGACGCCTTCTCGCTTTCGCTGAGCATCGGCATCGGCTTCGGCCGGTCCGCCCACGAAGCGGGCTCGCATGCCCGGATGGCGCTGCGACGGGCCAAAGACGCAGGCGGCTGCATCAGTTTCATCGTCCGCGAAGACGAGAGCGTCATCGGTCCGCTGGAAATGGCCGAGCCGCTCGGCGCCGAGCTAACGCTGCTGGACGCCGTCTTGATTCGAAAGGCGGAGGAAGCGGGCTTCACCCAGACGTATTTGAGCCGGGTGATTGCCCAGCTCACCCGTACGGGCAAGACGGATTACAACGTTCACGAGCTGGCGTCGGTTCTCGGCGTGACCGTCCGCAGCACCCATCGGCTGCTGACGCAGTGGATGGACGCGGGACTGGTCGAGGTGGCCGGAGAGGAACGGGGCAGAGCGAAGGGCAGGCCGAAGCAAATTTACCGGTTTTCCTTCCTGGACGACCTGCTGCGCCGTTAAAAGCATGCTTGTCGTTTATATCGGACTTGTCTGAGGAGGATGTACACATGAAATTGGGATTAAGCACCTATAGTTTATTCCAGGCTATCGATAAGAAAGAATTGACCGTAACGGAAGCTATCCGCTGGATTGCCGACAATGGAGGCGAGCATGTGGAGATCGTGCCGATCGGGTACGACTTGACGAACAATCCAGGGCTGATTGAAGATATCCGCAAGACCGCAGACCAAGCGGGACTTGATATTTCAGGCTACGCGGTCGGCGCGAATTTCGTGCAGGCCACGCCGGAAGCCTACGAGCTGGAGATTGAGAAGACGATGCGCCAGGTCGACATCGCCCGCGATCTTGGAGTGAAGCGGATGCGTCACGACGTCGCGTCGCGTCCGATTCCCGAAACGACGATCCGCCAGTTCGAAGCGGACTTGCCCCGACTTGTCGAAGCGTGCCGCCGCATCGCCGACTACGCAGCGCAGTTCGATATCGTTACAAGCGTGGAAAACCACGGTTTCTACTTGCAAGCGAGCGACCGGGTGCTCCGGCTCGTGCATGAGGTGGATCGCGCCAACTTCAAGACGACGCTGGATATCGGCAATTTCCTGTGTGTGGACGAAGATCCGGTCAGCGCCGTTTTGAATAACATTCCGTTTGCGTCCATGGTGCATTTGAAAGACTTTTACCGCCGTCCGTCGTACCGCAATCCGGGCGAAGGCTGGTTCAAGTCGACCCACGGCAACTTCCTGCGGGGCGCCATCGTCGGACAAGGCGACATCGATATGCCGGAGGTTATCCGGGTGTTGAAGGCTTCGGGGTACGACGGCTATTTGTCCGTTGAGTTCGAAGGCATGGAGGACCCGAGGACCGGTTCGAGAATCGCGATGGATAACGTCCGGCGGTTGTGGCAGGAAGCCATAGTGTAAACCGAAAACAACAGGAGAAGCAGGAGGAACAAGGCAACGATGAGCAAAATCAAAATCGGAATAATCGGAGCGGGCTCCATTTCGGAGCAGCATTTTACAGCCTACAGCCATCATCCTGAAGTGGAGATTTATGCCGTTTGCGATTTGAACGAGGAACGGGCACAAGCGAAGGCTGAAGCGTACGGCGCCTCCAAAGTGTTCACCGATTACCGCGAGCTGCTGGCGCTGCCCGACATTCACGGCGTCAGCATCTGTACTTGGAACAACTCCCATGCCGAGATCAGCATCGCGGCGCTCGAAGCGGGCAAGCACGTGCTGGTGGAGAAGCCGCTGTGTCAGACGGTGGCCGAAGCTTTGAAAGTCGAAGAAACGGTACGGCGGACGGGCAAGCTGCTGCAGGTCGGCTTCGTGCGCCGGTACGCCAGCAATACGGAAATTTTGAAAAAATTTATCGATGCGGGCGATCTGGGCGAGATTTATTACGCCAAAGCCTCTTGTCTGCGCCGTCTCGGCAACCCGGGCGGCTGGTTCTCGGATATCAAGCGCTCCGGCGGCGGGCCGCTCATCGACCTTGGCGTGCATATTATCGATATTTGCTGGTACCTGATGGGCAAGCCGAAGGTCAAGTCGGTTTCGGCCAATACGTATAATCGCCTCGGCAATCGCTCAAACGTGGAGCACCTCACATACTACAAAGCAGCGGATTACAACGGGGCGCTCAACACGGTGGAGGACATGGCTAATGCGCTCATCCGCTTCGAGAACGGGGCGAGTCTTATGGTCGATGTCAGCTTCACACTGCATGCGAAGAAGGACGAGCTGTCCGTCAAGCTGTACGGGGACAAGGGCGGAGCGGAGCTGGAGCCGGAGCTTGCGATCATCGCCGAGAAGCATGATACGATTCTAAACGTCGCGCCGCAGGTAGACCATCCTTCGTTCGATTTTGTCGCCGGGTTTCAACAGGAGATCAATTATTTTATCGACAGCTCGCTCGGACGAACGGAAACTCGGAGTCCGGTGGAGGACGGCGTCGAAGTGATGAAAATACTGTGCGCCATTTACGAATCGGCCGCTCAAGGGCGCGAAATCGAACTATAGGGAGGAGAAACGGTCATGGCATTGACGAACAAAATCGGAGTCATCTCGGACAGCTTCAAGCTGCCGCTGCGTGCGGGGCTGCAAAAGTCTAAGGAGCTTGGCGCCGACGGCGTGCAGATTTGGGCCACCAAAGGGGAAATGGACCCGGCGAACCTGGACGCAGCCGCTCGGAAAGACCTCAAGGCTTACCTCGATTCGATCGGACTGGAAATTTCCGCTTTGTGCGGCGATTTGGGCGGACACGGCTTCCAAGACAAGGAAGCGAACCCGGCCAAAATCGAAAAGTCGAAGCGGATTCTCGACTTGGCGCTTGATTTGGGCACGAATATCGTGACGACGCATATCGGGCTGGTACCGGCCGACCCGGCCGATCCGATCTATGCCGAGATGCAGGACGCTTGCGGTCAACTGGCCCGTTATGCTTCGTCCGTCGGCGGTTATTTTGCCATCGAGACCGGCCCCGAGACAGCCGCACATTTGAAAAGCTTCCTGGACAGCCTTGGCTCCAAAGGAATGTCGGTCAACTTCGACCCGGCGAACATGGTCATGGTGACCGGCGACGACCCGGCTAAAGGCGTGCACACGCTGAAGGACTATATCGTCCATACGCACGTGAAGGACGGGCTCCGGGTGCGCGAAGCGGACCCTCGTGTCATCTACGGCTCTCTCGGATTCAAGCCGATGGATCATGAGGAGATCGCGCGGATGGTGACCGCGGGAGAGTTTTTCCGGGAGCTGCCTCCCGGCGAGGGAGCCGTCGATTTCGACGCGTACTTCCAAGCGCTGCAAGACATCGGGTATACGGGCTATCTGACGATCGAACGCGAGGTTGGCGAGCAGCCGGAGGAAGATATCCGCAAAGCGATTCAATTCATCGAAGCTTACCGGAAGCGGGGCTAGACGCATGGATGCGACGCTGCGCATCGGCATCATCGGGCTCGATACGTCGCACGTAACGGCGTTTACGAAGCTGCTGAACGACCCGTCGGATGCCAACCATGTGCCGGGAGGACGGGTGATTGCCGCTTATCCGGGCGGTTCCGCCGACTTCCCGCTCAGCATCGACCGGGTCGGTGGCTTTACGCAAGAGCTGCGGGAGCAATACGGCGTGTCCATCATGGAAACGCCGGAAGCCGTAGCGGAATCGGTCGATGCGCTGCTGCTCGAATCGGCCGACGGACGGGTGCACCTGGAGCAGTTTCGCGCCATCGCGCCTTACGGCAAGCCGGTATTTATCGACAAGCCGCTTGCGTTGAGCTCGCGGGAGGCGTATGAAATCGCCGAGCTTGCGCAGCAATACGATATTCCGGTCATGAGCGCTTCCGCGCTGCGGTACGCCGAAGGGCTGGTCAGCGCTCTGGCTAAAGCGGACGGAGTTATTACGGGAGCCGATGCCTTCGGACCGATGTATCTCGAACCGACACAGCCGGGGTACTACTGGTACGGGATTCATACGGTCGAGCTGCTGTACCGCGCCATGGGCACAGGCTGCCGGGAAGTGGCCGTGGCGGCGAACGACGATTTTGACGTCATTACGGGCGTCTGGCAGGACGGGCGGATCGGCACGGTACGGGGGAGCCGACGGCCGGATCAAAGCTTCGGCGTCACGCTGCATACCGGAGAAGGACCGCGCCTTGTCGATGTGTCCAAGGACAGCAGACCGTTTTACGCCAGCTTGCTGGTCGAGGTCATGAAGATGTTCTGGCTGGGAGAAGCGGGCCTTCCGCTGACGGAGACGCTGGAGATCATCCGTTTCCTCGAAGCAGCCAACGAAAGCCGGGCGACAGGGCAGCGGGTCAAGCTATAGCCGCAGGGGGCGTTATCACCCCACGACGATTTTTCTTGCACCATTTTTGAAACCGGGATCGCATCCTTACGTATAAGTATCGTAACGTTAGCTATCCTTTGGAAAATCAAATACGCCATACCTGGAGGAGCCTGTCACCTTAGCTTTGCTATGTTTATTCTAGCAGCTATGGTCGATAGGCTTCTTTTTGTATGTTTTTACCTGAATACCCACAGGATAAGCACGATGAACAAACAGAAGGGGCGGTCGGTCATAATGCTTATTTTTCAACTGGCTATCATTTTACTTGCTTCCAAAATTGCAGGAGACCTCAGCGTTAAATTAGGACAGCCTTCCGTGCTCGGGAAGCTGCTGATCGGGATCGTCTTGGGACCGACGGTGCTCGGACTCGTCACGAATACCGACATTTTAACGGAAATCAGTCAAATCGGCGTGATTCTGCTGATGTTTATTGCCGGACTGGAAACTGATGTCGAGGAATTCAAGCATACAGGGAAGCCTTCCGCTTATGTGGGAGTCGCGGGGATTGTCGTGCCGCTGGTCGCAGGGTTTTTGGCTGGGCAAGTCATGGGGCTACCAACGATCCAGGCCGTATTCCTGGGATTGCTGCTGTCGGCCACCAGCGTCAGCATTTCGGTGCAGGCGCTGAAGGAAATGGGAAAGCTGAAGTCCCGGGCGGGGGCGACGATTCTGGGCGCCGCGGTCATTGATGACGTACTGGTTATCATTGCGCTGGCGTTTGTGATGAGCTTTGCAGGGGGAGACGTGAATCTGGGTGTCGTTGTCCTGAAAAAAGTAATCTTTTTCGCCGGGGCGATTCTCATGGCTTGGAAGGTCGTTCCATGGGTGCTGAAAAAGTTCGCGCCTCTTCGTGTGACCGAAGCGGTCATATCGGCCGCTCTCATCATCTGCTTTGCTTACGCCTACTTGGCCGAATATGCAGGGATTGCCGCCATTATCGGAGCTTATATAGCCGGTGTGGCGATCAGCGTCACGAAATATAAGCACGAGGTGTTCGAGAAGGTCGAAACGATCGGCTACTCGATCTTCGTTCCGGTGTTCTTTACTTCCATCGGCGTGACGGCGGAGTTCACAGGAATTGCCGGCAATCTTGGCTTGATCGTCGTATTAAGCTTTCTAGCGATCCTCACGAAGCTGGTCGGCTCGGCGCTGGGAGCGAAATTTGCCGGCTTTTCCTGGAGACCTTCCTTGGGGATCGGGGCAGCCATGGTATCGCGGGGCGAAGTCGCGCTGATCATCGCCGCCATGGGCCTGGACGCAGGTTTACTGAGCAAAGAGATGTTCGCCGTCCTCATTGTCGTTGTCTTGGTGACGACCCTCGTGACGCCTCCGATGATGAAATGGTTTTTCAGGGAATCCAAGGCGCCTGGCGAAAACATAGATCAATCCGCTTGAGGCGATAAGGGGGGGGCTTGCGATTTATCCGTAGAACCGCATAAATAATCCGTCCTCCGGGAGACAAAGAAAAGCCCAGGTGATAATGTTTATCAATGAATGGGTTCAACGAAGGGGAGGGATACATGTGAACCAAAAAAACGGAATCGCAAGACTGCTCGAGATTGCGGGCGAGAAGCGCGGTCTGCTGATCGTTTCCGGCATTTTGTCGGCACTGAGCGCGGTCTGCATGCTGATTCCTTACGTATCGGTATATTTTATTATCCGCGAGCTGTTGGAGCATGCGACGAATCCGGCTTCCGCCGACGGGTCTTGGATGATCCGTTGGGGGATCGTTGCGCTGCTAGGGCAGCTGGGAAGCCTGCTGCTGATGTATGGAGGAGGGATGTTCTCCCATATGGCGGCCTTCCGGATTTTGTACGGTCTGCGCGTCAAGCTGTCCAACCATATCGGACGGCTGCCGCTGGGCTGGCTGAACGGCACCTCGACCGGTGCCGTGAAGAAGACGCTGGAGCAAAACGTGGAAAAAGTAGAGACCTTTGTGGCGCATCAGCTCCCGGATCTCATTCATGTGGCAGTGACGACCCTTGTGATGATCGTCGCAATGTTCGCCTTGAACGTATGGCTGGCGCTGGCTTGCCTCGTTCCTATTGCAGCCGCTTTCATCGCGCAGATTCTGTTCTCGACGGGAGAAAATGGCAAGGAGCACGTCAAAATGTACCACGATTCTTTGGAACGGATGAGCGGCTCGGCGGTTCAATACGTGCGCGGGATGCCGGCGGTGAAGGTGTTCGGGCAGACGGTCCATTCGTTTCGCAGGTTTTACGACGACATGATCCGCTACCGCGATTATTGCGTCAAATATACGGACCAATTTCAGAACGGGTATCTCATTTTTAAAGTCATTCTCAGCTCGTTTGCGGCGTTTATACTGCCGGTCGGCGTCTATCTGCTGGCCCGGGACCCGGGGAGCGTGGCGTTCGCCTCGGTTCTGCTGTTCTTTCTGATCATGGCTCCGGGCATCTCCGCCCCCATGTTCAAAATTATGAATATCAGCTCCTCGCTCCGCAATATTAACGAGGGGGTCGAGCGGATCGACCGTATTTTGGCGGAGGAGCCGGTACGGGAGCCGGAAGCTCTGAAAAAGCCGGACGCGTACGATTTGACGTTCCATAACGTCTCCTTCTCCTATGGGGCGGAAGGCAGATCTTCCCGAATCGAAGCGCTGTCCGATATTTCGTTCAACGCGCGGCAGGGCAAGGTAACGGCGCTGGTCGGCCCGTCAGGCTCCGGCAAGTCCACTGTCGCCAATCTCATTCCCCGGTTCTGGGACGTAAGCCAAGGAAGCATCCGCATCGGCGGCGTAGACATCCGCGAGATGGCCTCGGCCGATCTGATGAACACCGTTGCTTTTGTTTTTCAGGAAACGTTCTTGTTCTACGACACGCTTTATAACAATATCGCCGTCGGGCGGCCCGAAGCGTCGCCGGAGGAAGTGTACGCCGCAGCGAAGGCGGCCCAGTGCCATGAGTTTATCGGCAGGCTGCCCCAAGGCTACGATACATTGATCGGGGAAGGCGGCGTGTACTTGTCGGGCGGCGAGGAGCAGCGGATTGCGGTGGCCCGGGCGATTTTGAAGGATGCCCCCATTCTGGTGCTGGATGAGGCGACCGCCTTCGCCGATCCTGAGAACGAGCATGAGATGCAGCTGGCGCTTAAGCAGCTGATGAAGGGAAAAACGGTTATCGTGATCGCGCATCGGCTTTCTTCGATCCGGGATGCCGATCAAATTATCGTGCTGAACGCCGGGCGGCTCGAAGAGCGGGGAACGCATGACGGACTCGTTGCCGCGAACGGCTTGTATGCCAGAATGTGGAAGGCGTACACGGATGCGGGACAATGGCAGATCGAGACGGGAGGAGTGAGGGCATGAGTATGCTTCATAACATTACGGCGGGCCAGCCGAAAAAGCTGATCAAGCCGGTAATGTATACGACGCTCGCCAACCTGATGGCGGTTGCGCCTTTTGCTTTGCTGGTCGTAGGCGCGAGGCTGATCTTCGAGCCGTTCGTTCATCCGGGCGCGCCGCTGGATGTAACGGGGCTTTGGTGGGTGTGCGGAGGCATGGCGGCTGCGCTGATTGTTTTGTTCTTCTGCGAAATGCCGGCATACCGCACCCAGTTCCGGGGCGCTTATGAGACGGCGGCCGAAGGGCGCGCTCAACTGGCTGAGCATTTGCGGAAGCTTTCCCTCGGCTACTTGAACCGACGCGACCCCGGCGATTTGGCGAATATGATGATGGGCGATTTTACGCTGGTGGAGCACGGCCTCTCGCATCTCGTACCGCAGATGCTCGGCGCTTTGGTCATGCCGGTGCTGGCCCTTGCCGGGCTCTCCATTCTGGACTGGCGCATGGCGGCCGCCATGTTTGCCGCTTTTCCGGTGGCGGTCGTTCTGGTTCTGCTCACCTCCCGCATTCAGCGGAGGCTGGGGGCGAACCATATGCGGGCCAAGATTGACGCCGCAAACCGTCTTCAGGAATATTTGAATGGCATCCGGGTCATTAAAGCTTACAATATCACGGGCGAGCGATTCGTCCGGCTGGAAAAATCGTTCAAGGAACTGATGCGGCACAGCATCCGGATCGAAGGGCTGCTTGGACCGATCGTGCTGAGCGCCATCGCTCTTATTCGCGCCGGGCTGACCCTGATGGTGATCGTAGGGGTTCATCTGCTGCTGGGCGGCAAGCTTGACGTGATGACGTTTGTGACGTTTTTGCTCATCGGAACGCGGATTTTCGATCCTCTCACGACCGCGCTTGTGAACTATGCAGAGTTCCGCTATCACGAGCAGGCCGGCGAACGTATCGTCCAATTGCTGAAAGAATCTGGCATGACGGGTAGCGAGCTTCCTCCCGAAGAGCACGACGTTGAGCTGCGGCAGGTCACCTTCGGTTACAACGAGCAATCCACGCTCAAAAACATCAGCGTCCGGATGCCTGCCGGTTCGTTCACCGCGCTGGTCGGCCCGTCGGGAAGCGGAAAGAGCACGCTTCTTCGGCTGGCAGCACGCTTCTACGATCCTGTCGAAGGAACGGTGCTGCTCGGAGGGCAGGATATGCGGAGCATGGACCCGGAAGCACTGCTCCGCAAGGTGTCGATGGTGTTTCAGGACGTCTATCTGTTCCAGGATACGATCGGAAACAATATCCGCTTCGGGCGGATCGGCGCGACACAGCTGGAGGTGGAGGAAGCGGCCCAGCTGGCTTGCTGCCACGAGTTTATCATGAAGCTGCCGCAAGGCTACGATACGATGGTGGGCGAGGGAGGCAGCACGTTATCTGGCGGGGAAAAGCAACGGATTTCCATCGCGCGGGCGATTCTGAAGAACGCGCCGATCGTCCTGCTGGACGAGGCGACGGCTTCCTTGGACCCGGAAAACGAGGTAGAGATTCAGCGCGCGATCGATCATCTGGTTCAACGAAGGACAGTCATTGTCATCGCGCATCGTCTGAAAACGATAAAGAATGCCGACAACATCATCGTTCTAGACGGCGGCCGCGTGGTCGAGCAGGGGCGGCATAACGACCTGCTGCAGCGCGAAGGTTTATACGCCCGGCTCTGGAATTTGCAGCAGCAAACCGGAGGCTGGAGTATTTCTTCTTGATCGGCAACGTAGCATCCGCAGTCGGTGACCGGCCACTCTTTGCAATCTCTAATCCAGCCTTGTGCTGGATTTTTTTTTTGTTGAATCGTATGTGGGTTATGATATACTGTATTTTGATGAAAATGATTATCAATGTCACATACGCAAGTGTGATCCTGTGTCATTGTAGAGATTCGCCAGGGGGAACCGATGAACATTCAGGCCGAGTTTGCCGAGCTTCACGATATGACAACGAACGTATGCGGCTATTTGAACGCCGTTCCGCAGAAGGAGCCGTACGAGCAGACGGGCAAGCTCGCGCCGGAATACGGCGAAGGGCAATTTAGCTTCATCCAGCTTCGGGACGGCATGGAGCTGCAGTTGAGCGATATGATCTGGCGAGAGGACGTTACCTTCGATATGGGCGTTCGGTATCCGCATCTGGAACTTGCGCTGAATATCGAGGGCAGCGGCTGCTGGTCCGCTGAAGGGCAGCAGAGGGAAATATCGAACGAGTCCGGCTCCGCGCAGCTTGTTTACTTTAACGATGTCCGTATCCATATGGAACACAGAAAAAATAAACGGATCGTGCAAGCAGAGCTGCGTATGGACGCCCGGCTCTGGCAGCCCCTTTTTCAAGAATTGGGTGTCAGGATGGAGAAGTCTTTCTTCTGCTTTGAAGATTTGATCGGTCCCAAGCTTCAAGTTCTGGTGCAGCAGCTGCAGAGCTGCCCGTACAGCGGCTCGGCTAAGCGGCTTTTTCTGGAAGGAAAGTGCCTCGAACTGCTGGCGTCGTTTATTTACGAAGCGAACGACGGCCGTGCAAGGAAAGGCTCCAGCTTGAAAACGGAAGATATCGACAAGATCTACAGCGCCAGAGATATTTTGCTGCAGACGCTGGCTCAGCCGCCCAGCCTGCTTGCCTTATCGCGCAAAATCAGCCTCAACGACTACAAACTGAAGATCGGCTTTAAGGAAGTGTTCGGGATGACCGTCTTCGAATTCGTCCGCCAGCAGCGGATGGAGAAAGCCAGGCTGCTGCTGGAAAAAGGCTCGCTGAACGTCAGTCAAGCCGCGTCTCTGGTAGGCTATAATAATTTCAGCCATTTTGCGGCCTTATTCAAGAAGACGTATGGCGTGAATCCAAGCGACTATGTCAGAGATGCCGCACATTAACGCACCTTGGCGGCGGTGTTCAGTTCACATCATTTATTATGTAAACCAGAAACGACGATTGGGAACGTATGATCGACGTGGTCATTAAGCACACGACGGGAGCATTATAATGAGGAAGCGGCAGTTCGGAGCTTGATTTTCGCTCCGTACCGCCGCTTTTTTGTTTTGAATGCCCGGCATCGATAATCCACTTACGTCTGCCCGATCCTACGAGGTTTTGGTAAGCCAGCGGGGCAGCGCTTCAAGCAGCTTCGCTCTGGTGAAGGCGTCGCCGAAGTTCCACTGCGCCGCATCCACCAGATGGACGCGGTCGTTCCGAACGGCGGGCAGGCAGCGCCAAAGCGGGCTGCTCATCAGCTTCTCCGCTGCTTGTACCGACTCGGGGCTAGCGGGAAGCAGCATGAAAATACGGTCCCCGGCATACGCGGGCAGGCTGGCCTCAGATATTTCCGTAAATCCTTGTCCCGCATTCAGCACTTCCTGAATGTGTCCGGCAGGCCGAAAGCCGTAAGGGTGATAAAGCGCCGACGAAAGACCGACGGCTCCCATGACAAATAAGCGCTTGCCATGATCGTAAATAAACACGGAGGCCGTTTCCCCCGGTTCAATCGTGGAGCGAAGCTGCTGCCACATGGCGGCCGCTTTGGCGTTGTAGACTTTCAGCCACCGCTCCGCCTCGCGCGTTTTCCCGAGCCAACGGCCGAGCGTGCGCAAACGATGATCGAGCGGCGCAAACGAATTAAACGTCAGCGTGGGAGCGATCTTGGAAATGCGGGCATACTGCGCTTCGTCGGAGCTGGCCAAGATGATCAAATCCGGTTTCAGCGCCGCAAGGACCTCTGTCCTCATCGGAAAGCCAATGTCGTGTACGTCCCGCAGCTTGCTCTTGAATAAGGATTGCTTATAAAATGAAATGCCGCCGCCAATCGCTTTAACGCCTAGCGCCAGCAGATCCCCGAACGTTTCCCCGTAATAAATGATCCGCTCCGGTTGCTCGGGGATTTCGACCTCGTGCCCCGTCCAATCCCTGACCAGAACGGTACGGCTCGCCAGACGGGCATACTGCTTCGGCGCGATGCCCGTCGTTTGACGAAAGCGGCGGTTAAAGTAGTACTCGTCCCGAAAGCCGACTTGTTGGGCAATTTCCCTTAAGGGAGCTGTCGAAGCCAGCAGCAATTGCTTGGAGCGGTTAATCCGCAGCTCGGTCAAATAATCGAGCGGCTTCCTGCCGGTCAGCTCTTGGAAAATCGGGGTGTACTGCCAGTGCGGCACTTGCGCCTGACTGGCTAGCTGCTTGACGGTGATGTTATCCATGTAATGGTTCTGTATGTACCGGACCGTGCTTTCGACCGCTTGCGTCGGACTGAGCGGCCGCTCCGAATGGAGATTGTGCTCGATGACAAAGCCCAGCAACTCCTGAAACCGCAGTTGCTGCTTGAACCAAGCGATATCGCATGGGTCGGGCCGGCCGGCGTACAGCTCTTCCGTTAACCGGACTAGCCGGGAGAACGGATACGCGGTCAGCTCGCGGCGCTCCGGAAAAAGCTCTCCGGCAAACGTTTCGTGCGAAGAGCTCCCAATCCGAACGGCCGTAAACGTGATCTTGTAGAAACGGAGCGCGTCGTCATATTCGTTCTCCAGTCGATACGAAGCCCCAGGAGCGAATAAGAAGCACCTGTCGGGAGTGAAGTGATAGCGGCTGTCGTCCGCATCCAAGCGGCCCTGTCCGGTGGTAAAGATCAGCATCGTATGGTGAGCGGCCGTTTGTTTCCCGGATTTCCATCCGACCGGCCGATGGATTCGCTCGATATCCGACAGATGAAACAACAAAGAGCGCAGGGAAGAGGCGTTCGCAGATTCGCAGCCCAATCGCACATTCCTCCTTCAGTGGTTGAGAATGATTATCAATTAAAATCTATTGTATAAAAAACAAAGAAGCTTTTCAATAACAGCTTGAAAAGCTTCCGGGAACCTCCCGCATAAATTGGTAAATTATTTGCGAAGCATTCTAGGCAGTTCCTCCAGCATCCATTCCCTCGTCGAGGCGTCGCTGTCGGATTTTGAAATATCGATGGAATAGACGCGGCCGTTCTTGACGGCAGGCAGATCAAGCCATATGCGACTTTTCATCAATTCGTCCGTCGATTTGCGCGCATCCTCCAGACCGGCGGCCGGAATGAGAATGAAAATCCGGTCTCCGGCGTACTGCGGCAGAAGCTCCGGCGAGATATGCATGAACCCTTTGCTGCCGTTTAGCACGTCCTGAATCATCGGGGTAGGCTTGAACCCGTTTGGATGATACAGCATTTGCGGAAGCCCGGCGCGCGCCATGACAAACAGCCGGTCGCCGGGATAATACGTAAACACCGAGGCGGTTTCTCCGTCCTTCATGCCGTCCGCCCGGAGCTGCTTCCACATGGCCTCCGCTTTCGCGTTGAAATCGGCAAGCCACTGCTTGGCCTTCTGCTGCTTTCCGAGCAAATCCCCCAGCACCGCAATACGCTCGTCCAACGGGGCGAACGTATCGAACATGACGGTAGGAGCGACTTTGGAAAGCTGCTCGTATTGCTTCGTGTCGGTGCTGGCCACAAGGATCAAGTCGGGCTTCAGCTCCAGCACCTTTTCCAGATTGATCGGGAAGCCGACATCTTCGATAGACTTCACCCGGTTTTCGAAGACATGATCTTTGATCGAAGACAACTGCGCGCCGACGGCGTCGACACCGAGAACCAGCAAATCGCCGAACGTCTCTCCCGCAAAAATGACGCGCTGCGGCTGCACGGGAATTTGCACTTCGTTGCCTTTATAATCCGTATACTTGCGTGTATCAGGCGCATTGGCTTCGGGCGAGTCAGCGGTTTGTCCAGCGGAAGCGGGAGGAGCTGCGGTTTGTGCGCCGCATGCCGCCATAGCCAACAGCGCTCCCAAGCTTAGGACGATGACGAACAGATGAATGACTTTTCTTGCCGCTTTCATGAGGTTACCTTCCTTCGACAGGGTGTAAGAATTATAGATAATGATTCTCATTATCGTTTCAGAAACCATCATATAAGGAACCTGTTCGGTACTCAATGGACAAACGAAAAACGGCCGCTTCATTTTGTACAAAACTTCGGACAAGTTCCCTTTTAATTTTGTGCAAAAAAACCGTCGCGTTTGTCCATTGCCATCTCTTGGTACGCCGCCTACAATGAGGTGTGGCAATGAGAATGAGTCTCATTTATATCATTAAGAAGAGAATCGAGAGAGAGGGTTGCCTATGCTTCGGCGTTTTTTTGCTTATTATCAACCCTACAAAGGGTTGTTCCTGCTGGATTTCTCCTGCGCGATTATTGCGGCGCTGCTGGAGCTGATTTTCCCGATCGCCGTCAACCGGGTGGTGGACGATCTGCTGCCGAGCGGCAAATGGGAGTGGATTTTGTGGGGCTGCCTCGGCCTGCTCGGCATTTATACGATCAGCGCTGCGCTGCACTACGTGGTGACGTATTGGGGGCATATGCTGGGCATCAATATCGAAACAGATATGCGCAAGAAGCTGTTCGACCATGTGCAGAAGCTGTCGTTCCGCTTCTTCGACAACAACAAGACCGGGCATCTCGTCTCCCGGATGACCAACGACTTGATGGACATTGGGGAGATCGCCCACCACGGCCCCGAAGACTTGTTCATTGCCGTCATGACGCTGACCGGAGCCTTCGGGATTATGCTGAACATCAACTGGCAGCTCGCGGTGCTGACCTTTATTATCATCCCGCTGATGATTTACTTGTCTCTGTACTTCAGCCAAAAAATGTCGCGCGCCTTTAAGCGCATGTTCGCCGACATCGCAGACTACAACGCCCGGGTCGAAAACAATATCAGCGGCATTCGCGTGGTGCAGGCGTTTTCCAACGAGAAGCATGAAATCGCCCGCTTCGCGGAGAACAACAGCCGGTTTCGGATGACCAAGCTGCTGACCTACCGGATCATGGCGTGGAATTCGTCGTTCAGCTATATTTTGATGAAGCTCGTTTCGTTGTTCGTGCTCGTCTGCGGCACGTGGTTTGTGCTCCAGAAAAAAATGTCGTACGGGGAGTTCATCGCTTTCGTCATGCTGTCCAACGTCTTCCTCGGGCCGATCCAGAAGATCAACTCGGTGATCGAGACGTATCCGAAAGGTATTGCGGGCTTCAAACGGTATCTGGAGCTGCTGGAGACCGCCCCCGATGTGGACGATGCGCCAGATGCGCGTCATGTTGAGCAACTGAAGGGGGATATCCGCTTCAACGGCGTGAAGTT
This sequence comes from Paenibacillus tianmuensis, assembly GCF_900100345.1. GTDB lineage: Bacteria > Bacillota > Bacilli > Paenibacillales > NBRC-103111 > Paenibacillus_G > Paenibacillus_G tianmuensis. The sequence continues at coordinate 6,538 of NZ_FMTT01000024.1, read as the reverse complement.
CGGCTATGAGAACAAGGAGAAGGTGCTGCAGGACGTTCATCTTTCGGTTCGCGCAGGGGAAACCGTAGCGCTCGTCGGACCTTCTGGCGCAGGCAAGACGACCCTGTGCAGCTTGCTGCCCCGGTTCTACGAGGTCGACGAAGGAAGCATTACGATCGACGGCATCGATATCCGGCAGATGACGCTGCAATCGCTGCGCTCGCACATCGGCATCGTGCAGCAGGACGTATTCCTGTTCGATGGGACGATCCGCGAAAATATTGCGTACGGCAAGCTGGGAGCGACGGATGAGGAAATCTGGGAGGCCGCGCGCCGGGCGCAGCTGGAAGAGCTGATCTTGTCCCAGCCCAAGGGGCTTGATACGCTGATCGGCGAGCGCGGGGTGAAGCTGTCCGGCGGGCAAAAGCAGCGCCTCTCGATAGCCCGCATGTTCCTGAAAAATCCGCCGATCCTCATACTTGATGAGGCGACGTCGGCGCTCGATACGGAGACGGAGGCGGCCATTCAGCAGGCGCTGGCCGAGCTGTCGGAAGGACGGACGACGCTGATTATTGCCCATCGGCTGGCGACGATAAAGAACGCCGACCGGATCGTGGTGGTCGCAGACCAAGGCATTGCCGAGCAGGGCAATCACGAGCAACTGCTCGCTGCGGAGGGCGCATACAGCCGCCTGCACCGGGCGCAGTTCGGGGCATGAGGGTTGAGGTGACCGGCATCGACCGGCTTGAATGATCCGGAATGCACTGCGAATTTCACAGCGCTTGACATTCTCCGGGGACGTAAGATATAGTAAGCTTAATTATTGCCTAGGGAGAGATGTTGATGTCGGCGGTCGTTCTTAACTAATCAATTCCATAATGAGGATACTGGAAATTCACGGCTGAATTTTGCTGTTCCGCAAGGTTTATTTTGTCATGAGTTTATGGTAGACTCGGAATTAATTAAGAACAACGGATATCATACAATGCCATAGGTACATGCCTAATCGTTGCGCCTATCATCCGTGCTGAGTTCAGCGCGGATTTTCTGTTTTATCGGGCGCTCTTACTTAGGCATGACATAAAAAGGCAGAGAATGACGTACGTTCATTCTCTGCTTTTTTTATTTTCGTACAAGGAGATATCTCCTATGAATGAAAAAGCATTGCAACGTTCGGAAGCTTCCAGCTCGGCGATTGCGTGTACATCGCTTATTTGGGCCGTACCGGCATTGTGTTTGAAACCGAGGATGCCCGGGGCAATATAGGTGTGATAGTCTAAAACCAGAAGTTCAAAATCAACCAGGAGCGGCTGAAACTCGACACCGAGCAAGGAGCTCTATCCGGACAATTGATCTGGACACCGTGTCCGAGACGAAGAATTCCGCAAAAAAAGCAAATTAATGGGACGCAAGCACGTATCGGGCGTTACCATCGAAACCGAATCGGAGGATCGAAATGAAAAATTATTTGGATGAAGTCAGCGCGAATGTCCGTCTGGAAGAAGGCACCGTCGTCATCGAGCAGCTTTTGCTAGAATGCTATTTCAGCCCTGGCATCTCGACCAAGGAGCTGGCTCGCAAGACGCTGCTGCCCGTTCCCGTAGCCGCGGCCATCAAGAAAGAGCTTGTCAAGGCAGGCGCGCTGACGCAAGAAAACGGGACGCGCTGCAGCAGGGCGGGAACGGCATGGATTGAGCAAGAGCTGGGATACGGCGGAATAAACAAAAGTCTGTACCTGAAGCTGATGGCGGGCGATGCGGATTGGACAGCCGAGCTGGCCGACGTGCTAAGCGAGCTTCAGGAACTACTCCGCATGCGGCCGCAGGTGGACGTCCAGATCGATCAATCAAAATGTACCGTGGAAACGAGTCTGCGCCGGGCCGTCCTGTGCTTGAAGCAGCAGGCGCTGATTGGAAAGCGTGTGCTCTGCATCGGCGACGACGATCTGGTTAGCGTGTCGATCGGCCTTCTGCTTCGGAAGCTTTTCCCGGCGGGACATTCGAAGACGAGGATCGACGTTGTCGATATTGACGAGCGGTTCCTGAGCTATATCGGCGAGACCGCAGCCAGGGGGGGGCTGCCCATCCAATGCCGCCACTGGGATTTGCGGCAGCCGCTGGCCGAGGAATGGCAGGGACAATACGACTGCTTCTTCACCGATCCGCCGTATACGCTGCAGGGCATGACGCTGTTTCTTTCCCGCGGCATCAGCGGCTTGAAGAAGAGGAAAGGGGCTCCGATCTTCTTTTCTTTTGCCCATAAGTCGCCGGAGTTCATGCTGGCGATGCAGCGGGAGTTCGTGCAGATGGGGCTCATGGTCAGCGCGGCGTACCCGCGCTTTAACGAGTACGAAGGCGCGGAAATGATCGCGAACCAGAGCCAAATGATCGTGCTGAAGACGACGGAGCAGACGCGTTCCGAATACGCCGACGCTTTCGAGGATGCGCTGTATACGGGCGAAGTCAAGCGGACGCTGCGCACTTACCGCTGCAAGCAGTGCGGGGGAACGGTCCAGGTCGGTTTCCAAGGCGACGTGCCTACGATCGAGCAGCTTAAAAATCAAGGGTGTCCCCATTGTAAGAACGATACGTTTCAATTGATCGAAAAGAAGAGCGTATAAGCATACGGCGAATTTATGGCTCAAAAAGGAGAAGAAGACAAGATGAATATCCGACCGATCAAGCAGGAGGATTTGGTTCAGGTAGCCGAATTTGAGAAGGAAATTTCCGTCATTTCGTTTGGCAGCGAGGCGGTAACGGATCTGGAATTCCACCAGCGCAAGCTGGAAAAAGCGATTCCTCGTGAAAGGGAAGGCATGCTCGTTCTGGAGCTGGAAGGCCGGGTGGCCGGCTGGCTCTGGATGACGCTCAAAGAGAATTTCGTGACGAAAGAAAAATATATCCAGTTCAAAAGCTTCTACGCTGCCGAATCGTGCCGCGGTACGGAGGCGGTAACGGCTTTATTCGAAGCGGGGATGGAGTTTGCCGGCAGACAGGAGGCCCGGCGCATCGTCGGACACGTACACGTCAGCAACCTGCCCATGCGCGTGCTGTATAAAAATTACGGCTTCGCGCCGACCCATCTGACGATGGAGTACAAGGTGCAGGATCAGGAAGCTTAGGCTGCGGAGGATAGGTAGCATGATCAAATGTCTGATTTGGGATTTGGACGAAACGTTATGGCACGGAACGCTGGCCGACGATGAAGAGGTGTCGCTGCATCCCGGCATTCGCGAGGTGCTGGAGCAGTTGGACGGGCGCGGCATTTTGCAGAGCGTAGCGAGCCGGAACGACCATGATCTAGCTATGGCGAAATTGGAGGAACTAGGCATCGGCCGTTATTTTCTGTATCCCCAGATCGGTTGGGGGACCAAGGCGGAGGGCATCCGACGGATCGCGAACGAGTTGAATATCGGGCTGGATGCGGTAGCGTTCATCGATGACAATCCGTTCGAACGCTATGAGGCGGGAACGTATCTGCCGGAGCTGACCGTCTACGGTGCGCATGAGGCGCTGGAGCTCGCCGGATATCCCGAGTTCCAAGTCGAGAAGCTGACGAAGGAGGCGGGGAAACGACGCGAGATGATGCTTTCCCGGCTGGAGCGGAAAACGGCGGAGCAGTGGTTCGCCGGAACGCGGGAAGACTTTTTGCGCTCCTGCTTCATGGAGCTGGAGGTACGCACTGCACGCGAGGAGGATCTTGACCGGGCCTTCGAGTTGGCTGCAAGAACGAATCAATTCAATAATTTCACGGAGCGGATGTCGGAGGACGTCGTCCGCTCTTATCTGGAATCGCCGGCGAAGGGGCTTTATGTCGCGGAGCTGAAGGACAGGTTCGGCGACCACGGCCTTGTCGGGGCAGCCATGCTGGACTATGAGGAGGAACGGCTGGTCATCCGGTTGTTCTGCATCTCTTGCCGCATTGAAGGGCGCGGCATTGGAACCGCGTTTCTCGGGACGGTGCTGAAGCTGGCGCAGCGGGAGCATCCGGCAATGCTTGAAGCGGTTTGCAGCTACCGGGCCACAGGGCGCAACCGGCCCGCGCTGATGCTTTTGCAGCTTTTGGGGTTTACAAGGAAGGAGAGGCGGGAGCACGATTCGATCTATGTTCTGCCGTTACCGCTCTCCTATTGCGTACCGGATTGGATTGGCGTGAAGATGGGGCATTTTAAGCAAGCGGAAGGGAGAACCTTAGAATGAATCGTGAAGAAATTGAACGAAAGGTTACGGCCATCGTAGCTCAATTGCTCGGTACGTCGGACGTGGAGCGTTCTGCGCGGCTGTTGGGCCCGCAGGGCGTGTTGGATTCCGTTATGGTGGTCCGATTGATCGCCTGGCTGGAGCAGGAGTTTCAAGTAGCATTCGATGAGGAGGACCTGATGATCGAATCGTTATCGAGCGTAGACCATATCGTCTCGTTTATCGTGGAGCGCGCGAACTTGCCGCGCGGGCTTAATTAGGCAGAACTCATTGAGCATCGAAGAGCCGATGTCCCATACGGATGGTCGGCTTTTTGGTGTGACTGTCTCAACGGGCTTTAACGGCCGGTTCAGGAATCGAAATCTTTATAGTTTTTTGAAACCGGAGCCGGCTTGGAGCAGTATTACCTTGTAAAAAAGTTGGAGGCCCGGGTATGAAACTTAAAGTCATGCTTTTGCTTGTGTTTGCGGTCGGTCTGTTGTCAGGCTGCGGGATTGTCGACAAGGTAAGCAATTCGTTAAACTATGTGGAAGAAGCAACCAACTTTATCAACGATACGACGCGGTTTGCGGAGCAATTACCGACGCTTGCCGGGCAGGCGGTCACCGATCCCGAAGCCAGAACGACGTTGAAGAACGAATTAACCGGTATGAAGGAGCGGATTACAAAATTCAACACGCTTCAAGCTCCCGATTTTGCCAAGGACGTTCATAAGCAGTTGGTCGGTTATAACGAGACAATGACGAAGGAGATTAACGGCTACCTAGAGCAGATCAACAACGGTGCTATCGACTGGAAGGCGATCGAAGATTCCCAATTCATCGACACGCTGAAGCAGGTCACTCAAAACCTGGATAAAGTGAAGAGCTTATCTCCATAGAGAAATAAAGGATGCCGTTCACACGAGGTGAAGGCATCCTTTATTGTATAAGCGGGGAATGGGTTTTACGGTATGTCCAACAGTTGCACTTTATCGATAGTATCTGGGGCTTCGATCACGGCAGTGTCTAAAGGAATAAATACAAATATTTTGCCTGTCGATGGTTCCCATTTTTCAAAATCGAAATTGGAAGTCACGGTTATCGGTTGAGATTTCAGATATTGCTGGATCTCGGCATGAGTCAGATCGATTTCCGACTCGTCGCCAAGATGCTCAAAAACCAGATACTCCCCTTTCGGAATATTCAATACATTCAAGTCGGAATGTCCACTTTGATCGCTTCCTACAAACGTAATAAAATCTGTGTTTTCGGTAAAATCATCTGAAATGTAAATTTGAATGAGATAGTTCGGTTCTGCATACTGCTTAACATATGCCTTCATGGCATCCACAAGATGCTCGGTCTGGTCTTCCTTTAAACTGTGTTTCAGGCTGATACCATAAAGTGTTTTTGCTTCATAAACCATTGGTTTGACATGATTCAAAATTATACTCACTCTCCATCTTTGTACATTAGTATCTTTATGCTTACCTTATTTAGTGCCAAGCCCCACGCGATGCCCGTCGTCAGCACGTCGCAAATAAACTCCGGAAATGAGACAAGCTCAACTCACGAAACAGTCTACCGTATTCCAGTCCCTCTTGCAATTCGAACTTACAGAAAAAACAAACCATTGAATCCGAGGTTTTTCCGGAATCAATGGTTTTTTGCTTTAGACAGGCGTTACAGATCTTAGCCGAGAAAGCCCTTACCTTTAGGCATGGGATGAGTCGGCTTAGGACAAGGGCTGTCTTTAGAAAGCTGCATTGTCCTACATTCCTTCATGTTGTTGCAGTTGTATGTTTAACTGATGCAATCGGTGTATGGGACAACAATATAGAAGAACGACAACAACCGTATCACTCATCAACTATCATTTTGTGTGGTAAAATTGAAAGGTACAACTTCGCGATGTTTGCGCCAAGAATTTAAGCACATGAAGCAGCTGCCAAGCCTTTGGACACGTTCCTATTTTGTCAGCACGGCAGGGAATGTTTCGAGCGAAACCATCCAACGTTATGTTGAAGAACAAAAGACAAGGGGGTGAAGCGATGCAAACCGTAACCGTTCAAATTCGAATATGCCCAAACGATGTTTCCCTGCTGAAGGAGATGGGGGACGAATACATCAAAACGGTCAATCTCCTCACCGAACAAGCGGAAACATCGGGCACCTTTCCAAAGCTCACCTCCAAGGATGTCGATGCCAAACTTCCATCCGCAGTAAAGAACCAAGCCATTCGAGATGCGCGAAGCATTCATAACAAGACGAAAAAGCAAGGAAAACGTCCGGTTCTAAAGCGTAGAGCCTACTACGTAAATAACCAGAACTATTCGCTTGGGGACCATAGCGTTGCATTTCCTGTGATGTTAGACGGAA
>NZ_FMTT01000095.1 GCF_900100345.1 Paenibacillus tianmuensis | reverse complement strand
CATGCCAATCTCTCCCGAACATTTATTTGTAATTAGTGTATCAAACAAACGTTCGTATGTGAAGGTTTTTGCTGAGGTAACTTGATATTCAAATAAAAAAATAAACACGTCTTCGTCAGGGACGAAAACGTGTCGTGGTACCACCCTTGGTTCAACCGCATGTGCCTCGGATTCCGGGCGCGTACGGTCCTTCATTCGGATAACGGGGGAGGCCCGGCAGCGGATACGTCCAACTCAGTTCCCCGCTGCAGCTACAAGGTGGGTGAAGCATACGGCGGTTGGGGGTCTCTCAGCCTCGGACGCCCTCTCTGGCGCAACCGGTCGCACGTTCCATGTCCTTGATCGTTGCTTTTCAATTCTTACATTAGAGCTATCATAATATTGTGTATTCCAATTTACATCAACTGTACCAAAATTGCAAGTGCTTTCAATCATCTCCTTCCGCGCTAGGAGCAATTATTTCCAAATTTTTCTTTACAATAACAACAGATCTGCTTAACATCTAGATAACAAACGGTCGTTACAGTCTAACGTGTAAGCCTATTCCAAAACATGAAGGAGTTGTCGATGATGAACAAACGATCCAAATGGATCGGGGCGCTGTCCGTGATCGTCCTGTCCGCCGCTTTGACGGTATCGTCCGTGCTTCCTGCCGCACCTGTAAAAGCCGCTAGCAACATGGAGCCGGATTACGAGGTGAAGCTGCTGATGACCCCGGGTGCCGTGCTGGGCTCGGACGACAAGCTGAAGAACGAGGTCCGCAGCGCGTTCGGCATGCCAGACAAGTTGACGAAGATGAACGTGCAGTTTCTGGATACAGACGGCAAAGACATTTACGGAAACGGCTGGAGTCCGCGCATTCGGAAGAAGGAGGGCGATAGCGGTTTCGAGTTGAGCTACAAGAAGCAGTACCCGATCGTCAACGGCAACATCGATGTGGCGCTGACGAAGGCCAATCAAGAAGGCTTCGACGCGTCGGACACCAACTACGAGGCACAGGTGGAATGGGGCTACCAGAACAAGACGCTCAGCATCACGCGCTCCAAAAAAGCCAAAAAATCCGGCTACAGTGGCGTGGATCTGCCTTCGGTCAAAGATTCCCGCGAACTGCTGATCGATAAAGCCCCGGGCAAATTCGACAAGTGGCTATACGCCGGCTGGGGCACCGAACAGCTTCAAGGCGCCCGTATCTACGGCCCGGTTCTGGCCAAGCGGTACACCGGCACGTGGGACGGCCTGAAAACGTATATCGAGGTTTGGCCGATCCGCAGCGCAACAGGCACCGGTACGGAGAACGTCGTCGAAATTTCGTTCAAAACGGACGACCGGGAGACCGCCTCGCAGAAGCACGACGAGTTGGTAACTTATCTGCAAAGCAAAGGCTGGTTTCTGGCCAAGGATTCGCTGAAAACGCAGCTGATTATGGACCACTACTAAGCCTGCGGGAGCTAGGCAAGCTCACCGCACGGTACACAATGCTGCTTTCCTGCGGTCAGTCCGCTATTCCTCGCGTCCCTTGTCCTACCGAGTCGTCCACTCCATTTGTCTGCCCTAAAAATGAAACAGCGGCAAACCGCCGCTGCTTTTATTTTGTTATGTAAAGCCATCAGGCCGCCTTGGCTGGACGCAGATACGGAGGCTCAGCACCATTTCCTCTTTGGACTCCCATGCTTCCGCGGCTGACCTCATAGATCATCTGATATTGACCGCTCTCCTCTCCCTTACGCCAATGCTCCGTGAACACCAATTTATAGATTTCCTTCTCGGCCGTTTCTTCTACCTTCGTTTCCCGCTCAACGTCATAGCCGTCGATTTGCAACTTAACGACTCCTTCTTCCTTGGGAAATCGGTCAATAGTTGTACCCCTGCCGGAAGTGGCAAATTGTACAGCATCTTTTGCGGTAAACGGCGGCTTCGACGGCGATGTGGCATTGATCGCACCTACTATGAGAACAAACAGTAGCACGGGAGTAATAAAGGCGATCACTCGGGTCTTCCTCTTAAGAATCGGGATAGCACGAATGAGAATTCGATCGAAACTAAAGAAAAGTATCGCCGCTCCTCCCCCCATGATGCCGAATAGCGAAGACTGAAGCACGAAGCCAAAGCAAAGTCCAAAGGTGGCATGGAGCAAACCGGATACCAACGCCTCGCTGGGTCCTTTCACTTTTAGCTTAACCGATAATGCTTCGAGGAGCGAAGAAACTAGAACTCCGTAGAGAAAAATAGCGGGAACTGCGTATGACGCAATGATGAGCGCCAATGACAAATAATTTTCAGCCGCGTTCCAGTTGCTTCCTCCTAACGCTATACTAGGAAAGGAAACCCAAAGGACGATTGCCCAGGAAGTGAAATAAGCTGCTGCCAGCTTTCGGACAAGCATCCGCCGTACGTTCAACTGCGCCAAAAGATATCCCCCCATGAAAAGCAAATTGGCCAAACCCTTACATGCGGATGCGAAATGCAGTGTCCCAGATGGAACAGTAGTGACTTGGGACGGAGATTTCAAAAATCTCATATTTATGAACAATTAAATTTTGTGGAGGAGTAATCATGTTTAAATATTCACTTGTAGATGATGAAAGTGATTTAATTATTGGGAATTGTATGAATATAGTTGGACTTTCAGGTAGTCGACAATATAGAGTATGCAATTTCTATGAATTAATTTTAGTGGGTTTGCGGTTAACTGAGATCTATATAAAACATTGCTTGGCTACCAAATCTATATAAGTTGAACTAAAGACCTTAGAAATCTATGGTAAGGAAATTCATACCTACTTGTCGAATAAGTAATGAAACATGAACAGACAGGCA
>NZ_FMTT01000091.1 GCF_900100345.1 Paenibacillus tianmuensis | reverse complement strand
GCTGAATGGCTTATAAAGATTCAATATATTGTGCAGACACATAACCCCCAGAGGGTTGTTTAGATTACATAATTTGGTTAATCAACAGGCCTGGTTTTATCTCCCAAATTATTAGCAACATTCATAATCAATTGTTTCAGTTCGATTAGCTTTTCTTGTTCTAAATCGGTGTAATTATTGTATATTTCAAGAATATCATAGTTTTTGTTCATCATGTTTATAGTCCTCCTAATGCGAGTTTCCTGACATATTTAGTTACCTTGTTATTCGAATCCAATGAAAAAACAAGGTATTCAACTCTCACTGGATCAATATCATATCCATAAAATAAATCAATTGTATAATACATTTCATTCTTTGATACATCTGAATAATCTTCAGGTTTTCCAAGTAGCTGGATTATCTCATTTTTATCATTTCCAACGAGTGTTTGCTCTTCTATAAGATATTGTGCCATTTTTTGGCGAAGTTCCCACGATTCATTATCCCTTGCCTCTATCCATATTTTCTGATCGAAAGTCATCTTTTTGTCACTACACCCTGCAATTACTAAAAAGATGGATACAGCCATTACAATTCCCCAAAATTGTCCTCTTGACACTCTCAACTTCCGGATGACTTCATACATAACTACTCTCACACTTTCAGATCAAAGTAGAATTCTACAGATCAAATTGTACGATTGCTTCGAACATTCGTCAACATTTCCCGGTATTTTTGATTTCTACTTGTAAATATGTTATCTTTCTTTTTCATACTGATTTTAGGAAGGAGCAAAATGATTTGGATAGCAATAACATTTATTTAAGACATCTTGAGCGGAAGGATGCAGGCGCTCTATTTGACTTGAAATTAAGAAACCGGGATTTTTATCAACCTTTTGAGCCGATTAGAGATGAATCACATTTTACCCTTGAAGGACAAGAAAAAGAAATTGCAAATGGTATTCAAGGGGCACTCAATGACCAATCTTACATTTACGGAATCTTTCTTAAAGAGACAGATGAAATTGTCGGAAGAATAGCATTAACCGGTATTGCTCGCGGTCCTTTTCAAAATGCAAATTTGGGTTATTACATTGATCGAAAACATAACGGTCGAGGCTATGCAACGACGGCAGTTTCATTATGTGTGAAAATTGCATTTAACGAGTTTGACTTGCATCGTGTTCAAGCTGGAGTCATGCCGAGGAACTTGCCATCTATCCGAGTTTTAGAAAAGGCAGGATTTAGAAATGAAGGTTTGGCCAAAAAATATTTAAAAATTAACGGTACATGGGAAGACCACGCATTATTTGCAATTACTGCTGATGACATAATACATTAGCAGTCTAACGGAGTACTTTTCAACGAAGTCATACGCCATGAGCACTAAAATCAGGTGCCCCCGCAATTAGACTAACTAACGCATAGCAAAACCAGCTCATATCTTGACGGATATGAGCTGGTTTTTTCTCGCTCTATTGCCTTATTCAAAAATATTTTCATTCACTAATCTATGAAAATAGTGATCCAGCTGCGCTGGGCTTGCCCGATTCAGATGTTTACGCGCCCATGCGCTTAAAGTAACCATCGCGGACACATGAAATTCGGCTAACAAGTCATGCGGGATATCGATCGTCTTGGATTGTTGTTCGATGAACTTTAATGCGTCTTTCTTCAATAATCGCATGGAGTAAGTCGTCATGCAATCAAAGAAAAGCTCATCGCTTTGTTGCGAACGCACTAACTTGTGAGACTCGGAACCCTCAAAAAATTCATCGGACCAAAGAAACGGCTCTAACATTCTTTTTTCTACTGGAGTATCCCAGTATCGTTCCATCAGTTGATGCAGCCCATACTCCAGCAATCTGAATTTGTCTTCGAAATGCTTATAAAACGTAGAACGATGGACCATGGCTTTGTCGCAAATTTGATCTACCGTAATTTTGGAAAATAACATCTTTTTTTCCGTCATTAGCTCAAACAGGGCTTTCCATAACCATTCCATGGAGCGGCGCTTTCTCAAATCCATCCCTAATGCTCCTCTTTTTCTACGAAGTTCTCAGACATTGTTTTGATTTTATCTCTTAACTGCCTAAAATCGATATATTGAATATATTTTGCAGTACACATGATCACTATAATAGGAAATGACTCAACTTATACAGCACGAAAGGAAGGGACTTACATGGATTTAAATTTACAGAAAGTGAAGAGAACGCCAATTATGGTTGCTCTCATGATGGGAGCATTTGTGGCGACATTAAACGAAACGTTGCTAGGCAATGCCTTGCCTGTGCTGATGAACGAGTTTCAGGTCGGCGCCACCACGATACAGTGGCTAACTGCGGCTTACCTGCTGATTGTCGGTGCGCTCATTCCCATAACGGCTCTAATTCAGCAATGGCTTACGACAAGACAGCTTTTTTCTGCAGCTATGGTTACCTTTTTAATGGGTACGATCGTCGCTGCAATATCACCCACTTTTGCGCTGCTATTAGCTGGACGAGTGATTCAAGCGATTGGTACGGGGCTAATCCTCCCGCTGCTGATGAATACGTTGTTAATTATTTACCCTGCGGAAAAGCGGGGCACGATTATGGGGGTGCTCTTTTTAATATTTACATTCGCCCCTGCGATCGGACCTACACTTTCAGGTATCATGATTGAAGCTTTGGATTGGCGCTGGCTGTTCTATATCACGATTCCTTTTACTATCATTTCCATCCTCATTGGTTATTATTATCTTGTAAATGTAACCGTGCTTACAAAACCCAAGGTTGATGTGCTATCCATCATTTTATCGACATTAGGTTTTGGCGGTGTTGTGTATGGATTTAGCGCTTCAGGAAATGAAGGCTGGTCAGATCCGCAAGTTTATGGGTCAGTGATCATTGGCAGCCTGGCTTTGATTTTATTCGTAGTTCGGCAACTACGCATTTCAAATCCGATTTTGGAAATGCGTACGTTCCAATTTCCGATGTTTTCTCTCTCGATTATACTTTTGATCGTTGTTATGATGTCAATGTTCGCCACAACCAGCTTATTACCAATGCTTTTGCAAAGCGTGTTGCTGGTGAGCGCCTTTCAATCCGGACTCATCATGCTGCCCGGAAGTGTCGTCAATGGGCTGATGTCTCCTGTTACAGGAAAGCTATTCGATCGATTTGGCGCTAAGGTCATTATTATTCCGGGTCTATTGATCGTCAGCATTGCGTTGTATCTTTTTACCAGACTCACACTAGATTCGTCGACCTTGCAAATCATCTTAACGCACTGCCTGTTAATGCTAGGAGTGGCGCTCGTTCTGGTTCCCGTCCAAACCTATGGACTGAATAAAATTACGCCTGAATACTATGCGCATGGATCTGCCATTTTCAGTACATTACAGCAAGTTGCCGGAGCGATTGGCACATCTTTGTTTATCGCCACCATGTCTGCGCGCTCCCAGAGTCACTTGGCGCAATCCGCGAATCCAAATGATGCGACCGCACAATTAACGGCGTCCGTTGCGGGCTACAGCGACACGTTCATGCTTGGCTTCATTTTTTCGATTATTGCGGTTGTTGTGTCTCTATTTTTGAGAAAAAACGCGAAAGAAAAACAAGCGAATTGATCAGGGTTGTTGCAGGCCTGTTGATTAACCACTAAATGGTAGAAAAAAGATCGCCTTTGCTGTAGAATCGTTTGTACCACCAAGCGATTCGAGAAAGAGGCGATCT